>CAJUMG010000012.1:9645-50371 GCA_910587335.1 uncultured Oscillospiraceae bacterium
TTTTCTCTATTATGCTGCGGAGTTTTCCTCGTCCTCGTCCTCCTCATCTTCGCTCTCTTCGTTTTCCCACTCAGATTCTGCCTGAGACGACTCCTGGGAATCCTCCGAGCTGGCGACGCTTTCCTCATCCAACGGCAAAGAAGTTACATTACTGCCAGATGGCTCAATGCCCTCGCCCCGCAAAGAGCTCGTTACAACCTCCAACGCCTTTCGCAGCTGCGGGTCGGTGGTTTCATCTAAATTCGCTAAATTATCTTCCATATCTGCGGTTAGCTCTACTTCGTAATCCGGCTTAATTCCCTCGCCATCATAGCTGATTCCACTGGGCGGCAGATAACGTGCGACCGTAACATTCACTGCTGAACCATCATTCAGTTTTTTGACCGTCTGCATGGTTCCCTTGCCATAAGTGGTTGTTCCCACAGACTTAGCCTTGTTATAATCCCGCAGTGCCTGGGTAAACAATTCCGCCGCGCTGGCCGTTCGATTGTTGGTCAACACCACCATAGGCAGATTGATTTCGCCCTCATCGCTTTTTGCCAGCACATCTACTGTACCATCCTTATAAACAGCGGAAACAATATCTCCCTCGGGCAACAGCTTATCCAGCATCCTCGTTACCGATGTGAGCGTTCCGCCGCCATTATTGCGCATATCAAAGATCAGGGCTTGGGCGCCCTGTCCAATTAAAGTGTCCACCTGATTGGAGAATTGCGTTGCGGTGCTGTCATTAAATTCTGTAACCTGCACGTATCCAACATTTCCGGCTATCATACGGGAAAAAACAGTTGGGATATCCACCTTTCGGCGGGTCACCTCGATGGTTGTATCCTCCGACTCCCGGCGATAGGTGATGTTGACCTTACTGCCTTCCTCGCCGCGGATTGCCTGTGCCGCCTGATCATAGGTCTCCGCGTTGACATCCAGCTCATCCACCTTAACGATCAGATCTCCCGCCTGTAATCCCACAATTGCTGCTGGAGATTCTTCGTATACCTCTCGGATCAGGATATAACCGCTGGGATCCATTTCCGCCGAAACGCCAATACCAACAACCCGTCCCTCCAGGTCGATCATATACGCTTCGTATTCTTCCGGCGTAAAATACCGTGCGTATTTGTCCCCTGAGCCAAATACATAACCATCCGCCAACGCTTCATTTAAAGCATCTTCATCAATGTCGTTAATGTAATTGGCACGGATAATGCGGTCCAATTCCGAAAGCTTGCTATACATGGTTTCCCGTTCTTTTAAATTGTAAACCTTCCCGTTAAAAACATCCATATAATAGATCATGGTGATAGAAAAAGTAACAGCCGCTGCCATGATCATCAACGTAATCGTTGCCCCTAAGGATATTTTTTTATTCATCTGTTTTCTCCAATCTTTGCAAAAATGTCACATCACACAGCTACTGCAGATATTCCAGCGGATTGGTGTGCTTTCCGTTAATTCGAATTTCAAAATGAATATGCGGACCAGTAGACCAACCGGTTGAGCCCACCTTGGCGATTGCTTGCCCACGGGTAACATAATCACCCACGCTGACCAAAATTTCACTGTTATGCGCATACAAAGTTGTATATCCACCGCCATGATCCACAATCAGGTACTTGCCATATCCCTTTCCTGGTGTGTAGTTTGTATTGACAAATACTACTTTTCCAGCGTTGGATGCCACAACAGGCGTACCATAGATATTGGACCCGGAAATATCAATCCCTGTATGAAAATCGCTCCCATTAAAACGCCATCCGTAATAGGAGGTGATGTTAGAATAACTGGGTGAAGGCCATCCAAACTTTCCGCCGACGAAATCTTCCATAGAATCGAGCTTGGCATAGATCGCATCAATATCCGCCTGGATGGCGGCCATCTCCGCTTGAGTTGCCGCTTTATCCTTATTAAATTGCGCCTCCAGCTCCGAAATATCCTGAATTTGCTGCTGTGTCTGCCCCAATTGTTGGTTCAAGATCTTCGTCAGCTCATCCAACTGCGCTTTGGCCCCCTCAACCTCAGACCGCGTTTGCTCGATCTGTTCCTTGGCCTGTTCAATCGCTTCTCTATCCGCTATCAGCTGTTCAATGATCTCTTTATCTCGTTCAGCAATCCGTTCCATAATTTCAGAGCGAGTCAAAAAATCATAAAAACTATCGGCGCCCAAAAGAAGGCCCAGGGTTGTCTCATCACCCCGCAGATAGTTGGAACGAACCCGTTTTTTAAAAAGAGTATAACTTTCATCAATTTCCAGTGTTTTTTCTTCGATTTCCTCCTCTTTTTGAGCAATACTATCACTCAAAAGAGCAATTTTATCATTTACAAGCTGAATCTGTTGGCGGGTCAGCGAGATCTGACGATCAATCTGTTGCTTTTGTGCCAACGCTTTTTCCTTGTCCGACTTTGCTTTGTTAATGTTTTGCTGAATCGCGTCCTGCTGATTCTGAAGCTCTTTTAGCTGAGAGCCCAGATCCGCCAACGCGTCCTTATAATCCTCTTTGGAAGCATCCTGCCCAGAAACCGAATTGCTGTTATCCTCTACTGTCGCATCCACGGCAAAAACGCTGAAGCCACCCCTTTGTCCGCCCAAAAGCAGCGATAGACAAAGGGCGGCGCTGGCTGTTTTAAAAAGGACCTTTTTAAAACGCACTCTGCCACGTCCTTTCATTTTTGCGATATTTTTTTAAACTTTTAGATGCTTACGTACAAAAATCATACTGCCAAATACCCCGATTGCCACGCCGCCCGTCAAAAAACTGGCAAGCAGCTGTTTGGCCACCTGAGAGAAGGGTACCAAATTCTTTAAAAAGGCGGCCAGTCCGGTCGAAGCCTGGATTTGCACATAGTCAAGCAGATAGGTGTAACCGCCCCATAAAATCAGGTAGGCAGTACAGGCGGAAATCACCCCCAGCAAAATCCCTTCTACCACAAACGGCATTCGAATAAACAAATCGGTAGCGCCAACAAATTTCATGATGTTAATTTCCTTGCGGCGATTAAACACCGTAACCTTAATGGTGTTAGCGATGATAATCAGCGTAACCGACAAAAGGATGATTACAATACCAGATCCGCCAATATAAACCACCCTCTTAATTCCGGTGACCGTTTCCGCCACATTGGTCGGCGCATTAACCTGCATCACCTCGGGAATGGACTCAATCTGGGCGATTGTCTCTTCAATCTGGGAAAGATCCTTCAGCGTGATACGAAAAGACAGCGGAAACACCTCATCCTTATCCGCCTCCAAGCTCTCTAGCAGGCTATCCGGAACGATTTCACTGTACCGCTCCAACGCCTCCTCTCGAGAGACAAACGAATAGGAATCTACATTGTCATTTTTATCTAGAGCCGCCTTCACAGCTTTAACATCCGAATCTCCCGCGCTGTCCTCCAAAAAAGCGACCATCTCATTTTGGAGCTCCACATAGTTGACCATCCCGTTGAGATTGATGGAGAGGAGGATTGCGCTGCCAATTAGCAGCATGCAGGACACCAAAATGCCAATCGAAGCCAGCGACATCAACCGGTTTACCCAGATATTGCGCGCGCCTTCCTTCAATAAATAAGTAAAGCTTGACCCCTTCATCGCCGCCTCCAATCTGCGTCGTCTGATACAACGCTGCCGCCATCGATGGTGATGACCCGGTGATTAAACTGGGCGACCAAATCATGTTCGTGGGTCACCATTAAAACGGTGGTGCCCACCTTATTGATTTCATTCAGAAGATCTACAATCTCATAAGAAAGCTCCGGATCAATATTTCCGGTAGGCTCGTCCGCAATAATCAGCTTTGGATTATTGACCAAAGCCCTTGCCAATGCTACGCGCTGCTGTTCACCGCCGGAAAGCTCGTTCATTTTACACCGCGCTTTAGAGGCCAAGCCCACCAAGCTCAGGATATAAGGCACACGCCGCCGGATATCTCTGGTGGAAACATTGGTCACACGCAAGGCAAACGCCACATTATCATAGACATTCATGGTCGGAATCAATCGAAAGTCCTGAAAAACTACGCCTAAAGAACGACGGAACCCAGGAATTTGGCGGCGTTTAAGGCGATTGACCGAATAGCCGTTCACCTCAATAGCACCCGAGGAAGGAACCTCCTCGCGCAGCAAAAGCTTAATCAGCGTGCTTTTTCCCGCGCCAGAAGACCCGACGATAAAAACAAACTCGCCGTCATCAATTTCCAGATCCACATTTTTAAGCGCTTTTGTGCCGTTATCATATGTCTTTGATACATTAGAAAAACGAATCAATTTGCACCCGCCCTCACAGGACCAAACCAAGGCCCTTTAGTATTTAATGGGGTTAGCTGTTAAATACTTTTTGACCATCAGCGCCACCTTAAAGACAATGGCATGGTCAAACTCCCGCAGATCTAAGCCAGTAAGCTTTTTGATCTTTTCCAGCCGGTATACCAATGTATTCCGGTGAACAAACAATTTCCGGGAGGTTTCGGAAACGTTCAGATTATTCTCAAAAAATTTCTGGATGGTAAACAGCGTCTCTTGGTCCAGGCTTTCAATAGAACCTTTTTTGAACACTTCTCGCAGGAACATTTCACAAAGCGTGGTGGGGAGCTGATAGATCAGGCGGGCAATGCCCAAATTATCATAGCACACAATCGCCTTTTCTGTATCGAAGACCTTACCGACCTCCAAAGCGATCTGTGCTTCTTTAAACGAGCGTGCCAGATCCTTCACACCCTCTACCGCTGTACCGATACCCGCAACCGCTTTTGTATAAAACTCAGAACCAAGCGTATCCACAATAGAGCGCGCCAACTTTTCCAAATCTTTTGAGCCAATGGGAGACTTGATTTCCTTGACCAGCACAATATCATTCTCGCTGATGTTGAAAACAAAATCCTTTTGTTTATCTGGGAACAGGTTCTGTACAACATCAAACGCAGAAATATCGTTAGATGCGATTACCCGAATCAACAACACCGCACGGCTGACATCTGTATTAAAGTGCAGTTCCTTTGCTTTCATAAAAATATCGCCGGGCAAAATATTATCCAAAATGACGTTCTTGATAAAATTATTCCGGTCATACTTTTCATCATAATACTGTTTAATGGTCAACAAAGAAATAGCCAAAACGCCACAGAATTTCGCGGCAAGCTCATCGGTACCTTCCACAAAAACCGCATAATCCGGCTTAATTCTGGTCCCAAAGGGCTTATAGGTATACCCATCCTTTACAAAAATTTCGTTTCCGTCAACCGCATCTAGGGAGATATAGTCATTGTGCCCGCCAATTTTGGTCAGGTCACTACAGGAAATAACCGTGGCCGTGTCGTCAATAACGCCCACAACTCGATCAATTGTATCCCGCATCTGATGTACTACGCCTTGAAACAGTCTGTTTGACATGATGATGCTCCCTTCTGCCGCTTGTTTTGTGGCAAAAAATAAACCGTCCAGAAGACTGAACCCTCCGGCCTGTCAAAACCTCATTTATATATTGTCATTCAGCCAACCACATTTATTTTACAAAAAAAAAATGTTTATTGCAACCTTATTACTAAGAAAAGTCATGGGATTCTCTACAAGAACTGACAGAATAGGGGGCCAAAAGGTGCCAATATTTCCATATTACAACAAAATAGGAGAAAATATGTGAATAAGTTTTTAAAATCCTTTTATTTATTCCCTGCCGATCTAAAGTCGTATTCGGTTCTCCTTCTTACATCGGCGCACTTTGTGATGTATTTTCGTTTAAACAAAAAGGCCGATTCCTTAGAGGAATCGGCCTTTTATTGCGTCAATTAAAACAGAGCGTTTTCTGTTTCCTGATCGAACAGATGGATTTTGTTTACATCCATTGCCATTTTGATCTTCTCGCCAGCTTTCGCGGTAACACGGTTAGAAATTCTTGCAGTCAGAGAGTTACCAGCACAATCAAGGTACAGATGCGTCTCAGCACCCATCATCTCTGTAACATCAACTTTGCAATCGAAAACGCCAGTGGTAGCAGCATTTAGGAAGATCTCCTCGGTATGCAGATCTTCTGGTCTTACGCCCAAGGTAATCTCTTTCCCAGCATAATCAGCAACACCAGGCAGCTTCGCTTTAGAATCCGGCAGTTCAACGGTGAAAGGCTTATTCGCATCGCCATACTCAACAACCAGTTTGCCATCCTTCGAAACCAGCTTCGCATTGATAAAGTTCATTTGCGGAGAGCCAATGAATCCGGCAACGAATACGTTTACAGGGCTGTCATACAGATTCTGAGGAGTGTCAACCTGCTGAATAAAGCCATCCTTCATAACAACAATCCGGTCGCCCATGGTCATAGCCTCGACCTGGTCATGGGTTACGTAAATAAAGGTAGTACCCAGTCTCTTATGCAGCTTGTTCAGCTCGGTTCTCATCTGTGCACGGAGCTTTGCGTCCAGGTTGGACAGAGGCTCGTCAAGCAGGAATACCTTCGGTTCACGGACGATTGCACGGCCCAGCGCAACACGCTGTCTCTGACCGCCGGACAGAGCCTTCGGCTTTCTGTCAAGCAGGTGGGAGATATCCAGAATACGAGCCGCCTCTTCTACACGGCGCTTGATCTCTTCTTTCGGGGTTTTGCGCAGTTTCAGACCGAAAGCCATGTTGTCAAATACGGTCATATGCGGATACAACGCGTAGTTCTGGAACACCATTGCAATGTCTCTATCTTTCGGAGGAACATCGTTTACCAACCTATCGCCGATGAACAGTTCACCTTCAGAAATCTCTTCCAAACCGGCAATCATTCTCAGTGTGGTGGACTTACCACAACCGGAAGGGCCGACCAAAATGATAAATTCTTTGTCTTCAATTTCCAGGGTAAAGTCTGTTACAGCTGTAACGCCACCCGGATATTTTTTGTAGATATTGCGTAAAGATAACCCTGCCATGATACATTGACCTCCTAAATGCTAAATATGAAACTATACAATAGTTTAATAATTAGACGATTTTCTTTCTCTTATGATAACAAAAAAGCAAGCTTTATGGCAAGTACCTATACACCCAAACTTCCTCTTTTCTCTTTGTTTAAAATGCCTAATTTACAGAAAATGTTCCCAAAGCTGTTGAAAAACAGTCTATATTTTATCCAAAAGCATCCTAATTTCTTTGTCTGAAATTTTCCGGACCTCCCCAGGCTTTAGCGCAGGATCCAGCGGCAAAGTGCCAATGGCGGTCCTTTTTAGCCAGACCACCCGGCGATCACAAGCTACGAACATTCTTTTCACCTGATGGTACATCCCCTGGGTCAGGATCACCTGGCAAAGCGGCTCTGCTGCATCCTCTAACAGCGAAAGCTGTGCCGGTTTGCACAAGCTTCCATCCTCTAACACAACGCCATCAGCAAACGCTTTTATCATCTGTTCCGTCATCGGTCCGTTGATTCGGGCATAATAGGTTTTTGGCACATGCCTTTTGGGCGACAGAATGCGGTGGGCGAATTCGCCATCGTCGGTAATCAGTACAAAGCCTTCGGTATCCTTATCCAGCCGGCCGGCTGGAAACAGCCCAGACCGGCGGTACTGCTCCGGAAGCAGATCTAACACAGTGGGCTGCTTGGGATCCCGGGCGGCGCTTAAAACACCGGCAGGCTTATTCATCATCAGATACAGCTGTTTTTGCAGCAAAAGCGCCTTTCCATCCAGCTTTAAAACATCGGTCTCCAGATCGATCTTTTCATCCGGAGATGACACCAGCTTCTCATTCAGACGCACCCTTCCCTGCCCGATCAGCTTTTTCGCATCTTTTCGGGAAAATTTTGTTCTCGACGCTAGGATTTTGTCAACCCGCTCCAAACCGCAAAGCACTTCCCTTACTTTTATTGGCGTCCCTTTTTTGCATTCGGCTTTTTTAAGTCGCATTTATATTGCATCTTTTAACCGTTTTAAAAGAACAAAAATCGCCATTTTATAGCTGCTTTGCGGTTATTATACCACATTCTTTCTTCCACATCCAGTCGCTCTTACGAAACAGGCGGCGCAAATCCGTGGGTAAAGCCGCCTTCTCCTGTCGCGCTGATGTCGCCGCCCACAATTCTTCCGTTACAGGTCAGCAGTGTACAGATCACATGATCCGGCCGGTCCGGATAATTCAGAATGGTATATTGATACTTTTTGCAGCGTTTTCCTTTGTAGGATGACAGGTCCATCTGCTGGGTTTTTTGCAAATTATTATACTCTTCGTATATATCATCAAACTCTTCTGGTATTTTAATCTCCATAATTGTAGTTGGCTCTTCGGTGATCTCCCACCCAAAAGACCGAATAAAGCTTTGTCTTTGTTCCTCTGTTTCCCCTGCAATTTTCTCTGTTTTCACCTTAGCTTGGGACGCTGTTTGCCGTACAGAGCCAATCAGCTTTCCTCCAAATAATACGGCTGTGACAGCAAACACAAAAACGCCCACAAAAAAAAGCGTCTTTTTTTTACTGAAGCGAAAAGACAGCATAACCATACCGCACCCTCCTTTTTGAGAATATATATGATTTTTTGTCCCACTTCATACACCGAAAGAGCTCCTGAAATAAAAAAACACCTTCCACGCAGAAAACATTTTCTACATGGAAGGTGATCCGCCAAAGAATACTCTCAGCAATATACCGTTTCGCTTAAAACCGGTGGTATATGCAAACTTTTGAAAGCTGGCTTAATTTTTTCATTAGAGTAGTGGGGTTTTTGTATCCTCATCGGAAACCGGTTCGATTATCGGAAGCGGAAACACGCTGGAATCTTCCTCATCCTGATGGTCTTTTGGCTCCTCATCTACAGTAGTTTCCGGCTCCGGCTTCGGTTCTTCCACAATTTCCTTTTTCGGCTTTTCCATCTTCAGTCCGCCATTTACAATCGCGCCCTTGCTCATTTCCAGCTCGGCTGTGGTAATGTCGCCAGATACACGGCTTTCGCCGCCGATCACAGCGCTTTCTGTAGCGGTAATGTCACCGTCTACCCAGCCACTGATGCTGACTGAAACCGCATGGACGTCGCCTTTTACCTTAGCGCCATTGCCAATTACCACGGATTTTTCCGCCAGTACGCCGCCGGTAATCTCGGAACCATTAGCTACCAGCACGCCACAAGCAATATCGCCCTGCACTGTGCCATAAACGCGGACAACTGCCGAGCTGACAATAGATCCCTCTACCGTTCCATAAATGTCCAAATTATCCTGCGTTGTGATATCGCCTTTAAAAACTGTGTTTCTGGATACAGACGCCGTCAGATCAGATTCGTTCATACTACCTTCTCCTACATCTTCTTGTGAATGAGCCGATTCCGACTCCAATTTTTCTGCTTCTACCGGCCTTTCTAAAACCGCAGAGTCCTCCTGTGAAGGCGGCTGCTTTTCCTCAGGAGATTGATCCTGAACAGGAACCACCGGTTCTTCCGGCATACTCTGTGGTTTTGGTTTTTTGCCAAAAAGCATATTCGACATCTCCTTTATTAACTTTTCTGGAGCAGAAAACTTCTCCAAAGAAAACAGATTTATTCATCTGCAAGCGCTTTTGCTTCTTCAATCACCTGCGCTTCCAGATTGGCGGGCAGCTGCTCATATCTCTCAAAGGTCAAGGTAAAATATCCCCGTCCTTGTGTCATAGAACGAATCAGAGTCGCAAAATCGTGCATCTCGCTCATAGGAACCTCCGCAACGATTTCCTGAAGCCCTTCCTCCGTCGGGTTCATACCCAGCACCCGTCCCCGGCGTTTATTTAATTCGCCCATCAAATCACCCGTATTTGTATCCGGCACATAGGCTTTTAAAGAACCTATCGGCTCTAAAATACAGGGGCTCGCTTTGGGCAATCCCTCTTTATAAGCGATAGAAGCTGCCATTTTAAAGGACATTTCCGACGAATCCACCGGATGGTAGGACCCATCGGTCAAGGTCGCTTTCAGTCCAACCACCGGATAGCCGGCCAAAACACCTTTTTTGATACAATCCCGCAAGCCTTTTTCAACCGCTGGGAAGAAGTTTCTAGGTACTGAGCCACCAAACACATTCTCAGCGAAGACCATATCCTCGCTGTCACACGGCTCAAATTCAATCCAAACGTCGCCGTACTGGCCGTGTCCGCCGGACTGCTTTTTATGTTTACCTTGAACCTTTACCTTTTTACGGATGGTTTCACGATAGGGTACACGCGGATTTTCCATCAGAATATCCACGCCAAACTTTGCTTTCATTTTCGAAACCAGCACATCTAAATGCTGCTCACCCAAGCCGGTGACCACCTGTTGCTTGGTCTCGACGTTGTTTTCATAGGAGATGGTGCGGTCCTCTTCCATCAACCGTTGCAGAGCCTGGGCAATTTTCCCTTCGTCTCCCTTCGACTTAGGCTTAAACGCGATAGAAAGGCAGGGAGCCGGGAACTCCATGGGGCTACATTTTAACGGGCGGGACGGGTCGCACAACAAATCGCCTGTGTTGGTCTGAGCCAGTTTGGTTACCGCGCCGATATCGCCCGCGCAGATCGCAGAGGTATCCTCCTGCTTCTTTCCCTTGACAAACACAATTTTGCCCATCCGTTCCGGCTGTCCGGTGGTGGTGTTAACCGGCGCCTGATCAGAGGTCAGCTTGCCGGACAAAACCTTTACATAAGACATTTTTCCCACAAACGGGTCGGCAACGGTCTTGAACACAAACGCCGCCAAGGGTTCACCATCCGCGCAGGTGATTTTCGCCGGATTTCCCGCTGAGTCGGTACATACCTCGTCCGACGCCTCGGCAGGGGAGGGCATCAGCTCGCAGATCATATCCAGCACCATGTCGACGCCGGCTAAAGTAAAGGCCGAGCAACATACCACCGGCGTGATCGAACCATCCCGAACGCCCTTTTTAATGCCACCCAAAATTTCCTCCGGCGTAAACTGCTCGCCAGAAAAATACTTTTCAAACAATTCCTCGTCCGTTTCGGCAACCGCTTCAGAAATCGCACTGATCAGACCCTCGACCCGGTGGCCGGTGCCGGGCATCGGCACCTCTTTCGCCTCGCCCTTGCCGTCATATGCATAGGCCTTCATTTCAATTAGATTGATGTAACCCACAACATCCCGACTTTCATAAACCGGTACTACCACTGGGCAAACGCTAGGACCGAATACCGTTTTCAGCTGTTCCAGCACCTTATAAAAGTCCGCATTGTCGCGGTCTAGCTTTGTCACACAGAACATCGTGGGCTTTTTTGCGTTTTTTGCCATGCGATAGGCCTTTTCGGTTCCCACCGAAACACCGGATTTTCCGGACAAGGTGATCAGCACATTATTCGCAGCGCGTACGCCTTCATACATTCCCGCAGCAAAATCAAACAAGCCCGGGGTATCAATCAGGTTAATCTTTGTGTCTTTCCAATTTAAGGGAGCGACCGCAAGAGAAACAGAAACCTGCCGTTTGGTTTCCTCCGGATCAAAATCGCACACGGTGTTTGCATCCAGTACCTTTCCCAGCCGGTCAGTCGCACCAGCTTTAAATAGCAATGCCTCTGCCAGCGAGGTTTTACCTGCGCTGCCGTGTCCGGCCAATGCGATGTTGCGAATGCTTTCCGCAGTATACTGTGCCATAATATTGACGCTCCTTTCAAAATGGACAATACCGCTTCTCAGGCGGCAAGACAGGATACCCCAAGGTCAAAATAGACAAACGGGACATTTTCCCATCTATAATATATACATTATACATAATTATTCTGTTAGGCGCAAGCGGCATATTGTAAATTAGATACATTTCACAGAAAAATAGCAGAAAGTTTTGGTTGCGTCTCTCTATTCTTTCCTGCTTTATGCTAAAACGACAAAAACGGACACCCTCAGGACGCCCGTTTTTTGCATTATTCGTGCTTGATGGCTTCCAAAGCACTAATCTTAACAGCCCGATTCGCCGGCGAAAAACCGGATATCAGACCAATCATCGTGGAGAAAACCAATGCCAGGGCTACCAGCCAGGGCGGGATCACCGAAAGCTGCGCCGCCATGCCGGAGCCATCATCGTAGTAGTAGCCGCCGCCCATCATGCCGCCAAGGCCACCGCCGCCCAGCATATTCAGTACAGCGGAAATAATAAAGCTTAAAACAACGCCGACAATGCCGCCGCCAAAGCCGATCAAGCCTGCCTCCATCAAAAAGACGGTGCGAATATCGCCGATAACACAGCCTAACACCTTCATGATACCGATTTCCCGGGTCCGCTCATAAATGGACATGACCATGGTATTGGTGATACCCATGGCTGCAACCAGCAGAGAAATACCGCCCAGTCCACCCAAAAGCAGCATGGTGTTTCTGGCCTGCTCCTGCATTGGCTTACGCATAGATTCCATGCTATAGGTGTCATAGCCCAAGTCCTTTATTTTGGTTTCCACTTCATCGACATATTTCATGTCGCTTACTTTGACATAGACGTGGTTGTAATTGATCTTTCGCGGATTAAATGCCGCGCTGGAGCTGGAGGATATGCCGTTGAACGAATCGTACTCTTTATACAGTTCGTATAACTTGTCGATGGGCACAAACACACCGTAAACGGTCTCATAACCTTTATTCCAATCGCCGATCAGCCGTCCGGTAACCACCATGTCGTATTTTTCCGGATCCTTGCCGTTATCCTCTTCATTCTCCTTCCCCACCGAGATGGTGAAGGGATCCCCAAAAATATCCACCGGCGGTTCATCGTTGTCATAAGGGCTGAACCACACGTCGGGATTTTTGGTATCGTTAAAGCTATAGGGGGCGTTTTCCCCAAACAGGACGGCAATTTCCTTCTCCTTGCCGGTGGGAAACTTTCCCTCGGCAAGCTCATAGCCCAGCTTTTCCAGCGCCTCGGGGTAGACGCCGTAAATGCTGTCGTTATACTCATAATCCCCGCAGCGAATTTTTATTTTGCCCCAGTCCGCCTGAACAATCGGGGTAATGACCTCCACATGGTCATAAGCGGCAATCTGTTCGATAATGCTGTCGTCCAGATTGGGAATGCTGTTGTCCCCTGTGTTTCCGCCATTGTAGTTGTAGATCTCAATTTTGGTCAGATCTCCCATCTGGGCAAGCATTGCCTCCTGGCTTTTTTGCAGGCCCACACCCAGCGAGATCATCACAACGATGGCACAGGTTCCAATGACAACGCCCATTGTAGTCAGGGCGGTGCGCACCTTTCGCCGAGAGAGGTTTTGCAGGCACATTGCGATCTGATCAAATATCTTCATCGTCCGCCTCTTCCCTCTTCATTTTGGTTTTTAAGAACATCCACAGGCCGGATACCCCGCCTACGGACAGGCTGCCAACGCCAAACAGACTCCACTGCCACCAGCGCATACCGGGCTCTTCCTCCGGCGGCATCAGACCCGGGTCAAGACTGGGGTCATACCCCGGATCAACAAAATCATTACTGTTATCGTACACCTCGCAGGTGAATTCCTTGGTAATTGTTGATACATCGCCCTTTTCATTCTCATAGCTGATGGTAATGACAGCCGACACCATACCGCCGGACTCCATAGAAGCGATGGAGAATTTTGCGGTGCCGGAGTCCCCCGCCTTAATATTTCCCAGGTTCTGGATCTGATTGGGGTCATCGATATTTCCGGCAATGGTCGCTGTCAGGTTATAGATATCCGCCCGTCCCTTATTGACATAGCTGATCACCGCATTGGCATTGTCGCCAGGGTAAAGCATGGTGGGATACTCGGTCAGATTTACCTCGAATCGCTCTGTCTGAGCAATGGGGATGGAGATGGTCTCCTCCGAGCCCTTGGTGTTTCGGGTGTTGTTGGCCACATATTCGTAAGAAAAGGTGATATGTACCGATTCATTCCCCGGCGTAGCGCTGGTCAGGCATTTCAGGGGAATGGACTTGGTCATGGCCCCCTTGTTTGCCAGCGAAGGGATATAGTAGGTGTTGGACGCGCCGGTGATGGAAAGGCCGGTGGTCGGCTCCACCTTCATAATGATATTTTCCAAAGTGATATTGGCGCTGGTGTTGTAGAAATTAACGGTTAAAGCAAAGTCCGAACCGGCGGACACGTCCCCTTCTCCGTAGCTGTAGTTCTGCACCAGAATATAGGGGGTCGCCGGGTCTGGGATCACCGGATCCGGCTCGACAGGGTCAGAATTGTCTGTTTTATCAGGAGGGACAAACCGACTGAGATTTGCCCGTACTTCGTAGGGGTATTCGTCATTATTATACGTATAATACATCCGAAAATGGACTTCATTCCCCAACTGATCCCACTCAACATTAGGGATTTCTACTTGGAAACGAAGATTTTTATCCTTTGTACTCTCTCCCTGTCCACTAAGAACGGTTGCCTTTGTGGCAATACTCTCTTCGTATTTGTTGCCACTGTTAGAAAGGGGATAAAAATTACTGGTCAAAAGAGAAAGATAAAACTCTTGAAACTCTGATGCACTGCCACTGCCTTTGATGTTAGTATCAACTAATACCAAAACTAAACTTGTCGTTTTATTTGTCTCATTATAAACACGGTAATATTTTTCGATCAGGATGCCGTCTTTGGTCAAAACACCCTTATCCTCCTCTGGTTTCGACGTACCATTCGGGTCTAATGGATCTCCCGGATCCGCATACACCGCGGTGATCAGCACCCCGGTGATCGTACCTAGTAAAATGAGCGCCGCCAAACCTAAACTAATGATCCGTTTCATCACTCTGCTCCTTCTGTGCTTTGATTTGCCGCGCCCTCATCCGCCGCAGCCGGCGCGGAAGTCTCGGCTTTTTCCTCTTTGGCCGCCTGCCCGGATGCCGCCGCCTTGTCCGCGGCGATCTGCTCCCGGGTGCGGGCAATTGATTCGTTTTTTTCATCTCCAACGATTTTCCCATCCACAATGGTCACAATCCGGTCCGCGTAACGGGCAATGCCGTTGTCGTGGGTGACCAAAATAAAGGTCTGGTTATTCTCCCGGGACTTATTCACCATCAGCTCCATAACCTCGGTGGTGGTCTTGGTATCCAGATTGCCGGTGGGTTCGTCGGCAAAAACAATTTTGGGCTTTGTTACAAACGCGCGGGCAATGCCTACGCGCTGCTGCTGTCCGCCGGACATCTGGGAGGGCTTGTGCTTCATACGGTTGCCAAGTCCCACCTCTCGCAGCGCTTCCTTGGCAATACGGGTCCGCCTGTCCTTATCCATGCCGCGGAACATCAGCGGCATCGCCACATTTTCAACGCCGGACAAGCCGGCCATCAGGTTATAGGACTGGAACACGAACCCTATATTTTTTTGGCGGAACAGCGCCCAGCGCCGTTCGTCAAACCGGGAAACATCCTTGCCGGAATAAAGCACCTGACCTTTTGTGGGCCGTTCCAAGCCCGCCATCATATTCAAAAGCGTGGATTTGCCCGAACCGGAGGTTCCCAAGATACAGCAGATTTCTCCCCGCTCGATCGTCAGATTGATATTGTCCAGCGCCACAACCCGCTCCTTGCCCAGCTTGTATACCTTCCGCAGGCCCCTGATCTCAATAAAGGGCTTTTTATCCAAAGTCTTCCCTCCTGTGTCCGAACAATTCCGCTTTTACAGCGGTTCGACGCATGCTTATGGTCGGCCCATAAAAACAGCAAAACAATCCATGCTGGTCATATTTTGCTCTATTAGTTTTATACCCGATTTTTTGACAATCTGTTACAGATTTTGATCGGTTCCTATGGTGAAATCATAAAATGCATTTTTGATCACTCTACTGGTTTATGGTATAATAGCTGTAAAAGTAGCTCTTATACGGAATTTGAGCGTCCACCGTATAAGCATGACCCATTATACCAATTTTCGCAGTATTTGTCAGCTTTTTCTGCCGGCGGTTGGAAAAGCCGCTGGCTCTATTCACTATTCTATATCGGAGAAGGACGGAAAATATGCAGAAAAATGATTTGGTCCCACTGACCATTACCGATATCACCAACGAGGCCTCTGGAGTAGGCAGATACGAGGGTATGGCGGTTTTTGTACCGGGAGCCGCTGTCGGCGACCAGTTGGAGGTACGCATTGTCAAGGTACTCAAAAGCTACGCCTACGGCAAAATCGAGCAGATTGTGCGTCCCTCCTCCGATCGAATCGAAGATGGGTGCGGCGTATCCCGCAAATGCGGCGGATGCTCTTTGCGTCATATTTCCTACGAGGCCGAATGCCGGATCAAGCAAAACTGGGTGACCGAGCATTTCCGCCGAATTGGGGGACTTGACCCCACCATTCTTCCCATCCTGCCCTCCCCTTCTCTGTGCGGCTATCGGAACAAAGCTCAATATCCCATCCGGCGCAGCCCGGAAGGACAGGTGCAGATCGGCTTTTTTGCTCCCCGCAGTCACCGCGTTGTGGAAAACCATTTCTGCGACCTACAGCCCCGCTTCTTTGGGGAAATTCTGGAGCTGGTACAAAATTTTCTGGAAACCTACCACATTTCCATTTACGACGAACTGTCCCATCAGGGATTGGTTCGCCATCTGTTTTTGCGCTGGGGAGAGCAGACCGGACAGATCATGGTCTGCCTGGTCATAAACGGTAAGGACCTGCCCCATGCCGATTCGCTTATTCAGATACTGACCAAAGCTTTTCCGCAGATTGCCTCCATCCAGCTGAACTGCAATACCGCCAAAACCAACGTGATTTTAGGGCCTAACTGCCGGGTATTGTATGGCAGTCCGGTTATTCTGGACATTTTATGCGGCGTAAAGGTCGCACTGTCCCCCCTATCCTTTTATCAGGTCAACCGTAGCGGCGCCGAAAAACTGTATCGCATCGCTGCGGATTTTGCCGGACTTACCGGCAAAGAGCTGCTGCTGGATCTATACTGCGGCGCTGGAACCATCGGCCTTTCCATGGCGCATCTGGCCCGGGAGGTGATCGGCGTAGAAATTGTAAAAGAAGCGGTAGAAAACGCCAAAGAAAACGCACGAAGGGGCAAAATCGAAAACGCTCGCTTTTTCTGTGATGACGCCGCCGGAGCCGCCCGGTCCCTGGCAGCAGAAGGGCTGCGTCCCGACGTTGTCATTCTGGACCCGCCCCGTAAAGGCTGCGACCGTTCATTGCTAGAAACCATTGGGCAGATGGCGCCGGACAGGATTGTCATGATTTCCTGTAACAGCGCCACTGCCGCCCGGGACACGGCTATACTCTGCCAAAACGGATATCAGGCGGTTCAGTTGCAGGCGGTGGACATGTTTCCCCGCACTGCACATGTGGAGTGCGTCGTGTCTTTTGTCCAAACGCCAGGCGGAGCATCATATTGAGGTTGACCTGGACTTAGGCGAGATGGATTTGACTGCCGCCGAGAGCAGGGCTACCTATGACGAGATCAAGGCGTATGTGTTAGAGAAGTTTGGGTTGAAGGTATCCAGTTTGTATATCTCCCAGGTCAAGCGGAAGTGCGGGCTGGAGGTGGGGGAGAACTATAATTTACCCAAGTCCGAGGGTCAGAGAGTTCCCCAGTGTCCGCCGGAGAAAGAAAAGGCAATCATGGAGGCACTTAGGCCTTTCCAGATGCGCTGAATTCAGCATTTGAGCAACGTTGCAAACAAGGTAGAAGGTATTATCAAGAATGAGATAATCTATATGCGATAGCAAGACGGTATAGAAAACGATACCTAAACTGGACATGATCCACGGAAGTCTGTCATTAATGCAAAGACCGCACTTTCTATCAAGAAAAACATATTGCTTTCCTGTAAGCTATTATCAGGCGGAAACAGGAGGTGAAAAAATGAATGATAAAAGCCCTATTTTCCACTCGCTTGCGATGATTGAGGAAAAAATTCAAGGGAGACTGACCGTGGAAATGCTTGCGGAAGGCATTCACTTTTCCAAATATCATTATCAGCGCATCTTTCGCGAGGCAGTTGGGGATACCGTCATGGGATATGTAGCTAGGCGCAGGCTGTATCTGGCTGCCGGAGAGCTTGCCGAAACAAAGCGTTCGGTGTTGGAGATCGCTCTGAGATACGGCTACGATTCTCACGAGGGTTTTACCCGCAGTTTCAAAGCGCATACAGGGGTCACACCAACGGAGTATAGGAAATATCATTCTGCCATCCGCTTTCCGAAAAGAAGAAAGGAGCAGTGTACGATGGAATCTCCAAAGCACATGGACGAACTGACCAAAGCGCTGAACAGCCTGATCGTGCAGGCAAAGGAAACGGCAGCAGAGACAAAAAAATTCCAAAAATCCAATGTGCAGGCCGTTGCATTCTATGGGCAGTTTTGGGAGTTTGCAGCGGTCAGGGCAGAAAAAATGGCTGAGGAACTTGAGAATATTCTGAATTCTGCCGTGACGGCGGTGTGGGGCGCAGACGAAATATCAACCCGTTTCCTACTTGTCAAGGCCATAGACAGCATCGCGTTTGACGCCAATGTGACAGCTTTTCATGTGGGATTGATGATTGCAAGGGCCATGCCTGAGCATCAGGTCGTGTTTCAGCCACTGTGCGCATGTTATGACCGTCTGGCGCAGAATGCCCGAATCAAATCTAGAAAAATGGCGGAGTTTTTATATGAGCTGTTCGATCTGATTCTCCAGGATATGCGAAAACAGGCAAAGCAGAAAATCCAAAGTGCTGTGGACTCTGGCAGAGCGGCAGCGGAAATGCTGTCAAATCCGGCCTTGCCCTATGGCTACATCGCGGACGGAATTATGGCCATTGCAAAGGGGCTGCATTCCCTGGCTTTGGAGGACGTAACGCTTTCCTCCCTAACAGATGCCGCTTGTACCCTTGAGACAATCCGTTTTGCTGCTTATCTGGATATTCTGCGTGTTCCTCAGCACAGACAGCTTTTTGACGGCGTTTCAGATTTCAAGGAGAAGCTGGACGAGGCGGCAAAGTTTTTTCGGGATTTGACCGGAGACAGCCTGCGAACATTGGGAGAAACGGAAAACGATTCTGGAGGAGACATCATAGAGAAAAGAATTTACAAAAACTTGTCAACGCAAGAGGGAGTTGTACTGTTTTGTCTGAAAGGAGAAATCCAGAAACTGGGAGATGCGCATCTGAATGCAAAGCAGAAAACAGCGCTCAACGCCATTTGCAATAAAATCGACGGGGCGATAAAAGCGTCTCACAGCCCAGCCAATGAATACGAAAAGAATAAGGTAATGGAGCTTTTATGCGAGGCATATGACGAGCTGATGAGGGAGGCTAAGGAGCTTGGTCCATATGGCGGAGCCATTCAGTATCTGGCCCAAAAGGGGAAAATGCCTCTCAACTGTTTAATGGAGAAAAGCTGAAAATAAACCTATACCATCTGCCCAGCGACAAAAAGGCTATTCGCGTTTGGTTTTCGAACGCACAGCCAGTCCCATAGGGGCTATCCACGGAGGTTGGAATACTTCTCAAAAAAGAGGAAGGCTTAAAAGCCTTCCTCTTTTTCTGCCTAAAACACCTTATACCCGTCCAAATGTTTGGAACCATCTCATCAGGTTGCGGATGGTCAGCGCCATATCGCTTTTAGACCTTCCCTTCGCTTGGGAGAAAGGCACCGCTACACGGTTGATGCTGAAAATCGCGCTGACGCCCTCATCATACGCGCTTTCAATGTCGTCGCCGATATCACCGACCACCGCGATCAGCGGAACGCCCAGCTTTTTGGTCCTTCTTGCAACGCCAATAACTACCTTTCCTCGCAACGACTGGGTATCAATCTTTCCCTCGCCGCTAAAGACCAGATCAGCGTCTTTGGCTAACTGGTCGAAATGTACTGTATCCAGTACCGTTTCGATACCCATTTGCAGCTGTGAACCAAAGAACGCAACCATTCCGCCGCCCATTCCGCCAGCCGCGCCTGAACCGGGCAAATGCAGGATCTGCTTTCCCAAATCCCGCTGGACAATTTCCGCCAGATGCCGCAGGTTTTGATCCAGCCTCTGTACCATTTGGGGGTCTGCACCCTTTTGGGGACCGAATACCGCCGAAGCGCCGTTTTCGCCGCATAGGGGATTGTCAATATCGCACATGGTAATCAGCTCGATCCCCGCCAGCTGCGGCTGCAAACCACTGATGTCGATAGATGCAATGCGGTCCAAGGTCCCGCCAACCGGTATAAAGCTTTCACCCTTTTCATCGCGGAAACAAACGCCCAACGCCGCCGCCGCGCCGGTTCCTCCATCATTGGTAGCGGAGCCGCCCAGACCCACAATCATCTTTTTGCAGCCGGACTGGGCGGCGTGCGCCATCAGCTGACCAACGCCATAGGTTGTCGTCTGATCCGCCCGTTTATCCTCCCCCACCAGTGGCAGCCCAGCGGCGGCAGCCATTTCGATGACCGCTGTGCCATCAGGTAAAACCCCGTAAAATCCTTCCATATCCTCAAAATAAGGGCCTTTCACCTGAACAGTAACTTTCTTTCCGCCCATTGCGGTCAAAAAAGAATCAACACTTCCCTCCCCGCCGTCCGCCACGGGAACGGAAACCACCTGTACCTGTGGATAAAAAGACAGGATCTCCTGTTTCATAATCTCACAAATTTCACCTGAGCTCATTGTCCCTTTAAAAGAATCGGGAATCAGCACAATCTTTTTCATCGCCATTCTCCTTTTCAGTCAGCCCTTTTGATAAAGACAAAGGCGGCAAACCGCCGCCTTTGTCAAGCTCACTCTCATTCCGGCTTTTGCTTTTACCGCAGGATCAGCGAAAGCGGGAAAATAACAACCATTGCCGCAATACCCATAATCAAAGTCAGCATCGTTTGGGTCTTGTATCCGTCGCTGACCTCCATCTCGCCAAAGTTGGTCACAACCCAGAAATACGAGTCGTTGGCATGGGACACGGTCATCGCGCCTGCACCGATTGCCATAACGGCCAGCGCCATAAGAACAGGGGTATCCAGTCCCAAAACACCCAACAGCGGCGCCACAATTCCAGCCGTTGTGGTAATCGCAACGGTAGAAGAGCCCTGCGCAGACTTGAGGATGGCCGCCAGCAGGAACGGGAAGAAGATGCCGACCTTTTCCAGAATCGCCGCGTTCGAGGTAATATATTCTACCATACCAGAAACAGAGATCACCTTACCCAATACGCCGCCGGCCGCTGTTACAAACAGAATCGGCCCAACTGTTTTTAACGTATCATTGGTCATATTGTAAAAATCTTTCATCTTTCCGGTAGATGCCATCAAGCCTACGCCAAACAGTACGCCCACCGCCAGCGCAATGATCGGAGTACCCAGGAAAGCGCACAGGTTTGCGGCAAAACCGGTCCAACCCGCCATCGACGAGATAGAACCCAGGGCCATCAGCAGAATCGGAACCAAAATCGGGGACAGTGCCAAAAATCCGTTGGGCAGCTTGCCGTAGGAAGCAACGATCTCCTCGTATGTTTTTGTCACATCCCCGGAATTTACGTCCGCCTCATCCTTGGCTTTAATTTTTTTGCCGATGTATTTGGCATAGAAATAACCCGCCAGCAGGCAAGGGATGGAAGCTACGACACCTAAGCCCATAACCAACAGCAGATTTTCACCAATACCCAGCGTATTCGCCGCTGCAATGGGGCCGGGCGTTGGCGGAATAAATACATGCGAGATGTACAAGCCAGCGGAAAGCGCAACTGTCATCGCAACGCTGGAAACGGCTGTGCGTTTTACCAGCGCTTTCCGAATCGGATTAAGAATGACAAATCCGCTGTCGCAGAATACCGGAATGGATACGACCCAGCCCATGAGCAAAATGGCCAATTCGGGGTGCTTTTTCCCAACGAGCTTAATAACCATGTCCGCCAGTTTAAACGCCGCGCCGGTTACCTCCAGCATGGTACCTACCAGCGCGCCCAAGATAATGACGATGCCAATGCTGGTAAACGTACCGCTAAAGCCCGCGCCAACCACATTGGCAATCCCCTGCTTAACCGTGCCGTCGGCCCCGGTTGTATTCACCAGCGGGATTCCCGCGACCAGTCCCAAAATCAAAGAAACGCCCATAATAGAAAGGAAGGGGTGAATCTTAAATTTAGAGATGGCGAGAATCATGACAACAATTGCCAACACAAAAGCGATAATTAACCCAATACCTGACATGAATGACCCTCCAATACATTCTTTTTGCAGGCCGCCGCCTACTGGGTATGGAATATATTCCAGTTTACTTAAGAAACGCCTATTATATGTACAAAGTGAAAGAAATAATAGAGATTCTTAAATAATCTGTTTTTATTGTAATAATTTTAACAAACTTTGTCTATGTTCTACAAAACAGAATATAGACAAAATAAATGGTATTAAGAACATTCCATCCTACCATTCTATGATGAAATTTGTCTAATTGTCCAAAAGTAATAAATCATTTTCCACATCTCTAAAAAAATTAGATGCCATATATAAAATCGGCGCCTGACTGGGAAGCCTCACATCATATCCTGTGATCTCCTCTAGCTTTCGCAGTTTATATTGAAAGGTATTTTTGTGCATGTAAAGCTGCTGTGCCGCCTGGGATATAGAACCCTCCGCCGAAAAATAGACATTCAAAATCCCCACCCAATAGCGGATCTCCTCATACCCGCACCCGGTGAATACCTTGTGCAGGTATTCCTTTTTGGACTGCTTGGAAACATCCTCCACAAAAATCTCCAGGCACAGCTGATCATATAGCGCTATGCCGTCGGCTGAGTACATGGCCGACCGCCAGGCCTTTTGCGCTTTGATATACGCTTTATGCAGATCCTCCGCATGTCCGTCCACACCAATACACAGGGAAATGCCGAACCGGCGATGTACCTGTCGCTGTAGGCTCAAAGCAAAATTTCGGATATTGGCGTCGCCGCGGCCTACTGCCAACAGAATCTGACGGCCGGCGTTTCGAAGGATGATCCCGCCCTCCCGCTTTGCTTGCTCGCTCACCGTCTTCTCCACATTTTCAATCAGCTTTTGCCCGTTGCTGGTGTTAATGTAATGGGCGCTGTCTTTTATGCTGACGATCATGACCCGGCGCGGCAGAGTAATGTCGATTCCCAGGCGCATTCCCCGCTCTGCCAGTACCGAGGCGCGGACCAGTCCATCGCCGATAATCCAGTCTTCTAAAAAACGGTTCAAAACCCGCTGATCCAGCCGTTTTTCGTCCTGCTCATATCCTTCTCGCAGCAGGATCTCGGTCATTTTTTTCACAATTTTCCCGTAGCCAATCACCTGCTCATACCTGCCGGTTATTCCCACCACGCCCACAACCTGACCATTGATGTTCAAAGGCAGATTCAGTCCGTTTCGGGTTGTGGCAGTTTCCATATCTGGAGAGACATATAGCTCCGCCAGATTTTCTTCCACAATTCGTTTTGCCCCTTCATGGACATGCCCAACCCGAGATGGGTCGGTGCTGGCAATAATGATTCCGTCCGAATCCATCATGTTGACATGCTGGCCCACAATCTCACTGATTTCCTGTACAATCTGCTGCGCGCTTAAATAGGATAAATGCATGGCGTTCCCTCCCGGATGTCGTCTCTTTTCAGAATACCACATCTTTTTCCCACTGAACAGTGGCCCCGTTCCTTTTGCTTCTTGTAAACATTTTACAATTTGTGGTATGATAGATGTGGCTTTACGCTGCTTAAAGCTGTCGGCTGGGATGAAGATGCGGTAACGTGCGCTGCTACAGCAAATATCACCTATAGGTACGCCGGATACCTTTCTTATTATCCAAACAATTTTCTTCTCTTCATGCTTTACCGCCTGGTCTACAATACTCTGGGAAAATTTTTAGATATTTTGTCCCGCTGCTTCTCTGCTCCATTTTGGGCATACTCTTTTTTATCCTGTTGCTCGAGGGGCGCTCTCGTTATCTCATCTTGTATCTGCCCTGTTTCAGCCTTTTGTCAGGATGGGCCCCGTCCCAGTTATCTGAGTTCCTCCAAAAAGCGCTGAAAAAAAGCTTCTCCGCCCCGAACCGCCTATCTTCTTTATAAAAACAATCCGGCGCAGACACTTGCCCGGAGAAAAGAAAGGATCACTTACATGTTCAAAAAACTTTTTGCCACCGCTTTGGCAATCCTTCTTTTAAGCGGCTGCGGCGTTTCTTCGTCAGGTATTGCGCCAGATATTTCCTCCGCGCCTCTTTCTTCCGCGCCGGCGGACCGGCAGGAGGACGCGCAGCCATTGACGGCTGAGGGCATCGTGGAAAAGGCGGAAGAAACCGCTCTCTCCCTTCGCACAGATGGCGGAGAGCTGCTCTCCTTTGCTGTGTCCGACCCGCAAAAGGTCCAAGGGCTGACCGGCCTTTTGGGCGGCGAACGGGTCCGGGTCACCTATCTGGCGGACGGGGAAAACGACCTGATCTCGCTGGAGGTTTTGCAAACGCCGGATGCGGCGGAAGACGCTTTGCAGTCTCTTCTCTCCTCCATGACGCTGGAAGAAAAGGTCGCCCAGATGTTCTGGGTTCGCTGCCCGGAGCAAAAAGCTGCTGACACTGTCTCCCGCTGGCAGATTGGCGGCTACATCCTGTTTGGCCGGGACTTTGCCGAAACCACGCCTGACCAGCTGCGCCAAACGATTCGTTCCTATCAGCAAAACGCCAAAATCCCCTTGCTGATCGGTGTGGACGAAGAGGGCGGCCGGGTAGTCCGTGTCAGCGGTTACAGCCAATTTCGCGCCTCCCCTTATCCCTCTCCCCAGGAATTGTATGCCCAGGGCGGCTTGGAAGCGATTCTGGCAGACGCCGCCGACAAATCGGATTTCCTGCTGGATCTTGGAGTCAACGTAAATCTTGCGCCGGTCTGCGATCTGTCCACCAATCCCGCAGATTACATTTACAGCCGCTCTCTGGGGCAGGACGCGCAAACCACCGCAGAATACGTAGAAACCGTTGTGCGGCAGATGAATCAGCACGGAATCGGCAGCGTCCTAAAGCACTTTCCAGGGTACGGTCCCAATGAGGATACCCACGTGGGCTTCGTCCAAGATGACCGCCCGCTAAAGACCTTTCAGTCCGAGGATTTTCTTCCTTTCCAGGCTGGGATTGACGCCGGTGTTCCCAGCATTTTGATCAGCCATAATATTGTCAGCTGTATGGACGCTTCTCTGCCTGCTTCTCTCTCCCCTTCGGTCCACAGCCTTTTGCGGGAACAGATGGGATTTCATGGCGTCATTATGACCGATGACCTATATATGGGCGCGATTCGTGAACAGTATGGGTTGGAGGAATCGGCCATTTTAGCGGTTCAGGCGGGCAATGACCTTTTGATCAGTACAAATTTCGAGACCCAAATTCCCGCCGTTGTGCAGGCGGTCCAGGAGGGGAAAATTCCCCAAGCACAAATCGACGATTCTGTTTTACGAATTTTAAGATGGAAACAGCAGTTGGGTCTTTTGGAAAAAGATGGGGGTATCTCTTGACCGGACTGATCGGACCGGGATTTTTAAGCGATGGGGAAATTCATCTAATCCTGGCCAATACCACCAAAGCTGTCCCGGAAAAGGGCTATCTGCCCGCCTATTTTTTCCAGATCCGCCGGTACGCTGACGGCGCGCTGGTCGGCAGCTGCACCCTGCGGGTTGGGGAGAATGAAGCAGTCCGATACAGCGGCCACATTGGCTATGCTGTCAATCCTCCTTATCGCGGACGGCGGTATGCCGCAAAAGCCGTAAGACTTTTGCTCCCTTTGGCGTTTCGCGGCGGTATGAAGCGGGTGCTTATCACCTGTCTGCCGGATAATTTTGCCTCTCGCCGCACCTGTCTGCTGGCCGGCGGAATCTTTTTAGGGGTTGCCCAAATACCCAGTTGGCACGAAATGTATCATAGCGGGAGGAAAGAAGTCTGTCAGTATCTTTTTTGCGATCCGCAAAATCCAACGATGTCCGTCTAAAACACAGTTGAAAGGAAGACCCAATCATGCTGGTAAACGATGTTTTTTCTTTTCTTGACGAGCTCGCCCCTTTTTCCTATGCGATGGATTTTGACAACAGCGGCCTTTTGGTCGGCGACCCTGCCCAGCCGGTCAAAAAAATCCTGGTGGCGCTGGATTGTACAGCGTCTGTCGTCCATCTGGCAAAGGAATCCGGCGCACAATTGATCGTCACCCACCATCCGGTTATTTTTAGCCCCATCCACTCGGTAACCGCTGAATCCATTGTTCATCAGCTGGTTTCTTCTGGTATTTCGGTCATCTGTGCCCATACCAACCTGGATCTGGCCCAGGGCGGCGTAAACGATCAGCTGGCCCAGCGGCTGGGACTCAAGTGTGTGGAAGGACTCACCCCTATCCCCTGTACCGGTCGGGACAAAAACACCGTAACCGAATATCTTGGCCGGGTGTCCTTTCTGCCGGAACCCATGGAGCCGAAGGATTTCGCCTGCTTTGTGAAGGATCGTCTAGGCGCAAACGTCCGGTTTACGGTCGGGAACCGCCCCGTTCACCGGGTGGCGGTCTGCGGCGGCGCCGGGGCCGATTGCCTGGATGACGCGATCCGCATCGGCGCGGACGCGCTGGTCACCTCGGAGGTAAAGCACCACATCTTTCTTTTTGCCGCCCGGCAGGGGATCACCTTAGTGGACGCCGGCCATTTTCATACCGAGGATGTCATCGTGGAGCCCCTTGCCGAACGGCTTCGCGTCCGGTTCCCGGAAGCTGAGGTTCTCACCTGTCATTTAGAGGAAATCTGTGTCCTATAGTCAACAGATTAACCAGCTAAAGCCACACAATAAAAAGCGCCGCTCCGTTCAGGTAAAATTGAAGGAGCAGCGCTTTTTGCATTTTCGCGGATATTCTTTAGTCGTCTATGCCAAAAGTGTATTCCAAACGGTCTTCCGCATCGTCCAGGCGATCTTCTAATCTTTCCAGATCCCGCTCCAGGCTTTTATACTCTTCTCTGGTCAGGACATTCCGACGATATAGATTTTCCAGCTCATCCTCGTGAAGGTCCAGCGCGTGATCAATCTGTTTTTCCTCCTGCTTCAGCGAAAAAAACTGCTCCATGTTTTCAGAGACTGTTCCGTTCGGGGTAGCGGCATCCGCTTTCTCAACATATGCGTCAACCATGGCGGTGAGCTCTTCCATCGTATAGGTAGTCGAGGGAGCAGGCGCGCTCTGCGTATCTTTATCCGGTGCAGATGACTGCTCCGGCACACTCGAATCCGCCGCAGACACCGACTCCTGAGAAGAAACCGTATCCGTATGATCTGCCGGATTCTGCTGTTCCAGTGCAGAGATTTGCTGCTCTAAGCGATCTATCTGCTTTCTTAATGCCTCCATTTCCGCACGGTCGGACTGACATCCAGTCAATAAAAGAAGAACAGCTATTCCAGCGGCGATGACTATTTTTTTCTTCATGCTTCTCCCTTTCCTTCTCTGGTTCTACATATGCTATTTTTGTATTATTCTATAAATAAAATACGTATCGTAAAATATTCGCAATCCATGCTACGAGTATTCCCCAAAAAAGCTGATACAAAAGACCGAGGCGTCTTGTCCCCGGTCTTTATCCTGTAGCAGATTAAGCTTTGTTAATGGATCCAAATAACTCCATTTTTTCTTTGACTGTATCTTTAATCGCCTGGGTACCGGGAGCCAGCAGCTTTCTGGGATCGAAGCCTTTTCCTTCCAGATCCTTTCCAGCCTCGATATATTTGCGGGTAGCCTCTGCAAAGGCCAGCTGACATTCGGTATTGACATTGATCTTGGAAACACCCAGGGAAATCGCCTTCTTGATCATATCTGCCGGGATCCCTGTACCGCCATGGAGAACCAGCGGCATGCCGGGAGTTTTTTCCTGAATTTTTGCCAGTACCTCAAAGTTTAGGCCCTTCCAGTTTTCGGGGTATTTTCCATGGATATTGCCAATACCCGCCGCCAGCATCGTAACACCCAAGTCCGCAATCATCTTGCACTCTTCCGGGTCCGCTACTTCGCCGCTTCCCACAACGCCATCCTCTTCACCGCCGATTGCGCCGACCTCTGCCTCTACAGAGATTCCTTTTGCGCCCGCCAAAGCAATAATTTCTTTGGTCTTTTCAATATTCTCCGCGATGGGATAATGGGAACCGTCAAACATAACAGAGGAGAATCCCGCCTCGATAACCGCTTTTGCACCCTCATAGGTGCCATGGTCAATATGTAGCGCCACCGGAACGGTGATTTTCATATCCTTTAACAGTCCGTTAACCATGCCCACAACAGCATCCCAGCCGCCCATATACTTGCCGGCGCCTTCGGACACACCCAGAATAACCGGGGAGTTGTTTTCCTGCGCTGTTTGCAGAACCGCCTTGGTCCATTCCAGGTTATTGATATTAAACTGCCCAACAGCATATTTTCCTTCTTTTGCTTTGGTAAGCATTTCTTTTGCAGAAACCAGCATCTTTAACTCCTCCTGAATTTCACAGATTTTCTTTTTATATTATAGTAGATTGTCTAAAAAAAAGCAAACCTTTTTCTTATATTTTACAGCCTTCCGGTAAAAAAGATGAAACCAGCCGTCTGCTTGACAAAAGAGGAAAATGGTCTATACTAAATTTATCCATTTTCTTTATGTAAAATGAGACGGCCTACAGCAAGGCCCCAAAATCACCAGGAGGTTTTAAAATGAAAATCACCAAAATCGATCTGCTCTACTGTGATCCGGTAGAGGACGGCTGGCGCCCTTCCTTTTGCAGAATTTACACAGATGAGGGAATTTACGGCGATGGAGAAATCGCGCTGTCCTACGGCGGTATCAGCGGCGCTGCTTTCGCTGTCATGCAGGATTTGGCCGGCTTGCTACTGGGCATGAATCCGCTGCATCACGAGGCAATCTGGCAGAGAATCTACCGGAAAAACTTTTTCGCCATTAACGGCGGACCTCTCACCTTTGGAGCGATCAGCGCTTTCGATCTCGCTTTATGGGATATCAAGGGCAAAGCCTATCATGCGCCCCTTCACGAGCTTTTGGGCGGCAAGCAGCGGGATTCTCTGCGCGCCTATGCAAGCCAGCTGCAAAACGGCTGGGGAACCGACCGGAAACCGGCTCGCACGCCTGATGATTATGCGCGTCAGGCCGAAATTGCCATGGAAAAGGGATTTGACGCGGTGAAATATAACTTTCTCACCTTTCGGGAGGATGAGGGCCGTTATACTGCCGCCGATCAAAACGCCTACCTGCATCCCAAATACATGAAAATCGCCGAGTCCCGTATTGCGGCAGTGCGCAAAGCTATGGGGGATGAAGCTGACATCATCCTGGAAAATCATTGCTATACCAGCGTGCAGTCGGCGGTCCAGTTTGGGAATATGGCCAAACCGTATGGTATCATGTATTTCGAGGAACCAACCGCTCCCCACGACCATCTTCTTGCAGCAGTCCATCAAGAAACCGGGTTGCCGGTTGCCAGCGGCGAACGCATTTATTCCAGATGGCAGTTTAAAAAATGTCTGGAGAATAACGCCATCCAGATTATCCAACCGGACCTTGGGACCTGTGGCGGCATCACAGAGGTCAAAAAAATCTGCGATATGGCCTATGTTTATGAAGCAGGCGTTCAAATTCATGTATGCGGCAGTCCCCTTGTAACCGCTGCGTCGCTGAATCTGGAAAGCGCGATTCCCCATTTTGTGATTCATGAATACAACGTCAATACCGTAATGCCCAAAATGACCTCCTTAACGCTTTACGATTACCAGCCGGTCCAAGGGTCTTTTGCGGTGCCGGATCTCCCCGGTATCGGCAATGAAATTGCGCCGGAAACCTTTCAGCGCAGTCAGGTTGTTACCATTCAATAGCACAAAGCGCCCACAAATAAAAAGGTCCCGGCATTTTACCTTTGCCGGGACTTTTTTGCTATACCTTTGGAAAATGGAAAGCGCTCGCCACATCCGGCGTTGGCGCTGCCGAGGTGCTGGTTTCGGCTCCGCTTTGCTGTTCCGCTTCCCAGGTATCCTTTCCTTTTATGGAAAGGATGTTATAACCATCCTTCACCTTTTTCATCTGATAAATCATATATTTATCCGGCTCCGGCTCATATTTTGAACCACCCATGGCGGATTCCCACAAGGTCCCCGGCGGAATATACCCCACCGTCAGCGTATACAAATCGCCTTTTTTCTCAATCTTCGTCACCTGAGGGGTGTACTGACTGGTCTGCCCCATAACCGGAACCGCATAGGTTTTGGTCTCCGGATCATACGGATAGGTTACGTCGAAATCCTCGATCGTCTGATGCTGCAATTTGATCTCTGTTCCATAGAGCTTTGCTGCATATACATCCAGATCCGACGCAGGCACTACCAGCATAGCGCTTTCGTCGAAGGTATATTTATCCGGATTGTTTAAAAGCGTTCCCCACAAAGAGGATTGAAGCAGAAACAAAGGGTCTGCATATGTGGGAGATTCAAACTCCACCGGGTCAAACATCACCACCGGCAGCAGATACTCCTCAAATCTGTTTTTCTCCTGGGTGTTATCCATAATCTGGTTGGTCAGCCGGACACAAAACCCAGCAACCGAAATCAGACCAATCAACGCCAAAACCAGAAATACGCCGCCCAGCGGCAACGCATATTTGCTTGCCCGTTTATGTCTGTTTAACGGGTTTTGTTTTTCCATAGCAATACCTCAACTTTCTACGACGCGAACTTTGTCTTATTCCCCGCCTTCCGGCTCAGAAAGCAGCTCCAGCCGTACGCGGCTGATCCGCTGCTCTTCAATTTGCAGAACGGTCACCTTTAAGCGATCCCGAACAAAGCTTTCCATTGGCTCAGGGATATGCTCCAGCTCTTCTAGGACCCAGCCGCTGACCGAATGATAATCACATGCAAAATCCGGCGGCTGATAACCGATTTCATCAAACAGATCGTCTAAATCCACCTCACCGGCTGTCTCAAAGCAGGTCTCGTCAATCCGCGTAATGCCCTCAGGAATCTCATCGCTTTCATCGTAAATTTCGCCAACCAGCTCCTCTAAAATATCTTCCATCGTAACCAAGCCATAGGTTCCGCCATAATCGTCGGTTACGACTGCCAGATGCTGATTTTGTTTCTGTAGCATATTTAGAACCGCCGGAATCTTCATCGAACGGTGAACAAACACACACGGATGCATTAACCGGCGAACGTCTAAAGACTCTTTTCCATGCTGAATAACCTCATCAAACATATCCCGCAGATATAGTACACCGATGATTTTATCCACTGAACGCTCATATACCGGAATACGGGAATAATGCTCCGGTACAATTTTCCCCAAAATCTCATCAATCTCGTCCTCCACGTCCACACAAACCATGTCAACGCGCGGAACGGCAATTTTTTCCGCAGGCGTCTCGTCAAATTCCAAAGCTGACTGTACAAGAGAGCTTTCCTCTTTGCCTAAAACGCCTTCGCTTTCAATCGTCTCAATAATGTATTTGAGCTCCTCCTCCGTCACCGAGGGCTGCTTCTTTTCTCCTTTAAACAAGCTGATAAATGCATGCTGCATTTTAATAAACACAAAAGAAACCGGCGTCATCAGCTTAATAAACGCCAAAAGGATGCCGCATATGCTCAACGCCACCTTTTCACTATGTTCCTTTGCAAAGGTTTTCGGCAAAATTTCACCGAAAATCAGTACGATAATTGTGACCACTACCGTCGATACCCAGGTGCCCGCGTTCCCCAGCCAAGAGGTAAATAATACCGCAGTAATAGAGGAAATCGCGATATTCACCAGGTTGTTTCCGATCAGGATGCTGGAAAGGGTTTTTTCATACATTTCCGCAATCCGCAAAGCCATCGCGGCCTTCCGGCTACCCGAATCGGCACGGTTTTTTAATCGGATGGTGTTTACAGTAGCAAAAGCGGTTTCCGATGCCGAAAAAAATGCTGAACCCGCTAATAACGCTACCAAACCTAAATATACTTGCCATCCTATGTCTCCCAAAGCTGTACCAACTCCACAATAATAAATTTTCATAGGAAACCCTATGAATCGTTGTCATTATAACAAAAACCATTCGGCAACACAAGGTTTCAGCCAGACAATTCACAATTTCCTAACTTTTCCGCCTTTAAAACATCGTATTTTCTTTATCTCTTAATAAAAAGGACTGGTATTAAACCAGTCCTTTTTATTAAACAACATATAAACTTAGCCTTGCTTTTATCTCTCTTCCGCTGCCTTTTTTGCCTCAAGCTTTGCCAGCGCGTCCTTACGCGAAAGATTGATTCTTCCCTGCTGGTCGATTTCGGTGACCATGACCACGATCTCATCGCCCACCGAAACTACATCCTCTACCTTTTCAACCCGGTGATTCTCCAACTTGGAAATGTGGACCAGTCCCTCTTTCCCGGGCGCGATTTCCACAAAAGCACCAAAGCTCATCAAGCGTGTCACCTGGCCCTTGTAAATCGCTCCAATTTCCGGATCCTTCGCGATCAGCTCCACAATGTCGGCCGCCCGTTTAATATCGTCCTTATTGATGGCGGAGATAAATACCCGGCCATCCTCCTCAATATCAATTTTCACATTGCATTCGGCACAGATCTTCTGGATAACCTTACCGCCCTGGCCAATTACATCCCGGATCTTCTCCACATCAATTTTTAGGGTAATCATCTTTGGCGCATAATCGCTTAACTCTCCACGAGGAGCAGGGATCGCCTTCAGCATAATTTCATCCAAAATATAATCCCGGGCCTTATGGGTTTTGGCAAACGCCTCTTTAATAATCTCCGGCGTCAGACCGTCAATCTTCAGGTCCATCTGGATGGCGGTAATCCCCTTATGGGTGCCGCCAACCTTAAAGTCCATGTCACCGTAAAAATCCTCTAGGCCCTGAATGTCCACCATGGTCATCCAGCGGTCCCCTTCGGTAATCAGGCCGCAGGAAATACCCGCAACCGGCGCCTTAATCGGAACACCCGCATCCATCAGCGCCAGTGTGGAACCGCAGATCGACGCCTGAGAGGTAGAACCGTTGGAGGACAAAACCTCCGAAACCAAACGCATCGCATAGGGGAACTCCTCTTCGCTGGGCAGGACCGGCTCCAACGCCTTTTGGGCCAAAGCTCCATGGCCGATTTCCCGCCGGCCGGGGCCGCGGCTGGGCCGGGTCTCTCCCACCGAGTAGGAGGGGAAGTTATAATGATGCATGTAGCGGCGGGTCTCTTCATTGTCGATGCCGTCCAGCAGCTGTGCCTCCCGCATAGAGCCCAGGGTAGCCACCGTCAGCACCTGGGTCTGACCGCGGGTAAACATGCCTGATCCGTGTACCCGGGGCAGAACGCCCACTTCGGCTGCCAGCGGACGCATCTCGTCCAGTTTTCTGCCATCGACCCGTTTTCCCTCATCCAGCAGCCAGCGCCGAACAATAAATTTCTGTAGTTTATAAATGCACTCGTCAATCTGTGCCGCCTGGTCCGGATGGGTTTCCTCGAATTTCTCGTGGATGTCCTCTACAATAGGCGCCAATCTCGCCTCGCGCTCTACCTTATCATCGGTATCCAACGCATATTTTACTCTGTCGATGGCGTAATCCTTAATCGCCTCGAACAGATCATGGTCAATCTCCTGAGACTCAAAGGTAAACTTCTCTTTGCCGATTTCTTTCTGCACATCCGCGATGAAAGCGACCATTTTTTTGCACTCTTCGTGGGCTTCCAAAATCGCTTCCAGCATCGTATCGTCGTCAACTTCCTTTGCGCCGGCCTCGATCATGACAATCTTTTTCGCGGAGCCAACAACGGTGACCAGCATATCCGACTGAGCGCGCTGGGCCTCGTCCGGGCAGATGACGATCTGTCCGTCTACCAAACCCACATTTACACCGGCTACCGGTCCATTCCACGGAATATCCGAAATAGACAAAGCAAAGGAGGTGCCAATTAGCCCGGCAATTTCCGGCTGACAGTCCGGATCAACCGACATCACCGTCATGACTACCGCCACATCGTTGCGCATATCCTTCGGGAACAGCGGGCGGATGGGCCGGTCCACCATGCGGGATGTCAAAATTGCCTTTTCCGAGGGGCGACCCTCCCGTTTTAAAAAGGATCCCGGAATTTTGCCGACCGAATAGAGCTTCTCCTCAAAATCTACCGACAGCGGGAAAAAGTCAATCCCATCCCGGGGTTTTAGAGAAGCGGTTACATTGCACAGCACGGTCGTATCTCCATAGCGTACCAGACAGGAACCGTTGGACAGGCCGCACATTTTTCCCACCTCAAAAGAGATGGGTTTTCCAGCCAACTGGGTTTTAAAAACGCGGTAATTTTCGAACATATTCACAGCCTCCATTCTATATCGGCAGGCTTCAGATGGATTTAGCAATAAATCCGTTGCCTGACTTTGCCAGACCCCCGATTCACTGCTAAAGACCTTTCTTCGGCCCGCCCTCAATCTTGACAATATATGCACTTGAAGGGCGGACGAAAAAACGTCCGCCCTCCGGCATAAACAATTACTTTCTCAGACCCAGCTTTGCAACAATTGCACGATAGCGCTCGATATCCGTTTTTTGCAGATAGTTGAGCAAATTCCGTCTGTGACCGACCATTTTTAACAGGCCGCGGCGGGAATGATGGTCCTTCTGATGGATTTTCAGATGCTCGGTTAAGTCGTTGATCCGCTTGGTCAAAACAGCAATCTGTACCTCGGGAGAACCGGTATCTGTCTCATGGGTCTTATTGGCCGCGATGATAGCGGCTTTTTCTTCTTTTAACAGCATTTTTCTTCCACCTTTTCTTTATTTGCGCCTATCTTAGCAAAGGGCCGTGAAAATTCCCAGGTAGGGCGCTTCCCCTAAGCCAAGGTAGCGCATAATTAGCCTATGTATTATAGCATGGTTCCATCCGCTTGTAAAGCTTTTTTTACGATTCCCACCGCCATGTCAGCATCTTTGCCGATCTGTTCCCGCAGTATGTCCACCGAATCAAATTTTTGTTCCGGGCGCAAAAAGGACAAAAACTGCACCGGAACTTCCTTGCCGTATAAATCGCCGGAAAATCCGATCAGATAGGTTTCGGCCCTGGGCGCCATTCCCTTTTCTACCGTAGGGCGCACACCAATATTGGTCACGCCTGGATATACGCTCCCGCCAATTCGGGCCATTGTCGCGTATACCCCAAGACGCGGCAGCACCATCCCAGATGGAATCGGCTGATTGATGGTGGGGAACTGAAGCTTCCGCCCTAACGCCTTGCCGTGCTCTACCGGAAAATCCAAACAATAAAGCCGCCCCAACAGCTTTTGGGCCTTTTCCATCTCTCCGCCGGATATTGCCTGCCGCACGCGGGTGGAGCTGACCGCTTCCCCCTCGTCCATCACCTCATCCAGAACCGCGCATTCGATGTCAAACGTGTGGCAAAGCTGCTGAAGCTCTGCCGCACCGCAGGCAGCGCCCTTTCCAAACCGGAAATCCTGTCCGCAGCAAACCGCCGCCACCTGCATTTCCTCTTTTAAAATCCGGCGGACAAACTCTTCGCCGGACAGACTGCAAAAGGACGAAAAATCCGGTGCATAAATCTTCTGCACCCCCATCGTTTGCAGGATGCGTTTTTTCTGCTCTAGTGTGGTAATCTCGCCAGCATTCCGCTTTTTAGCTGGACCGCTTTTTTCCATTGTAAAGGTAAATACCGCGGGGATCAGCCCTTCCCCTGCCAGTTCCACCGCCTTTTCAATGACTCGGCGATGTCCGCGGTGTACGCCATCGAAAAAGCCCAATGCTGCCGCTGTTTGCTGTCTCTCCATCGAAAGCCTCCCCTCAAAGCCGCCGTCAGCGCACAAATAATTTTTTCACCCGCAGTTCTCCCCGCTCTTCGTATCCAAGACCCAAAAATTGTCCGTTCGGGGCAAAGATGCAAAAAATACCCTTTTTTCCCGCGCAGCCCGCCTTTTCTGAAGCTATGCGGACTCCGTTTTGCACCAGCCTCGCATTTTTTGCTGTGAGCACGATCCTGTCGTAGGATGCAAAAGCCGTTTCTACCGGCAATATCTTTTGTGCTAACGTTCCCTCGTCCGCCATTTGCTGGGCCTGTTCAATGGTGATGGCGTCTTCCACCCGATAGCCGGAGGATACCACCCGCCTTAAACTGGTCAACACCGCACCGCAGCCTAAATCCTGCCCCAGGTCATGGCAGATTGTCCGCACATAGGTGCCTTTCGAGCAGCAGACATATATTTTGTACCGATGCTCCGCCTCCTGCGCTTGTAGCAAACGCAATTCATGTACCGTCACCTCTCGGGGCGGCCGTTCCACCTCGATCCCCTCTCTGGCCAGATCGTAAAGCCGCCGGCCTTTCACCCAGACGGCGGAATACATTGGCGGAAGCTGCAAAAAGCTGCCCTTAAACCGCTCCAGCGCCTTCTTTACCTGTTCGGCCGTGCAGCTGACCGGCCTTTCATCCAGCACCCGCCCGGTAGAATCCTGAGTATCCGTGGTCTGCCCCAGCCGAAACCAGGCTTCATAGGCTTTCGTCTGGTCCGGCAGAATGTCACAAGCCTTGGTGGCCGCTCCCAAAAATAGAGGCAATACACCGGTCGCCATGGGATCCAGCGTTCCGCCGTGTCCCACCTTGCGGGTTTTGGCAATGCCGCGGACCTTCGCCACTACGTCAAAGGAGGTAAAGCCTGCCGGCTTGTCGATCAACAAAATGCCGGACAGGCCCGCCTGCTGTGTACCCGAATCTTCCTGTCCGGTCAAAATCCCGCCTCCTTACAAGCGGCTTTCGCTGCATCAATCACCTTTTCCCGGCACCTCTCCAGCGTTTCGGGAATAAAGCATCCCGCCGCCCGCGCGTGCCCGCCGCCGCCAAACAATGCACAGATATTCGCCGCGTCAATCTCTTCCACCGTCCGCACCGAGATTTTAAAGCCGCCCGGCTTCTCCCGCAGTGTAATGCCCACCTTTACCCCCTCAATCTCTCGGGGAATGGAGGAAAGCCCATCCAGCTCCGATTCCTTTGCACCGGTGCGGTCCAGCATCTCCTTTGTAACGGCAATGACCGCAACCCTGCCGTCCATAGCGTAGATAAGAGAATCCAGAACCTCCCGCTCCATAGCAATCCGCGCCTTGGACTTTGTTCCAAACATTTTTCGGTTTATGTGGTATGCGTCCGCTCCCAAATCCATCATATCCGCTGCGATACGCAGGGTGTAGGAAGTGACGTTCGAATACTGAAAGCAGCCAGTGTCGGTACATAAACCGGTGTAAATACAGTCGGCCATCCTTTGGTCCAAACGAACCTGAAGACCGCGGATAATCTCCGCCATCACCTCCGCGGTTGCCGCCGCGTCAGGCCGTACAAGTGTCCGGGCAGCGTATCCACGGTTGGAGGGATGATGATCAATACACAAATCCACCTTGTCTGCCAAACAGGAAAGCTTGTCGCCTAAAAGCTGTGGATCCGCCACATCCACCGCAACAATACACCGGGGGGTAATCTGCGGCATTTCCTCCGGCAGCAGATAGGAAAACTGGGGCGGTATCGGGTCGGAACAGACAACCTGTGCCCGCTTTCCCAAGGCCCGAAGCGCATAGTAAAGCCCAAAGCCAGAACCCAACGTGTCCCCGTCAGGGCTTTGATGACACAGAATCAAGATATCCTCCTGCTCGTTTAAATATGCGCAAATCTGCGGCACCGTCATCATCATTTCTCCTTCCTCTCCTCCAAAATACACGCCCCGTTTGCTACTCTTTGTGCAGATCATGGAGCATCCTGTTAATATGCGCGCTGTGTTCAATGGAATCATCCGCGATAAATTGTATTTGAGGAGACCGGCGCAGCCGGATTCGCTGGCCCAGCTCCCGCCGCACATATCCGGCAGCGTTGTTGAGTCCTTCTACCGCGGATTTGGCCGCCTCCAGTCCCTCTAATGAGCTGATGTAAACCCGGCACAAAGACAGATCTTTGCTCAAATCCACCTTTAAAATACTCAGTAGACCGTTGATCCGCGGATCCTTTAACCCTCGCATAATATCGGTCAATTCTCGTTTGACATCCTCGCTGGTGCGGTCCAGCCGAAAACTTGGCATAAACCCTTTCGCCTCCTTTACTTCTCAATCGCCGAACTCTCTCCGGCTTTACATAGACCCTCGCAAAAAGGGCTACGTTTTACCGTAACCCTTCGCTGTTTTTGGTGCAAAAGGCCTAATTCTCCCGGTATTCTTCCACCAAATACGCTTCCAAAACATCGCCTTCTTTGATGTCGTTGAATTTTTCCATGGTCATGCCGCATTCGTAGCCGGACGCAACCTCCCGCACATCATCTTTAAAGCGCTTGAGAGAGGAAAGCTTGTCGTCCGCTATAATAATACCGTCGCGCACCACCCGGATATTGGCGTTGCGGGCGATTTTGCCCTCCAGCACATAACAGCCGGCCACCGTGCCAACACCGGTGATCTTGTATACCTGGCGGATCTCGGCACGGCCCAAATCCACATCCTTGTATTTAGGCGCCAGCATTCCCTTCATGGCAGCGGTTACATCCTCAATCGCATCGTAGATAATCCGGTACAGACGAATCTCCACGCCGCTTTGCTCCGCGTTTTCCTTGGCCACCGGATCAGGGCGTACGTTAAACCCAACAATAATCGCGTTGGACGCCTCTGCCAGCATAACATCCGATTCGCTTACCGCGCCAACCGCGCCGTGGATGACCCGAACCCGGACCTCTTCGTTGGAAATCTTCTCCAAAGACTGGCGCACCGCTTCTACCGATCCCATCACATCCGCTTTTACAATGATCGGCAGCTCCTTCATCTCACCTTCGGCAATCTGGGAGAACAGGTTATCCAGCGTAACCTTTTGGTAGGATTTAAACACCTCTTCCTTCTGTTCCTGACGGCGCTGTTCCACCAGCTCCCGTGCAAGGCGTTCGTCCTCTACCGCATTAAAGGTGTCTCCCGCCGACGGGACCTCCGCCAAACCGGTAATCTCCACCGGCACCGAGGGGCCGGCTGTCTCCACCTGATTGCCATGGTCGTCGCACATGACCCGAACACGGCCCAGCGCTGTCCCCGCAATGATTACATCACCGGTATGCAGGGTGCCGTTCTGTACCAGAACAGTGGCCACCGGTCCGCGGCCTTTGTCCAATTTCGCTTCCACAACAGCGCCCTTGGCCAGACGGTCCGGATTCGCCTTTAATTCTTTCATATCCGCCACCAGCTGCACCATCTCCAACAGATTGTCAATTCCCTGCCGGGTCACAGCCGAAACCGGTACACAGATGATGTCGCCGCCCCACTCTTCAGGGACCAGCTCGTATTCGGTCAGCTCCTGCTTAACCTTATCGGGGTTGGCGGCTTCCTTATCCATTTTGTTAATCGCCACAATAATGGATACACCCGCGGCCTTCGCGTGGTTGATAGCCTCTACCGTCTGGGGCATAATGCCGTCATCCGCCGCAACAACCAAAATCGCGATATCGGTAATCTGAGCGCCGCGGGCACGCATGGAGGTAAACGCCTCATGACCCGGGGTATCCAAAAAGGTAATCGGCCGGTCGTTGACCGTGACACGATACGCACCGATGTGCTGGGTAATGCCGCCCGCCTCGGTCGAGGTTACATTCGCGTGGCGGATCGCGTCCAGCAAGGAGGTTTTTCCGTGGTCAACATGACCCATGACAACCACTACCGGGCTTCTCTCCTGCAGGTTCTCGTCGTTGTCCTCGCTGTCGTCAATCAGCCGGTCCTCAATGGTCAGGATAATCTCCTTTTCCACCTTCGCACCGATTTCCATGGCGACCATCGCGGCGGTGTCATAGTCGATGACCTCGGTAACCGAAGCCATTACACCCAAGGTCATCAGCCGTTTAATGACCTCCGCAGCGGTTACCTTTAGCCGGGCCGCCAGCTCGCCTACCTGAATTTCATCCGGAATGGTGATCTCCAGCTTTTGACGTCTTTGCCGCTCCATCTCGAGGCGGCGCATCTTCTGCGCTTCCTTATCCTTGCGGGAGAATTGGGGCCGTCCTCTCTGGGCGGACCGCTGGGTTAGCTTTTGTTTTTTCACGCCAGTGTCTCTGTTTCCCATGCTGGAGGTGGCGATGTTGTCGTATCTTTCGTTGTATTTGTCCAGGTTGACCTGCGAGGTGCGCATGTCCACATGCCGTCCGCGGGTGCCGCTGGAGCTGGATTCCGAAACGGTGGCCGCCGGCGCGGGCTGCGGACGGTTCTGCTGTGCCGGGCGCGCTGCCTGTTGATGCTGTCCGTTTTGCTGGGCCGGTTTTTGCCCCATCGGTTTTTTACCCTGCTGGGGCGGCGGTGTTTTTTTCTCTTTTTCCGCAGCTTTTACCGGCTCTTCCTTCCTGGATTCCTCATTTTTTGGCTCCTCTTTCGGCATCGGTTTTTGTTCCGATTCCGCTTTTTTGCCGCTGGCAAAGTAATCGTCAAAATTCTCCACCTGATTTTTTTGGGTAAAGTGCTCAAATACAACGTTTAATTCTTCTTCGGTCAGGGCTGTCATATGTTTTTTTTGCGTGTCAAAGTGTTTGCCCAGCAAAGCAATCACATCCTTGCTGGGGACATTTAAGTCCTTTGCCACTTCATGTACGCGGTATTTTACCATCATAATGCAGATTCCTCCTTGTTCAAATCGTCGGCCAGCTGCGCCAGCTTTTTGGCAAGACCTTCATCGGTCACCGCCAAAATTCCAGCTCGTTTGCCCGCTGCAAACCAGATTTCATCCATGGTCAGCGGCAGCTTTTTTATTAAAGCGCCGGACTTTTGGCAAACCAGCGCGATTTCTTTTTGAGATTTGAGGGATAAATCCTTTGCAAGCAGCACAAGGCCGGCGCTTTTCTTCTCCACTGCTTCCCGAGAAACCTCAAAACCCAGGACCAATTTCCCGGCCTTTTTGCTTAAA
>CAJUMG010000012.1:50381-71713 GCA_910587335.1 uncultured Oscillospiraceae bacterium
GCCAGTTTATTCACTGCTTTGCAACGCCTCCTCCATCCGGTCATACACTTCGTCGGGAATCCGGCAGGAAAACGCCTTTTCCAATCGCCTGGCTTTTCTGGCCTTTTTTAAGCATTCAATATCCTGGCAGACATAAGCGCCCCGACCGGCCTTCTTTCCGGTCAAATCCAACGAAATTTCTCCTTCTTGGTTCTTTACCACCCGGACCAGCTCCCGTTTCGGCTTCATCTGGCCGCAGCCGGTGCACATCCGCATCGGAATCTTGCGTGTTTGCATTTTCCTCCCCCTCCCTTATAAAAAACTATTCCTCTCCGTAAAATCCGCTTTCTGGCTTGATGTCGATCTTCCAGCCGGTAAGCTTAGCCGCCAGCCGGGCGTTCTGCCCCTTGTTGCCGATCGCCAATGACAGCTGATTGTCCGGTACCTTTACGGTGCAGTTTTTGCTGCCATCCTCTGCGGTCTCTACCGACACCACCTGGGACGGCGACAGCGCCGCGGCGACAAATTCGCCAGGATCCTCCGAATATTTTACCACATCAATCTTTTCCCCATTCAGCTCGTCAACAATTTTCGCCACCCTGGCTCCCTTCGGACCAATGCAGGCGCCTACCGCATCCACATTGGGATCCTTGGAATAGACAGCGATCTTTGTGCGGGAGCCTGCCTCCCGGGAAATGGCCTTTAGCTCCACTGTCCCGTCATACAGCTCCGGCACCTCCATCTCAAACAGCCGCTTAACCAATCCCGGATGGGTACGGGACAGCATCACCCGCGGGCCCCGGTCGGTGGGCGCCACCTCCACCACATATACCTTGACATGATCGCCCTCGTGCAGTTCCTCTCCCGGTACCTGCTCCTGACGGGTGAGCATCGCTTCCGATTTTCCTATTTCCAGCGTCACCGACCCGCGAGCTGGATCGGTGCGGACTACCTTCGCGGAGATGATCTCGTGCTCCCGGCTTTGGAACTCCTGCATCATCTGTCCCCGCTCTGCTTCTCGAATACCCTGGCGGATTACATGCTTTGCAGCCTGCGCCGCAATGCGGCCAAACTGCTTGGTCTCCAAGGGAATGTCCACCGTCGAATCAATTTGAGCCTTTTTATCATACTTATACGCGTCGCTAAGCAAAATTTCGGTATTGGGGTTTTCCACCGCCTCCACCACCGTTTTGCGAATCGCCACGGAAAACTTTCCCTTTTCCGGATCAATCTCCACCTGACCGTTTTCGCTCCCACCAAAGTCGCGCTTCACCGCAATGGCAATGGCGGCCTTGATCTTTTCTAACAGATAGTCAGCGGGGATCCCCTTTTCCTTTTCCAAAAGGGCCAACGCCTCAAAAAATTCGGTGTTCATCACTTGAGTCCTCCCATATCTATTTCTTCCTGTAAACGGACGAAAGCTGTTTCGTCCATTCCCACTGTCATTTCCAAATCCTCATCTAAAAGCAGGGTGATTTTTCCGTCTCCAAAACCGGTCAGACGGCCGATAAAATCCCGTTCCCCCTCTACCGGGCGGATCAGCCTCACATGAATATCCGCGCCCATAAACGCTTCAAAATGCTGTGGACGGCGCAGATCCCGGCCAATCCCTGGGGAGGATACCTCCAACGTATAGCTTTGGGGGATGGGGTCCACCTCGTCCAGAATCGGACTGAGCCTCCGGCTGACATTTTCGCAGTCGTCAATATTAACCCCCTCTTCCTTGTCAAGAAAAACGCGCAGATACCAAATGGAACCTTCTTTTTCAAACCGCACGTCCCAAAGCTGAAGCCCCAGCTCATCAACAATCGGCTGTACCAAATCCGTGACAATGCCGACTGTATTTTTTTTGTCCGACGCCATAAATCCTATTCTTCCTTTCTTTGGCTTTTGTGTATCTATCCCCCGCCGAAAATGCTTTTTACCCAGCAAAGACAGAAAAAGCCCCTATACAAACGAAAGAGCGGGAAAACCCACTCTTTCATCTTCCATCCTTATTCCATATGTTAGTATACCACTTTTTTTTTCGCTATGCAACCCTTTTTTCTGGTTTTTCCCGGCGAACAGGCCTATTTTTATCCGTTCCCCTTTTCAAAATCTATAACATAAACAATTTCGTCCTCGTAGTCATTTTTACCGCCGGCCTTTTCATAAATTCGGCAGGCCCTGGGGTTCCCTTTGTCGGTGATGACAAAAAGCTCCGAACATTCGATGTCTCTGGCGTAATCTGCAAGCCAGGACATAAACCGGGTGCCGATCCCCTTGTTTTGCCAAGCGGGCAGCAGCCCCAGAGAATACAGAAAGAACATCGTCTTTCCGTCAGGGCGCGGCAGCAGATAGGCATAGGCCATCCCCACCAGCTGTTCCCCTTCAAAAGCGCCGAAAGCGCAGGTGTTCGGCGCGCCAAAAAAGCCATATAAGCTGTTTAGATCAAACGTCATGCCATCATCCCGCAGGATCGGCTCCATCGCAAGGACATCCACCCCTGTCAGCGGACGGAAAGAATACTCCATGTTGATCTCCCTTCTGCAAAAGGTTATATTTGCGGCAAAAACGCTTTTTAAAATTCTGCCTCAGCCTGTTTCCAGCTTGTCCATTCAAAACGCACAAACAAGCTTCCCTTTCTTTACTCCCATTCTTCCGGACCGCCGATGACCGGCTTTCCATCCCGATCCACCAGTACCGTCAGTCCGCCGGAATACCCATTTTGCCGGTATAGGTAGTGGACGCCGGTGACCCGATCCATCCAAATCTCCATATCCGAACTGAGACCACCTTGTTTGAAAACCCTGACGAACCGTTTTCCATCCATTTTGTATCCCTCTCTTTGTTCATTTCTCAAAAGCCTTTCAGTGTATACATTTATCATATCAAACCCCGATGAACCATGTCAACGAAATACAGCGCGAATTTCTCCGAAAAAATATGTTTTCTCCTCTTTTTTCTTACTTTTGCGGTCCGGACTTTGGTCCTTTTAGGACCAAAACGCCGATTCGCCCTCCCAGCGATTTTTCCAAACGCTCCTTGCGCCGGACAAATGCCTGTGGTACAATCAGAGCAACAAAAACCGACAGGGAGAAACATGTAATGGAGCCTAAGAAAATATTCGCAATGAAGCTTTCAAAAGTTTACCCGCTGCTTGTCTCGAAAGCAGAAAAGAAAAACCGCACAAAGCGGGAAGTGGATGAGATTATTTGTTGGCTGACCGGGTATGACCTATCCGGGCTGGAAAAGCAGCTTGGCAGCGACGTTGACTACGGGACCTTTTTTCGCGAGGCTCCCTGTATCAACCCTAACTGCACACAGATCAAAGGCGTTATATGCGGTGTCCGTGTAGAGGAAATCGAAGATCCACTGATGCAAAAAATCCGATATTTGGATAAACTGGTGGACGAATTGGCGAAAGGAAGACCCATGGAGAAAATCCTGCGTTCCCAGGCGGCAAAGCCTTAAATTCACCTTAGCAGGCGCCGCTTTTGGCCTCATCTTTTTCGTATTTTGAAAGACGATTCCCTTCGTGTTTTTCCGGCTTTGGTTAAAAAGTTCCGCCCTTCTGTTACAAAATGAGCGGAATCAGGGTTTTTATGGTTGGGAATTTTCCAATGGATTTTTCTTGTTTTTTTACCCGTTTGGGCATAGAATATTTTTTGAATATCGGCGGTAGACGCCGCTTATAGGAAGGCGAAGTAAATGGAAAAGAAAAAAGTCAGACGGTATACCCGGCGCCAGGTCCGGCGCAATCGAATCATTGCGTTTTTCTGTCTTATTGCGCTGGGTATTCTCTTGATTTTCCTTATTTATAGTGGAATCAAAGGATTTTTGGACGGTGATAAAGAGAACAGCGATTCCTCTAGCGCTGTATCCATCTCCCAAAGTGAAAAGACAGATTCATCCAGCTTGGCGGACAACCCTTCTTCTCAGACGAATGCGGTCGACGATGCCTCCTCAGACGATTCCTCTAAGGAGTCGGATTCTTCCAGCTCCGCCGCAAGCTCTAGTGCTTCTTCCTCGCAGAATGCTTCCAGTTCCTCTGGGAGCTCGTCCGCGCCGGTGGATTCTGACGATCCGTATTATGAAGCCTCCATGCCGCTTTTGGTCAATCCGGACAACCTGATGCCGGAGGGGTACAGTCCCACCGTCGTTAGCGTTGGCGGCAATTATAAGCTGGAAACCCGGGCGGCAGCGGCCTGGCAGAAGATGCAGGCGGCCGCCTCCAACGACGGCGTTTCTCTGTGGATCATCTCCGCCTATCGCACCCTGGAGCGGCAGACCGAACTGTATAATGAAAAAGTAGAGGAATATAAAGCTTTGGGATACAGCGAAGCAGACGCCAAGGTGGAGGCGGGAAAATGGGTCGCCGTCCCCGGCACCTCGGAGCATTGTCTGGGCTATGCGGCGGATTTGTGCTCGCTGGAGGAAAGCTTTGAAAATTCCAATCAGTTTGCATGGCTGCAAAAGCACTGTGCGGAATACGGCTTTATTCTGCGCTTTCCAAAGGATAAGGTCTCGATTACAAAAATCAGCTACGAGCCTTGGCACTATCGCTATGTAGGCAGCAACCATGCAAAGATTATCATGTCCGAAGGGATTTGCCTGGAGGAATACCTGGACAAGTATGGCGATTAAGCCTTAACACATCTCGAAAAAAAGAGGACATTTCTTTGGAAATGTCCTCTTTTTTATCAGTATCATCAATCCTCGTAATACTTGATTAGTGCCTGTGTTCCTAAATCGCCCAGACCTTTTTCCTCCAGCTCTCGATACATGTGCAGCGCCTCTGCCAAAACCCCTAAGCTCAGCCCCTTTGCCTGGGCTTCTTCGTCGGCAATGGCCATGTCTTTAATAAAGTGCTTGATAAAAAATCCCGGATCCATGTTCCCTTTCAAAATCTGCGCCCCGTTGTTGGACAGCTGCCAGCTCCCTGCCGCGCCTGTCCCGATGGTGTCCAGCATCACGTCAGGATCCAGTCCCTTTGCCTTCGCATAAGCAATGGCCTCGCACACCCCGGCAATCGTCCCCGCAATGGCAATCTGGTTGGCCATTTTGCAGTGCTGACCGCTGCCCGCCGGACCCTGGTAAACGATATTTTTGCCCATCGCCTCAAAAATTGGCAGACACGCATCGAACGCCTGCTTCTCCCCGCCGACCATGATCGCCAACGTCCCGTTTTTCGCCCCAGTGTCCCCGCCGGAAACCGGCGCGTCCAGCGCGTGTAAGCCTTTTTCCCGCGCTTTGTCAAAAATCCTTTGAGAAAGCTTTGGACTGGTGGTGGTCATGTCAATGAGATAAGCGCCGGGCTTGGCGTTTTCCAAAATGCCGTCCTCTCCAAAATAGACCTGCTCCACATCCTTGGGGTACCCCACAATGGTAATCACCGCGTCCTGATCCTTTGCGCAGGCGCCGGCGCTTTCACGCCAGATGGCCCCTTCGTCAATAACCTCCTGCGCCTTTGCTTTGGTCCGATTGTAGACCGAAACCTCGTATCCGTGGCGCATTAAATGCCGCACCATAGATTTTCCCATAACACCAATGCCGATAAACCCAATTTTTTTCACGATTTTCCCTTCTTTCCGCATTTCTGTTTCTATTGTAATAAAACCTCTGGTACAATGCAACAAAGATTTACCGCTTGTTCATAATTTTCTCTTTTCCCCCTCTTGCATTTGTCCTTTGAATGTACTATGATTGGTTTTAGCACTCAAATGTATAGATTGCTAAAATTGTAAGTGAGGTAGATGATTCCATGGCAGCCAAACAATTTAAAGCAGAATCCAAGCGTTTGCTGGATTTGATGATCCATTCGATCTACACCCATAAAGAGATCTTTCTGCGGGAACTCATTTCCAACGCCAGCGACGCCATTGACAAGCTGTATTACCGGGCCTTGAGCGAAAATATCACCGGTCTTTCCCGGGATGATTTTTCCATTTTCCTTTCCATCGATAAGGAAAACCGCATTCTGACCGTATCGGACAACGGATGCGGCATGACAAAGGAGGAGCTGGAAAATAACCTGGGCACCATTGCCAAAAGTGGGTCCCTGGCCTTTAAAAAGGAAAACGAGGCCAAAGAGGATATCGACATTATCGGGCAGTTCGGCGTTGGCTTTTATGCCGCCTTTATGGTCGCCGACGAGGTAAAGGTGGTCAGCCGCAATTATCAGGGGGACAGCGCCTGGTGCTGGCAGTCCAAGGGCTCCGAGGGATATACCGTTTCCCCTGCCGAAAAAGATGGACACGGCACCAACATCATCCTGAAAATCAAGGAAAGCTCGGACGAGGAAAATTACGACGAGTTTCTCGACCCGTACCGGATCGAAAGCTTAGTCAAAAAGTATTCGGATTATATCCGCTATCCCATCAAAATGGAAAAAACCAAAAGCCGCAAAAAAGAGGACTCGGATGAATATGAATCCTATACCGAGACCGAAATCCTCAACAGCATGGTCCCTATCTGGAAAAAGAATAAAAGCGAGGTTTCCCATCAGGATTACTGCCAGTTTTACAAGGATAAATTCTTTGATTATACCGATCCGCTTCGGGTGATCCACAGCTCTACCGAGGGCGCCTCTACCTATAACGCGCTGCTGTTCGTCCCGGAAAAGCCTTCCTTTGACTACTACAGCCGGGACTTTGAAAAGGGCCTTCAGCTGTATGCCAGCGGCGTGCTCATTATGGATAAATGCGCCGACCTTCTGCCCGACTGCTTTAGCTTTGTCCGCGGCCTGGTAGACTCACAGGATCTCTCTTTGAACATCTCCAGGGAAATGCTCCAGCATGACCGGCAGCTAAAGCTGATCGAATCCCGACTGGAAAAAAAGATCAAGTCTGAGCTTTTGTCCATGTTAAAAAATGATCGGGAAAAATACGAAACCTTCTGGAAGGGCTTTGGCCGCCAGATCAAATACGGACTGTATTCCTCCTTTGGCGCCAGCAGCGAATTGCTGGGCGATCTGCTGCTTTTCTACTCCTCTAACGAGAAAAAGCTTGCCACTTTAGAAGAATATATCGGCCGGATGCCGGAAGGGCAAAAGTATATCTACTATGCCTGCGGCGATTCTTTGGAGCGTATCGACCAGCTTCCCCAAGCGGAACTAGTCAAGGATAAAGGCTACGAAATCCTGTATTTCACCGAGGATGTAGACGAATTCGTCACCAAGGTGATGCCGGTTTATAAGGAAAAGGAGTTCCGCTCCGTCTCGTCAGAGGATCTGGGGTTGGATACCGAAGAGGAAAAGGAGCAAACCAAAAAACAGCAGGAGGAAAACGGCGACCTGTTGGGCGCTTTGAAAGACGCATTGGGGGACCGGGTTTCGGAAGTCCGGCTCTCCTCCCGGTTAAAAAGCACCGCCTGTTGCCTGACCGCCAAGGGGCAGGTGTCGCTGGAGATGGAACGGGTGCTGGGCGCTATGCCCGGTGAGCAAAAGGTCAAGGCCGAGCGGGTGTTGGAGCTGAACCCGGATCATCCTCTTTTCCCCACCCTCCAAAATCTTTTTGCAAAGGATAAAGAAACCCTGGCCGATTATGCCGAGCTTTTGTATGGTCAAGCGCTTCTGCGAGAAGGAATGCTGCCGGAGGATCCCGCCTCCTTCTCCGCTGTTTTGTGCCGGCTGATGGAAGAAAAAGAAAAATAGACTTTTCTTTTTCTTATTTGTTTGGTAAAATAAAAGAGTCTGTGGCGATCTTGCCGGACAGGCTCTTTTATTTTTTACCGTCTTTTTTTAATTCGAAGAATTTTCGTTTTCCCGAAGACTTTGTTTTTCCTGTTTCGTCTATTTTAAATATAGAGCAGCTGGAAAACCGCAAACATCCGGACTTTCTGTTTCTGCACATTTTCTGTAAAGGAGACTCAATTTTGGAAACCATTTTTAACGCGCTTACCTTTTTTGGCAATGAATTCGCTTTGTTTGTCATCTCCATGGTCCCCATTGTCGAGCTGCGCGGCGCCGTGCCATTAGGCGCTACCTTAGGTATGCCCTGGTTCGAGGTTTTGGCCATATCCGTCATCGGCAATATGTTCCCCGTACCCTTTTTGCTGCTTTTCGGCCGCAAAATTCTGGACTGGCTGAAAACCGTCCCGCTTCTTTCTAAGCCGGCCCATTGGTACGAGGAAAAGCTGGTCAAAAAAGCCGGAAAAATCAACGAATACGCCAAATGGGGTCTGTTTTTGCTGGTGGCCATCCCGCTGCCGGGAACCGGCGCTTGGACTGGCGTTCTGGCCGCCACCTTTTTGAATATGAAAATGCGCCAAGCTTTTCCCATGATCTTTCTCGGCGTGTTGGCCGCTGGAATTATTATGACCGTCGGATCCTATGGGCTGCTGGGCGCTATTCAGCTGTTTTAAAAGCAGATTTCCCATTTTGGCAGCAATCCAAATCCGTACAGCAAAGATTCTATTCATTTTTTGCGCCTGCCGGAAAACCGGATCAGGCGCAAAAAATTTGCCTTTTTCTGTTTTTGGGCGTATAACAACAAAGAAAAATCCCAAAATAAAAAAGAATCCGGCATCTGCCAAAAGGGACGGAAAATCCAGGCGGATGCGGAAAAAATCAGGACAAACAAAAGAGAATAATCACCCCATAATGGTAAACAATAGGATTAAGGGATTTTTGACGCCAGCGTTCAGACATACCGCCGGATAACCCCCAGCGCATAGTCTGGTATCTGTTTTCATCTTTTTTAAAACAAAAATATCCCACATAACGCCAAAAAGGCAAAGAAAAAATGTACGGAGGAACTTTAAATATGAAAGCCACTGGAATTGTCAGACGTATTGATGATCTGGGACGGGTCGTCATCCCAAAAGAGATCCGGCGGACAATGCGCATTCGCGAGGGTGATCCGCTGGAAATTTATACCGATAATGACGGAGAGGTTATTTTCAAAAAATATTCTCCGATCGGTGAACTGTCCGGATTCGCCGGCATTTATGCCGACGTACTGCATAAAACCGGCGGTTATCCGGTTGTAATCTGTGACCGGGATCATGTGGTCGCCGTTTCCGGACTGCCTAAAAAGGAGCTGTTGGAACGCCGGGTCTCCCCCTCTTTGGAAGAATTGATGGAAGCGCGGCAGAGTTTCACCCTGACCGCCGCTGATGGCGGCAAGCTGCAGCCGGTAGAAGGCTCTGACCGGTTGGCTCTGGCGGCTTCGCCTATTCTGTCCGCCGGAGATGTCTGTGGCGCGGTCATGTATTTAAAAGAGGATGCCACCTCTTCCGCCGCCGAAGCGGATGTCAAGCTTATCAGCGCCGCCGCTTCTTTTCTCGGCCGCCAAATGGAGGAATAGCCCTTCAAAAACCAGCAAAAAAGCGATGGGAAAAACCCATCGCTTTTTTAATTGGCAAAAATCTATAACCGCATGTCCCCAAAGGCCTCTGACAATCCCGCGGCCAAATTCCATTGCCGCTTCATATAATAAGCAAGCGGCTCTGCACTTTCCCGGTAGGCTTTCACCACCAACCGCGGATCCGCAAAATGCGCCGCAACCGCCTGTGCCGCCAAGTATCCGCTTTCCATTGCGGCGGAAATCCCCTCCCCCATGGGATTGAGAAAACCGGCTGCTTCTCCCGCAAACAGAATGCGGCCATCGCCATAATCAATGGGGCAGCCCGGCAGAACCTGCGGCATAATCCACCTGTCAACCCCCAGCTGCTTTTCGATTTTTAGCTCGTGTTCTTCTTTTAAGTAAGCGGTGAAAGCCCGATGATACGCTTCTGCCTTTCGTCCGTCCTGAACCGCTACGCCGATGACCAGCATCTGGTCTTTCCAGTTCAGCCACGCGTCATACTCTGATAATCCCGGCTGCAAATAGGCGTGAAAAAACCGATCGTCCAGATTGGCGCTGCCCTGGCAATACACCTGATAGGTGATGATTTTGGGCCGCCTGCCTTTGCCCAGCTTTTGCCTGATGACCCCTGCCGCACCTTCACAGTCCAGAACATAGCCCGCCTTTTCCTCGTAGATTTCGCCGCTTTTTTGCAGCGTCAGCTTGACACAATTTTCGCTCTCCTCACAGGAAAGAACCTCCGTCCCGTCCCGGATCTGTGCGCCTGATGCAGCGGCTTTTTGGACAAGCCAGTGGTCGAAGGCGCTCCGCCAGACATTCAGCCCCCTTTGCTCAAACCGAAAGAGCCGCCCCTTGTCGTTGGTAAACGCCATTCCCATGCTCTTTGCCGGCTCACATGTCGCCGATATTGGGACTGGCTCCCCAAAATAAGACTGCACCAATTCCAGCGTCTTCCCAATCAGCTGGCCAGAGCAGGACTTGTACCGGGGCAGCTCTTCCTTTTCCGCCAAAAGCACCCGACTTCCTTTTTCCGCCAAAGCCTTTGCCGCAGTGCTCCCCGCAGAACCGCCGCCAATTATGATAACATCGTACATGCTCCCTCTCCATTCTGTCGGTTTTTCTCTTTAAAAGCAAAGCCTCTTACAAATCTTCCCGCAATCCAAAAGGCGGCATGGTTCCCCAAAACCGATGCCGCCTGATTTTTGCCATTTTTCTTTTGCCGTTACGACAAGGCATAATTACCCTGCTCATTGTAGAGAATATACCCTGTTACACCGCATTCCGCCAACGCTTCAATCTGCTCGGCGATCTGTTCTGCCGTGTATTCCAGCGCGGACGACGGCACGGTATACGCCTGCAGCAGCGGCAGAAAGCTTTTGTCCGTCCCTTTTTTCTGAAGCTGCGCACATACCGCTTTTACCGTGTCAAAAGGCTGTGCCAACGGGTCGGCCATTGTCAGCGATTCCGGCCGCAGCTCCTCTGTAAAGGAAGCTGGCCTTATATCCGGACAAAAATTCTGTATCGGATAGGTTAAACCGCCGGATTCATAGGAAGAGGGTTCCATCCCCAGCATTGCGGTGGAGGACGAAGCATAGAGCAAAACCCCGTCATTTTCCTGTAAAAGCTCTTCCATATCCTGTACAAAATCGGACAAAACCCGCTGACGGGTTTTGGTCTGTACCCCATATCCGGCCAGGTCCAGACTATAACCGGTGGGGAACTGTACCCCGTCCAGCATGACTGCGGTACACCCCAGACGAATACATTCCAAAGACAAATCCGCAATATACATCTGGGCCAGCTCCGAATAGGGATTCAACCAGCTTTTCCCGCCGTACTCCAGGGAATTGTCCAGCCAGAGCATCTCTGTATTCTGGTATTTCACCGCCGCTTTTTTGTTGATGGAGGAGCAAATCGGGTCCCGGAAAGCATAAATCCGCGCAATCACGATCATATCCTTTGCTTTTGCCAAGGTCGTAATCTGCTCTAAATTCACCGCCTCGGGAACCTGGGCGGCAACCTCCGCCACCGTTTGATTGGCCGACTGATACAGCACCTGGCCCCGGGCATTTTTCCCGTCGATCAAAATCGCGTTGATCCCCTGCTCTTTCAAGCGGTCCATTGTCTGACTCAAAAGCAGAATATCCTGTAAGGCGGAAACGGGCAGATAGGCTCCCCTCACCTGAGAAAGATCCAGTATAACGGGCGGCGGACTCTCCGGCAGCTGCTCAGGAAGCGATGTTTCCGTCTCTGACAGACTGTCCTGCGACGAATTATCCTCCGGCACCTGCATGGTACCGGACAAAAACTGAGAAACTGGTTCATATAGCGCCCAACCTAGACAGGCAACGCCAGAAAGGATCACAACGGTCAGCACAACGCTCATCACCTTAGACAGGGTGCTGCGACCGCCATAAATCCGATTATACCGTTTGATTTTCTTCTGCCCTTTTGCCAAATCGCTCACCCCTCGGTTTCGATGTCTTTCTATACAAAGCTTACCCTTGTTCTGTCCTATTTATTCCCCTTTTTTATGCAGCCAGCTGATGTCCTACCAAACCGTACAAGGATAGGGAAATCAGTCCCACATAGACAAGCTCTGCCGGAAGTCCCTGAAAAGCTTTGGGAATATTGCAGATGCTCATACAGCGCTTTCCCTGCTCCAGCAAAAATACCGCCAAAAGAAAGGAAAGTCCAATCCCCATACCGGACACCGCCGACTCTAACCAGTTGTAGCCGGCATACACCGTCAGCGCCATGGCGCCGTAGGCCGCGCAGTTAAAAAATGCCGCTGTCAAAAGCGCGCTATGGTCCCGAAGCCAGTCCCGTTTTTTCCAGTCGAGCACAAGACAAACAATGCCATATAGAACCGCCAGCAGGATAATATACAATACCGGGCGGAGATATTGAACGTTTTTCCAGCTCCCCATCAGCGGATTCAAAAGTCCCGCCAGCAGCGACGCTATGGTGCTTACACCGGTCAATACCAATCCAAACAGCCGCAGGCTCTTTTTTTCAAAAGGGATGGCCAACAGCGGCGTAATATCCAACGCACGGGAAAAAACGGCATTTTGCAGCGTAAGCGCCGTTAAAAGCAGGGTAAAAACGCCAATTAAGCTGTTCATCTGCCCATCCTCCATTTCTTTTGTTGCCGGCGGACCAGCCTGGTAATATCGCGGGTGCGATCCGCTCCCCAGCGCAATACCGCCGCCGCCACTCCAACGATAATAAACCCACCAAACGCATAGGCCGCCGCCGGAAATTTAATCGACAGCACCGTGGAATTCCCCCAGAATGTGCCATAGGCCAAAAGCTCCCGCACCGATGAAATAAAAAAGGTACAAACCAAAAATCCCAAGCTGTGGCAAACCCCATCCCATAAAGCCCATTGGGGCTTTTTCTTCTGGCAGGAGGGCGCGCACACCAGCCATACCGTGTTCAAAGCTACCATGGAAAAATACATGCCCAAAGAATCAAACAGATTCGGCGCGATTCCACCGGCCAAAATCCGGGCCGGAATCAGCATCACCGCGGCCAATACCGCACAGGCGATGGTCCGTACATACTGCGGAACTTTTTCCGGCAGCATACCCAAAAACGAGGCGAGCACCAGCACCGGGATCGTGACCATCCCAAATACCAGCGAAAGGCCCATGCCGTTTTTCACCGTAAAGCTCCCCATGATCACCGGCGTCAGGGCCAATCCCGTAATCAGCACCGGATTGTGGACAAAGATCAGATCAAGCCCTTTGCGCAGATTTCTTTTCGCTGAGTTTTGTTCTGGTCGCAAGATAAACCCTCCTTAACCGGCGAAGCAGCCGTTCGCTGCAACGATCTAATGTAAAGCCAAATACATTGGTCAAAAGCAAAGCAAAAACAAAGGTCTGCTCCACCCGGCCAAACCGCTGGAACAAAACAGTAAACACCGCCGCCAGCGCACCATAAAGCAGCCGCGAACTGGATCGTTTGGGCAGCGTTCCCGGTTCGCCCAGCAAAAAGATTCCCCCGAATACCCACATGCCGGTGGTCGCCTCATATACTAGCGACATCGGCCCCGTCTCCGGAATCCGCGGAAACAAAAGCGCCGTCAGCACCATCAGGCCCAAAAATGTCGCCGGCGCCTGCCAGCTGATGGCGCCGCGAAACAGCAGATAAAACAGGCAGGTGACCAACACCAAAATATTCGTCAAACCCATCGGCCCCAGAAATTTCCCCAATAGAAGATCCAAAATGTCGTTGGTCGGAACCCCTCCCTGAAACAGGTTCCAGGCCGGGCCGCTGGAAAGTCCCTCCGCGGCTGAGCCAAACGCGCCCGGCGCCGAAAAGGGCGCAGGGTAAGAAAAGATCTGGACAGGCCAGCAGGCCACAGCAAAAGCAAAGCCCGCAGCGGCCGGATTAAAAGCACATTGACCAACGCCGCCGAACACATGCTTGACAAACACAATCGCAAATACCGAGGCGGATACCGCCACATAATAGGGCGTAGCGGCCGACATCATCAGCGGCAAAAGCATACCGGTGACCACCGCAGAGATATCCCGAAAATAAGGCTTTTTCCCCTCCAACAAAACGCAAACCAGATCGCTGACCACCGCAGCAGCGGTCGAAACCAAACCCAACATCAGCGCCCGAGAGCCATAGAAGTAAAAAGCCATAAAGTATAGCGGCAGCATCGCAACAACCATGTCCATCATGATGGTAAACGCAGAGTCACGATTTCGTACATACGGAGCCTTCGGTTCATACTGTGGCATCGTCATCCGCCTCCTTTTTCCGCTGTTCCTGCTTCAGCACGGCTTTTGCCTGCTTAATGTTCTCGGCAATATCTATTTTAGACGGGCAGATGTAGGAGCATGTCCCACAGCCAATACAGCGGTGAATATCGTAAAACGCAAGCTCCTCGTACTTCTCCCGTTCAATATAGCGGTTGATGTAAAAAGGCGTTAAGTTCTCCGGGCAAACCTCCGCACAGCGTCCGCAGCCCACACACTGATATCGCCGTTTTTTCTCCTCATCCCGCAGCGCCAGCACCGCTCGGGACATGGTTCCCACCAGATAGCTGTCCGGGTCCTGACATATCTCGCCGGTCATGCTGCCTCCAACAATCACATACCCCGGCTCCTCCGCCAGACCGCACCGCTCAAACAGCTGTGTCGGCGTAATGCCGATGGAAACCTCCAGATTCGTCGGGTTGGCGACACAGGTCCCAGCCACCGTTACAAAACAGGTGGACTGCATCCGGTGTTCATACACCGCCCGGTATAGGTGAATCAGGCTGCAAACCCCCACCAGTACCGCCGGACCTTGACTGTCAAAATCGTCCATGGTTCGAAATTCTGCCGGATATCGCCCATGAATCCGCCGAATCTCCACCCCCTCTATCTTTTTCGGGAGCTTCATTTTTAAATCCATATCGCTTAAATTTTTGTAAATGGCAAAATAAATCTTTGGATTGCCAACCGCTTTGGCCGCTAGCCGCAGCCCTTCGCCCGCTTCCTTTTGCAAAAACAAAAGCGGGTTCAGCTGGCTGGATACATATGGCTCGTCGTCAATGGCGTCTCCCACAAGTACCTGTGCCTCCATCTGACGGGCCTTTTCCAGCTTTTCATGCAAAAACATGCCGTCCCGCTCATCCACGATGTGGGCCAGCCGCGCGATTTCGATAATCTCTTCGCCAAAAAGATCCGCCCCATTGCAGGGGAGATCGCTTTCGAATAGCATATTGGCATAATTGGAATTAAAAAATGTACGCAGCTTCCGGCGCAGCGCCGGCTCTTTCTGCTGCTCTAAAATGATTCCGCGGGTAAAAATTCCAGCCACCCACTTCACCCTTTCTATATTTAATCGAAAAAAGCGTCTTCCTCATTTCACCCTAGTCCAGGCAGACCGCCGCAAAACCGCTAAAACACCCCGCCGGCGCTTTGCAGAATGGCGCCGATGGCCTTTGCCCGATCTTCAGCGCCAAAAACCGCTGACCCGGCTACCAGCACATCCGCCCCGGACGCCGCCGCCGTTTTTGCCGTAACCGCATCAATGCCGCCATCTACCTGCACCCAAAGCGGCCGGCCGTTTTCATCGGCCCACCGGCGCAGGTACTCCACCTTCGGCATCATCTGCGGCATAAACCGCTGACCGCCAAACCCCGGTTCTACCGTCATAACCAGCGCCATGTCCAAAAGCGGCAAAAACGGCTCCAGCACCGCAATCTCCGTCCCCGGCTTCACCGCGACCCCTACCTTTACGCCCGAGCTCCGGATCGCCTCGATGGTCTTCCCCACATCCGCATCCGACTCATAGTGAAAGGTGATCATGTCCGCTCCCGCTTTTACAAAAGCAGGCAGATAGAAAAGCGGGTCGCTGATCATCAAATGTACATCAAAAAACAGCCGCGTTTTGGGCCGCAGCGACGCAATCACCCCAGGACCGAAAGAAATGTTCGGCACAAAATGGCCGTCCATCACATCGAGATGGAGCATCTGGGCGCCGCCGGCTTCAATATCAGCAGCTTCCTGCTCCAGACGAGAAAAATCTGCGGATAGCAAAGAGGGTGCAATCTGTATCATACAAAATCTCCCATAGTCTTAGGACCTTTGGATTTGTATCGCCGCATCAAAAAGAAAACCCATCCGTTTGCTGTCGTTTCCTAATTAAAAATAAGCCCAATCCTTTACCGGACAGCCGAATATATCCGACCTGCTTTCCCGACGCTAGGCATAATACAGGTATTATTTTAAATCATCTGTCGAAAAAGGTCAAATAAAATGCGGCAATTTAACAATTTGGTCATATCCCCCTGAAGATTTTTTCCTGCTGTACCTCATCCTGTAAAGATTTTTCCCTTTACCATCTGGACGGTTCGGCGGCAGAGCAGCTCTTGGCCGTTTGCAAAGTCTTCTGTTTCATGGTATAATTGGAAAATCTAAAAACCTTTACCTCTGCCAACATAGAAAGGACGGAAAAGCGAATGAAACACCAATTGTTGGAAAAGCTTGGCGTCAGCGTTCCCCAGCTGGGACTTGGCTGTATGCGCCTGCCTACCGATCAAGATACCATTGATTACGCCCACGCCCAAAAAATCGTAGATTACGCCATGGCAAACGGCGTCAATTATTTCGATACCGCCTATATGTACCATAAGGGAGAATCCCAGTATTTTCTGGGGAAAGCCCTTGCGAAATATCCTCGGGAAAGCTATTTTCTGACCAATAAGCTGCCCCTTTGGTACTGCAAAACGCCGGAGGATATGGAAAAAATCTTCCAAGATCAGCTCCAGCGCTGCCGGACCGAGTATTTCGATTTTTATTTTATCCATTCTATGAACGATGAACATTGGAAAATGGCTAAGGATCTGGGCGCCCTTGACTTTATTCGCAAAAAAAAGGCGGAGGGCTCCGCCAAAGCGATTGGTTTTTCCTTCCATGGCAACCTTCCCCTGCTTAAAGAGATGGTGGAAGCCGCCGACTGGGATTTTGTCCAGCTACAGCTAAACTATCTGGACTGGGAAAAACAGGACGCCAAAAGCTTCTACCAGGTGCTGGAGGATAAGGGCATCCCCTGTTTTGTCATGGAGCCGGTGCGCGGCGGTTATCTTGCCACCTTAACACCCGACGCGCAGGAAGTTTTTAAAAATGCCGCGCCGGAGCGTTCTATGGTCTCCTGGGCATACCAGTGGCTTTTGTCCAAACCCAATGTCAAGGTGGTGCTGACCGGCTCCTCTTCACTAGAGCAGTTTGTGGAAAATGTCACCCTGTTTAACACCCTGCCTCCCTTGTCCCAAAGCGAGGCGCAGACCATCGACAAGGCGATCGAAGCGTTAAACTCTATCCCCACCGTTCCCTGTACCGGCTGCCGCTATTGTATGGACTGTCCTTCCGGCGTAGATATCCCCGCGGTTTTCGCCGCCTATAACTACCGGGCCAGCCACCATACAATGGAGCAGGTCCGCAAAAAATATGAAGAGATTCCTGCCGGCGCGCGGGCGGATGCCTGCGTCGGCTGCCGGGTCTGCTGCGATAAGTGCCCCCAGTCCATTGACATTCCCGCGGAGCTCGCCCGGGTCAAAGAGGAAATTTACAAAAAATAAAATTTCGATGCAATCCATGCCGCGCCGATTGGCGCGGCATGGCGCTTATCTGATGCACAGCCTTTCGCCCTCCGGCTGTTCATGGGCTGTGACAGCCACCGAAGGGCTGACCGCGCTTGCTTTTTGCATCGTAAATTCGGGCCCTTTTTATCTTATGACCCCGTCTTGTCTAATGCTACTTTTACATCTCCTATACAAAAATGAAAAGCCCTCTGGACTTTTGGTCCAAAGGGCTTTGCCTATTTTTTGATGCAAAAACTTCTGTTTTACCAGTAACGATCCTGATTTTTTTTCATTTCCCTGCGGAAATTCCGCCGCTGAGCGCCGTACCGCCTTTCATTTTGGATAAAACGAATCAGATCGCCGCCGAAGAACAAAAAGAAGTTGGTCAGCGAGGCGATAATCGCCGCCCGTGTGGGCCAGTCCCCAAAAATCAGCTGGATGGCAAACAAAATCCAGTCAACATAAGCTAGATACTTCATCTTGATGGGCAAAAAGAAAAACAAAAGAATCTCGTGATCCGGAAACAAAAAGGCAAACGCCAAAAATAACGACAGATTCAAATAGGTGCTGGTGCCAAATCCGGTGAAAAACGCCGCGATGATCGCACCGATGATCCCCACCAGATAGTATAGATTAAACCGAAAGGTTCCCCAAACCTGTTCCAGCGTGCTCCCCAAAAAATAGTAAAAATACAAAAAGAAAAATAAAGAGATGATCGAAGTGGTGGGCGGCACAAAAATAAAGGTGATAAACCGCCAGAACTGCCCATGCATCGCCGCCTGGGTAAACAAGGCCAGATAGCCGCTAAGGCTGGTCCCTTGCACCGAAAAAATGACATCGCCAATAAATACCGCCGCAACGGTGACGACAATATACAGCATCAGGTTGGGAATTCCCAACCGCCCGAATCTGCGTTCCAGCTTATCCAGCCACTTCATATTTTTGCCTCCCAGCCTCTCCCGCCGCAAAAAGGCCGGAGAATTTTATAGGATTGGCCATGCCTGTAAGGCGGCCATTTAAATCTTGGTATAATAACCAGCATATGGTTATTATACCACCGTCCTTTCAAAAAGAACATTTCTATTCTGTAAATTTTGCAAAAATCTGAAATTCAATAAAAAACAATTGATTTTCGATCTATTTTTATTGACAAACAGAAAATTTGTGCTATTCTATAGAAAACAGACAAAAAGGAGAATCCGTATGAAAATCAGCATCATTGGCCGGCGCAGCCTGGTTTCTCTTCTGGAGAAGCTCTGCTGGCTGCTGCTTTTTGCCGGACTGGTCGTCTCAGTCGCTCTCCCCTGGATCCTGGACTATTATGGCCGGATCTACTGGCAGGACCTGGGCTCCGATTATATCCGAATTCTGCTGGTGCTTTACCCCTCTGCCGTTATGGCCCTTCTGGTTATCTGGCAGCTTCGAAAAATCCTTGTAAATGTCAACAGCGGCAGCCCTTTTTCCTTGGAAAATGCCCGTCGGGTCAAAACTGTCTCGGTCTGCTGCCTGATCGTGGGGATTTTGTTCCTATTAGGCATTGTTCCTTCCCTTCTGGCGCCAATGCTTGGATTGGCTTTCTTGTTTTTATCCTCGCTGGCGCTGGTTTTATCCGAGCTGGTAAAGCAGGCCGCCCTTTATAAAGAAGAAAACGACCTGACCATTTAAGGAGGTGCCCCTGTGCCGATTATTGTTAACCTGGATGTTGTGATGGCGCAGCGGAAGATCTCCGCTACCCAGCTGGCCGATCAGGTGGGAATTACCCTGGCCAATCTGTCCATTTTAAAAAACAACAAGGCGAAAGCCGTCCGTTTCTCCACGCTGGAGGCTCTGTGCCGCGCATTGCAATGCCAGCCGGCCGACCTGCTGGCATATACGGAAAATACCGAACAACAGGAGGAGATCAAATGAACCAAAAGCCTGTAGAAAATCATCCGTTTTCCTCTTCTAAACCACCGGTCTATATTCCCCCGGCTGGCCGGCCCGGACAGCTGCCGCCCCTGTACCAGCCTCCCGCGGGGCCGGCGTATCCCTTTACGCCGAACCATGATCCGGCGGGCCCTTCTACACCGCAGCAAAAACCCGTCTCCCCGCCGCCAGAGGAAAAAACAGCCGTTCCCCCTTCCGGCGAAAGCGGTCCCCAACCCGCTTTTGCCTCTGGCGCTGTGAACGCGGCCGGTCAAAATCCGGCCGCCGCCAGCGCTTCTCCCTCTTCTGCGTCCCCTTCTTCGGAACCTGCTTCCACACCGAAATACTATCTGCCCCTTCCGCGTAAAATGCGGGCGGATTATCAGCATTTGGCCCAAAAAAGCCTGACGGGCAAAGGGTCCATGGCGGTGCTGTTCTCTATTTTGTTCTGTATGCTTTTCACCGAAATGATCCTGTGGGGAAATTTGGGCGTTTCTGCCCTGATCCTGACCGGCATCTATTACGCATTTTGTTTTTGGTATTTTCATGAAAAGGGAAAACACTTTACCCCTGCCGCCCTGCTGTCTACCCTTCCCGTCATGGCAATTGTCATCGGACTTTGCCTGTCGGTAAACCAGTCCACCTACTTTATCACCGTGCCTGCCCTTCTTTTTCTGTTGGCAGCCCAAACCGCGCTTTTAAGCGGACTTTCCTGCCGGCCCCTTTTCTCCTGGGAATCCTTCTGCGCCCTGTGGGGAAGGCTGGTAGACGGCCCCTTGTCCTTCCTGGACTTTCCCTTCCTGGTCATGAGCGGACGGCGTAAAGAGGGAAAACAGTCCAAAAACTTTTGGACGATCTTTTTGGGCGTTTTGTGCGCCTTGCCGGTGGTCATTCTTTTGCTGTACTTGTTCGCCAGTGCCGATGCTGTTTTCCGCATCGGACTGCGAAATTTCTTTCAGTGGCTTCGGCTGGATTGGGGACATTTGTTTACCGACCTGCTGCTTGGATTTTTGGGTGGTATCTTTCTGGCGGCAATGCTGCTGTATTGCCGGGGCGCGCTGCCAAAAGCCACCAATCCGGTCCATTGCAAACGTTTTCTGGATCCGCTGTTCGCCATTCCCTTTTTAGGCTTAATCGACCTGTCTGTACTGGCCTTTACCCTCGTCCAATTCGCCTACCTATTCGGCGGAGAAAAAGGGAGCTTGCCCGGCGGATATACCTATGCCGAATACGCCCGCCAGGGATTTTTTGAGTTGGCCTTTTCTCTGTTTTTAATCTTTGCCATTGCCTTATTCGCCATGGCCTTTTGTAAAACCGACCGTTCCGGCCTTTACCGGACCATCCGGCTGGAGCTGCTGCTTTTAAGCCTCGGGGGCGGCGTTATCCTGGCTTCCGCCGTCAAACGGATGCTTTTATATGTGGGTGTCTATGGCCTGAGCGTCAAGCGGGCACTGACTCTGTGGTTTATGGTCACCGCCGGAATCTGCTTTTTGTTTTTGGCAGCGCGTTGCCTTTTCCACCGCTTTCCGTTGGCCAAATGCACCGGCGTCGCCGTTATTTGTATGATCTGCTTTTTATCTTTGTTCCCTTTAAACGGCTTTGTGGCCCGTTACAACGTAAACGCCTATCTGGGCGGCCAGGTAGAGGCCAAGGTAGATTGCCGCTATCTGGAGGATTTATCCGTTTCCGCTTTGCCCGCCATGGTGGATTTGTATCGGTACCAGCCTTCTGAGAATCTTGCAAGGGCGATTAACCGGCAGATTTCTGCCAACGACCGCCGACATCCTATCTGGGGCTGGACGATGGATCAGATCGTCATTCAAAATAGCATTAGGCAATTTCGGGAGATCGAAAAAAATAGCCAATGAATCGATCGCAATTCGAAACCACTGTTTTTGCCGACCGTACAGTCGTTCATTTTAGGGGATAAAAACACCTAAAATCACCCCAAAATCGGTTAAAAAAAACGTGCTTTTCCCAGGGTTAATAGTGATAAGGAAGTATACACAACAGCTTATCAATAACGCTGACAGACAGGGTGCAAACAAAAGCAGAGAATATATCACTTTCATTAG
>CAJUMG010000013.1:0-23517 GCA_910587335.1 uncultured Oscillospiraceae bacterium
ATAGCTGAAAACAGCTATTATACTGGATTTTAATGGCCGCCCTACGGGCAAGGCCAATTATACCACGACGCGCTTTGCGCTTGTGGTGTAATAACCTCACGGCCTATGCGGAAATCAAAGATTTCCGATGCCTGAGAGAACATTTATGCATGTGCTTGGGCGCTTTGCGCCTTACGCGAAAAAAGTAAGGGCCTTACGGCCCGATCACGCTATAATAGCTGAAAACAGCTATTATACTGGATTTTAATGGCCGCCCTACGGGCAAGGCCGATTATACCACGACGCGCTTTGCGCTTGTGGTGTAATAGCTGAAAACAGCTTATTCTATGATTTGCAGGGTCCTTTTTCCATCTTTAAGGGAAAAAGGGACCGATTGTAGCCGGTCATACAGTGGCCGGAAAATCTGCGGAAATGCGGTCACCAAGGGACCCTCCGCAAAAGATGACAGATACTTTTGACTGGATTTTTACAAAAGGAGCAGCAGTATGGAGAAAAAATATTGGTGGCTCAGACCTGTTTTGACGGCGCCATTGGCTCTTGGCGCGTTATTGACCCTCTTATCCGCCTTTGTCAACATCTATCTGTTTTATCTGGAGGCGCTGCTGCTCATCTGTGTAACGATGTATGTGCTGTTCAAGCTGCGGGGCTTTCAGCAGGACATGTACGCTTTTTTATCCTATCTCAGCGACAATCTGACCCTGACCCGCCGGGAGAGCTTGGAGAACATTCCTTTTCCCATTTTGGTAGCGGACAAAGATGGTGGGATTGTTTGGTATAACCGCAGGTGCAAGGATGATGTGCTACAGGGAGAGGATCTGTTCGGCGCACCGGTTTCGGACATTGTAGCTGGGGCGGATCCGGCGGACCCGAGCCGGGTGCAAGGCAATGGGATTCGGTATAAAAACAAGCTATACACGGTACATGTAAGCGCCGTTGTGTCGCAGGAGGGCGCGCCGGTAAGCGTATATTTTTTAATCGACGACACGACCTTGAAAAAATATATGTTTGAGTACAAGGAATCCCGTCCGTCGGTGGGAATTGTGGTCATTGACAACTATCAGGAGATTATGCAGGACGCAAAGGAGAGCGAAAAAGCCCAGACCATTGGCCAGCTGGAGACGATTATTGAAAATTACATGGCCCAGGGGAACTGTCTACTGCGGCGGCTGGACCGGGACCGCTTTTTGATCGTGGCCGAGGAACGGCAGCTGCGCAAGATGATCGAGCGGCGGTTTGACATTCTGGATCAGGTCCGGCAGGTCTCTTTAAGCGACAATGTGCCGTCGACCCTGTCCATTGGTATTGGCCAAGGGGCAGCCAGCTTGCAGGAAAGCGAAAAAATGGCCCGGCAGGCGCTGGAGATGGCGCTGGGCCGCGGCGGCGACCAGGTGGCGATTAAGTCCGGCAGCAGCTTTGCCTTTTACGGCGGCACCTCTAAGGGGGTGGAGAAGCGGACCAAGGTCAAAACCCGGATTATGGCTTCGGCCATTGCGGAGTTGATCGGCACCGCGGAAAACGTATTGATCATGGGACATCAGTTTGCCGATTTGGACTGTTTAGGTTCCGCTGTGGGCATGTATCGGGCGGTCAGGCAGATGGGCAAGCCGGCGTCGATTGTTTTAAACCGGCGAAAAAATTTGGCGGCCCCTTTATATGATCTTCTGGAAAAAAACGGGTATACAGACGCGTTTGTCGAGCCGGAATTTGCCATGGATTTAATCGGAAAGAAAACGCTTTTGATTGTGGTGGACACCCATCTGCCGCATATCTTGGAATCCCGGGAGGTATACGGCGCCTGCAAGACGGTCATTGTCATCGACCATCACCGCAAGATGGTAGGGCATATTGACAACGCGGTGATCTTCTACCATGAGCCGTACGCTTCCTCCGCCTCGGAAATGGTTACGGAGCTGGCGCAATATTTCGGCGATCATGTAAAGATCGGCAAGCTGGAGGCGGAGGCTCTTTTGTCCGGCATTATGTTGGACACCAAGAATTTTGTGATGAAAACCGGGGTGCGGACCTTTGAGGCGGCAGCCTATCTGCGCAAGCAGGGTGCGGATACCATAGAGGTCAGAGGGCTTTTTTCCAACTCGATGGACAGCTATCAGAAAAAAACCCGGCTGGTATCCTCGGCGGAGATTTACCGGGGTTGCGCTGTTGCCGGCGGAGAGTATACCGAGGACATCAAGCTGATTGCGCCACAGGCGGCGGATGAGCTTTTGAGCATCAATGATGTGACGGCGTCGTTTGTTTTATATGAGTACGATGGAGGTGTATCCTTCTCGGCCCGGAGCATGGGGGCGATGAACGTTCAGGTGATTATGGAGGCGCTGGGCGGCGGCGGACACATGACCATGGCGGGCGCGCAGATGAAGAATGTGGACATGGAAACGGCCCGGCAGAAGCTGTTCTCGGCGATTGACCAGTATCTCGAGCAGCGGCCCAAGGAAAAAACGGGACAGAAGTCGTAAAAGATGTTTATTCTACAAGCAGGAGGAGAAGTGCTATGAAGGTTATTTTACAGCAGGATGTGAAAGGCTCTGGGAAGAAAGGGCAGCTGATTCAGGTATCGGACGGATATGCCAGAAACTTTTTGCTGCCCAAGGGGCTGGCGATTGAGGCCACCGCGCAGGCGATGAACGATCTGAAAACCCGTGCGGCGGCGGCCCAGCACAAGGCCGATGTGGAAAAGGAAGCGGCGGTCCAGCTGGGGAAACAGATCGAGGGAAAAACGGTCAAACGCACCGCTAAGGCGGGAAGCGGCGGCCGGCTGTTCGGCGCGGTGACCACCAAGGAAATTGCCGAGGATCTGCAAAAGCAGTTTGGGACAGCCATTGATAAAAAGAAGATCACGCTAGAAAGCGAGATCAAAGCTTTTGGCACCTACAAGGCGGAGGTGCGGCTGCATCCGGAAGTGAAAGCGAATTTTTATGTGGCGATTAGCGAAGAATAGTCAAGGAGGGACGGCTGCTTAAAAGGGCGGCTGTCTTTTTCATCCCGCGGGAGGGAAAAACGTTACAGGAGGAATATGGGAATGCCGCAGGACCTATCTTATACACAACCGCAGAATATACCGCTGCCCTTTAGCCTAGAGGCGGAACAGTCGGTGCTGGGAGCGGTATTGGTGGATTCCTCCTGTCTTTCTACCGTGATGGAGTACATCCGCCCCGAAGGCTTTTACGACAAGCGCCATCAGGGGATTTTTTCGGTGATGCTGCGCTTTTTTGGCGCGGGGCAGCCGATTGATTTTGTGACGGTACTGGATGGGGTAATTTCCGAGGAGATTTTCTCTTCGGAGGAGGACGCCAAGGTCTATCTGGCGCGGCTGGTAGAGGTGGTTCCCACCGTATCCAACGTAGAGGCGTATGCGCGGATTATCCAGGAAAAGCACTATCTGCGCAGTTTAATCGGAACGGCGCAGGGGATTATTGAAAACGCGAGGGACCCTCAAAATGAGGCGAAAAGTCTGCTGGATTCGGCGGAGCAGCAGATTTTTGAGATTCGGCAGGGACGGGAAAGCCGGGGATTACAGCGGATTGACGAGATTATCATCGACACCTACGACCGGCTGCAAAAGCTCTCCAGCTCGGATCGGGAACAATATTTGGGCCTTCCCACCGGCTTTACCATGCTGGATCAGATTACGACAGGGCTGAACAAAACGGATTTGGTCTTTGTAGCGGCCCGTCCGGGCATGGGAAAAACCGCCTTTGCTTTGAACGTTGCCACCCATGTAGCCAAAAAGGGAAAAAAGGTGGCCATTTTCAATCTGGAGATGAGCAAGGACCAGCTGGCGGGGCGCATCCTTTCCGGAGAGGCGCGGATTCCCGGAAACGCTCTGCGGACCGGCAACCTTTCCGCTGACGACTGGAACCGGCTGGCAGAGGCGGCGGGGTATCTGTCCCAGGCGGAAATTTACATTGACGACGCCACCGGTATTTCCCCAGGGGAGATTAAGGCGAGGCTGCGGCGGATGAAGGACGTGGATTTGGTCATCATCGACTATTTGCAGCTGATGACCAGCGGCAGGCGGATTGACAACCGGGTACAGGAGGTTTCGGAGATGACCCGGGCACTGAAGGTGATGGCAAAGGAATTGCAGGTGCCGGTTATGACCTTGTCGCAGCTATCCCGTGGGCCGGAAAGCCGAAGGGACAACCACCGGCCCATGCTATCCGACCTGCGTGAGTCCGGCTCTATTGAACAGGATGCCGACGCGGTTTGGTTTTTATATCGGGATGCTTACTACAACAAGGATTCGGACGAGCAAAACATTGCCGAATGCATTGTGGCAAAAAACCGTCATGGAGAGACAGACACGGTTAAGTTGGCCTGGGACGGCGCCTACACCCGCTTTGGAAATCTGGAGATGTACCGAAATGAAGAGTAAGGCGCAAAAGGCACTGGAGCAATACGAGATGCTTCCTCGCGGCAGCCGGGTGACGGTGGCGCTATCCGGCGGGGCGGATTCGGCGGCGCTTTTGCACTTTCTTTGCAGTCTTCGGAAGGAGAGGCGGCTGGAGCTTACGGCCTGCCATGTCAACCATCTTTTGCGGGGAGAGGAAAGCGAGCGGGACGAAGCGTTTGTTCAGGATCTGTGTCGGGACTGGCAGGTCCCTTTACAGGTATTTCGGGAGGATGTGTCCGCCGGAGCGGCGGCGGCCGGGGAATCGGTGGAGCTGTTTGGCCGGCGGATACGGTACGAACGGCTTTATAAGGCGGCAGAAGGCGGCTTGATCGCCACCGCCCATACGCTGAGCGACCGGGCGGAAACCACCTTCATCAATCTGTTGCGGGGAACGGGGCTAAAGGGGCTTTGCTCGATTCCGCCGGTACAGGGAAGGATCATTCGGCCGTTTATTTTCTGCACCCGGGAAGAGGTGGAGCTTTACTGCCGGGACAACGGGATTTCCTATGTGACCGACTCGACAAATCTCTGCGGTCTATACACCCGCAACCGGGTCCGGCAGAGGGTGATCCCCGCCTTGCGGGAGATACAGCCCGCCTTTTACACGGTTTACAGCCGGATGCTGGAAAATTTGAGTCAGGACGAGGCGTATCTGGAAGGGCAGGCTGGGGAGCTTTTGCAAAGGGCGCAAGGCTCCCAGGGGCTAAAGGCGGAGGTTTTGGCCGGCCAGCATCCGGCGGTGTTGTTCCGGGTGCTACGGCAGTTTTTGGACCGGGAAGGGCTGCCCTGTGAGGAGGTCGGAATCAAAGGGATAGGGTGTCTTTTACAAACGGGAGCCGGACGGGTGCAGCTGCAAAAGAGCTGCTGGATTGGGTTGTCTGGCGGGTATCTTACCGTATTTCGAGAGGAAAAAAAACTGATCATGGAGCCGTTGGAGGTACGTCCCGGCCCGCTGCCAGAAAATCCACTTGCGAAGGGACAGCTTTTGCTGGTAAATTATGAACAATTTACAAATTTACAGAAACTTGAATGTAACATCTTAAAAAAAACGATTGACTATGATAAAATATACGGTAGACTCTTTTTAAGACAAAGAAAAGAAGGGGATTATTTTCGTTCGGCTCAGCGGGGTGTGGGAAAGCCATTGCGAAAGTGGTGGAACGAACAGAAGATCCCTCCCCAAAGGCGGGAGTGGGTTCCGATTTTGGCCGATGGGTGTTCGCCAGTCTGGGTTCGGGGATTGGGTGCAGACGAGAGGGTCTGTCCGACGGAAGCGACCGTTCGTTTTCTGGTGATAGACATAGAGGAGGAAGAGACATGAAAGAAGACATTCAATCGATTTTGTATTCGGAAGAACAATTGGCGGATAAGGTCCGGCAGCTTGGAAGGGAAATTTCGCGGGATTACGCGGGCAAAAATCCGCTTTTGGTCAGTGTGCTCAAGGGCTCGGTGGTTTTTATGAGCGATTTGATGCGGGCGATTGACATCCCTTGCCAGATTGATTTTATGATGGTTTCCAGCTATGGCTCCGGGGTAAAAACCACAGGTGTGGTTAAAATAATGAAGGATTTGGATACCCCTTTGGAAGGGCGCGACCTGATTATTGTAGAGGATATTCTCGACAGCGGAAAAACGCTGCATTATTTGAAGGGGATGCTTTTAGACCGGCATCCCAAAAGCATTCGTATTGTCACGCTATTGGATAAGCCGGACCGGAGAGAGGCGCCGGTTGCGGCGGATTACAGCGGTTTTGTGGTACCGGATCAGTTCATTGTCGGATACGGTCTGGACTATGCGGAAAAATACAGAAACCTGCCTTATATCGGCGTGTTAAAGCCGGAGATCTATACCAAATAGCCCTTCTCAGCAAAAAGGACAAGGAGTGAAACGTTTGAACAGAAAACCGTCCAGAGGAATAGGCGTTTATATTGTCATTTTGGCGATGCTGATGATGACAATCTATTTCGCCGTATCCATGATGTCGGACCAGGACCAGCCCAAGTATTACGAAATTATCTCCTATTTTGAAAAGGAGCAGGTACAGGAATTCACCTTGAATGTAAGCAGCGGCGAGATGAGCATGCGTATCCAAAACGACGCGGGCCAGACGGCGATGGTCAGTTACCGGGTGGCCAGTGTGAACATGTTTTATGAGGACACCAAGGAGCTTATCCAGACCTATAATAAAAACCATCCGGACGCGGTGATGAAGACGGATTTTATCCGGCCGAAGGACGCGCCCTGGTGGTTAAGCATGCTGCCGTATCTTCTGCTCATCGGCGCGATGGTATTTTTGTGGTTTATGATGATGCGCCAGGCAGGCGGCGGTGCGGGTAAAGCCATGAGCTTTGCCAAAGCAAAGGTGCGGACGGCGGAGGATGGCAAAAAGACCACCTTTGCGGACGTGGCCGGTGCGGATGAAGAAAAGGCCGAACTGGTTGAAATCGTAGAATTTTTGAAAAATCCCAAAAAGTTTAACGAGCTGGGTGCGCGCATCCCCAAGGGCGTAATGTTAATGGGCCCTCCTGGAACGGGTAAGACGCTGCTTGCCCGGGCGGTGGCGGGAGAAGCGGGTGTGCCGTTTTTCTCCATCTCCGGTTCGGATTTTGTGGAAATGTTTGTGGGCGTGGGCGCATCTCGTGTGCGGGATCTGTTCGAGCAGGCGAAGAAAAACGCCCCCTCTATTGTGTTTATCGATGAAATCGACGCGGTGGGCCGCCACCGTGGCGCGGGCTTAGGCGGCGGTCATGACGAGCGGGAGCAGACCTTGAATCAGCTGCTGGTGGAGATGGATGGCTTTGGAAATAATTCGGGGGTCATTATCCTGGCGGCGACCAACCGAATCGACATTCTGGACCCGGCGCTGCTGCGTCCCGGGCGGTTTGACCGGCAGATTGTAGTAGGGCGGCCGGACGTAGGCGGCCGGGAGGAGATTTTGAAGGTTCACACCCGCAACAAGCCCATTGGGCCGGATGTGGATTTATCGGTGATTGCCAAGACGACGGTGGGATTTACCGGCGCGGACCTGGAAAATCTGATGAACGAGGCGGCGCTTTTGGCTGCCCGGCGCAACCGCAAGGCCATCACGATGCAGGAGGTACAGGAGGCGACCATCAAGGTTGTGGCAGGACCGGAGAAAAAGTCCCACAAGGTTTCGGACAAGGACAAAAAGCTCACCGCCTATCACGAGGCGGGGCACGCGGTCTGCACCTATTACTGTCCGACCCAGGACCCGGTACACATGGTTTCCATCATTCCCCGGGGAATGGCGGGCGGATTTACCATGTCCTTGCCGGTTGAAGACAGCGGGTACGAGACCAAGCGGCATATGAACGAAAATCTGACCGTTCTGTTAGGCGGACGGATGGCGGAAAAGCTGGTGCTGGACGATATTTCCACCGGCGCTTCTAACGATTTGGAGCGAGCTTCGAAAATTGCCCGGAGCATGGTCACCCGTTACGGCTTCAGCGAAAAGCTGGGTCCGGTGGTTTACGGCCAGGACGAAGGGGAAATCTTCCTGGGACGGGATATTTCCCAGAACCGGAATTATTCGGAGAATGTGGCTGCGGAAATCGATGTGGAGGTCCGCGAGCTGGTAGACAATGCATATGAGTCGGCCAAGGGAATTTTGACCGAACACATGGATCAGCTGCATTTGGTTGCGAAGTACGTTTACCATCACGAAAAGATTGACGGGGATACGTTTAAAAAGATCATGACCGACCAGATGGAGTGGGATCCGGAGGATTTGGCCCCTCTGCCCGGTGAGGAACAGGAGCAGCCGGCGCAGGCTCCGCAGGAAGAAACGGAAGATACAGAAAATTCATCATCTGATCTGCTGTAATGAAAACACTTTGTATTCTCCGGGACCATCCCGGAGAATCTTTTTGTCTGTGGAAAAAGGGCGTTTACCGCGGGAAAAAAGATGTTCTTTGCAAATCGGGAAAAAATATGGTATGATAGCCCGGAGCGGCCCATTCTCTGGATGGAACGGCGCGCACTGAAAGCCATTAAATGAATAAATGGACATTCCGGCGGCTTTTTCATCTGGGAAAAAATTTGATTTTGGGAGGGACTTTATGTCCAAGAAGGCAAGCTATGACAACGAAAGCATTCAGTCCCTGAAGGGAGCGGACCGGGTTCGGAAACGGCCGGGTGTTATTTTTGGCTCCGACGGGATTGAAGGCTGCGAGCATTCGGTTTTTGAAATTTTGTCCAACTCCATTGACGAAGCCAGAGAGGGACGGGGCGACCGAATTATCATCACTCGTTTTTTGGACGGATCGGTGGAGGTACAGGATTTTGGCGCCGGTATTCCGGTGGATTATAATAAAAATGAAGGCCGGTACAATTGGGAGCTGTGTTTTTGCGAGCTGTATGCCGGCGGCAAATATAAAACCAACGAGGGGGAAGGCTACGAATATTCCCTGGGGCTAAACGGGCTGGGGCTTTGCGCTACCCAATACGCCGCGGAATATATGGATGTGGAGATCTTCCGGGATGGGTACCGCTACACCCTTCGGTTTGAAAAAGGGGAAAATGTTGGAGGGCTGCAAAAGGAACCCTCTAAGCAGAAGAAGACCGGCAGCCGCATCCGCTGGAAGCCGGATTTGGATGTATTTACCGATATTGACATTCCGGCGGCATATTATACCGAAGTGCTGAAACGGCAGGCGGTAGTCAATGCGGGACTGCTGTTTCTGTTCCAAAATCAGACAAACGAAGGGTTCGAAACGCAGGAGTTTTGCTATGAAAACGGGATCACCGACTATGTGAAGGAGCTGTCCGGTGAGGAAACGCTCACCGGCGTTCAGTACTGGGAGGCGCAGCGCCGGGGCAGAGACAGGGAAGACAAGCCGGAATACAAGGTCAAAATGCAGGTGGCCTGCTGTTTTTCCAACCGGGCTAAGCTGCTGGAATACTATCACAACTCCAGCCATCTGGAGCACGGCGGCGCCCCGGAAAAAGCGGTAAAGGTAGCGTTCGTATCCCAGATTGACGGGATTTTAAAGCAGCAGGGGAAATACTTAAAGAACGAGAGCAAAATCACCTTTCAGGATGTGGAGGACTGCCTAGTACTGGTATCCTCTTCCTTCTCCACCCAGACCTCTTATGAGAATCAGACCAAAAAGAGCATTACCAACCGATTTATTTACGAGGCGATGACGGAATTTTTAAAGCATTCGTTGGAAATTTACTTTATTGAAAATCCGATAGAGGCTGCGAAGATTGCGGATCAGGTTTTGGTAAATAAAAGAAGCCGGGAGAATGCGGAAAAGACCCGGCTGAATCTGAGAAAAAAATTGGCGGGGTCGATGGATCTTTCCAATCGGGTACAGAAGTTTGTGGACTGCCGCACCAAGGATGTGAACCGCCGGGAAATTTTTATCGTGGAGGGGGATTCGGCCCTGGGGTCCTGCAAGCTTTCCCGGGATGCGGAATTTCAGGCGATCATTCCGGTGCGGGGAAAGATTCTCAACTGCCTGAAGGCGGAGTATGACAAGATTTTTAAGAATGAAATTATTATAGATATTCTCAAGGTACTGGGTTGCGGGGTAGAGGTACAGAGCAAATCCAACAAGGAGATTTCTAACTTTGATTTAGGGAATCTTCGCTGGAACAAGGTGATTATCTGCACCGATGCGGATGTGGACGGGTTCCAGATTCGGACGCTGATTTTGACCATGCTTTACCGGCTGGTGCCCACCTTGATTCAGGAGGGATATGTCTATATTGCGGAGTCGCCGCTGTACGAGATCAACACCAAGGACAAAACCTATTTCGCTTATAATGAGGCGGAAAAGGCACAGATTCTGAGCCGGATCACCGGAAAATACACCATTCAGCGGTCCAAAGGGTTGGGCGAAAATGAGCCGGAAATGATGTGGATGACCACCATGAATCCCGAAACCCGGCGGCTCATTAAGGTGAATCCCGAGGAGGCCGAAGCCACGGCCCAGATGTTTGACCTGCTTTTAGGGAAAAATCTGGAGGGCCGCAAGGAGTTTATCACCGAAAACGGCTACCGGTATCTGGACGCGGCGGATGTATCCTGACGGCGGGAACCTGAGCTGGCGAGAGCCGGTAGAATTTGGAGGAGAAAAATACATGATGATATGGGGGGAAAGACATGGCTCCTAGAAAAAAGAAGGATCAGACGCCCAAGAGGCCGACGGGTAATCTGGCGGCGGAGATTGAAAACGCCGGCGTTGTGATGGAACAGCCGATTACCCAAACGCTGGAAACCAACTTTATGCCCTATGCGATGAGCGTTATTATCTCCCGTGCAATTCCGGAAATGGATGGGTTTAAGCCGGCACATCGAAAGCTTTTATACACAATGTATAAAATGGGCCTGCTGACCGGAGCGCGGACCAAATCCGCCAATATCGTTGGCCAGACCATGCGGCTCAATCCCCATGGAGACGCGGCAATTTACGAGACGCTGGTACGACTGACCAGGGGAAATCAGGCGCTTTTGCACCCTTATATAGATTCCAAAGGGAATTTTGGCAAAGCCTATTCCCGGGACATGGCTTATGCTGCTTCCCGTTATACAGAGGCAAAGCTGGACACCATCTGTGGCGAGCTGTTCGCGGATATCGACAAGGATACGGTGGACTTTGTGGACAACTATGACGGGAGCATGAAGGAGCCTTCTCTTCTGCCGGTGCGTTTTCCCAGCATTCTGCTCAACGCCAACATTGGAATCGCGGTGAGTATGGCCAGCGCCATCTGTCCGTTTAATCTGGAGGAGCTGTGCGATACGACCATCGCGCTGATGAAAAATCCGGATCACGACCTGCTGACCACCCTTACGGCCCCGGATTTTCCGGGCGGTGGGTACATTTTGTACAATGAATCGGAGCTGCGCAGGATCTACGAAACCGGGCGGGGCAGCGTTCGGGTCCGGGCCAGGTACAGCTATGACAAAACGGCAAACTGCTTGGAGATTACCGAGATTCCGCCTACCACAACGGTCGAGGTGATCATCGACAAAATTGTGGAGCTGGCCAAGAGCGGAAAAGCGCGGGAGGTTGCCGATATCCGGGACGAAACCGACCTGTCGGGTCTAAAGATTGCCATTGATTTAAAAAGAGGGGCTGATCCGGACAAGGTGATGCGGGGACTGTTCCGCATGACACCGTTAGAGGATACGATGTCCTGTAATTTTAATGTGCTCATTGGCGGGTACCCCAAAGTGTTAGGGGCGCGGGATCTGCTGATCGAATGGATTGCTTTCCGAGAAGAATGTATCAAGCGGCGGGTTTATTTTGACCTAAAAAAGAAAAAAGAAAAGCTGCATCTGCTGTTGGGTTTGTCCAAAATTTTGCTGGATATTGATAAGGCGATTCGGATTGTCCGCGAGACTGAGGAAGAATCGGAAGTGGTCATGAACCTGATGATTGGTTTTGGCATTGACGAGGTACAGGCGGAATATGTAGCGGAAATCCGTTTGCGCCATTTGAACCGGGAATATATTCTAAAGCGCACCGACGAGGTGGAAAATCTGAAAAAAGAGATTGCCCAGATGGAGGAGATTCTGGGGGATCAGAAAAAGGTACGGGGAATCATTGTCGAGGAGCTGAGCGACGTTAAGAAAAAGTATGCGCAGCCCCGCCGCAGCCTGATTTTATACGATGTGCAGACAGAGCAGGAGGATGAGGAGGAAGGTCCGCCCGACTATCCGGTTCATCTGTTTTTCACCCGGGAGGGGTATTTTAAAAAAATTACCCCTCAGTCATTGCGCATGAGCTCGGAGCAAAAGCTGAAGGAAGGCGACGCAATCTGGCAGGGAATGGAGAGCAGCAACCGGGCGAATCTCTTGTTGTTTACCGACCGCCAGCAGGTCTATAAGTCCCATGTATACGATTTTGAGGACACCAAGGCCAGCGTGTTGGGCGACTATCTGCCGGCCAAGCTGGGCTTTGAGGAAGGGGAACGAATTGTCAGCTTTGCGGTGGTGAAGGAATTCGTTGGGTACATGATCTTTTTCTTCCAAAATGGCAAGGCGGCCAAGGTGGAGATGAAGTCCTACGAGACCAGGAGCAACCGAAAACGCCTGACCGGCGCGTTTAGCGCAAAGGATAGTCTGGTGGGTGCGTTCTATATTGAGGAGGATCGGGAATTTCTGCTCCGGGCCACAGGCGGCCGAACGCTGATCGTCCACACCGGCGCGATTAGTTCCAAGCAGTCCCGGGACACACAGGGTGTAGCGGTAATGTCCCTAAAGAAAAACGCGGTGGTGGATGCGGTCATGCCTTTTGAGCCGGGAATGCTGGGAAATGAGCACCGGTTTAAGACAAAGTCTCTGCCGGCTGCCGGCGCGATACCCAAATCGGAGGATTTGGGAGAGCAGATGAGCCTGCTAGGCGGGCAGAAGGAATAAGCCCTAGAGGGTTCTGGCTAAAAGGCAAAAAAAGGCCGCCTGCGCGAAGGACGCCGGCAGCCGATGGTTCTGCCGGCGCCCTTTCAAACGCAACAGGGATAAAGGACTTTAGCACAACCAGTAAACAGTATGTCCAGGGGGAATAGATTTATACTTTTGTAAAAAGATTCGTCAGTTTTTGGTTAAAAAATATTGCAAAGAATCTGAAACTATGGTATGATAGCAATGTTAAACAGAATTTTCGGAGGTGTGCTATGAAGGCATTTGAAATAATCGGCGGCGTTTTGCTCATCCTGATGGCGATTGCAATCATTATTATGGTCCTGATGCAGGAGGGAAAAGGCGGCGGTGCTTCAGCGCTGGGTGGTGCGCAGGCCCAAAACTTTGGCAGAAACAGGGCGAAAACTTTGGATGTGCTTCTTTCCAAGTATACAAAGGTGATTGGCGCTGCATTTTTGGTTGTGACGTTTTTAGTCTGGATTTTAAGTATCTATTTTTGATTGTATTGAAAAGGCCCTGCCAACGGCAGGGCCTTTCTTGCTATATGCTTTGAAAAGTCAAAGGCTTTGGGTGTTTTAACCGGATTATCGATGCAGTTTTGCAAAAAATTCTTGGCGAAAGGCATGGACGATAGAGAACAATGAGGGAACGAGAAAAGAAGGAAGAATGGAAAATGAAACAAAATCAAAAGGCAAGGAAAAAGTATACCCGTCCCCATCGGGCGGGGAAAAAGCCGGCAGACCGGCAAAATTTTGAAAAGGAGATCCTACGCGTTTTACAGCGGGCGGGAAATCGGGGCGCTTCGGCCAAATATTTGCAGGAACAGGCGGGGGTTCGGCGCCATCAGACCGAAAGCTTTTTGTTGACACTGGCGGGTATGGTGAAAAAAGGCGAGGTTCAGCAGAGAAGGGACCGATATTATAGGGAAAAAAAGGATCGGACTGCGCAGGCGGTTGTTGTCAAGGTGACCGAGGGCTTTGGGTTTGTCCGCCCGGATGAGGAGCAGGCGGATGTGTTCATCCCTGGGCGCTATATGCTGGGTGCGCTGCCTGGAGACCGGGTAAAAATTGCAGTACGGCAAGGAAAAGGCAATCTGCTGGAGGGAGAGGTGCTCCAGATTCTGGAGGAGAAGGATTACCGTTTCACCGGCATTTTCCGATTGGAAGACGGACTGCCGGTGGTGTATCCCGACACGCAGATGAAAGGGCCGATACCGATTGCAAAAGGTCAGGCAAAAGGCGCGAAGGAAGGGGACAAGGTCCTGGCGCAGATTGTCAAGCGAGGGCAGCGGCATTTTGACCATCGGGCGGCGGTGATGGAGATCTTCGGTTCCGGTCAGTTGGCATCGGTCTGCTGCGAGGCGATTTTGGCGGATAACGGCATTGAGAAAGAATTTCCGCCATCGGTGCTGGAGGAAGCGAAAAAGGTCCAGGAAAAGGGGCTTTCGGGGCGAGAGATCGACCGGCGGCTAGATTTGCGCGGCGAAATCATTTTTACCATCGACGGTGCGGATACGAAGGATATTGACGATGCAGTTTCGCTGACCCGGATGGAGGATGGCTGGGTGCTGGGGGTACACATTGCGGATGTCAGCTATTATGTGCGGCCGGGTTCCGCATTGGACGAAGAGGCGCTTCGGCGGGGAACCTCGGTCTACTATGCCAACGCGGTTATTCCCATGCTGCCCAAGGAGCTTTCCAACGGCATCTGTTCACTGAATCCCCAGGAGGATCGGCTGGCGTTTTCGGCCCTAATGCGTTTGGACCGGGAAGGCGGGTTACAGGAATACGCTTTTCACAAATCGGTCATTCGCTCTCGGGTCAAAGGGGTTTACAGCGAGATCAACCGAATTTTTGAGGGGACGGCGGATGCGGCGATCCGACAAAAATACCATGGATTGGAGCCGGTTTTGGAGAATATGAAAGAGCTGGCGGGCCTTCTATCCCAGCGAAGATCGCAGCGGGGTGGGCTGGAGCTGGAATCCTCTGAGGCAAAAATTCTCATTGGGGAGGACGGCCGTGTACAGGACATTCTTCCCCGTGGGAGCGGCTTGGCGGAAGGGCTGATCGAAGAATTTATGCTGGTGGCAAACGAAGCGGCGGCCTCGTTCGGGATAGAAAGAGAGCTTCCCTTTTTGTTCCGGGTTCACGAGGACCCTTCGGCAGAGAAGCTGGAGGCGTTGTCCGAGCTGCTGACCGTGCTGGGGCTGGACACTTCGGACATCAAGCCGGGGGTACAGCCCTCTCAGCTGCAAAAAATTCTTCGCTCGGTCCAGGGCACGGACATGCAGGCGCTGGTTAACAGCCAGCTGCTGCGGTCGATGGCGAAGGCCCAGTATTCCGAGATCAACAAGGGCCATTTTGGTCTGGTGCTGCAAAAATATTCCCATTTTACCTCACCGATTCGCCGGTACCCGGATTTGGCGATCCACCGCATTATGAGCGAGTCGCTAAAGGGGATGGACAAGCAGGAGGCGCAGCGGCGGTTTGGCCGGTTTGCCAAGGAGGCGGCGATCCATTCCAGCGGGGCGGAGCAGCTGGCGATGACGGTGGAGAGAAAATGCGAGGACTGCTATAAGGCGGAGTACATGTCGAATCATTTAGGCGAATCCTATGAAGGGGTGGTTTCCGGCGCTACCGCTCGGGGGATTTTTGTGGAACTGCCCAACACGGTAGAGGGGATGGTCCGTCTTTCAGAGCTATCCGGGCGGTTTGAATATGACGGAAAGATGGAAGTCAAGGATCTGGACAGCGGACGGCGGCTGCGCATTGGCGACCGCGTCCGGGTAAAGGTAGCCCGGGCGGATGTTTCCTCCGGCGATGTGGATTTTGTACTGGACGATCCTTCTTTATAACGGTGAAAACGAAAAAGGTCCTCCTTCCGCTTGAAAACGGAAAGGGGACCTTTTGATTAGAAAAGCTCTCTGCTTTTTATCGCGCGTAATGGCCTAGGAATGCCTGTATGCCGACCTTTCGTTTATATGGAACCGGAAAGTCAGCAGGAGGCCTCTTTTTTACAGGGAGCCGTGCGGCTGTCGGCATAGCCGGCCTGATGGGTACAGCTGCCCTGGTTCAGGCACTGTTCCTGGCGGTTGCCATCGCTGTCCCACCAAATTTCCACCGGAACGTTTTGTCCCTTGGCAGGGCAATACCGTTCCCCTACTGTACCAAAATTTTTCATATCTGTTCCTCCCGTTGCAGTATAAAGCTAGTATACGCAGAAAAATGCGGGATAACCGGTTTTTTTGAAATGAATAAGATTTGGTATAAATGTCCATGCTTTTTACATAGACTTATGTAGAAAGGCGGAGTGGATATGGAGGGTATTTTAAAAAATAGCAGGTTATTTGCCAAGGAAAAAGAGGATCGTCAGGCGATCGAGAGGTATCGGGATATTTTGCGGGATTTGGCGTTTTTACGTGCGCAGATTGAGCGGGTGGACTCCAATTTTAACATGACGGACGATGAAGATCTGGTAGAAAGTTACATTTATGAGTCCAACGCTTTGGCGGCACGTTACCGTTTTCTGCTGCGGACGGCAAAGGAGCAAAGAGCCAGACTGGGGAATGTCCAGGTACCAATTGGAATAACGGAGTGATAAAAATGCTGATTTGGATTGCAGGCGGAATAGGCGTTTTGATGGGAGCTTTCTTTATCAAAACAGGAAAGCCGGTACGGCACCTTCTATCCAGCACGCTTAGCGGTGGGATAACCTTTTGGCTGCTGAACCTGCTTTCGGGTTTTACGGGGGTACAGCTGTCTTTAAATCTGGCGTCGGCTTTTTCAGCGGTTCTGCTGGGAGCGCCGGGCATCTGCTCTCTATGGCTGTTAAGGCTTTTGTGGAAGTAAAAAGGGTCAGAAATAGGTTGCAAAAGTCAATAAAAAAATCCCCTGATCTTACAAAGACAGGGGATTTTTTTACTTTTGGCACGTAGTGACATAACCAATTAAAACATATATTCACTTTAAAAGTGGAAGGATGCGCAAAAAAATAGCCGCGTAGCGGCTATTTTTTATCATAAAACACGACCAGGCATATAAGCCGAGTTCTGTCAAAAAACAGCAATCTTTCTAGACCCTCCGTCGCCAGAGGGTTCAAGCCACCTAAACGGGACCCGCCGGGCAGACGGTATCGGTCCCTTTGCGGTGTTGCTTCGGATAGGGTTTACAGAGCCGCATGGTCTCCCACACGCTGGTGAGCTCTTACCTCGCCTTTCCATCCTTACCGCGAAAGCGGCGGTTTCTTTCTGTTGCACTTTCCCTAGAGTCGCCTCCGGCTGCCGTTAGCAGCTATCCTTGCCCTATGAAGCCCGGACTTTCCTCATACACGGCCTTTCGGCACTGTGCACGCTGCTGTTCTGCCTGCTCGCAGTTTGCGCAAAAAAGGTTACTGCTGCAGCGGCATTCCGTTGCCGTCTACATTGATGCTGCCGGTTAAGAGCATGACCCCTTCGATAAAGCCCCAGATACCGGAAACAAAGCTTAAAATTCCACAGGAAAGAAGGGTCAGGCAAAGCTGGATAACCGCTTTGGTCGTATAGCCCAGATAGAAGTTGTGTACGCCAAAAGCACCCAGGAAAATACCCAACAGTCCGGCGGCCATCTTGGATTTTAACGGTGTTCCCACCGGCGGATAAACAGGGGGCTGATAACCCTGGGCCGGCGCCTGATAGGTCTGCTGTGGGTTGGCCTGAGGATTTTGATAGGCCCCTTGGGCAGGATCCTGATAATAGGTTTGCTGTGCCGCCTGCTCCGGCGCAAACTGACAGCCGCAATTAGAGCAAAATACGGTTCCCGGCTGGCATTCAGCCCCACAATTTGCGCAGTAGTTGCTACCGGAACCGGAAGCTACACCGCAGGAAGGACAAACAGTTGCGTCAGGATTCATCTGAGCGCCGCAATGTCTACAATACATAAAGAACAACTCCTTCAAAAGGTTTCTAATAAAAAAACGCTTTTACTAGACAAAAGCCTTCACCTTTACAGACAGCATAGCATATTTTTGTGGTTTTGACTAGTTGGTTTAGCAAAAAACTTTTATTTTTAGATGGAAAAGATCGGAAAACAGATTTTATTGGACAAAAGTAAGGAGTTTTTGCATGAATGAAAAATTTTCTTGCAAAAACTGTAATTCTCGCTATAATGGATACATGGATATCATTATCCCAGAATAAAACGGGTGTTTGTTTCAGGAAAAAAGGAGGAAAAACAATGGCACTAAAAAGCGATTACATGAAGGAAATCTATAAAAAGGTCTGCCTGCGGGACCAAGGAGAGCCTGAGTTTTTACAGGCGGTGCAGGAGGTATTGGAATCTCTTGAACCGGTTGTGGAGAAAAGAGCGGACATTAAAAACGCAGGCATTGTAGAGCGGATGGTAGAGCCGGAGCGGTTTTTACAATTTCGGGTTGCCTGGGTAGATGACAGCGGAAAGGTGCAGGTCAATAGGGGATACCGGGTACAGTATAACTCGGCGATCGGTCCGTACAAAGGGGGCTTGCGGCTGCATCCGTCGGTCAACGCTTCGATCATTAAGTTTTTAGGTTTCGAACAGTGCTTTAAAAACGCGCTGACCGGTCTGCCCATGGGCGGCGGCAAGGGCGGGTCGGACTTTGACCCCAAAGGCAAGTCTGATGGAGAGATCATGCGGTTCTGCCAGAGCTTTATGACCGAGCTGTGCCGCCATATCGGGGCGGACACCGATGTGCCTGCCGGCGACATTGGCGTTGGAGCCCGAGAGATTGGATTTTTATACGGTCAGTACAAAAAAATCCGAAATGAACACACTGGCGTACTGACCGGAAAGGGGCTGACCTACGGTGGGTCTCTGGTTCGGAAGGAAGCTACCGGTTACGGTTTGTTGTATTTTACCGAGGAGATGCTCCAAAACATCAAAAAAGACTCGGTCAAGGGGAAGAAAGTGGTCATTTCCGGCTCCGGCAATGTGGCGATCTATGCGGCGGAGAAAGCCGAGCAGCTTGGCGGCAAGGTGGTTGCCATGAGCGATTCCTCCGGCTATGTATACGATCCAGAAGGGATTCGGCTGGAGGTTGTCAAACAGATCAAGGAGGTTCGGCGCGGCCGGATCAGCGAATATACTAAGGAGGTTCCCGGCGCGAAATACACCGAAGGCTGCAAGGGGATCTGGTCCATTCCCTGTGATGTTGCGCTGCCCTGTGCTACCCAAAATGAGCTAGATGGCGAAAGCGCGAAGCTGTTAGCGGAAAACGGTGTAATCGCGGTGGCTGAGGGAGCGAATATGCCCTGCACCCCAGATGCAGTGGAGCTGTTTTTGGCTAAGGGCATCCTGTTTGGACCTGCTAAGGCGGCGAATGCCGGCGGCGTTGCCACCAGCGGTCTGGAGATGAGCCAAAATTCTATGCGCTATGGCTGGAGCTTTGAGGAAGTAGACAAAAAACTCAAAGACATTATGGTGGGAATTTTCCACAATGCCTACGACGCTTCGAAAGAATTTGGCGTGCAGGGTAATTTAGTGGTCGGCGCCAACGCGGCAGGCTTTTTAAAGATCGCAGAGACCATGTTGGCCTATGGATTGACCTTCTAAAAGGGTGTTGAGCAGGCGTGCGCAGTATACGATAGGCGATGGATTCCTTTCATCTTGTTTGTTTTGCACCCTTTCTGTTGGCTTACCTAGTGGAAATAGACAAAATGTATCCAATACCTCTCCCACTTTTTGGACGGGAAAATACTTGTAGTATACGCGTTAAAGTGCTAAAATAAAGCCCATATAAAAATAGATGGACAAAAAACATAAGATTTGAGAAAAGGTGTGAATAAAAATGAGCGAAATCAAGATCGTGCGGACAACGGCGCCAAAAGAAAAACCGCAGGACGAGACCAAGCTGGGTTTTGGCGCTATTACCACCGATCACATGTTTATAATGGATTATACCGAGAGGAAAGGGTGGCACGACCCGCGGATTGTTCCCTATGGACCGATTGCGCTGGACCCGTTTGCCAAATGTCTGCATTACGGCCAGGAGGTTTTTGAGGGACTCAAGGCTTATCGCGGGGACAAGGGCGAGATTCGCTTGTTCCGGCCAGAAGAGAACTTTAAAAGGATCAATCGTTCCAACGACCGGATGTGCATTCCACGGTTGGACGAGGGACTCTGTTTGGAGGCGCTAAAAAAGCTGGTCGAGCTGGACCGCGACTGGGTTCCCCATGCGGAGGGAACCACGTTATATATCCGTCCCTTTGTGATCGCGACAGAACCGAAGCTGGGGACAAACGCCTCCCAGAACTATCTGTTTATGATTGTACTGTCCCCCTCCGGCGCGTATTATCCTCAGGGCTTTAACCCGGTAAAGATCTATGTGGAGACCCAGTACGTCCGTGCGGTTCGCGGCGGTATGGGCGAGGCCAAGACCGGCGGCAACTACGCCTGTTCGCTAAAGGGCCAGGAGATTGCCCACGAGCAGGGATATTCCCAGGTGCTGTGGCTGGACGGTGTTGAGCGCAAATACATTGAGGAAGTCGGCGCGATGAACGTTTTCTTCGTCATTGATAACAAGGTAGTTACGCCGATGCTCACCGGCAGCATTCTGCCCGGCATTACCCGTAAATCCTGCATTGAGCTGCTGAAAAACTGGGGCTATCAGGTAGAAGAGCGGCGCATTTCGGTAGACGAATTGTTGCAGGCGGGGAAGGAAGGACGCTTGCAGGAGGCGTTTGGCAGCGGCACAGCGGCGCTCATTGCTCCCATTGGCGAGCTAAAGATCGACGAGCATGTTTTGCCTTTGAGCGGCGGAAAGATCGGACCCATTTCCCAGCGGCTGTACGATCAGCTGACCGGAATTCAGTGGGGACGGATCCCTGGGCCGGATGGCTGGAGCGTAAAGGTCTGCGACTGATCCCAAAAGACAGCTCAGGAGCTTTACAGAAAAAGTATGAGTAAAAAAAGGCGGCGAAAGCCGCCTTTTTTCATGGCAGATTTGAAAAAGAAAGGAGACGCAATTTTGGAAAAGCTGACCTTTACCGTCCCACCGGAATTTGACGGCCACACAGTCTATGATTTTCTGCGCCGGGAAAAAGGGGTATCCAGCCGGCTGATAAAAAGGCTCAAAAGAATGGAACCGCCTGGCGGCCTCTTTCGAAATGGGCAGCCTGTCCGAACGATCGATCCGATACGGGCAGGGGATCAGCTGCTTTTACGCTGGCGGGAACAGGAGCGCTGTCCGGCGGCGTCCTCTCTGACGGTGCAGGTGTTATACGAGGATGGGTCGCTGATTGTGTTCAACAAGCCTTGGGATATGCCCTGCCATCCGTCTAAAAGGCACCAGACCGACACGCTGGGCAATGTGTTCGCCGCCCGGTGCGCCGCCGCTGGACAGGTGCTGCCCTTTCGCCCGGTCAACCGCTTGGATAAGGATACCACCGGCATTGTTGTAGTGGCGAAGAATCAATACGCGGCGTCCAGGCTGGCTGGCCGGATAGAGAAGGAGTATCTGGCCATTTTGTGCGGGAGCCCGCAGCCGCCTGCCGGCATCATAGACGAGCCGATTGGCCGGGTGGACCCGGTACACATTCTCCGCCAGGTTTCCCCTGACGGGCAGCGGGCGGTGACCCATTATACGGTATTGGCCGGGACACAGGATTACAGCCTTGCCCGATTTTGGCTGGAAACAGGCCGGACCCATCAGATCCGAGTACATATGTCCCACATAGGACATCCGCTGGCGGGGGATGTTTGGTATGGGGGAGACACCCGAATCATCGAAAAGCAGGCGCTGCACTGTGCGGTCTGCCATTTTGTCCATCCGGTGCTGGAAAAACGGATAAAAATATCCGCTCCATTGCATGAACCGTTCAAAAAAGCATTAAATAATGCATGTATATCCGTAAATTTTGAATAAAAATCAATAAAATTGCAAAAAAACCCTTGATTTTTGAAATTTTATGCATATAATGAATATATACTCAACAAACAGACGGGAGAGAAAATAAGATGAAAAAAGTAGGTTCTTTTCTTTTGGCGGTTCTTATGATGTTAACATTGGCTGCCTGTAATGGCACGACGCCTTCCTCCGCTCCGGCGGATTCTTCCACCCCTTCTCAAAGTGACGCGGGATCGTCCGGTCAGGCAGATGGTGAAAAGCCGACTTTGAACACCGTAACCCCCGGCAAGCTGACCATGGCGACCGACGCGGGCTTTCCCCCTTACGAGTATGTAGAGGGCGAAAAGGTGGTAGGCATTGACGCAGATATCGCGCAGGCGATTGCCGACTACTACGGGCTGGAGCTGGTCATCGAGGATATGGACTTTACCAATGCGCTGTTGGCCCCACAGAACGGCACCGCTGATTTTGCCGCCGCCGGTGTTTCTATTACCGAGGAGCGCTTGGAGACCATGGATTTCACCATGGAATACGCGGAATCGAAGCAGGTGATTCTGGTCAGAAAAGGCTATACAGACATTCAGGCGGAAGCAGATCTTGCGAATGTACATATTGGTGTGCAGCAGGGGACGACTGCCGATCTGTACTGCCAGGATATGGCTTATCCAAATGTGAGCGCCCACAAGCAGAATCTGATTGCGGCCGAGGATCTGAAAAACGGAAAAATTGATTGCATGATTCTGGACAACATGCCGGCGCAAGCGATCCTGAATCAGAACGAGGAAGAGCTGGAGATTCTGGATATGGTGCTGTTCACCGACGTATACGCCTTGGCGGTGAAAAAGGGGAACACCGAAATGGCAGAAGCGCTGAACGTCGTTTTAAAACAGCTAATCGACGATGGAAAGATTCAGGAGCTCACCCAGAAGCATACAGATGCTTCTATGTAAGAAAGGCTATTTTTAAAAAGGCGACGCAAGGGAGAGTTTTTCTCCCTTGCGCTTATTCTAAGGGGAGAAAGGAAGTGGCGATTTGTTAGAAATTTTTGGCGGGAGCTTTCCCCTTTGGATACAGGGCATCCAGAACAGCTTGTACCGCACCTTTGTGGAAAAGGACCGGTATATGGCCTTTCTCAAAGGGATTGGCGTGACATTGGAGATTTCGTTTTTTGCGGTGCTTTTAGGTACGGCGATTGGCGTGATGGTTGCGGTTGTAAAGCATATGGCCGGGAAGCATCATTTTTTGCGGCCGCTGGAATGGCTGCTAGACGCTTATGTGCTGGTCACCCGGGGAACGCCGGTCTATGTGCAGCTGTTAATTTTAAACACGGTTGTTTTCGCATCGGTAAAAAACAAGATTTTGGTGGCGGTGGTCACCTTTGGTATTAACTCCGGCGCTTACGTGGCTGAGATTATCCGAGCGGGCATCAATTCGGTGGACAAAGGGCAGTTCGAGGCGGGCAATTCCTTGGGCCTGCGGGACGGCGCGGTCATGCGGCTGATTATCCTGCCGCAGGCGGTCCGCAATATTCTGCCTGCTTTGGGAAACGAGTTTATCGCGCTATTGAAGGAAACCTCCATTGCGGGGACCATGGCGGTCAACGATCTGACCAAGGCGGCGGAGCGAATTGGCGGGGCTACCTATGATTTATATACGCCGCTTTTGTCCATTGCCGTTATCTATTTTGTACTGGTCTTCGGTATGACCCGGCTGCTAGGCGTGTTTGAAAGGAGGCTGTCCAAGAGTGATAACCGTTAAAAATCTGGAAAAATCCTTTGGAGATCATCAAGTGCTGCGGGGCATTGACCAGACTATAGAGCAAGGGGAAAAGGTCGTGGTCATCGGGCCTTCGGGCTCGGGA
>CAJUMG010000013.1:23527-46081 GCA_910587335.1 uncultured Oscillospiraceae bacterium
GTCCACCTTTCTGCGCTGCTTGAACCTGCTTGAAAAACCCACCGGCGGCGAAATCTGGTTCGAGGGGCAGAACATCACCGACAAAAATACGGATATTAGCATTCTACGGCAAAAAATGGGGATGGTCTTTCAGCAGTTTAACCTGTTCCCTCATCTAACGGTTTTGGAAAATATTACCTTGGCGCCGGTGCAGCTAAAGCTACAATCTCCCCAGGAAGCACAAAACAAGGCCAAAGGACTATTAGAGCGAATTGGCCTTTGGGATAAAGCCGGAGCCTATCCCGGTCAGCTTTCCGGCGGACAGAAGCAGCGGATTGCCATTGTACGCGCTTTGGCCATGAACCCGGATGTAATGCTTTTTGACGAACCTACGTCCGCTTTAGACCCGGAAATGGTCGGCGAAGTGCTGGAGCTGATGAAGGAGCTGGCAAAGGATGGCATGACCATGGTGGTGGTCACCCACGAAATGGGCTTTGCCCGAGAAGCGGCCACCCGTGTTCTTTTTATGGATGAGGGGAAAATATTAGAGCAGGGCGCGCCGGATGTTTTTTTTGGCAATCCCCAGCATCCCCGCTTACAGGATTTTCTTTCAAAGGTGCTATAAAGACTTACATAATCACAGAGCTGTCTGTGACTCCAGATGATCCTCTATGCCTGTCCACCCAGTGGGCGGGCATATTTTGTCCGGCTGGTTTTCGAAAGCGAATAGCGCGAAAATTGCAAAATGGACAAAAAGATGCTAAAATGAGAAAAAAGGCGAAGAAGGACGAAGCTCTTTTTCTAAAATGCAGTCAAGTCCGTCACAAAGACAACACAGTTCCCCGTTTATTTACACAATTACAAACAGGGAAAATCTGAATATTTTTGTCTATTTAGGCTATAACTTTTTTACAATTTTGTGAATTCGGTTGATAAAAAAGGCAGAGCGTGTATAATGAAAAAGAAAACAAGCGGAATATCTGTCCCGTGAGAGAAAGGAGAGGAATAGATGGAGAACAACCAGAGCGCTGGAAAAAAAATACAAAATCCAAAACGGCGCGTACCGGAGAACCGGTCCTTAAAGGATACAGTCTGGGATACCTTTTCGGCAGGCTATCGATTCTGCTATTTTACCGGTCTTCAGCTGGTTCGTTATTTTAGACGTTATAAAAAGCGTTTATTCCGTTTTGCTGTGCGCACGCGCTTGAGTCTTCAGCTGCGGCTGAAAAAGCGCCAGACCCTGATTCAACGAAAGTTTCGCTTTGCTGTGAATGACGCGATGCAGCCGTACCGCCGGGTACAAAACCTGCGGCAGACCAAAGAAGAGAGAGTTGCACTGGCAAAGGAGCAGGGCTTTTGGGCGGTATTAAAAGAAAGAAGTCTGCTCCCTCGAGAGAGTCTTCGGCTTTTTGGCAAGACGTTTGGAGCGGTTTTACGTTATGTAGTGCCGGTTGTCAGCTTTATTTTATTTTTGAATCTGATCCATCAAAGCCTGAATCTCCAGTTTGCGCTGGAGGTAGAATATAATGATAAAATCATCGGTTATATTGCAAAGGAATCCGATTTTGACGAGTCGGAAAAAATTATGCAAAGCCGTATTGTATATGAGGAATATCAGCCGCCGTTAGATACGGTGCCCAAGTACACCCTAAAAATTATTGATGGGAAGGATCTGTCCAGCATAAATGAAATCGCCGACGAATTGATCGCCGCTTCTGGCAACGAGATTACCGAAGCCAGCGGCCTGTATGTAGACGGCGTTTTTTATGGCGCGGTGGAAAACGCGGCGCCGGTCCGCGATTTGCTGGATGACATGTTGGACGAGTTCCGCACCGGAAATGAAAACGAGCGGGTGGATTTTGTCCAGGATGTGCAGCTTTCCGAGGGACTTTATTTACTGAGCAGTCTGGTGGAACCGGAAGAGATGGAGGAGGTATTGACCTCTGAGGTAGCTGGCGAGAAGATCTATATCGTAGAAGCGGGCGACGCGCCTACCTTGATTTCACAAAAAATGGACATTCCCTATTCTCAGCTAAAGGCCTTGAACCCGGATATCGAGGAAAGGTTGCTGATTGGTCAGGAGGTTTTGATCTCCAATCGGGTCAACTTTTTAACGGTTAAGCGCACGGTAACAGAGGTTTATGAGGAGGATGTACCCTTTGGCACAGAAGAAGTCATCGACGCAAACTATGCCAAAGGCTATCAGGCGGTCCGCAGCTCAGGTGTGCTGGGCAAGCGGCTGGTAACCGCCGACGTGGTGTACATCAACGGCATGGAGGAGGACCGGGAGGAAGTTGACTCGGTGGTTTTGAAGGAGCCGGTCAATCAGGTGGTAACGGTGGGGACGGCTGAGCCGATTCGGGTGCTGAGCGGCTCCGGAGGCGGTAGTGTTTCCAGCGGCACCGGCGGTTTCCTCTGGCCGGTGGACGGCGGAAAGGTCACCTGCGGCATCAACGGCTATTGGGGTCACACAGGCATGGACATTGGCGCGCCCAGAGGGACGGTTATCCGGGCGTCAGCCTCCGGTACGGTGGTCAAGGCGGTGCGTCAGTATTATGCTTATGGCATTCATGTAAAAATCAGCCATGGAAACGGCATCTATACTTTATATGGCCATATGAGCCAGCTGGCGGTGTCCTACGGCGATTATGTCCAGCAAGGGCAGATTATCGGCTATGTGGGAATGACTGGAAACGCAAGCGGAAACCACTGCCATTTTGAAATTATTATCAACGGCAGATTTATGGATCCGGCCATGTATATCGGCACCTATTTCCCCGGCCGGTAGCGGACCTAAAAAGTGAAAGGCGTCCTTTTAGGAGGGCGCCTTTTTTTACAGAAAAAGGCAGGCTAAAACCTTGGAGAAATCGGCCGGCTGGCGCGCATATCCGACACCGAAAGGGGAAAAATTTTATCACCGAAGCAATTTTGCAAAAAAGTAAAGGATACAGAAAGCTTTGCTTCACAAAGTGATATTTTTCTTTACAATTGGTCTTTTATTTTGCAGGTGCTTGTGCTATAATATCACCGTTAGTGATATGTCCGCAGGTCTTTCTGCGTTTTAATTAGAGAAAAAGAGAATAGGGTAAAGGAGAGACTGCAATGGAGAAGTTTTTCATTGAAGGTCCCAACCGGCTGGAGGGTGAGGTAGTCATCAGCGGCGCAAAAAATGCGGCGGTGGCGATTATCCCTGCGGTTTTGTTGGCTGAAGAGCCTTGCGTTTTAGAGAATATTCCGAATATCAACGATGTAAATATTTCCCTGCAAATCCTACAGGAATTGGGCGCAAAAATCAAAATGCGCAATAAAACGACGGTGGAGATCGACGCTACCCATATTATTTCCCCATCGGTGCCGTTTGATATCGCCCGCAACATGCGCGCTTCCTATTATTTTTTGGGTGCGCTTTTGGGGCGCTATTCCAAGGGTGCGGTGACTATGCCCGGCGGATGCAATTTCGGCGGCGTGCGCCCCATTGACCAGCACATTAAGGGCTTTGAGACTTTGGGCGCCGAGGTTTCTATTGACCACGGCATGATCTGCGCCGAGGCACAGCAGCTGACGGGCAATCATATTTATTTCGACGGCGTTACCGTTGGCGCAACCATCAATGTGATGCTGGCGGCGGTTCGTGCCCAGGGTTTGACCATTCTGGAAAATGTAGCCAAAGAGCCCCATGTGGTGGATTTAGCCAACTTTTTAAACTCTATGGGCGCAGATGTGCGCGGCGCCGGTACGGATGTGATCAAGATCCGGGGTGTAGAGCATATGCACGGCGCTACCTATTCGATTATTCCCGACCAGATTGAGGCGGGGACCTTTATGGTCGCGGCGGCGGCTACCAACGGAGATGTTTTGGTGAAAAACGTCATTCCCAAGCACCTGGAGTCCATTACGGCAAAGTTGGTGGCGGCGGGCGCGACGGTAGAGGAATTTGACGATGCGGTCCGGGTGACACGAAATGGCCCCTTAAACAAAATCAATCTGAAAACGTTGCCCCATCCAGGATTTCCAACCGATTTGCAGCCACAGATGGCGGTAATGCTTTCTGTTGCCCGGGGGACAAGCATTATCACCGAAGGTGTATGGGACAACCGCTATAAATATGTGGATGAGCTGCGGCGCATGGGAGCAAAAGTCCAGGTCGACGGCAAGGTTGCGGTGGTCGAGGGGGTAGAGGGCTTGACCGGCGCGCCGGTTAAGGCTACCGATCTGCGGGCAGGCGCTGCGCTGATCATCGCCGGGCTGATCGCCTGTGGCCGGACGGAAGTGGAGGAGATCCGCCACATTGAACGAGGATATGAGTGCGTTGTGGAAAAATTTTGCGGATTAGGCGCGAAAATGGAGAAAATTGAAGTGCCGGACGCAGATGTGCAGCGTGCAATCGGATAAATTTGCTTGTTTCGGCTTAGCCCTTTGGGCCTGGCCGATTTCTTTTTAGAGAACGAAGTAGAGGGCAGGTTCTCTTCGCTTTTTTCTCATTTTTGGAATTTGTCTGGAATTTGATAGAAAGGACCTAGCAAAATGGCATGCTTTTGTACCCTCGCCAGCGGCAGCAGCGGGAACAGCACCTATATCGGAAGTGGCGTTGGCGGCGTGCTGGTCGACGCGGGAATTAGTTGTCGGGCGCTTTTTGCCGCCTTGCAGTCCCGCGGGATTGAACGGGAGAGCATTGGTGCGGTGTTCATCACCCACGAGCACACCGACCACATCAAGGGGCTGAAGGTGCTGTTAAAAAGACTGTCGGTTCCGGTGTATGCCACAGAAGAGGTGCTGGATTTTCTGGCTGTCCGGGATTATCTGCCGCCGGACGCCAAGGCAGTCCCGATTCCGGTTGGGGGAATTGGAATCGGCGATTTATACATAGGCGCTTTTGAAACCTCCCACGACAGTGTTCACAGTGTCGGCTATGTGGCTGTGAGCGGGAATGGAAAGAAGATGGCGATTTCTACCGATCTGGGTGTCGTGACCCCTACGGTGCGGCAGGCGGTGAATGGCTGCGATCTGGTGCTGATAGAGTCTAATTACGACAAAAATATGCTGATGGCCGGTGCTTATCCCTATCCGCTTAAAAGAAGAATTGATGGGGAAAAGGGGCATTTATCCAATGCGGACAGCGCCGCCTTTTTACCGGAGCTGGTAGAATCTGGCGCGCGGCGGCTTGTGCTGGGGCATTTAAGTCAGGAAAACAACCTGCCGGGTCTGGCGCTGGAGACGGCGATGTCCGTACTGGCGGAAATGGGGATGAAACGGGCGGTAGATTACGAAATTGAGGTGGCGCCTCGATATGAGCCGGGGAGCTTAATCTGTTTGTAACAAAAAATGCCTTTAGACCACTTTTGACAGGGGGCAGCGGAAATGCAGACAGTGACGATCCTGTGTGTTGGAAAATACAAAGAAGGTTACTGGCGGGAAGCGGCGGCGGAATATCAAAAGCGACTGGGCGCTTTCTGCCGTCTTTCGGTTATGGAGGTCGAGGAGGAGCGCCTTCCCCAAAACCCCTCTGCGGCGCAGATTGCCGCTGGACTGGAAGCAGAAGGACGGCGGCTTCTTTCCCGTATTCCGGCGGGGAGCTTTGTAATAGCGCTGTGCATTGAAGGGCGGCAGCTGGATTCTGAGGGGCTGTCCCGCATGCTGGAGGACACGGCGCTGTCGGGAAAAAGCAGCATTGTCTTTATCATTGGCGGTTCCTTTGGGCTTTCTGATCCGGTAAAGGAGCGGGCGGACCAAAGGATTTCCATGTCTAGGATGACCTTTCCCCACCAGCTGGCAAGGGTGATGCTGCTTGAGCAGATCTACCGCGGCTATCAGATTTTAAATGGGGGAAAATATCACAAATAAAGTCCTTTGCCAGAAGGAGAAGAAGTCCCCGGCTATCCGTGTTTTTTCGGGTAGCCGGGGACTTCTTCTAGTTAAAGGGAGATATTTGGTTGGATATCAGACATTCGTATCCGGTTCCGATGGGAGGGGAATTTCGATCCGCTGGCCACCGGCCATCCGGCTTTTTTGCCGGTCGAGAACCCGCCGAATCTGGCGGTTAACCTCCTCGACTTCCAACCGAAATTCACCCGCAGAGAGAGCGGAGGCATTATGCCCCAGAATGATCATCTGCTCAAGATTATCGGAGGAGGCCACCCGCACCCGATGTTTGCGGGCCATATCATAGGTTGTGCGCTCGATATACATATCGGCGGTCTCCTTTTCCTTTGTATAAACCACATGGATACCGCCAGTGGCTTCCACCTTTTCTGTGCCGCCCTTGACCTTATATGCGTCAAAAACAAGGATAACGGTGACCCCCTTGTATCCGTGATAGTTGACCAGAATATCGATCAAGGTCTGACGGGCGGCGTCCAGGTCGTGGGACGCCAGCTCCTTAAGCTCGTCCCAGGAAAAAATAATGTTGTATCCGTCTACCAAAAGGTGTTCTGTCTGCTGCTGGGATTTTTGGATTACCGGCCGGACCGGTTCGGCAGGCTTTTGGTATGCTGGTTCTTTGGCGGTGGCAAATCCATTTCGTTTAACCGGTGTGCCATAGGTCCGCTCAAAAATTTCGGTGAGGATTTTCTCCTCCTCCAGCGAAAAAGGGATCAGTGGACGACTGCGGCTAAAAGCGCTGGCAGACGGCCGCGCCTGCAGAGGAGAAGCCGTTTTAAAGGGACTTTCGGTATGGGCTTCGTCCAGCACTTGATACCAGGGCACGATTCGGCCGGCTCCATGAGAGCAAAAAATGGAATCGCAGGGGTTTTCCAGGTCGCTGCCGCTATCGTAGCCAATGCGCTCGATCACAGCGGATTCATCATGACAGGGCGCGTAGCCCATCACCTGTAGAGAGATGCGGCCCCGCCCTTTGGAAAAGGAGATCAGCTCCTTCGGGTAATCCCGCATTTTTGCCACCGGTATGGTCCCGGTCAGAGAGGCCAGTCCGTCGGGACCGTCGCCCAGCTGGAAGGTGCCGCTTTTATGCTGGATATCGGCGATAACCCGCCCGATATTTTCGCTTGGCACCTCGATCCGAAATCGGTACCAGGGCTCCAGCAAACGGCATTGCCCTCGCTTGAGTCCCTGTCGGACAGCGCGGTAGGTGGCCTGGCGAAAATCCCCTCCCTCGGTATGCTTTAGATGGGCTTTACCAGCCAGCAGGGTAATTTTCACATCGGTCAGCGGCGCGCCGGCCAGCACACCGGGATGCTCCCGCTCCGCCAGATGGGTCAGAATCAGCCGCTGCCAGTTCAGGTCCAGATCATCGGTACTGCAAACCGAATCGAAAACAAGACCGCTGCCAGGTTCTCCAGGCTCCAGCAGCAACCGAACCTCGGCATAATGGCGCAGCGGCTCGTAATGGCCAACCCCTTCCACCGGCGCGGTGAGCGTTTCCCGATACAGGATGCTGCCTTCCTCAAAATCTACCTTGATGCCGAAGCGGTCATGGATGGTCTGGCGCAGCACCTCCATCTGCACCTGTCCCATCAGCCGCAGATGGATTTCCTGCAAAGCTTCTTTCCATTCCACCTTCAGCTGCGGATCCTCTTCCTGTAGCAGCCGCATAAACCTGAGCATGGTATGTGCGTCGCAGCTATCAGGATAAAGCAAACGGTAGGACAGCACCGGCTGTAGCTCTGGTGAAGCGGACTGGCTTTCGCAGCCAAGCCCCATGCCGGGATAGGTACAGGTTAAGCCGGTGACAGCGCAGACCGCGCCGGCTCCCGCCGTCTGTATCGGCTCAAAGCGGCTGCCGGAATAAACCCGCAGCTGGTTGGCCTTCTCCTCCCAGGGCTGGGGATCTGTACCGGTCAAAACGTCCCGCACCCGAAGGGCGCCGCCGGTTACCTTCAGATAGGTAAGCCGCTCGCCCTTGTCATCCCGGGCGATTTTAAACACCTTGGCTCCGAAATCTTCCGGATAGTCGGGCATTTGGGTGAAATTTTGCATAGCGTCCAGCAGCCGGTCCACGCCGTCTAACCGGAGAGCCGAGCCGAAAAAACAGGGGAAAAGCCGCCGCTGGCCAACCTGAAAGGCCAGATCCTTCTGAGAAAGCCGGCCCTGTTCCAGATATTTTTCCAGCAGCGCCTCGTCGCACAGAGAAGCATCCTCCCAAATTTGCGATTCCGGCGCGGAGAAATTGACAAATCCATCCCCGAAGCGTTTTTGCAGGCTCTCTAAAACCGGCTGGACCGAGGCGCCGGCCAGGTCCATTTTATTGATAAACAAAAAGACGGGGATCCGGTGCCGGGAGAGCAGCTCCCACAAGGTTTCTGTGTGGGATTGGATTCCCTCGGCGCCGCTGATCACCAGAACGGCGTAATCCAGTACATCGAGGGTGCGCTCCATTTCCGAAGAAAAGTCCACATGACCAGGCGTGTCAAGCAGGGCAATGGAAAAGCCATCCCCCTCCAGCATGGCCTGTTTGGAAAAGATAGTGATACCCCGCTGCCGCTCCAGCTCAAAGGTGTCCAGAAAAGCGTCCCTATGATCCACCCGGCCGATACGGCGAATATTGCCCGCCGTATATAAAAGCGCCTCGGACAGAGTAGTTTTTCCGGCGTCGACATGGGCTAAAATGCCGAAAACAAGTCGTTTCATCATTTTAAAGCAAATCCTCGGTTTTCAAAAAATTGCGATTCCTGATCCATTATGCATGAGAAATCAAGGGGAACAGAAGCTTTCTATCGATAAAGGGATTTTCTTTTCCGGCAAGGACAAATAGATGCTCCTCCCCAGGGAGATAAGAAAGGGGGAGAAGACCCGGCTTTGGGGTGAATCCGAGCCGAAGCTGCCGGGTTTGGGGACCGTGAAGGCCAACCAACAGCTGCTCCAATCCGATTTTTGGCTTCCCCAACAGCTCGTGACAAAACAAAATATCGCCGTCCTCCTCTAAAATGGCGACAGTGTCTTGTCCGGGCAGTTCATAACACAGATCCCGAAAAGGCCCCAAAATGTAAAAAAGAAAAAGGCCTTCGTTTCCCTCCATGGAAAAGGCGGAAAAGGGGTTGGACTGTTGATAAGCATTTACAAGCAGCGCCCGATCCTTTGGCAGATCGGGAGAAAGCTTGCGCCGGGGCAGGGGATGACCGGAAAAAGCGGGAAGGAAAGGCTGTGCCTCCTGCGCCGGGACAAAACCGAATTTCGGGTAAAAGTCCAAAACTGTATTGTTGGCAAACAGATACAGGCAATCGCAGCGATCCCGCCAAGCCTGCAACACAGCTTCCATTAAAAAACGGGAAAGGCCCCTACCGCGAAAGTCCGGGTGGGTCATAACGGTGCCAAGCTGGATATAGGTACGGCGGACGCCATCTAAAAGAAAATCAATGGTATTGACCGAGACGTTGGCTACCACCTGCCGGTCCAGTACCAGTGCGTGGGGGATGTATTGGTCCTTCCACCCGCCTTCTTGGTACCACGGAGCAAAATCCAGATCAAAGGTCTGCCGGGCAAGGGTGAAAAAGCTCTCCCGCAAAACAGGGTCATCCCGGACCTGATCGGTAAAGAAAAAGGTTTGGCCATTTATCTGTAAAGACATAAAAATCCTCCTAGCGGGACCAGTATTTGCGGTCCAGACTGCGATACTGCACCGCCTCGGCGATATGTTGGCGGCGAATGACCTCGGCGCCATCCAGGTCGGCGATGGTGCGGGCTACCTTTAAGATGCGGTCATAGGCCCGGGCGGAAAGTCCCATGGTTTCAAACGCACGGGACAACAGTGCACAGGCGCTATCGTCCATGGGACAAAAACGATTGACCGCCGGAGAGGGAAGCTTGGCGTTGCAGGAAATACCGATTTCCCGGTATCTCTCCTGCTGCACCCTCCGCGCCCTGTTTACCCGCTGGCGGATGGCTGCGGACGATTCCTCCGGCTGGGCGGAGGTCAGGTTTCGGTACTCCACCGGCGCCACCTCAACATGAAGGTCCAAACGATCTAAAAGCGGGCCGGACACCCGGGAAAGATACCGGCTGACCGCGTGAGGGGAGCAGCTGCACTCCCGAACCGGGTGGCCGAAGTAGCCGCAGGGACAGGGGTTCATGGCCGCAACCACCATCATGGAGCAGGGGTAGGTCAGGGTGCCGGATACCCGGGAGATGGTCACCTGGCCGTCCTCGATAGGCTGGCGCAGTACCTCCATGGCGTCCCGGGAAAATTCGGGCAGCTCGTCTAAAAACAGCACGCCGTTGTGAGCCAGAGAGATTTCGCCCGGGCGGGGCACGGAACCGCCGCCGGAGAGACCGGCAGGGGAGATGGTGTGATGAGGAGAGCGGAAGGGCCGTTCGGTAATCAGGGTCCCGCCCTCCGGCAGAATGCCGGAAACCGAGTGAATCTTGGTGGTTTCGATCGATTCCTCGAAGGTCATCTCCGGCAGAATGGAGGGGATGCGTTTGGCCAGCATAGATTTTCCCGCGCCGGGAGAGCCGATCATCAAAAGGTTATGCCCGCCGGCAGCGGCGACCTCTAACGCCCTTTTCGCGCCGGACTGGCCCTTGACGTCGGCAAAATCCAGATAAGGTGTTTTTTCGTCCCGATTTGGCCTGGCGCTTTTGGCAGGGGTGAGGGCGGCGCCTTTATAGTACCAGTCCAAAAGGTCCTGGACATGGGAAAGGCCGTACACCTCTATACCCTGGACCAACGCGCCTTCGGCCGCGTTGACCTGCGGAAGAAATACCCGGCGGATTCCCTGTTCTTTCGCGCCCAACACCAAAGGGAGCGCGCCATTGATCCGCCGAACCTCGCCGGACAGGGAGAGTTCGCCGAAAAAGGCGCTGTCCGAAAGATCCGCCTCCAGCATACCGGCGGCCTTGAGTACGCCTAGAAAGATCGGCAGATCGTACAAAGCGCCGTCCTTTTTCACGTCGGCAGGGGAGAGGTTGACGATGATTTTGCCGATGGGAAAGGCCATTCCGCAGTTACGGATAGCGGAACGCACCCGATCTCGGGACTCCTTCACCGCGGCACCGGGCAATCCGACAATTTCAAAAGCGGGCATGGACTGAGAAAGGTCCACCTCCGCCAGGACCGGATAGGCTGAAAGGCCCAGAAGTCCCATACTGTTGACCGAATAAAACATAAAAGCACCTGCCAATCAAAACCAAACAATATATCCAGTATACCGCATTTTGCCTCGACTGACTAGAGGATGCGGAATTTTTGCTTTTTGGGATTTTTCCAAAAAAACCGTGAAATGGATGGATGAGCGGATAAACCGCCAGTTTGATTGGTGAATTTTAGGCAATCCATCTAAAAAACTGTTGAGAAAAGGGAAGAAATGCGCTATACTGATAAAAAGCGGACAACGATGTTCCTGCAAAGAGTTGGAGGCGATTAGCATGACAGAAAAAATGCAGTACCAGCGTTGGCTGGATTATCCCTTGGAGGATCCGGCGCTGAAGGAAGAATTGCTGAGCATAAAAGAGAAGGACGATGAAATCTTTGACCGGTTTTATCAGGAGCTGAGCTTTGGCACCGCCGGTCTGCGGGGTGTACTGGGCGCCGGCACCAACCGGATGAATATTTACACGGTCCGCAAGGCCACCCAGGGCATGGCGGATTATCTCAACGGAAAGTATCCCCAAAGCAGCATTGCCATTTCTTATGATTCCCGAATCAATTCCCGGCTGTTTGCCGAAGAGACCGCCCGGGTCATGGCGGCCAACGGAATTACCGCTTATCTATACGATCAGCTGATGCCCACGCCGGCGCTGTCCTTTGCCGTGCGGGATTTGGGCTGTCAGGCTGGGGTAATGGTCACCGCCAGCCACAATCCTGCCAAGTACAACGGCTATAAGGCTTATGGCCCGGACGGCTGCCAGATGACCGACGAAGCGGCAGGCGCGGTTTTGGAAAAGATCGGCCAGATAGATATTTTCGACGGTGTAAAGGTGGCGGACTTTTCCCAGGCGCTTAGCAGCGGAAAGATTCAGTACATCAAACAAGAGGTAATCGATCGGTACCTAGATGCGGTGCAGGCTCAATCCATCCGCAAAGGAATCTGCGAGGACAGCGGCATGAAGGTGGTCTACACGCCTTTAAACGGTGCCGGAAATATGTGCGTAAGGGCGATTTTAGATCGCATTGGCGTTAAGAATGTTGTACCGGTAAAGGAGCAGGAGATGCCGGACGGCAACTTCCCCACCTGTCCGTACCCCAACCCGGAGATTCGGGAGGCGCTACAAAAAGGGCTGGATCTGTGCGAAACCGAAAAACCGGATCTTCTGCTGGCGACCGATCCGGACTGCGACCGGGTTGGCATTGCGGTACCCCATGAAGGAAGCTACCTGCTTTTGACCGGCAACGAGGTTGGGGTGCTTTTGACCGACTATATTGCCATGTCCCGCCGGGAGCTGGGGACAATGCCCCAAAATCCCATTGTGGTAAAGACCATCGTCACCACCTCCATGATTGACCGGCTGGCCGAAACCCATGGGTTTGAGGTGGTCAACATCCTCACCGGCTTTAAGTATATCGGCGAGCAGATTCTGCGTTTAGAGCAGAAGGGCGAGCAGGATCGGTATATTTTTGGCTTTGAGGAGAGCTATGGCTATCTGTCCGGCGGTTACGTGCGGGATAAGGATGCGGTGGACGGTTCCATGCTGATCTGTGAGATGGCGGCCTACTACAAAAAGCAGGGGAAGACCCTGGCGGACGTTCTGTTTGGGCTGTATGAAAAATACGGGATGCACTTAAATACCCAGGCCAGCTTTACCTGTGAGGGCGCTACCGGTATGGAGCGGATGCAGGGAATTATGGAAGGCCTTCGCAAAAACGCGCCAGAGAAAATCTGCGGCAAAAAGGTGCTGTGGATGTCGGACTACCAAGCGTCGGTGAAAAAGAGCGCCGGGGCCGAGGAGGTAATTCATCTGCCGAAATCCAATGTGGTAGAATATGGACTGGAGGGAAACAACGTGATTGTAGTGCGTCCCTCTGGAACCGAGCCGAAAATCAAGGTTTACTTTATGGTTCAGGGGAAAAACCGGGCCGAAGCACAGGCGCTGGAAGGACAGTTTAAGGCGCAGATGACCCAGATCATGGGATTTTAACGGACGGATGTTTTTGTTAGAAAAGAGGAACCGACCATCCGGTTCCTCTTTTCTTTCGTTGGGGAGAGGGAAGGTAGGGATCCTTGGGTGCAGGATTTTGCAGTTCCCGAGCAAAAAGGCTTGCTTTTTTAAAGATCGTGTGGTATGATAACTCTGTTAATCATGCAAAGCAGAAAGAGGTGACTTACCCAATGAAACAAGGAATCCATCCCAACTATGAGAAAACGACTGTCCGTTGTGCTTGTGGCGCGGAATTCGAGACCCGTTCGACCAAAAAAGACATCCGGGTTGAAATTTGTTCTAAGTGCCATCCGTTCTTTACCGGCAGACAGAAGCTGGTTGATACCGGCGGCCGTGTTGACAGATTCAACAGACGTTTCAACAGAGGTGCCAAGGCGGAGTAAGTCGCATTTTTATGGTCTAATAAAAGAGAAGGCGGTGCAGGAATGTACCGCCTTTCCTTTACCTGAAAACCGAAAAGGGGTGCCTTTTTGTTTAAGCCTTATGAGACGGTGGCGGATTACGCCAGCGATGAATTTATCGAGCGAAAGTCCCGTTTTATCGGGCATATTGCACCGGTTACGGATGAGGGTCAGGCGCTGGACTTCCTCGCCGGCATTCGGGCGCAGCACCGAGAAGCTGCCCACCATGTGTTTGCCTATGTCCTGCGGGAAAGCGGCACAAAGCGCATGAGCGACGATGGGGAGCCCCAGGGAACCGGCGGCGTTCCGGTACTGGAGGTAATTGAGCGGGAGGGCCTTACCGATGTGGCGGTGGTGGTGACCCGCTACTTTGGCGGTATCCTGCTGGGGACTGGCGGGTTGGCCCGGGCCTATTCCCACGGGGCCAAACTGGCGGTGGATGCCGCTGTCCGGCGGAGAATGAATCTTTGCTCTGTGCTGGAAATGGTTTTTGGCTACGATTGGTACGGGAAAATCAGCCATCTTCTGCCCAAATACAATGCGCAGACAATAGAGTCAGATTTTGGGGAATCGGTACGTCTGCGGATTTTGATGACGTCGGACAAGGTACCGGCCTTTGGGCGGGAACTGACCGAATTGACCGCTGCTACAGTAGCGGCGGAAGTATTGGAGGAAGTCTGCGCGGATCTGGCGTAATTTTGTCCACTGTTTTGTGGGGACAAAACAGGTGGGAATAAAGACTTAACTATGCTTTCTGCCCGTCCAATAGACGGATAAAAGCATACCGGCGAAAAGAGCAAACAGGATCGGTTTTTCCAGTTGTTTCCACAACATATGTCCACTTGCTGTATGATATCACGCTTCTGAGCGGCGCGCAATCGACTGTCGGTAGAACCGCCTGCAAAGTCCCAAAGGAGGCGGATTTTGGAAGAGTAAATTTTTTTGCGGGAAAAGCAGGTTTTTCTGTTTTTATTTCGTACTATATGTATAGAAGTTTGTCCGAAAAAGGGAGGATTCCATGACGATTCGGGAGCAGACCCAACAAATGGAAAAGGAGAATCTTTCTCCTCGGGCAGTGCTTTCTCAATGGACCAAAGGGAGGGAAAAGCCAGAAGAGGAGGACTACATCCGAACGCCGTTCCAGCGGGATCGGGACCGGATTATCCATTGCAGGTCTTTCCGGCGGCTGATGCACAAGACCCAGGTGTTTTTCAGTCCCCAGGATGATCACTACAGGACCAGACTAACCCACACGCTGGAGGTGGCGCAGATCGCTCGGACGATTGCTCGGGCACTGCGGCTGAATGAGGATTTAACCGAGGCGATCTCGCTGGGGCATGATTTAGGCCATACACCCTTTGGACACGCGGGCGAGCGGGCTTTAAACGAGGTTTGTCCCCAAGGATACCGCCACTATCAGCAAAGTGTGCGCGTGGTGGAGAAGCTGGAAAAAGGCGGGCAGGGGTTAAACCTGTGCTGGGAGGTGCGGGATGGAATTCGCTGCCACACAACCGGTCCGGACGCGGCGACGATGGAAGGGAGGCTGGTCCATTTTTCGGACAAAATTGCTTATATGAACCACGATGTGGAGGATGCGGTCCGGTCCGGCGTACTAGTGGAAGAGGATCTCCCGTGGGAGGTTAAGTGGATGCTGGGACGAAAAAAGAGCCAGCGCATTGCGGCGCTGGTGGGTTCGGTGATTGAAAACAGCGGCGATACCATTGGGATGGACCCTGAAATTTACCGTGTGTTTTTACAGATGCAGCAGTTTTTGTTTGAGACGGTGTATACACATCCGCTGGTGAAAAATGAAGAAGCCAAGGCGGACAAGGTGATAAAAGGCCTATATGCATATTTTATTGACCATGGGGATAAACTTCCATCAGAGTACCGGGCTGTGTGGGAGCAGGAAGGGATTCACACGGCGGTATGCGACTATATTTCCAGCATGAGCGACCGGTTTTCCATCCAGCTTTACAGTGAGCTGTTCGTTCCCAAAAGCTGGCAGGGTGTCAGCGATTAAGCGGGTGAAACAGATAAAGAGCGGCTGTCTGGCGGCGAAGGGAAGGAGGCTTGATCCAGATGCTGAGCGAGCAGTTTATTTCAGAGCTAAAGGCACGCAGCGATATTGAGGATATCATTGGCGCTTATGTCAATGTCAAGCGGCGGGGACGGAATTTGGTGGGGTTGTGTCCGTTTCATTCGGAAAAAACGCCCTCCTTTACCGTTTACCCGGATAGTCAGTCCTTCTATTGCTTTGGATGTGGGGCGGGCGGTGATGTGGTCACCTTTATCCGTCAGATCGAAAATCTCGATTATATCGAGGCGGTTAAGCTGTTGGCGCAGCGAGCGGGCATCCCCATGCCGGAGGACGGGTATGATGACAGCTTCGCAAAACTGAAAACCCGCATTTTGGAAATCAACCGGGAAACTGCCCGTTTTTATCACCGCTGTCTGATTTCCCCTATGGGGAAAAAAGGGCTGGACTATCTGCGAGGGCGGGGCCTTTCGGACAAAACCATCCGCCATTTTGGGTTGGGCTATGCGCCAGAGGACTGGGACGCGACGATCCGGCATCTACGGACAAAGGGGTTTAACTTAGACGAGCTATCGGCGGCAGCGGTTGCGGTAAAAAGCGCCCGGGGCAGCTATTACGATCAATTCCGCGGACGGGTCATCTTTCCCATCATCGACATTCGAGGGAATGTCATAGCCTTTGGGGGACGAATCTTGGACGGAAAAGGCCCCAAATACCTCAACTCGCCGGACACGCCGGTGTTTAAAAAAAGCCGCAATTTGTTCGCTTTAAATTTCGCTAAGGCGTCTAAGGAGCCGGCGTTGATTCTGGCGGAAGGGTATATGGATGTGGTAGCTTTGCATCAGGCGGGTTTTGTCAATGCGGTGGCGACATTGGGAACCTCCTTGACAGCTGAGCAGGCGCGGATGATCTGTCAGTATGCCCAGGAGGTCATTATTGCCTACGATTCCGATGGAGCGGGCCAAAAGGCAACCAACCGCGCAATCAATCTCTTTGGAGAGATTGGGGGAAAAGTCCGGGTTCTAAAGGTCCACGACGCAAAAGACCCGGATGAGTTTATCAAAAAATTTGGCGCGGTCCGTTTTCGGCTGCTTTTAGAAGGTGCAGGCAGCGCGATGGAATTTGAAATTAGCAGACTGCGGCAGAAATACGATCTGGAGTCTTCTGACGGAAAGGTGGAATTTTTAAAGGAGTTTGCTAAATTTATAGCGGACATTCGAAATCCGATTGAGCGGGATGTTTATGTGACAAAAATCACAGAGGAGCTGCGGGTATCGAAAGAACCTTTGGTGGCACAGATTGATTATATCATACGGCAGCGGGCGAAAAATGCCGAGAGAAAACAGGCCAGAGATTTGACTGTTTTTGCCTCTAGTCCCAAGGATAGGCGAGATCCGCAGCGGGATGCCCATTTGAAGGAAGCGTTGGCGGAGGAGCGTTTAATTGGCGTTTTGTTAAAAAATCCCGATTATCACCGATTCATTTTAGAACGGATCCAGCCGGAAGCGTTTTTGACCGATTTTAATCGGGAGATCTTCCGCGTGATCTGTGAGCGGGTGGAACAAAACCGCCCAATTGAGCTGATCGCGCTATCAGAACAGCTGGACGAGAGGCAGATGGGAAAGGTGGCGGGGATTCTGGCGGATGCGGCTTCTACCGGAGCGACACAGAAGGAAACGTTGGACTATATCCAAACCATTCTGGCGGGAAGAGCAAAAAAATCGCCGGAGCAGCTAAAACAGATGGATCGGGAGGAGCTGGAAAAATATGTGGCAGGTCTGGCAGCGAAGAAAAAATGACAGGATCTTTGTTTAATGAGAAGAGGATAAGCGCGGCCCTGCTTTGAAAAAAACAGTGCCGTAAAAAAATCCAGCGCTTTTGACCGATAAAAGTAGCTGGATTAGGATAGATCGTCCGCTGGCTTCGCGGGGCGGACAAATGAAAATTTTTCTGCGAGGAGAAATGGGAGAGCAAAAATATGGCAGCACAGGACAAAAAATCGGTCATCAAAGATTTGATTGAACTGGGTAAGTCCAAAGGAAAATTGACGACAAAAGAAATTACCGATGCATTGGAAGAATTGGATTTCGATGTAGAAAAGGTGGATAAGCTATACGATACGCTGGATGGGCTAAATATTGAGATCATCGAGGATTTAGAGCCGGATATCGACCTGGACCTGACTTCGATTCCGACAACGGCGGCTACCGAGGAGGAAGCGCCTCCAGCGGAAGGGGTAAATATCGACGATCCGGTTAAAGTTTACCTAAAGGAGATCGGTAGAGTGCCGCTGTTGAGCTCTGAAGAAGAGGTCGAATTGGCACAACGGATGGCCCAAGGGGACGATTATGCCAAAAAGCGTCTGTCCGAAGCGAATCTTCGTTTGGTGGTCAGTATCGCTAAACGGTATGTGGGCAGAGGAATGCAGTTTTTAGACCTGATTCAGGAAGGGAATTTGGGTCTGATTAAAGCTGTGGAAAAGTTTGACCATACAAAGGGGTTTAAGTTTTCCACCTATGCCACCTGGTGGATTCGGCAGGCGATTACCCGCGCGATTGCCGACCAGGCCCGGACAATCCGGATTCCGGTGCATATGGTGGAAACGATTAACAAGGTGAAAAAGGTGTCCAATCAACTGCTGCATAAAAACGGCCATGAGCCGACGGCTGAGGAAATTTCCAAAGAATTGGACATGCCGGTGGAAAAGGTGCGGGAAATTATGCGGGTGGCGCAGGAGCCGGTGAGCCTGGAAACGCCTATTGGTGAGGAAGAGGACAGCCATCTGGGGGACTTTATCCCGGACGACGATGCGCCCGCCCCGGCGGAGGCGGCCTCGCACACCCTGTTAAAGGAGCAGCTAAGCGATGTTCTGCAAACATTGACACCTAGAGAGGAAAAGGTTCTGCGTCTGCGGTTTGGCCTGGAAGACGGCCGAAGCCGGACGCTGGAAGAAGTCGGAAAGGAATTTAACGTTACCCGCGAGCGCATTCGCCAGATCGAGGCCAAGGCGCTGCGAAAGCTGCGCCATCCCAGCCGAAGCAAGAAACTGAAGGATTTTTTGGATTGATGGTTTAGCCTAGCTGTATTCATAAAGGAGTGTGAAAAATTTGCAAATAACGTTGGAGGCCGATTATGCGGTGCGTATCGTTTTTGCCCTTGCGGCGGGCCAAAGACGGATGGGAGGAGAAAGTCTGGCGAAAATTTCGGGTGTAACGGTTCGTTTTTCTTTAAAGATTCTGCGCAAATTGGTGGCAGCGGGGCTGGTTACATCCTACAAAGGCGCTGCCGGCGGGTATGAGCTGGCAAAAGCGCCAAAGGAAATCTCCTTGTGTGATATTATTGAGGCGATTGAGGGACCAATACATATTTCACGTTGCGTGAATAAGGAATATCCATGCACCAGAGAAAAGGATGGAGAATGTCAGTTCCAGTGTGCGTTTGAAGAGGTATCCCAGAGCCTGCGGCAGCAACTGGAAAGCTATAGAATGGATCAATTTATCCGGGATGAAGAGAGGAAGGGTGAAAAATGAAAATTGTGATTTTAGATGGATTTGCGGCGAATCCCGGCGACCTGAGCTGGAAAGGCTTGGAGCGGTTTGGCGAAGTAATCTGCTATCCCCGAACAGCTCGGGAAGAGCTGTTAAAGCGCTGCGAAGGAGCGCAGGTACTATTGACAAACAAAACGGTATTGGATCGTGAGACGATTGGCTCTCTTCCGCAGCTGGAGATGATCGGTGTTTTGGCCACCGGCTACAATATTGTAGACATAGGGGCGGCAAAGGAGCGGGGCATTCCCGTTTGCAATGTTCCGGCGTACAGCACCGATTCGGTAGCGCAGCTGATTTTTGCGTTTATCCTGCAACACGCTAACCACGTATATGAGCATACGCGCAGTGTACAGCAGGGAGACTGGGTGCGCAGCCAGGACTTTTCTTATATGATTGCGCCCCAGACCGAGCTAGCGGATAAAACCATCGGCTTTGTGGGCTTTGGCCATGTGGCCCAGAAGACGGCGGACATTGCCGCGGCTTTTGGGATGCGGGTAATTGCCCATTCCCGTACAATGAAAGGACAGGAAGATCGGAAAAATTTTCGTTGGGTGAGTTTGGAAGAGCTTTGCGCCCAGGCAGATTATATCAGTGTCAACTGTCCGCTAACACCCCAGACCCAAGGGCTGGTGAATCGGGACTTTTTGGCGAGGATGAAGCCTTCTGCCATGCTGATTAACACCTCTCGGTGTCCGGTGATTGAGGAACAGGATTTGGCGGACGCGCTGAATCATGGAATCATCGCGGCGGCGGCAGTGGATGTTCTTTCCACCGAGCCGCCAAAGGCGAATAATCCGCTATTAAGCGCCAGAAATATCTACTTTACCCCTCATGTGGGGTGGGCGACCAAGGAAGCGCGTACCCGCCTTTTGCGGATTACCGAAGAGAATCTGGAAGCGTTTGTAAAAGGGAGCCCCCAAAATATAGTCAACCGATGAACCAATAAAAAAGGAGAGAGAACGTAAAATTCTCTCTCCTTTTTTCGTTCAGGTATTCAAGGACCATTAGATAAACTGTTCCTGATAGAAAAACAGGCCAACGGTATCCGGTCCGGCGTGGGTACACATCGTCCCCCGCATCTGCCCGATGGAAACCGATGTATCTGGCGCCACACGCAGGATCGCCTCTTCCAGCGCTTTCGCCTTGGAAAGGCAGTTGGAGTGGGAAATGAATACATCTGAGCCAGAAAAAGCGTTGTTTTGGAAAAGATTGACCAGCTTAGAGATTCCCTTTTGAAATCCCAAAGCGTTGGAATGGTTATACGCCATACCGTTTCGCACGCCAATAATAGGCTTGATTCTCATTTTGTTGACAAGGCCGCCTTTAATGGAGGATATCCGACCGCCTTTGATCAAAAATCCAATATCCTCTACCAGATAATAAGCGCCGATATGCAGTGTGTCCGAAACCAGCTGGGCGACAATTTCCGCTGCGGGGCGGCCATCCTGCGCCATTTTTACCGCGTGGAAAGCCAGCATGGAAATGGCAAAGGAGGTGCTGGCTGAGTCCACCACATGGATCCGGCAGCTGCTATTTTCCTCCTCGAAAAGCTCTCGGGCCAAAACGGCGCTTTGGTGAGTACCGGACGCCTTAGAAGACATGGTAATGACAATAATATGCTCTCGGTCAGAAAAACGGCGATAGCAATCTAAAAAAGCCTGGGGGCTGGGTTGGGCAGATTTTGGCACCTGCGGCGCAACCTTTAGGTAATCGCAGTATTTTACCGAATCGAAACGGTCGTCATCAAGGACGGTGCGCCCTTCAATCTGCAAACTGAGCGGAACGACTGTTATATCATATTTTTCGCAGTAGTCTGCGGAAAGATCGGAGCCGGAATCGACCAGAATTTTAATATTGCTCATAGCCATAACCTCCAAAATGTAGTAATTAAAACGATATTATAAACTAATCATACCATACTTTGTGGAATTTACAATACTTTTTATGCTTTTTTATCTTTATTTCATTTGTAAACATTTTTCCTTTTCTATTTTATTAGGGATACATAAAAAGTCATTGTCTAGCTTTCCCTTAAAATAGAGAAAAATCACGTCTATTTTTTTGAACCTTGGAGATGGCAAGGGCATAAAATAAATTATGCAAAAGAAAGGGGGAAAACAAATGCAAAATGGCATTGATGTGGCAAGCGTCAACGGCATGGTTGACTGGGAGCAGGTAAAGACAGCTGGGATGGATTTTGCCATTATTCGAGCGGGCTGGACCTTTTATGAGGGAGGTCTGGAGGAAGACAGGCTCTTTGCGAAAAACATGGAAGAGGCCTCTGCGGCAGGACTGGATATCGGGGTTTATGTCTATTCCTACGATCGATCCCCAGAGGCGGCGCGGATTGCCGCCCAAAAACTGGATCAGCTGCTGCGTCCTTATGGTACGATCACCTATCCGGTATGGTTTGACATAGAAGATCAGTGGAATCTTACGGCGGGAAAACAGCTAAATACGCAAATCTGTCAGGCTTTTTTGTCGACGATGGAGGAAGCGGGATATTATACCGGCATCTACAGTTTTGCCAATTTTCTGACAGGATATCTGGACAGGGAAGCGCTTTCCGCCTATGATGTCTGGGTAGCGGATTATCGGGAGCCTATGGGATACGATGGCCCCTATGGGATGTGGCAATATGGCATAGTTGGAAGGCAAGGCATTTTGGGCCGGGACTACACCATCCGCGGACAGGTACCTGGACTTGCTGGAAACTGTGATGTGGATTATGCCTATAAGGATTATCCGGCCATTATCCGGCGGGCAGGACTCAATCATCTGGACCCGCTTCCGGAGCCAGAGCCTGACCCAGATCCCGACCCAAATCCGGACCCGGACTGCCAGCAGATCAAAGAACAGCTCAAAAAAACAAGAGAAGCGCTGGCACAGATTGAAAAAATCGCGTCACAGGCGCTGGAGGAATAACACAAAATAGGATATGGAAAGCCTTTTTTGCTCGGCCGCTTTAGGACTGGGCCGAGATAGAGTACCATCCGCCGTTTTTTGCGCCAGATCGAGAAAAACTAATACTTTTTACGTTACTAACACGTTACTAACAAATTTAAAATATCCCTAAAAGACAAAATCCCTAGAGCCGCATAAACTCTAGGGATTTTTTGGTGTACACGCGGGGGCTCGAACCCGGGACCTCCTGCGTGTGAAGCAGGCACTCTAACCAGCTGAGCTACGCCTCCGAATGGATGGTACAAGAATGGAAAAACCCACGGATACCCATCCGATACCGCAGGTTTTGGTGGAGACGATGAGACTCGAACTCACGACTTCCACACTGCCAGTGTGACACTCTACCAACTGAGTTACGCCCCCATATTGCTATTGCGAAATTTATCATAGCATATTTTTTGCCGGGATGCAAGGCTTTTCCAAGAAAAATCCAAAAGAATTCTGAAAATCTATGGTATTTTTTAGAAAGTATGTTATAATACGTATTAGATTTGTAAAAGGGTGGTGCAGCATGAAACAGACTTTTAAAAAGCAGTTCCAGGATTTTGGCGAGTGCGACGTTTATATCGGTGCCGTG
>CAJUMG010000013.1:46091-62839 GCA_910587335.1 uncultured Oscillospiraceae bacterium
AACAGCGGCAAAAAGAGCATAAAGGATTGTCAGCTTGTCAGTGAATTACTGGAAGCGGTAGATGAGAAGCGCTTTGGAGGCAAAGAAGGCGAGCTGATTCAAGCAAATCTGGTGCGGGACGGAAGGTTGATTACCTGCGTTTTTGCCGGGTTAGGTGATAAAACGACCTACAAATCGGTAGAATCCGCTTTTGGCAGCGCTATGAAAGAAGCCAAAAAGCACAAGCCGGAAACGGTCGGCGTTTTTGTAGATGAAGCTTTCTCCGCCAAATCGGTGGAAGCGGTGCTTTTGGCAGCTGATGGATTTGACGCGCACAAATCGAAAAAAGAGAAGGAGCTTTCCTTTGTTTTCTATGGCGCCGAAGAGTCCCAGGTAAAAGAGGGAATCGTGTTGGGAGAGGCAGTGCGGATGGCCCGCCGGCTGGTCAACGAGCCCTCCAACGTTATGACGCCGGCACAGCTTGCCACCGAGGCGCTGCTGGCCGGTGCGGACAGCGGCTTTGACGTAAGGGTATACGATCTGCCGGAAATAGAAAAGCTGGGGATGAAAGCCTTTTTGGAGGTGGCTCGCGGCAGCGACCGGGAGCCGAAAGTCATCGCCATGTCTTATCTGGGCGACCCGGCCAGCGGCAAGCGGCTGGGGCTGGTAGGCAAGGGCCTTTGCTATGACAGCGGCGGTTACTCCTTAAAGCCCTCTGCCGGTATGGAGACCATGCACACCGATATGGGCGGCGCCGGCGCGGTGATCGGTGCGATCAGCGCCATTGCAAAGATGAAGCTGAAGGTCAATGTCACGGCTGTGGTGGCGGCCTGCGAGAATATCCTTTCGGCTCATGCGTACCATCCGGGTGACATTATTGGTTCGATGGCGGGCAAAACCATTGAAATCAATAACACCGACGCAGAGGGCCGCGTGACCTTGGCCGACGCGGTGACCTTTGCCATCGAAGAGCAGAAAGCAACCCACCTGATTGATGTGGCAACGCTGACCGGCGCGGCGATTACGGCATTGGGCAACGAAATTACGGCGGTGGTAAGCGACAGCGATGAACTGTGGGAAATGACCCAAAAAGCGGCGGGGCCCTCCTGCGAAAAGGTGTGGCGGCTGCCGGTAGACGATGTGCTGGGCAAGGCGCTGGATTCCAAGATTGCCGACATGCGCAACAGCAGCGGCCGCGCAGCTGGAACCATCTGCGGTGGTATGTTTATTCAAAAATTTACCCAAGAGCTGCCCTGGCTGCATCTGGATATCGCCGGTACCAGCTACACAGACGGCACATCCGTTTGCCCCTTTGGCGCTACTGGTGTTGGGGTTCGCCTACTATATCACGTGGCCCAAAATTACACAAAATAGATTTTTTCAGGGAGCCGGTTTGGTTCCCTGAAAAAAAGATCAAGAGTAAGTCTTTGCTAACTTTGACGGCACTATTTGAAAGGAGATACAATGATGGAAAAGGTTTTGAGAATTGGCGAATTGTCCGCTGCTGCGGGAGAAAAGGTCCACGGCTTTTATCAGGTTGAGGGGACCGATCTGACCATGCCGGTGACCTTAATCAACGGAAAGGGAGAAGGAAAGGTGCTGCTGTTAACCGCTGGTGTACATCCAGATGAGTATCCGGGCATTGCGGCTGCCATTCAGCTTTCTAATGAGCTGGATCCAGAGCGGATTTGCGGCGGCGTTGTAATCCTACCCATGACCAATTACAGTGGCTTTTTAGCCAAAAAAGGTTCCTGTGTGCCGGCGGACGGAAAAAATCTCAACCGGCTGTTCCCAGGCGATCCAAACGGTACTGAGGGGGATCAGCTGGCCCATGCTATCACCAAGGACTTTCACAGCGTCTGCGATTATAATATTGACCTGCACTCGGGCGGGATAGATGAGCAGATGAAACCGCTGATCTTCTTTTCCGTTATGGGTGGGCCGGAAATTGAAGAGATTTCCAGGCAGATGGCTCTGTCCTGTAGCGTCAGCTACATTGTCCGTTCAACTGCTACCAATGGGGAATACAGCTCGGCGGTGCTTCGCGGTCTGCCGTCGCTTCTGCTGGAAAGAGGCGGTAACGGCTACTGGTGCCAGGAGGAGACAGACGCCGATAAACGGGACGTCCTGGCTGTATTAAAAACGCTGGGTATTTTTAGCGGGGAAGTATCCCCAGCGGAAAAACCGGTGGAGATCGCTGTAACCAAATACTATACGGCAGACGATACCGGCTGCTGGTATCCCTGCTTTAAACCGGGCGACAAGGTGAAAAAGGGAGAGCTGCTGGGCGAGATTCGGGATCATCGGGATCAAGTGCTGTCCAGCTATTATGCGGAGTTCGATGGCGTGGTGCTTTATCAGACATCCTCTTTAGCTATTTTGAAAAACAAAGCATTGGTCGCATTTGGGCAGTTGGACTAATCTTGGGCTTGCTATGTAATGGACGCCGGAAAATCGAATATTCTAAGACAACAAAGCCAGACATGGGTCCCACCATGCCTGGCTTTTCCTGTAGATGAAATGAAAAGGCGAAAGTTTATTGCTGCGAACCGGATTTACCTGCCATCGCCTTGCGGTAAACATTATAGGTATAATTGGCCAGCGCTTCTGCGCCGGACCGCCGGACCGACTCGATGACAGAGGCTTTCAGGATGCTTAGCTGCTCCGGCGTCAGATTTTTAACCCGGCGCAGCTCTGCTGCCATTTCCTCTGGGGAATCAAAAATATATCCGTTTACACCATTTTGCACCTGGTCGACGTTTTCGTTCAGAGCGTCATACCGGCGCAGAACCGGCAGACCGGTGGCCATGCCCTCCAGCATGGAAATGGAGTTGCTGTCCGACAAGGAGGCTGTAATGTACAGATCGCAGGAAGCGTAGTAAGGGGGCATTTGATCATGAGCTACCGCGCCGGTAAACCGGACCATGGAGTCAATTCCCAAGTCCTTGGCCTGCTGCTCCAGCTCCTGCTGAATCGGTCCGCCGCCGATAATGCAGAGCATGATTTTGTCCTCTGGCACAATGGTTTTAGCCCAGTAGTTCAGTAATACATCCACGCTTTTTTCATGGCCCAGCCGCCCGACAAAGCAGGCGATCATCACATCGTCGGGAATATTGTAGCGGCGGCGAAAAGCGGCTTTATTCTCCGGCGAGATCCGTTCAGGACTAAAATCGTCCAATTCCACCGCGTTGAGAATGACGTTTACATCCTTTTTCACGCCGATTTGCTGAAAATACTCCTGACATTTGGGCGAAGGGCCGGTCAGCTCGGTAGCGGTATTGCCCAGCAGACGAAAATAATCGTGGCTAAGCTTTTTTGCCGCCCGCAGCAGATGACGGGGCGCCACGTAGTATAGATAATCGTCGTACATCGTGTGCAGCGTGTAGACCAAAGGCGTATGCAGCTGCTTGGCGGCAAAAATACCGGACAGCCCAATGCCAAACTCGTTATGGATATGGATGATATCCGGACGAAAATCCCCAATCAGCTTTAACCGCCGCCGGCTGAAGGGAGAGGCGACACCGTACCCATAAAAGCGTTTGCTTTTGATAGCGGGACAGTGAAGAATTCCTCCCTCGATATAGTGATGATGGGTCTGATAATCAGCAGTGACCACCAAAACCTCGTGGCCTTGCTGCAAAAGGCCGTCCCGCAGAATCTTTACATGGGTCACTACCCCATTGATGTGGGGCAGATAGGTTTCTGTAAACAATGCAATTCTCATAACCATTCCTCCGTTTGAGTAAAAGAAGTGGAAAATCTGTTTCATATAGTCTAAATCCGGACATATTATAAATAAAGCTTACCTGTTCATTTTCTCTGACAATGCATGGGGAGAAAGGATAAAGAGCTTTTCCCCGCCGCCGAAAGACAAATTTTTGTTGAAGTTAAAGCATTTAAAATACTTTTTGCTTATTATAGCATATCCTTTTTTATATAAAAAGAGTCAACAGGCCAAAATACTTCAAAATCGAGCAAAGATTCTTTACGCTTGTTTTACACAAAGCTTGTTGCAAGGCTGACGGCGGTGGGGTATAATAAATGCAGTGATATTTCGCTGACGGGGATCTTTCTCCGCCGGCAAGAAGACAGCGCCCCCCTTTTTTCGCGGGGTAAAAAGCGGCGGATGGAAGAAGTCCGCCGGGATGGGAGAATCAAATATGGAACACGGCTACTCGGTTAGACTATCCAAAATTGTCAAGGATCTGAATGTGGAGCTGATCTATTCCCCCTATGACCTGAACGATGTAAAAATCAGCAGTATGGACATAAATCGTCCCGGTCTACAGCTGGGAGGGTTTTTTGAATATTTCGACAGTTCCCGTATCCAACTGATCGGCATGTCAGAATACGCTTATTTGAAGAAGTTTGACGACGGCGTTCTAATGGAAAAATTGGATTCTTTTTTTGCGCTGAATCCGCCGGTGGTGATTGTAGCGCGGGATCTGGAAATTTTTCCGCAGATGCTGGAATGCGCCCAAAAATATAAGGTACCGCTTTTGCGGACGCCGGAATCCACCTCGGGTTTCTTTTCGAGTGTGGTGGGAATTCTGGCGACCGAGCTTGCCCCCCGGGTCACCCGGCACGGCGTTTTGGTGGAGGTTTATGGTGAAGGCATCCTGCTTTTGGGAGAAAGCGGCGTAGGCAAAAGTGAAACAGCGGTGGAGCTGGTCAAGCGCGGCCACAGGCTGATTGCTGATGACGCGGTGGAGATCAGGCGGGTATCCAACCGGACGCTGGTGGGCACATCGCCAGAGAACATCCGCCATTTTCTGGAATTGCGGGGCGTAGGGATTATCAATGCCCGGCGGATTTTTGGTATGGGTTCGATTAAAGAGACGGAAAAAATTAACATGGTCATTCAGCTGGAGCCCTGGAATTCCGACCGGGTTTATGACCGTATGGGTATGGATAACGAAAAGATGGAAATTCTGGGCATTTCGGTTCCCTCTTTAACCATTCCGATTAAGCCGGGCCGAAATCTTGCGATTATTATTGAGGTGGCGGCGATGAACAACCGCCAGAAAAAGATGGGGTATAATGCCGCCCAAGAGCTGTTGGAAAAGCTGGGCATGATTGATCAGGGAGAAGAATCCACGGATTGGGACGCTTACTAATCAATAAGGAGTCAAAAGCAATGGAATATGTTCTGGGAATCGACCTGGGAGGCACCAACATCAAGGCCGGTGTGGTTGACGAAAATTATCGTATTGTGGGGCGGGCAAAGGCAAAAACCGGAATCCCCCGTCCGGCACAAGAGATTATGGATGCCATGGCCGCGTGTGCCCGACAGGCGGCGGCAGACGCAGGCGTCCCCTGGGAAGAGGTTCGGCAGGTTGGAATTGGGGTACCCGGTACGGCCAATGAAGAAACAGGGGTTGTGGAATATGCCAATAACCTGCCGTTTCAAAATATCCCGATGGGGGAATATTTGAGCAAAAAGCTGCATAAGCAAGTAGATATCACCAATGATGCCAACGCTGCCGCCCTGGGAGAGGTGTTGGCCGGCGCGGCGAAGGGTGCGTCCAATGCAGTGGCTGTTACACTGGGGACCGGTGTAGGCGGCGGGATTATACTGGGCGGCCGGCTCTACTCCGGGCTGCATTACGGCGGCGCGGAATTGGGGCACATGGGCATTATGCTGGGCGGCAGGCAGTGTACCTGCGGCCGCCGGGGATGCTTGGAGGCATATGCCTCGGCAACCGGCCTTGTCCGCAGCACCAAGGAGATGATGGACGCCCACCCGGAATCGCGAATGTGGAAGCTGGTGGAGGAAAACGGCGGAAAGGTGTCGGGCAGGACGGCTTTTTTAGCGGCGGGCCAGAAAGACGCCGCCGGCCAGGCGGTGGTAGACGCCTATATCGAACAGCTGGGATACGGCATTGCCAGCATCATCAACATTCTGGCGCCGGAGATTCTGGTGATTGGCGGCGGCGTCAGCCATGAGGGGGATAATCTGCTGCTTCCGCTGGTGGAGTGTGTTCGTCCGCAGCTATACGTTCGTGTACCGGAAAAGCAGACCCGCATTGTGCTGGCCACCCTTGGAAACGACGCGGGACTTATCGGCGCGGCCTTTTTGCACCGGGCTCGGTAATGAACCTTTGAAATGGGGGAATGACGGATGACCGATCTTTTGAAGTTAACCTCTTTGTGCCAGAATATAGAGTGTGAATATGTCATAAATGCGCCGATGAAGGAATATACAACCTTCCAAATCGGCGGCCCCTGTGACTTTTTGGCGCGTCCTTATGACGAGGGGCAGATTGCCCGGCTAATTCAGTTTTGCGCGGCCAACGGCATTCGGTGGCAGGTAATTGGAAACGGCTCGAATCTGTTGGCGCCAGACGGCGGAATTTCTGGCGCTGTGATTCAGATTGGATCCAATTTTTCCTATATCCGTCAGTCGACAAAGTCCGGTGAAATCATCTGCGCGGCCGGCGCTTCTCTCAGCGCTGCGGCAGTTTTTGCCCAGAAACAGGGACTTAGCGGATTGGAATTTGCCTGGGGAATTCCCGGCAATCTGGGCGGGGCGGTGTGCATGAACGCGGGGGCCTATGGCGGAGAGATGAAGGATGTGCTGGTCGCTGTCGATTATGTGGACCAGATGGGTAACGCCCGGTCGATTGACGCCAGGGAGATGCAGCTGGGTTACCGGCACAGCATCTTCTCTGAGCGGGACTGGTGCATTACCAAGGTGAAATTGCAGCTTCGTCCCGGCGATCCGGAAACGATTCGCGGCGCGATGGAGGAGAATATGGCCCGGCGCCGCGCCAAACAGCCGTTGGAATATCCCAGCGCCGGGTCGGTGTTTAAGCGCCCACAGGGGAATTATGCCGGCGCGTTAATTGAACAGTGCGGGCTGAAGGGCCGGCGAATCGGCGGTGCGCAGGTTAGCGAAAAACACGCGGGGTTTATTGTCAATTTGGGAGGAGCCTCCTCCCGAGACGTTTCGCTGCTGATTCGCGAAATACAAAAGACGGTGGAGGAGCAAACGGGATACCGGCTGGAATGTGAACTGCGCCAGCTATAGGAAAAAGGGGGATTTGCAATGCGTTTTGTGGTTGTAACCGGCATGTCCGGCGCTGGGAAATCTCAGGCGGTCAACGCCTTGGAGGATATAGGCTTTTATTGTATCGACAATATGCCGCCAAAGCTGTTGGTCCATTTTTTTCGGCTTCGCCAGGATCAGCAGGGGCAGTTCCCTGAAAAAATCGCGATCGTGGTAGATTCCCGCGGTGGACGGATGTTCAGCGACCTGTTCCGCGGTCTGGATCAATTAAAACAGATGGGCTATTCCTACCAGATTCTTTATCTGGATGCGCGGGACGACGTAATTGTCACCCGCTATAAAGAGACACGGCGCAAGCATCCGCTTTTGGACGAGGAGCACCCCAGCATGCAGGCGGCGCTGGAACGGGAGCGGGAGCTTCTGCGCCCAGCGCGGGACCAGGCGGATTATGTGATTGATACTTCCCTGCTGGGGGCGGGGCAGTTAAAAGAACAGATAGCGGCTTTATTTTTAAAAGAGAAAAAAGAAAAAATGCTGATTACCTGCACCTCTTTTGGCTTTAAATATGGGATCCCTTTTGACGCGGATTTGGTTTTTGACGTGCGTTGTCTGCCCAACCCGTTTTACATCCCGGAGCTAAAAAATAAGACGGGCTTGGACCCGGAAGTGCGTGACTATGTTTTTTCCCATGAAGAAGCAAGACAGCTTTACGAAAAAATTCAAGAGCTTTTGGATTTTACGATTCCCCTTTATGAGAAAGAGGGCAAACGGCAGCTGGTGGTGAGCTTTGGCTGCACAGGGGGTAAACACCGGTCGGTTTCCTTTGCATGGAAGGCGGCTTCGATGATGCGTGAGCAAGGGGAAAATGTTTTTGTCACCCACCGGGATATCCGAAAAATGTAATGCTTTTTGATGTTACTGCGAGGTGGGGTCGATGAAAATTTGTATCAGAAACGCGAAGCCGGAGGACTATTCGGCGGTGGAAGTAATTATGCGGCAGGTCCAGAAAATGCATATAGACTGGCGGCCTGATATTTACAAGGACAGCGAAACGATCTTTCCTTTGGAAAGGTTTGAGCAGGCGGTACAGGAGAACGCCTTTTTTGTGGCAGAGTGCGAGGAAAGGGTAGTAGGGGCTTTGTCAGTTGTGTACCGTCACATAGAAAATCCCAGTCAGGTGACAAGGGATATTATTTACGTCGATTCTTTGGCTGTAGAAGAGCATTTCCGGGGGAGAGGAATCGGACATGCCTTTTTTGATTTTCTGAAAGAGTTAAAGGGTCAAAAAGGGTATGACGGAATCGAATTACAGGTAAACGCCAAAAACAAAGCCGCCTATAAAATGTATGCTGGCTACGGCTTTACCGTTAAATCGGTAAGCATGGAGCTTTTATAACGATTTGTATACTATTAAAAGAAAAAAACATATCGGAAAACCTGAGCCGGCCGGAAAGAATATCAGAAAGGGAGCGGGTTATGTCTTTTTCGAATGAGTTAAAAAGGCAGCTTTTGCATCTGCAATATGATGAAGTGGAAGTGCTGCGGGCCAGGACCCATGGCCTGCTGCGCTTTTCTAAAGCCTTTGGTCCACAGAAAATGCTGCTGCAAACGGAAAATAAAGATGTAGCCGAGCTGTATGCCGATAGCATCTTTGGGTTAATCGGCTTGGAAGCTACGATTTCGGTAAACGAATACAAAAATCAAAATGGAAAAAGCTTTTTTTGCGCTACAGTAGACGATCAGAACGACCGGGAAAAGATTCTGCGCTTTTTTGGCTATGACCCTGTGCCGATGCCGGTGCTGCATCTGGAGCAGATGCAGAGCGAAGAGGAATGGGGCGCTTTCGTCGCCGGCGCCTTTTTGGCCTGCGGCAGCATGGTGGACCCGGGTAAGAGCTATCACCTGGAATTTGTCATGCAGGATCAGCAGCTGTGCCAAGGCTTTATTCAGATGCTGTCCACCTTCCGCATCTTTCTCCGAAGCTTTTTGCGGCGGGGAAATTTTGTGGCGTATTTAAAAGACAGCGGTGAAATCGAAGACCTTCTTGGCTTTATGGGCGCGGGGAATATGGGCTTTGAGGTTATGAATGTGAAAATATACAAAAGCATTCGCAACCAGGTGAACCGCGTTCAAAATTGTGAGATCGCCAATATGGAAAAGACGATCAACGCTTCTGCCGTACAGGTGCAGGAGATCGAAACGATTTTATCGGAAAAAGGCCTGTCTTTTTTGCCGGAAGACCTGCGGGAAATTGCCGAGTTGCGGGTGGAAAACCCCGAAATGTCCCTGCGGGAGCTGGGGGAGGCGCTGTCCGAACCACTGACCCGTTCTGGAGTGAATCACCGGTTAAAGCGCCTGTCTAAAATCTACGCGCAGCTTTCCCGGACCCAGGAGACGAAGGGCAAATCTCTGGCAAAGGGAGAAACGCCATTGTAAAAAAGGCGGATGGCAGCGAGAAAGGATGGAGCCCATGGAAGAATTTGTCCATCTACATGTACATACAGAATACAGTCTGCTGGATGGCGCCTGCCGGATTCCGGCGCTGGTTTCCCGTGCAAAGGAGCTGGGACAAAAGTCCCTTGCCATTACGGATCACGGCGTTATGTACGGCGTGGTGGATTTTTACAAGGAATGCAAAAAGCAGGGAATCCATCCGGTGATTGGCTGCGAAGTATATGTCGCGCCCCGGACAAGGTTTGATAAGGTGCACCGGATCGACACAAGTCCTTATCACCTGGTTTTGCTGTGCGAAAATGAAACAGGCTACCAAAACCTCATCGCCATGGTGTCCAAAGCGTCGATCGAAGGCTTTTATTCCAAGCCCCGGGTTGATCTGGAGCTGCTGCGGATGCATCACGAGGGGTTAATCTGCCTGTCCGCCTGTCTGGCCGGTCAAATTCCGCGCCGGCTGATGGAGAAGGACTATGACGCCGCCCGGGAAACGGCTCTTTTATACAGGGAGATATTTGGCCCGGAAAACTACTATCTGGAGATTCAGGATCATGGGATTCTGGAACAAAAGCAGATTCTGCCCGATCTGTACCGTTTATCAGAGGAAACAGGCATTCCGTTGGTTGCCACCAACGACGTACACTATGTCCGGCAGGAGGACCACCGGATGCAGAGCGTGCTGATCTGCATTCAGACAAACCATACGGTAAACGATAAATCGGATATGGAATTCCAAACCCAGGAGTTTTATCTAAAATCCCGGCAGGAGATGGAGACGCTTTTTCCCGGCCATCAGGCAGCGCTGGATAACACCGCAAAGATCGCCCAGCGCTGTCAGCTGGATTTTACCTTTGGCGTGACCAAGCTGCCGTTTTTTCGTGCTCCTACACAGGAGGATAATGCGACCTATTTTAAACGGATGTGTTACGAGGGACTAAAAAAACACTACGGCAGCCAGCCCGCCCCAGAAATCCGGGAACGGCTGGAGTATGAGCTGGACGTCATCATCAAAATGGGATATGTGGACTATTATTTGATTGTTTATGATTTCATTCGCTACGCCAAAACCCATGATGTTCCGGTGGGGCCGGGGCGTGGTTCCGGCGCAGGGAGCCTGTGCGCCTATTGTATTGGCATTACTGGTATTGATCCCATTCGGTATAATCTTTTGTTTGAGCGTTTTTTAAATCCGGAGCGGGTATCCATGCCGGATTTTGATATCGACTTTTGCTATGAAAAGCGCCAGCAGGTCATTGACTATGTTGTGGAAAAATACGGTGCGGACCATGTGGCGCAGATCATCACCTTTGGAACCATGGCGGCCCGCGGCGCCCTTCGGGACGTGGGACGGGCGCTCGCCATCCCTTATGCACAGGTGGACACGGTAGCTAAGATGGTGCCCAACGAGCTGCATATGACATTGGACAAGGCGCTGAAGGTCTCGAAGGATTTTAAGCGGATGTATGACGAGGATTCTTCCATCCACGAGCTGATTGATATGGCCCGCAAGCTGGAAGGGATGCCTCGGCACGCGTCCACCCACGCGGCAGGTGTGGTGATCACCCGGGACCCGGTGGACACCTATGTGCCGGTGCAGAAAAATGAAGAGGCGATCCTGACCCAGTTCCCGATGACGACGCTGGAGGAGCTGGGCCTTTTGAAGATGGATTTTTTGGGCCTTCGCACCCTGACGGTACTGAGCGACGCGGAAAAGATGATTCGGACATATCAGCCGGATTTTTCGGTCAGCCGTATACCGCCGGATGACAAGGATGTATTTAAGATGCTGGCTGCCGGCCAGACCGAGGGGGTTTTCCAGTTCGAGTCCGGCGGTATGCGCAGCGTGTTGGTAGGCTTAGGGCCGGAATCCATCGAGGACCTGATCGCGGTTATTTCCCTGTATCGTCCTGGCCCGATGGATTCGATCCCCAAATACATCGAGAACCGGCACCATCCGGAAAAGGTCACCTACAAACACCCAAAGCTGGCTTCGATTTTAGACGTGACCTACGGTTGCATCGTTTATCAGGAACAGGTTATGCAGATTTGCCGGGAGCTGGCGGGCTTTTCCTATGGGCGGGCAGATCTGGTCCGGCGCGCCATGAGTAAAAAAAAGGCCGATGTCATGCAAAAGGAGCGGCAGAATTTTATCTATGGACTGTATGACGAGGACGGAACCTGTCAGGTCAGGGGCTGTGTACACAACGGCGTTAGCGAGGAGATTGCCAGCGATATTTTCAGCGAGATGTCCAGCTTTGCCTCCTACGCGTTTAATAAAAGCCATGCGGCGGCCTACGCGGTGGTAGCGTATCAGACCGCCTATCTCAAATGCCATTACCCCAAGGAATTTATGGCGGCGCTTTTAACCAGTGTACTGGAATCGACCTCTAAGGTGACCGGCTATATTGAAGAATGCAGCCGTCTCCACATCTCGGTGCTTCCGCCGGATATTGCCGAAAGCGGTATGGGCTTTACCGTGTCGGACCAAGGGATTCGCTTTGGCCTTTTGGCGATCAAAAATTTGGGCCGCAGTGTGATTGCGGATATTATCGAGCAACGGCAGAAGAGCCCCTTTGTGAATTTTAGCGATTTTTGCGAGCGGATGCATGGCCGGGATCTGAACCGCCGGGCGATGGAAAGCCTGATTAAATGCGGTGCATTTGACCGGTTTGGTGCCAACCGCCGCCAGCTGCTGGTGGGTTATGAGTCGATATCCAGCGGACTAGACGCGGTGAAACAAAAAAATTTAGAAGGGCAGCTGGGCTTTTTTGATACGATGGAGGACGCTCCTTTGGAGGAATATGATTTTCCGGACATAGAGGATTTTCCCTTTATGGAGCGGCTGAACCTGGAAAAAGAGGTCACCGGCATGTATCTGTCCGGCCATCCGATGAAGGAATATGCCGAGATGATTCCGCTGCTGGGGACGGCGAAAATTTCCCATGTGGCGCTGGAGGAATACGACAACAAACGGGTAGACATTCTGTGTATCGTCAGTGCCAGACAGTCGAAGGCCACCCGCAGCGGCGATACCATGGCCTTTTTAACGGTGGAGGACACGACCGGGTCTATTGAGACGCTGGTTTTCCCCAAAGCATTGCAGCAATACGGGCAGCTTTTGACCGTGGGGTCGGTGGTAGTGGTCTCTGGGCGCATCAGCGTGCGGGAGGAGGAAGAACCGAAACTTTTGTGCGAGCGGGTGTCGACAATCGAAGAGCGGCAAGCGCAAAAAACACGTTCTGGCCCGTCTTCCGGCAGAGGCGCCGTGGTCGCCGCGGAAAAGGGAAAGCGGCCGGGTCTATACTTGAAGCTACTGTCCCGGCAGGGAGAGCAGATGGAAAAAACACAGAATCTTTTGGAAATTTTTGAGGGACAAACTCCAGTATACGTATTTTTCCAGGATACCCAGAAGGTGAGTCTTGCCCCGCGTTCCCTGTGGGTTTTTGTAAACGACGTGCTGCTGCGCCAGCTAATGGAGCTTTTGGGAGAAAATAATGTAAAGCTGGTAGAGTAAGGAAAGCCCGTGTGTTGCAAAGGCTTTTTCCTCGTGCTTTCTAAAATCAATAAGAAAGGGTGCAGGGCCCTGATATTTCGTGGGAGAATCGTGGAAAAATCACATTTTCTTGGCGGAAAACAGTTGAAATCAAAGCGGGATTATACTATAATATTGGATAAGTTCGGTTTTATAAAAGGGTAAAATCGGTTATGTAATATCTTCCGAAAAATGATTAGGAGGTTAAAAATATGAATCAGGTAAAAACCATTGGTGTTTTAACAAGCGGCGGCGATGCGCCCGGCATGAACGCGGCAATTCGCGCGGTCGTTCGTGCGGGTATTGGAAAAGGAATGCGCGTTCTTGGTATCCGCCGGGGCTATAATGGTTTGATTAACGGCGATATGGTCGAGATGAATCTGCGCTCGGTTTCGGATATTCTGCAAAAGGGCGGTACCGTTCTTTATACGGCGCGCTGTGTGGAATTTAAAGAAGAGTCTGGTATTGAAAAAGCAAAGCAGACCTGTGTTGAAGCAGGACTGGACGGTGTAGTGGTCATCGGCGGGGACGGTTCCTTCCGCGGCGCAAGAGATTTGTCTTTGCGCGGCATCCCCTGTGTGGGGATCCCCGGGACCATTGATAACGACATTGCATCTTCTGATTATACCATTGGGTATGATACAGCGATGAATACCGTTGTCCAGAATGTGGACCGTCTGCGCGATACCTCCCAATCCCATGACCGCTGCTCGGTTGTAGAGGTTATGGGCCGGGGTGCGGGCCACATTGCGGTGAACGCAGGATTGGCCTGCGGCGCCATCGCGATTTTGATCCCCGAGATTGCTTTCGATGTGGACCGGGACATTGTATCCAAAATTAAAGCCTCGCAGAAAACCGGCAAACAGCATTTTATTGTGATGGTGGCGGAAGGGGTTGGCCACTCTCACGAGTTGGCAAAAGAAATCGAAGAAAAAACCGGCGTTGAGTCCCGTGCTACGGTGCTGGGGCATATTCAGCGCGGCGGTTCGCCGACTCTGCGCGACCGGGTTATGGCCAGCGAGATGGGCTACTATGCGGTGGAGCTGCTGGAAAAGGGGATTGGCAACCGGGTTGTTGTAACCAAGGATGGCAAGGTAACGGATTACGACATCCTTGAGGCGCTGAGCATGAAGAAAACGGCCGACGCGAATCTGCTGAAGATCGCGCAGGAAATCGCGCTATAAAGCTTTTATTCGCTTGAAAAAGGGATGGGCAGAAATACCCGTCCCTTTTGTCGTTATACTATTTTTGGCGGGGTGATAAAAAATGGACGGTTTGGTTTTGAAGTGTCCCAATTTGGATTGGAAAGAAGCAGCCGAAGAGTATATGAAAGCTTATCGCAATGCGGGAGAGACACACATTGGCGGCAGTGCTTCCATGGAGCAGAGCGCGTCCTATGAAGAATGGCTGGAAAAGATCCATAGACTACAGGCTCCGCCGGATGAGGAAGAGCGAAGCCCCGCTACCACCTTTTTCGCGGTGCGGAAAGAGGATAGAAAGATTGTCGGAACCATCCAGATACGCCACCGACTGACGGAAGAGTTAAGAGAAAGCGGAGGGAATATCGGATATGCCGTCCGCCCCGACGAGCGAAGAAAAGGGTATGCTGTGCAGATGTTGCGGCTGGCGCTGGATTTTTGCCGTGGATTAGAAATGAAACAGGTCCTTTTAGATTGTCTGGCAGGTAATGAAGGATCGGAACGGACGATTCTTCGGTGCGGTGGCGTGTTTGCCGGGGAAGCGCTGGTCCCGGGTGACGATGGCCAAACAGAGAAGATCCGGCGGTTTTGGATTGCATCGTAGTTTGTTGTCCGGGCAAGAAAAAAGGAAACGAAATGCTTTCGTTTCCTTTTTTAAGTCCGAGAACCTGTGATGGTAAATAAGGACGAAGGTCAGTCGCGGACTTTTTGAACGCTTTCATATCGAAGAAAGGTCCGGTCCTCTTCTGTAACAGCACGATAGGTGATGCGATAGGTCCCATAATTTTTCTCACCGGGAAAGGCCGGTGTGTCAATTAAAGAGAAATCGGCGGTTACGGTTTGCTCTTCAGCGTTCCAGGCTAGGTTCAGATCCTCATAGGAATAGACCGAGTGCAGCCCAAACCCTATGGCCATACAATAAGCGTTTTGCTGCGCATCATAGGAAGAATCCTCGAAAAACCAGTCGCTTTGCCCAAACACATCGCTGACCATTTGCCTTACCTGTTCCAGGGGAAAAACGGCCTGTCCGTCTTCGCTGACCGACAGACAATCCGGATAGAAGTCGGTCAGCTGATTTTCGCTTTGCACAAGGAAAGAGAGCATAAAGCGGAAGATATCCCCGTCCCGAAGTGGCTGAGCATTTTCAATATGGTCCTGGGTGAATACCAGGCTCACCAGATGATGGGTCAGCGCCTGGGCCTCGGGAAAAAGGCGGCTGTCCGGCGGAATGTCTTCGAGAGGGCTGGAGACCAGAGGCGGGGAACTTTCTCCCCAATCCGCCGGCTGAGAGGAAAGCTCGTATATAGAGGAAGAATGGGAATGGTTGTCCACTTTTCCCCCTTCCGGTGCGCAGGCGCCCAAAGCGCCGGTCAACAACAGGGCAAAAACCATGAGGAAAATCATGCGGGGATTTTTCAATTTAGTCACTCCTTATAGATTAGATAAAAACAAAACCCGACACATGTAGGAAATGTTACATGCACCGGGAAAAGATTTTTCTCTTTATTTCACATGAGGAAGGGCGGAGAGATCAAACGGGGTTGTCTGATAGACAAAATAGTTGAGCCAATTGGAAAACAAAAGACTTGCATGGCCGCGCCAGCGATACAAAACATCCAAGGAAGGATCGTCATTTTTAAAATAGTGGCGCGGTACTTCGATGGGAAGATTTTTGTTTAAATCCCGAAAATACTCACCGGCCAACGTATCCCGGTCATATTCTGAATGGCCGGTAACGAAAAATTGGCGACCCGATTCGTGAGCGATCAAGTAAGCGCCGGCCTCCTGTGAGGCGGCCAGCAGCTTTAAATGCGGACGGGCCAAAATATCTTCCTGCCGGACGGTTGTATGACGGGAGTGAGGGGCAAAAAACAGCTCGTCAAAGCCGCGAACCAGAGGATGTTTAGGCTCCAAGGTCTGATGCTCGAACACGCCGAACATTTTTTGCGGGAGCGGGTGTTTCTGAATGCCATAATGGTAGTATAAAGCGGCCTGCGCACCCCAGCAAATATGTAGGGTAGAATAGACATGCTTTTTGGTCCATTCCATAAAGGTACATAGCTCCGGCCAATAGTCCACATCTTCAAAGGGCATTTGCTCAACGGGCGCGCCGGTGATGATAAACCCGTCAAAACGCTCGTCCCTGATTTCGTTAAAGGTTTTATAAAATTTCAAAAGATGCTCTGCTGCTGTATTTTTAGAGGTGTGGGTAGCAGTTTGAATCAGTTCAATATCCACCTGTAGAGGTGTATTACTTAAAAGGCGAAGCAGCTGGGTTTCGGTTACAATTTTTGTCGGCATTAGATTGAGTATGCCAATCTTTAAAGGGCGTATGTCTTGATGAGACGCCCTGTCTTCTGTCATGACAAAAACGTTTTCCGATTCCAAAACCTGCGCCGCCGGCAGGGAATTAGGGATACAAATTGGCATATGAAAAGCCTCCTGCGCTGTTAAAATCAGAACCAATTTCTATTTTATCCAAATTTTCGAAAAAAATCAAGGGAAAGGTATTGACAAAAGGGGAGGGGATATGATATAGTAATGAAGCTGTCCCACGGGGGCAGGGAACCTTGAAAAT
>CAJUMG010000014.1:0-228 GCA_910587335.1 uncultured Oscillospiraceae bacterium
TATCCCCTCCCCTTTTGTCAATACCTTTCCCTTGATTTTTTTCGAAAATTTGGATTTTTTTATTTTGAATCGTTTTATACCTTATTATATAAGAGCCCGTTTTTCTATTGATCCTTTTCTTTTTCCCATATATTCTACCAGCAATTCCCGCTATTTTCAAATTTTTTTGACAAAACGGTTTCCAATCGCTACAATGGTCATAGTTATTTTCTAATAATGGAGGCTTTT
>CAJUMG010000014.1:271-51585 GCA_910587335.1 uncultured Oscillospiraceae bacterium
CATGATTGACCGGCAATACGAAATTGCAGATGCACACACCCACATCTTTCCGGAAAAAATCGCCGAGAAAGCTGCCCACTCGATTGCGGACTTTTATAAGGTGAGCGCTGGCGATGTGGGCACAGTGGATATCCTGCTGCAAAACGGAAAAAAACTGGGCGTCAGCCATTACCTGGTCTGTTCTGTGGCGACCACCCCTAAGCAGGTACCCAGCATCAATCATTTTATTTTGGAAAACTGCGCGGCCCACCCTGAATTTATCGGATTCGGCGCGATTCACCCTCGCATGAGCGAGACCGAAATGATAACCGAAGCGGTGCGAATAAAAGAGCAGGGTCTTCGGGGTATAAAGCTTCACCCGGATATCCAGGACTTTTTACTGGATGACCCACACATGTTTTCCCTCTACCGCATGTGCGGGAAAGAGCTGGATCTTCCGATCCTTTTCCATTGCGGTGATGCTCGTTACGATCGTTCTTCTCCCAAACGTCTTGCCCATGTGCTGGAGCTTTTCCCTGATCTGCCGGTTATCGGCTCCCATTTCGGTGGCTATAGCCAATGGGAAGAAGCCTATTCTATTTTAAAGGACTACAATCAGCTGCACTTTGATACCAGCAGCTCCCTTTGCTTTCTTTCGGACGAAGCGGCTATGCGCATGATCGAAGGATACGGGCCCCACCGGCTGATGTTCGGCACCGATTATCCTCTTTGGGTTATGGAAAAAGAATTGGATCGCTTTTTCTCTCTCCCTTTGACCGAAGGGCAGCGCCGCCAGATTCTCTTTGGCACCTTTTCTTCTCTGTTTGGCGTTCCGGGAAAAGAAAAAAGCTGCTATCAAGCAGTTTAAAACAGAAAAACGCAAAAAAATCTGCGGAATCGTTATATTTTTCTGGTTCTATTTATGATTTGGACATATTTTTCTTTTATTATCATTTATGTCAGCGCGCTTTTTTAAAGCGCCGCCCGTGCGCGGGTTCGAATTTAGGAGGTATTACACATGCTAGAGGTCAAAAACCTCGTCAAGCGGTATGGCAACAAGTATGCCGTCAATGACATCAGCTTTACTGTCAAGCAAGGAGAAATCCTTGGTTTCCTGGGGCCGAACGGCGCGGGAAAATCCACAACCATGAACATCATCACCGGCTATCTCTCCAGCACCGAGGGAACCGTCACGATTGATGGACATGAGATTTTAGAGGATCCTATTGCCGCCAAATCCCACATCGGCTATCTTCCCGAGCAGCCACCGCTGTACATGGACATGACGGTAAAAGAGTATCTCAACTTCATGTACGAATTAAAAAAGGTCAAATTTCCCCGGCAAAAGCATATCGAGGAAATCTGCAAAACGGTTAAAATCGACCATGTCTATACCCGCCTGATCCGCAACCTTTCTAAAGGATACAAACAGCGTGTCGGCGTGGCGCAGGCTTTGCTTGGCAGCCCGGAGCTTTTGATCCTCGACGAACCGACCGTAGGCTTAGACCCCAAGCAGATTATTGAGATCCGCAACCTGATTAAGGAGCTGGGCAAAAACCATACGGTCATTCTCTCCTCCCATATTTTGCCAGAGGTGCAGGCCATCTGCGAACGGGTCATTGTCATTAACGACGGCAAGATTATCGCCGACGATACGCCGGATCATCTGGCCCGCTCTATGAGCAGCGAAACCGGACTGGCCGTGCGGCTGGAAGGTCCTGTTACCGACGTGAACAACGCGCTTCGCGCGCTGCCAAAGGTTCACTCCTGCAATCCGCTGGGCGAGAGGGAAAAGGGCGTCTTTGAATATCTGGTGGAGCCGGAGGAAAACGCTGATATCCGCCGGGATATTTTCCGATTGGCAGCGGATAAAAATTGGCCGATTCTCTCGATGAAATCCACCGAAATGACGCTGGAGGAAATCTTCCTGAAGCTGACCTCCGGCGAGTATACCGCGCCGGTGAAGGAAGCTGTCCCATCCGCCGCCGGAGATAAGAAAAAACAAAAGGGTAAAAAGGGAGCGGCGCCGGAGCCGGACATGCCTTCTCCCCAAAACAATCAGGAAGGAAGTGAAGAATAATGTCGGCTATATTTAAACGGGAATTTAGCGCCTATTTCTCCTCCCCGATTGGGTATGTGTTTATCGCCATGTTTTATTGTCTGTCCGGCTTTTTCTTCTTTTTGGACAACCTGGCGGTAGGCTCCGCCGAGCTGCGGTACGTTTATTCCATGCTTTTTACCTGTTCGGCTCTGCTCATGCCGATTCTGACCATGCGTATGCTCAGCGAGGACAAGCGCCAGAAAACCGATCAGGTTCTTTTAACCGCGCCGATCGGACTGTTCGGGCTGTTGATGGGCAAATTTTTGGCGGCGCTTTTGGTGTATGTTATCGCCATCTCGATTACGCTGGTCTACGCGCTGGTGCTGTCCGTCTTTGTTTCCTTTAACTGGGCCGTTATCATCAGCAGCTATTTTGGCATTCTTCTTTTGGGCGCCTCGCTGATTGCGGTAGGTATGTTTATTTCATCCCTTACCGAAAGTCAGCTGGTTGCGGCAATCGTCTCGATCGTCATCGATGTGGCGCTGCTTTTGGTCGATTCCCTGGCGACTCTTATGCCGACCGCCTCCTTGCAGAATCTGGTCAAGGGCCTGTCCATGGCGGACCATTACGGTAACTTTACCATGGGTATACTTGATTTTGCCGACGCTTTCTTCTTTTTAAGCATCATCGCGCTGTTCATCTTCCTGACCAGCCGGGTCCTTGAAAAAAGAAGATGGGGTTAATAGGAGGAAAAGACCATGCTATCAAATATTTTAAAAAACCGCCGGTTCCGCATGGGCGGCTTTGCCACGGTGTTAACGGTGATTTTCATCGCCGTACTGATTATTCTCAATATGATCGTGTCGGCTGTTTCCGAACGCTATCCAATTCAGCTGGATTTAACCACCGGCAAGATCTATGGGCTGAGCGATGAAACCATTGAATACCTAAAGACGGTGGAAAAGGACGTGAATATGTATGTCCTTTCCACCGAGGATGCTTTTGGCACCCCCAATGAATATTATCTTCAGGCCTGCGAGACGATGAAGAAATTCCCCCAATACAATTCGAAGATCAAACTGCAATTTATCGACCTGGCCAAGGACCCCGCTTTTGAGTCCAAATATTCCTCCTATTCTATGGGTACGCGGGATATTCTTCTGGAATGCGGCAACAAGGTGCAGGTGGTCAAAACCAGCGATCTGTTCAATCTGGAAAACGACTCCAGCACCGGCTACACCTACATCAAATCTTCCCGGACCGATGAGGCGATTACCTCGGCGATTATGAACGTAACCTCTGATTACACGCCAAAGGTCACGATTTTAAGCGCCCATTCCTCCTTCGACGCCAGCGCTTTCTCCTCTTTGCTGGCCCAGAATAACTTTGAAACGGTATCTCAGGATCTTTTGATGGACGAAATCGACCCGGAAGCGGTTGTCGCCGTGCTGTTTGCCCCCAGCGAGGATTTGGACGAAGCGCAGCTCAAAAAGCTGGACGCGTTTTTGGATAACGACGGCCAGAAGGGCAAGACCCTTTTGTACTTCGCCGCCGCGAACCAACCAAAATTGCCGAATCTGGAAGCGTTTTTGAGCGAATGGGGCATCGTGATCGAGGATTCGACCATTCTGGAAACCAATTATAACCGTATCTATAACTACAGTCCCTACTACAGCATTGTAGATTTTGTCAACACCGAGATTTATCCGGATACTTCCGCCTATCTGCTGATGCCGAACGCCCGGGTTATGGACGCCGCTTATACCGAACGGGACAGCCGGGTGGTAGAGGTGCTGTTAAAATTCGGCTCCACCGCCAAGGCGATTCCCAATGACGCTGGCGAGGACTTTGATTTGAACAGTGCGGAAACCTATGCTTTCCCCGCCCTTATTAAATCCACTCTCCAGAAATCCTCCGGCAACGCCAATGCCACCGGAAGCGCTCTGCTGGAATCCCACGTTGTGGTGGCTTCCTCCGCAATGAGCTGCGAATCCAGCCTTCTTTCCGGTAACACCTTTGTCAATGGCAAATATTATCTGGCGCTTTTAAATAGCCTGCTTGGCCGTGAAGCCACCTTCTCTGTCACCGCCAAAACGCTGGATACCACCACCCTGACCATGACAAATTTCCAGATTCTTTCCATCGGCGCTTTCTTTGCGATCATTCTTCCTCTGGCGCTGTTGGTCATTGGTATTGTCGTATGGCTGCGCCGGCGGCATAAATAAAAATATTTTCCGGCTTTTTAGGGGTCGGCGGCAAAAGTTCAAAGGGATCGATGGCGGACTTTCTGCCGCCGGCCCTCACCTTTTAATCGAAATCAGAAATGGAGAGCCTGCTATGTCCAAACGTACCAAAACTTTATTGATCGCCTTGCTTGTGCTGGCGCTGTTGGTTGGCCTGTTTTTCGCCGTTAAACTTCTCATGCCGCCGGAGGAGGCGCCCTCTTCTTCGGAAGCTGGCAGCACCTCTGTCAAGCTGATCTCTCTGTCCTCTGAGGAGCTGGCCTCGGTTCAGGTCACCCGCGCCGATGGCGGCTATATCCTGCGGACCAAAAACGACGAGGCCTCTGTCGACGGGCTGGAGGGTCTGCCGCTGGACGCTGACAGAACCAAATCGGTTATCTCCCAGGCGACCTCTATGACCGCAAAGGAAATGGTGGACGAAAATCCCTCTAATCTCGGTCTGTATGGCCTGGATAAGCCAAGCTATTCCCTGACTGTCACAAAAACCGACGGCAGCTCCTTTACCCTTGAATTCGGCTTGGAGTCCTCCGCCTCTTACGGCACCTATGTAAAGCTGTCCGACTCTAAGGAAGTATATGTGGTCTACACCAGCGACCTTACCAGCTTTGCCTACAGCACAGAGGATTTTGTCTCCAAAAAAATCATCCCGGAGCTTTCGGCCAACGCGGACTTTGAACGCATTTCCTTCAGCGGCACAAATTATCCGGAGCCTTTGGTCATTGAAAAGTATGACTTTGACGGCGATCATGACGCCACCTATTCTTATTTCTCCTATGCCATCACCTCGCCGTCCTTAAAGCCGGTGGATACCGAATCTATCTTCGCTTATGTGGACAAAATTCTGGAAACCTCCGCCAATACCGTCCTGACCGGGAATTACAGCGAAGAGGAACTGGCTCAGTATGGCTTAGATGAACCGGATGCCCGGATCGAGGTGACCTTCTCCGAAGAGTTTGAGGAAAATACCGTCTTCACCTTCCTCCTTTCTTTCCAGGATGACACGGTTTACGCCATCTGCAACGATGTGCCGATTATCTACACCCTGTCCGAAGCGGATTGGATGTCCTTGCAATACAAGGATACGGTTCACGGGCTTTTCCTGCTGCCTAGCATCTACGACGTCTCTCGGGCAACTGTGCAGACCGGCGGAAAAAGCTATGTGTTCGAGGTTTCCGGCGAGGAGAGCGAAAATATCACCTATAATGGCGCTGCCATTGATAAAACCGCCTTTTCCAAGTTCTATCAGCTGCTGATCGGCGCTTCGAACGACGGCAACTATGTCCCGGGCACCCAGCCGGAGGGCGAACCGCTTCTGACCATCACCTTCGACTATCGAAACGACAGTCAGTCCGATACGCTTCAGTTCTATGATGCCGGGGTTCGGAAACTGTATGTGGCTGTAAACGGGGAAATTGAGTTTACCATGATGTCCTCCTATCTGGAAAAGGTTCAAAAGGCCTGCGAGCAGATCATCAATGGCGAAACACCCGACCCAGACTGGAAAGTTTAAGCAGATCAAAAAAAGACGCCCTCGAGGGCGTCTTTTTTTGCAGTCTAAAAATTTTTTCTAAGCGACCGGATTCGTGGAATTTCCCCCTCCCTTTTTTCATATGATAAAGAATGGCTGTCTTGCGGCTGCTTTTCCGGCGCTTCCACCGACTGGTGGCGCACGGACGCCCGCTAGACGCAGGTGTGTACAGGGGACTGTTCTCTCCTTTTTGTCAAAGGGAGAAAACAGTCCCTTAACGCCTGAAAGCTTCAAACATAAAATAAAGAGAAGAAGGAGGGGATTGTGTGAATTACGACCCTGTTTTGCAGGAAGATACAAAAATCCCGGAACCCTTGAAGCCCTCCTGGTTTCAGGTCGCCGGCGATGTAGACGATTTTATTTTCTACTATGAAACAGAAAAACCGTGTAGCCAGCGGTAAAACAAAAGAATCAGACAAAAACAGCCCGGCTGGATTCGTCCATCGGGCTGTTTTTCTATTTTGTCTCACCAGCCGGAGATCTGCCCCCGTTTCATGGCGCCAAACAGCCGCTGGGTAATGCCCTTGTGCTCCTTTTCCATCTGCCGCAGCCAGTTTTTGGTCCATTCCCGCTGGGTTGACCCATCCACCGGACATTGGCTTTTGACCACCGGGTATTCCGCCTTTCGCACCGCCGAGGCGATCTCCCGCTCCGGCGCGAAAATAAGCGGCCGGATCATGGTCAGATCCTTGCGGGAAAGGTAGGTCACCGGCGAAAAGCAGCCGATCCGCCCCTCCTGAAACAAATTCATCACAAAGGTTTCCACCGCATCGTCATAATGGTGCCCCAGGGCAATTTTGCCGCAGCCAAAGCCCTTCGCCGCGTCGTGCAAAGCGCCCCGGCGCATGCGGGCGCACAGGCTGCACGGGTTGGACTCTTCCCTGGCCTCGAAAACAATCGGACCAATTTCCGTTTCCAGCACATGGTATTCCATCCTCCAATCCGCGCAGAGCCGCCCAATGGGACTGTAATCCGTCCGCTGCCCATTCCATCCGGGATCCAGCGTAATCCCCACCAGCTCAAACGAGATCCCGATAAACCTTCGCAAACCCGCAAGTCCCGCTGCCAGCGCCAAGGAATCCTTGCCGCCGCTGATTCCAACCGCGATCCGGTCCCCCGGCTCGATCATCCCATATTCCTGTATCGCCTTTCGCATGTATCCCATGATTCTTTGCATACTATCCCCGCCTCGCCTAGTCTACGGCCAAAATCAACCCGCTCTTTTTCCTGTTTGTTCTTAGACTATCATACTTTTTTCTCTCTAAAATAGCAATGGAAAAAATAAAAATCACCTGCGAGAAAACAAGAGATCAGAAGAGATTAAGAGAGATAAAGAGAGATTGTAGAAACTAAATTAAATTTTTCCGAAAAAAGGTTGACAATCCCCTTTTCTGCTACTATAATGATACTTGCTGCAATTGGCCGGCTGGCCTTTTGGCGGCAAAAAACAGTAGTTTGTGTGATCTGAAACATAAATGAAGCTATAAGAACACAGGAGGGAAACATTATGTCGACCACTATGCCGAAGGCCGGCGAGATGACTCGTAAATGGTACATTCTCGACGCGGCTGACAAACCTCTCGGCCGTACCGCCACTGTTGCCGCTCATATCCTGCGCGGCAAGCACAAAGTAAATTTTGCCCCCCATGCCGACTGCGGTGATCATGTTATCATCATCAATGCGGAAAAAGCGGTTTTGACCGGCAAAAAACTTGAGCAGAAGTACTACCGCCATCATTCCGGCTGGGTAGGCGGCCTCAAAGAGGTCCAGTACGCCAAATTGATGAGCGAAAATCCGGAAAAGGCAATGCTGCTGGCCGTTAAAGGTATGCTGCCAGGAAACAGCATCGGCCGTTCTGCGCTGACTCGGTGCCGCGTATTCCGTGGTACTGAACACACCCATGCGGCCCAGAAACCGGAAAACTGGACTTTATAATTAACGGGAGGAGGCAAAATTATGTACGATTCGAAACCTTATTTCTATGGTACAGGCAGAAGAAAACATTCTGTCGCCCGTGTTCGCGTATATGCCAACGGAACCGGTTCTATCAAAATCAACGGTCGGGATATTGACGATTATTTTGGTCTGGAAACCCTGAAATTGATTGTCCGCCAGCCTATGGAGCTAACCGACACTCTGGGCCGTTTTGACATCGAGTGCAATGTGGCCGGCGGCGGTATCTCCGGTCAGGCCGGCGCCATCCGCCATGGTCTGTCCAGAGCGCTTTTGCAGGTCAATGAAGAGGCATACCGTCCTGTACTCAAAAAGGCGGGCTTCCTGACCCGTGATCCTCGTATGAAAGAGCGTAAGAAGTACGGACTCAAAGCGGCCCGGCGGGCTCCCCAGTTCTCCAAGAGATAGTTTTTGGGAGATCGTTGCTTCTTTGCTGTTTTCATCTGTAGAGTCGTTTTTTCTGACGGCAGCAAAAAAATCTGTATAAAGAATAAAAAGAGCAGTCTTTTGCGAAAAAGGCTGTTCTTTTTTTACCTTTTCTTTGGACGTTAAGAAAAATGCAGCCGCGAACGCCATCCTGCCATTCCAGCAAACTCCATCTGGATTTCATCGGAAAACTGCTGTATAATAGACCCGAAAAAGGAGGATATAAGGATGAAAAAGCTTGTGTTATTCACACTGGTCGGTGCGCTTCTTTTTGCGCTGCTTTCCGGCTGCTCGGCAAAGGTCGAGCCTGCATCGGTTTCGATTGTGGCGGCTACCGATCTGCATTTTGCCGGGCGGGAATTCCATACTTATACAGGCGCTTTCCAGCGGGACAGCGAAAGCAACGGAAGCGGCAAACAAATGCAGTACCTGGACGATATCCTAGACGCATTTATCGACCAGATGCTTGCACAAAAGCCCGATTACATCCTCCTCACCGGCGACTTAACCTATGTCGGATCAAAAGCGTCTCACGAGGCGCTGGCCCAGCGGCTTTCTGCCCTAAAGGCAGCCGGGATTCAGGTGCTGGTCGTTCCGGGGAACCATGATATCACTTCCGCAACCTATATCCTCCCGGAGGGCGAACCGGTGGATGCCCCATCGGTCACACCCCAGGAATTTCGGGAAATTTACGCCGATCATGGCTATAATGGCGCGCTGTCCTACGATAAAAATTCTCTTTCCTATGTCTATGACACCGGAAAAGGCAGCTGGATTTTTATGCTGGATACAAATTTTCAATATGGCGCAACCTTCGGGGAGCTGCACGAAGAGACCATGTCCTGGCTAAAATCCCAGCTCAAACGCTGTAAAAAGGCCGGGGCCTATCCCCTGTTGGCCGGACATCATAATCTGCTGGTACATAACGATCGGTTCCGCTTTGGCTATGTACTCGGGAACTGCGATGCGCTTCTCTCCCTGGCAAAACAGTATGGAGGAGATCTCTACCTCAGCGGCCATATTCACACACAGCATATTGCGCGGGAGGACGGCATGACCGATATTGCCGGCGGCAGCTTTGCCGTGTATCCCCACCGCTATGGGACCTTGACCGTCAACGGCGGTCAGTGGGAATACACCTCTCAAGCGACGAATGTTTCTGCATATGCCAAGAAGATCGGTTCTGCGGACCCATACCTTTTACAGTATGAGCAGTTCGGCTTTCAGTTTTTCTACGACCGAGCCTTCGAACAAGCCAAAGAAAGCTTGTCCGACCTGATTTCCGACGCAGATATCCTCTCCCGCCTGTGCGACCTCATCGCCAGGACAAACGTCTATTATTTTGGCGGCACCCCCTCGGCAATCGACCTTGACGATGCGGCGTCTCTGCGTCCGTTTCTCTCGGATACCCGTTGGGGTGATTATCTGGATACCATCCTCGACGGTACAGAGGACAGTATCCACGCTGATTCAACGTCCTTGCAGGGCGCAGAAGGGTGACGATCCGTCCCTGCCTTTCCCAGGTTTCTCATTTTTTTGAAAAAAAAGTCCCTTTTGTCTCGTTTTATTGTACAAGGGCTTTGAAATTTCTTTAAAACATCCCACTGAGCAATCAAACTTTTCGCATGAGAGCAAAATGCAGGATATCCATATAGAAAGTGATTTGTCTTATGAAAAAAATTGTAAAATGGTTCTGGGGGCATCCCCCTTTTTTATGCGTCGGGCTGGCGTTTTTACTCAGCGTCGTCATGGAAATATTGAATCGCCGGTCTATCGGAGCGGGCTTTGGGTTTTTATTGTTGCATCCGGTTTATTTTCTATGCAATATGCTGCTTATTTTGTTAACCCTGCTTTTGTCCTTGCTGGTCCGCCGCCGGATTTTTATGCTCAGCCTGGTTTCGGCCGTCTGGCTGGGTCTTTCCATTACCAATTTTGTTCTGCTGGGTTATCGTTCGACTCCCCTGGCCGCTATTGACTTTTATATTCTTAAACCGGTTTTCAGTATCCTAAAAATTTATCTAACACCTGTGCAGATGGTTTTAATCGCTCTTGCCTTTTTATTGGTCATCGCCGGCATTGTGCTGATCTTTCTAAAAGCGCCCCGGCAGCACGCTTTATATCGAAGTGCTTTTGTCTCCCTTGCCATGACGGTTGTAGCAGTATTTAGCCTTACCCGTTTTATGGTCCAGGCTAACGCCACCTCTGCGGGCTTTGCAAACCTGGCCGAGGCTTACAGCAAATACGGGTTTGCCTATTGTTTTACCGTCAGCCTTTTGGATACGGGCATCGGCAAACCGCCGGATTATACCGCCGATGTCATGGTTCATCTGGCCCAGCAAATAGAAAGGGTATCGGAAGAGGGGATCCCCTCTTCCGATCAGCAGGAGAATCCTGCTGATCGTGACGAATCGAAATCGGCGCCCAATGTCATTATCGTACAGCTGGAATCCTTCATCGACCCCAACCGCTTGAGCGGCGTAGCCTATTCTCAAAACCCCGTTCCGGTTTTTGACCATCTCAAGGAAAATTACACCAGCGGCTATCTGTCTGTCCCCGCTATTGGGGCCGGAACCGCCAACACCGAATTCGAGGTGCTGACCGGTATGAATTTGGACTACTTTGGCCCTGGGGAATATCCCTATCAAACCGTCCTCCAGCAAAAAGCGTGTGAGAGCATCGCCTATAATCTAAAGGAGCTGGGATTTGGCGCCCATGTTATACATAATAACACCGGCACCTTTTATGACCGACATCTTGTCTTTCCGCATCTGGGGTTTGACACCTTTACCTCTGTAGAATATGAACCATGTGGACAAAAATCCATTGGGCTGGTCTAAGGATACCATTCTGACCACCGAAATTCTCAAGTCCCTCCTTTCCACCAAACAAAGGGATTTTGTCTATACCATATCCGTTCAGCCCCATGGAAAATACCCCTCTGTTCCCTTGGGTGAGAATCAGCCTGTCGCTGTTTCGAGCGATACCCTCTCGGAGGAGGAGCTGACACCCTTTGCCTACTATATCAATCAGCTTTATGAGGTGGACGCTTTCCTCCAGTCGCTGATTGAGGCGCTGGAGTCTTTTGGTGAGCCGACCGTCTTAGTGCTTTATGGCGACCATCTTCCCGCCATTTCTGTGGCGCAAGAACAGATGACTCAGGGCGATCTTTTGCAAACCGAGTATGTTATATGGGATAATCTGGGGCTGACGCAAAAGGATCAGGATCTGGAGGCTTATCAGCTTTCCTCCGCTATTTTGGAAACGTTGGGTATTTCAAATGGCTTGATAAACAGCTTTCACCAAAATTTTAAGGATAACCCCCGCTATCAGGAATATCTGGAGCTGCTAGAATACGACATGCTTTACGGGGAGCAGGCTGTTTTTGGCTCTGCCGGCGGTTATCTTCCGTCGGACATGCAGATGGGAGTCGCACCCCTTGAGTTGGAGCGCTGCTATCTGTTAGGGGATACCCTCTATGTTTTTGGCGACCGTTTTACCCCTTATAGCCGCATCTGCATCGGCCAAAACCCGGTGGATACGGAATATATCTCCGCCAATGCGCTGAAAGCCACCGACTTTTCGCTAGAGGAAGGGGATGCCATCACCGTCGCCCAGATCGGAGAGGATGGCATCGCGCTCAGCGAGACCGAAAAAATCATCTTTTCCTTTTTGTCAAGGCCCGGATAAATCTGGTTCACCATAGCCTAAAAGGTCCTTTGATCACAGAAAGAAGGTTTCGAAAATGAAAATAAGAATCTGCCTTTTTTTGTTGAGCATTTTTTGTGTATTGACTCTGTCTGGCTGTCATGCGGCTTTGGGTGCGGGGGATACACAAAAAGATTTGCAGCGGCTTCAGCAGGCGGAGATCTATTCGGCTGACGGGAATCTCCTTTGTACCATTACCGATGAAGATACCCTTAAACAGTTTAATCAGATCCATTGGGCCGACCTTTCATCCGGTACCCAGGCAGCTGGAATGGGGACGGAAGACGAAAGCCTTTCTGTCCAACGTACCATCATTTTATATAAAACCCCAGCGGCTTTGCTGCATGATGAATCTTTGGAAAAATACTTGGAGCTGACGGTATATGAAAAATCCAATATTATCAAAGAGCAGATCGCACCGGAAAATGTAAAAGCTATTCCTGTCCCCGAAGAGCTGTTAACCTTTTACGTTACCGTGTCAGACGAGGAAAAAGAATTGCTTTTGTCATTGGCCGAAGTTTGAACCCTTTCCATTTTCTTTTCATTTACCTATCAGAAAAGAAGATGTGTCCGCTGCAAGCCTCTTCATATCCACAAAAAAAGTCTCTGCCGCTTGGCAGAGACTTTTTCTTTTTGTTTTACCGCAGCACATCCAGATTTTCCGGTAGCATGATGTACAGATCCTTGTCATCCACCAAAATGCAGGGAATGCCGATTTTCCCCTCCGCCTTTACCGGATCGAATTCAGGCCGACTGTCGCGCAGATTCAAAAATTTTTTTAGATGCGCCATTCCAGCGGTGACGTCGACATAACCATACCGAATCTGTTCTTCATCTAAAACCTTTTTTGCCTCAACACAATCGGGACACATGGGGCTGCCGTATACAATCACTTTTTTCATCCAGATCACTCCTTTTATTTATTGTATTGCACCCAATCACTTTTGTCAATGCGCATAAAGCGGCTCTTTTTTCTTCTTTTTGCCGAAAAAACATGGTATAATAGCCGTAAAAGCCACGGCTATTATACTAAATTTTAATGGCCGCCTTACAGCCATGGCCGATTATACCGCCCCGCGCTCTGCGCTTGTGGTATAATAGCCTTTACAAAATTTCATCAGACGGTAATACATACGCAGGCGAAAAGCGCCTCTCGTCTTTTCGCCGAAAACCAAGAAAGAAGGATTTTTGCTTTGGATATGACCAATCGTTTAGCAGAAGAATTTCACCTGCGGCCGCAGCAGGTTCAAAATACCATCGACCTTATTGATCAGGGAAACACCATCCCCTTTATCGCCCGCTACCGCAAAGAGATGACCGGTTCCTTGGACGATCAGCTTTTGCGGGAGCTGTCTGAACGGCTGGATTATTTGCGGGGCCTGGAAAAACGGAAAGAAGAGGTTTCGCTCTCCATCGAAAATCAGGGCAGAATGGACGATTCTTTAAAGCAGGCAATTCTTTCTGCGGCAACCTTGGCGGAGGTGGAGGATCTGTACCGCCCCTTTCGTCCCAAGCGGCGCACCCGCGCTTCGGTCGCCCGGGAAAAGGGGCTGGAGCCGCTGGCCCAGGCGATTTTCGCCCAGGAGCCCGCTTCCCGCTCTCCGCAGGAATTGGCCTTGCCCTTCGTAAACCCGGAAAAAGAAATCTCGACAATCGAAGACGCACTACAGGGCGCGGCGGACATTATCGCGGAAATGGTCTCCGACTCGGCGTCCCTAAGAAAGACTCTGCGCAACTATCTGCTCATGCATGGCACCGTAAAAACCGAAGGAAAAAGCTCGGAGGACACGGTCTACGCCATGTACCACGATTATTCCGAGCCGGTGGCGAAAATCGCGCCCCACCGGGTTTTGGCCATCGACCGCGGCGAACGGGAAGATATGCTGAAGGTCTCGCTGGAAGCGGATTTTGACCGGTGCCGCAAAACAATCGTCCGGGATTTTGTAAAAGAGCCTTCTCCCTGTGCCGGTTTTGTGCGGGACGCTGCCTTCGACAGCTTTTCCCGTTTGATTTTTCCCTCTCTGGAACGGGAGATTCGCAGCACCTTGACCGAGCAGGCCGCCGAACAGGCGATTCGGGTTTTTGGGGTGAATTTGCAGCAGCTTCTCATGCAGCCGCCGGTCAAAAACGCCGTTACCCTCGGCCTGGACCCGGCTTATCGCACCGGCTGCAAGCTGGCGGTGGTCGATGGCGCCGGAAAGGTTTTGGATACGGCGGTGATTTATCCTACCCCGCCGCAGAATAAAATTGGCCCTGCCAAGGAAAAATGTAAACAGCTTATCGAAAAATACGGGGTCAGCGTCATCGCGATTGGCAACGGAACCGCCTCCCACGAATCGGAGATGTTTGTGGCCGACCTTCTGCGGGAGATTCCCCAGAGGGTCTCTTACATGGTGGTCAGCGAGGCCGGCGCCTCTGTCTATTCCGCTTCCAAGCTGGCGGCGGAGGAATTCCCTCAGTACGATGTGTCCTTGCGTTCCGCCGTGTCCATTGCCCGCCGCTTGCAGGACCCCTTGGCGGAGCTGGTCAAAATTGACCCCAAGGCCATCGGCGTGGGGCAATATCAGCACGATATGCCCAAGGCCCGGTTAGATGAAACCCTGTCCGGTGTGGTGGAAAGCTGCGTCAATACAGTTGGCGTGGACCTGAACACCGCCTCCTTTTCCCTTTTAAGCCATGTGGCGGGTGTTCGCCCCACTGTCGCCAAAAACATTGTGGCCTGGCGGGAAGAAAACGGACCCTTTTCCTCCCGCGGACAGCTGCAAAAGGTCCATCAACTGGGGAAAAAGGTATACGAGCAGTGCGCCGGCTTTTTGCGGGTGCCGGAAAGTGACGAGCTGCTGGATCGCACCGCTGTCCACCCGGAAAGCTATCAGGTAGCTAAGGAATTTTTGCGCCTGTGCGGATGCAGCGAAGAGGACCTGAAAAACGGCCGGATACCGGAAATGCTCTCCCAGCTGGAGCCCGGCCGGATGGAGCAGCTGGCCGGGCAGCTGGGTGTGGGGCTGCCCACCCTGCGGGATATCGCCGATGAACTGAAAAAGCCGGGGAGGGACCCCCGGGATGAGCTGCCCGCTCCCTTACTTCGCACCGATATCCTTTCGCTGGAGGATCTTCGGGAAGGCATGGAGCTTCGCGGCACGGTCCGCAATGTTATCGACTTTGGCGCTTTTGTCGACATTGGCGTCCACCAGGACGGCCTTGTGCATATCTCCCAGATTTGCGATCGGTTTATCCGCCACCCGTCCGAGGCGGTAAAGGTCGGCGATATTGTCACGGTCTGGGTTTTGGGGGTGGAACCCGCGAAAAAGCGGATCTCCCTGACCATGAAAAAGCCAGCAGCCACATCAAAAAAGGAGTGAATCGATGAACAAAACCATTCTGCCCAGCCGTGCTCTGCTTCTTTGGCGGATACGGACTGCGCTACTGGCGTTTTTGGCCAGCTTTCTTTTGACTTTGTTGCTGTCTGATTTTCCCTTTTTGCTTCGCTTATTTTTCATTTTAATCGGCGTGGTATTTTTGTTCTTCTTTTGCATCTATTACCCGCTCAAAAAAATCAAATTCATCTATTTTTTTCATGGTGAGCAGCTTATTGTGGACGGCGGCGTATTTTATAACCGCCGCCGGGTCATTCCGCTTGACAATATCCAATATGTTACCCTGTTGCGCACGCCGGATATGCTCCCCTTTGGCCTTGCTTCGGTGATGGTTCACAGCGTTGGAACCTCGCTATACCTTCCCTGTCTGCGCTTTTGCGATGCGCAGCAGCTACAGGAATACTGTGTCCGCCGGAAAAAACCGGGAGAGGGGGAATAACGCTTGCCCCAGCTGCATACCCATCCCATTACACTCCTCCAGATGATTTGGCGCTTTCTGTTTTTGCTGATTTTTCCCGCCGCCCGCGGCTTTCTCACCGCTTTGTCCGGTGGAAATATCACCGAATGGCTGGGCGGTGCGTGGAAAGATATTTTGATTATCTGCGCCATCCTGCTGTTGGCCTTTGCACAGTGGTGGTGTCTGCGTTACCGCTGGGAATCGGCCGGCCTTTTTATTCGCAAGGGCGTTTTATTCCGCCGGCGCATGTTTATTCCCGCGGCTAAAATCATTACCATGTCCCTGACCTATCCCTTTTACCTCAAGCCGGTAAGCGGCGTCCGCCTGCGGGTAGACACCTGGGCCGGAACCGGAAAGAGTACCGATATTTCGCTGATCCTGCCGAAAAAGGCGGCTCAAGGCATCTTCGAAAACCGGGGAGAGGGGCTGGACGAAGCAGGTTTCGCCCCACGGGAATACCATCCCAAGGGCCTATATATCACCTGCCTGTCCGCCATTCTCAGCAGCTCTTTTGCCGGGATGCTTTTCTTTGCCACCTTTGTTTCCCAAACCGGCTCCCTGCTCGGCCAGGAATTTGCCGACCGCATTACCGGTACCTTTGAGCGGCTGACAAGGGCCGTCGCCTGGGGGCTTCCCCCCGCGACGGTAGCGTTAGCCTATCTGATTATTTTCGGCTGGCTGTACTCCTTTGCCCGGAATCTGATTCGCCATGGAAAATTCGTCGTTTGCCGCAAAAAAAACGAGCTGCTGATCGACAGCGGCATTATTACCAACCGCAGCTATTCCATCCGCTTGGACGAAATCAACTATATTGATATTCGCCAAAGCCTGATAACCAAGCTTTTAGGGCTATATTCGGTTTTCGTCAACGCCGTGGGCTACGGCAAGGAAAAGGACGATATTTCCGCCATGATTCCGGCCAATCTTTGGGAACGCCTTCAGCGGCACCTGCATTTTCTTCTGCCCGAATTTGTCGCCTCTCCCCGCCAGATCAAGCCCAACGCAGGTTCTTTGTTTCGTTTTATTCTGGACCCGCTTTTGCCGACGCTGGCCATTCCGGTCGCCGGTTCTGTGCTCGCCGTTCTGTTCCCCAGCTGGGCGGATTTTACCTATTCTATCGTGTGGATGTCCATGATCCCTTGCTTGTGGTTTTTAACGGTACGCCTGCTGGACTTTTTTTCTTCGGGCATTGGCCGGCAGGGTGATATGTTTACCCTGCGCTATTCCCGCGGCAGCCAGCTGCATACCGTCATCCTGCCAAAAAGCCGGATCTCTCAGGTTGTTCTGCGCCAAAGCCCCATCCAGGCCTTTGACCGCCGGTGTGATCTGCTTATCTACTCCGTTTCAGAGAAAAAAACCGGCCATCATATCCGCAATTTGGATCTTGCGCAGGTCATGGAGATTTTTGATTGTAATGAAAAAAACGCGGTGCCTCTCCTGAGCGGACCGAAGCCTTTCCCCTCTTTGACCGAATATCTGCACCCTTTCTCCCACTATCTTCGTCCTTGGAAACCCTTTTGGAAAAAAACAACCGAGCTTTAATCGTATCTATTCACGCTTACCGTATAAAAAGGCAGACGCAAAAACGTCTGCCTTTTTGGTATTCAGTTAGAATTTTTCCTTCGAGACAGCTTTTCATCAGTTGACCTGGACATTCGCGTCCCCGCTACCGACCAGCTTTGCCATAACCACAAACCGCTGATCCTCAAAGGATCCCAGCGCCCGTGTGCAGGTAGAAAGGGTAATAATCCGGTCGTTTGAAGAAACGCTTACCCCAAAATTATGTAACGACAGACTGCGCCCTTTGTCAATAATATACTGGAGGGAAGCGCCGGTTTGGTTGGTGTACAGATAAAAATTCAAATCAGTGGTATAAAATACGGCAAACACCTGCCAGACCATGTCCTGCGAGGTGGTTGAATAGTAAAAATAGGGTACACGCTGGGCAAACCAGAGATGGGCAAAGGAGGGCAACTGGGCAAACATCACGTCGCCTCCCCGGCCGACAGAAGGATTTCCCGACACGTTGGTCCAATTGTGACCGAAAATAACCGTATTGGTGCTGTAGTCGGTGACATCCGTATCCACCCAAAGAGAGCCGTTGTAGTCATAGCCCCGGTTGATGTTCATGTTCATATAGGTAGTCAGGGTTGCACCCTGCATAACCGGGTAATCAATATTGGTCCCCGGGATTTGCAGCCAGCCAATGGTATCGCTGTTGACGTAGTCGTGGCAGTAGGCCGCCCGCTCCTGTCCGGACCCCTCCAGCTGGGATAGATCGACCCACCATCCTGCGGGAGCCGCCGCAAGCTCATAGTTTTTTAGAGAATCCAGCGTTAGAGAAACCTGCCGGGCCGGGTCGACCGAAACGGTAACCGGCGCGGTCATGGCATCCTGTTCCGCCTTTCGGTTATATTCCTCCAGCAGTTTTTCCAGGTCAAAGGCCGGCCCTTGGACCACCGGTTCCTTCTGTGCAAGATCTACCGGCTCCACGGCCAGCTCTAAAGAAGGCTCGGCCAAAAGAGCCGCTCCGATGAAAATCAGGCAAGCCCCACAGCCGATGACCCCGGCAACCGCTTTCCCCTTGCCGGGGAAAAACGCTTTTTCCGTCACTTTATACCACTGTCGAACCCATCCTACAAAAAAATCCACCGCAGCGTCCGCGCGGTCAATCATCCGCCTAAGCTGCGTTTTCAGCCAGACAAAACCCATTCCTATTTTCTGTCCGATCTGAGCCGCTGCCGTGTTTTGTATCGCGGCCCGATTTTGTCCCGTTCCCACCGCTATTTTCTGGTACTCCACTGTCCATCCTCCTGCTGCGCTTATTTCTGCTGGTATTATACCAAAATATACCGTCCAAATCCAGTTTTTTGTCATTTGTGGACGGTATATTCACGGATTGAAGCTGTTAAAAATATCCAATTGTATACTATTTTTTCTAGTTATGTTTTTTATTGTTATTTCTTCCCTTTTATGTTATCCTGTAATTGGAAAACAGAGCGCGCATATTTTCCAATTTTAATCGGAAAGGAAGGTTCATTATGAAAAAGTTATTGGCAATTTTTTTGATTTTTACAATTTGTATTACCAGCACAGCACCTGTTATGGGGATAGAAAATATCGATATATCGAAAAGCCAAGAATCTGTTTCTACATTCAAAACGCTTGATGAATTTCTTTTGGATTATCATAGAAATGCTGATAGAATTCAAAAAGAATGTGGCGTAAGCAGTCAAAACAATCTGACCAATTTGAAGGCCACAGTACAAAATGAATATGCCCATAAGCTTGCCCTTTTGAATAAAGAAACCGATTAATACCCTATCGGAAATGGGCTATGAGGCTTATGAAATTACAGGCCAAAATTATGACATAATGGAAAAGCTGTTAAACACAGATCTTTCACAATTTTCTATTGATCGAGAAGAAGATTTTTCTGTTTTATTGGTTATTGGGGATGAAATCAATCCTGGAATATCCCCTATGTCCAGTGTGTCCTCTGAATTTAATTATACCTACCAGGGGGTCACATATCGAATGAGAACAGTTACTTTAACATCTAGCGATAATCCAGCTTATAATAAAGCCAATACCGTTAATTTAATCAACTCTAATTCCGCAAATTTAATCAATAATGCTTTAAATACCGCTATTTCTGCACTTGTTTCAACAGTTAGCAAAACCCTAGGATATCTCTATTCTATTTTGGGGATTAATGTAAACGCTGTCGGAACAACACAGGCAATGAATTTGAATTTGCAGGCCCACAGCAATTGGACAAGAAGATATACGCAAGTATACAGCACCTATGATAAAGCTTGGGCAAATGGGTCTTGTGTTGAATTTGTTACATGTTTGTCCTATATAACTGGCACGTATTACAATAAAAATTTAAATAGGGCACAATCGTGTAGCGGCCAGCGAGATACTGTCGTATATTCTTCTAATTACAATAATGACACTTGGAAAAGAAATAACGCCGCTGACGGATTTAAAACTGGGAATGTTCATTATAATTTAACTGGAGATGTAAAATATAAATTCGGTGGAACGGTTAAAGTAACCCATACAGAAAATTTCTAAAGGCGGTGATCACCCTTGAAGAAAAAGGCGGTCATTCTGTGCCTGTGCGGGCTCTCCCTTCTCCTCATTCTTTTGTATCTTTGCCCTTACCCGGAAAGAATCGACGTCGCTTTAGACGGATTTTATTATGAGGAGCCTCTGCGGGAGCTGGGCTCGCCGGGTACCGTCCGTATACAGGGCACCCTTTACCGCTATCTTTTCCGGGAGGACGTTTTTCGAGGGGATCTTTCCCTAGGTGGCTTTTCCTGGAAGGATCTTTCCTCCATCGGCTGCGAAAGGCTGCCAAACGGCTTTTCCCTGTTTTCCTTTGCCATCTATAACAAGGAAACCGGCCGACCCGGCGCGGTCTCTTTATACAGCAAAGGCACCTTTGAAAAGGTGATTTTGCACATCTATAACGGCACAGATGCTGTCCAATTTGTAGCTCCTGCCCAAAGCATAAACGATACCTATCTTGACTGACGAAAATCCCCGCCTTGTCCACCTGGAAAAGACGGGGATTTTTCATCCCTTTTTGCCCTTTGGAGCTTTCATCTTACTCCAACACGTAGATGTTCACCGTTCGAAGGCCGTTGAGCAGACTCTCCTGATAGGTGTCGTAAAACAGGTCCACGTCAATGATCCCTTCCATCAGGCCGGTGCCCGTGTCCGATGCAATGGCATAGCCATAGACAAAGCTGCCGTCCGCCGAGGTGATATACAGCTTGGAACCGTAGGGAATCACGTTGGGATTAACCGCCACATGACCGGCGGAAAGCCGGTTGCCGGAAGCGCCCCTTGCGTTGCCGCCAGCGCTGTAGCCTGTGGCCTTAGCGTCGGTAATGACCGTCTGATAAACGGTGGGCGCGTTGTCTACAATGGTGTAGCCAAAATCATAGGACGACACCGGTACGTCCGCCCCCACCAGATGAATCTGGGTGACCGGCCGCTGCACGATGTTTTCGCCTAAAAGCTGCGCTTCCTCCACAACGCCGTCCCGGGTGGTTTCTCCATAGGTCAAAATCTTTTTGCCATTTTGCCCCTCCTGCAACAAACGGGTTCTTCCGCTGCGCAAAAGCGGCGTTTCCCTCGTTTCCACCTCGTAGGGAATCTCCTCCTCATAGGACATGGTGCGGTAATCAATCCGGTTAATGAGGATCTGCTCGTATCCGTCCAAAAAGGTATACAAGGGCTGGCTGATCAGGTCGTCGCCGTCAATCTCCACCCCTGCCTTGTCCAGCGCGTCAGCAACCGTCCCCTCGGTCATCATCACCTGATAGGTGGTGTTGTCCACCCGAATGGCCACCGGAAATGCACGGGTAATATTGATTTCGGCAATATTCCCATCAAATCCGGAAAAATCTACCTTATCATGAGGGGAAACCGAGATGTCACATTTCTCTAAAATGGTGTCTAGGTCCTGTGTGCTGGTTCTTTGGACTTTTGTTTGCTGATCCACGCGGATATACACCGTGTAGGTGGTTGCGTTTACCGCATAAGCGCTTAAGGACATTAGAACTGCCATAACCGACATGGCAAATCCACGGCTTTTTAAAAGCTGTACCGCCAAATGGATCACATAGAAAAAACGACTCATCCAACTCTCCTTTGGTTTCCGCCAGCGCCGAAGCGTCAGCGGTTTTTTGAAAAAAGGGGAATTTCCCATCCGCTTTTTCAGTATTTTACCAAACTTGTTGTCATTATATTCAGTTGGCGGTGGACTGTCAAGTTTTTTCATCCGCCTAAAATGGCGTAAATAAAGGCTTTTTCCCCTGTTTTCCCCCTTTTCATCATAGATAACAACGAATTTTTGCAGAATTTTCTACCATAATTCTACATCCCGTCCAAACTTCTCCCCCCACCTTTTAGAGAAGTACCAACCGGACAAAAAGAAAAATTCTTCTTTTTAGATTGACATTTTCACGAAATTGTAATAATATTTAATTGATATCAAAACAATATCAATTAAGGAGGGTATTCTAATGAAAGAAACGATGCAAAACAAACCCGAGGTGGAAGAACGCCAGCTCCACGCCAAAAGCGGTATGGGAATGCTTTTGTTTCTTTTGCTTCTAATGGCCGCTTCGGTGGCGGCAATCGTTTTCGGCATTATTTTTCTTGCAAAAGAAAGCTTTGCGGCGGGCGGCATTCTTTTGGGCGCGGGCATTTTGTTCGGTTTTATTGTCGGACCTATTCTCTTGGCGGGACTGAAAATCTTAAAGCCCAACGAGGCGCTGGTCCTGACCTTGTTCGGCAAATATTACGGCACCCTGACCGGCCCTGGGTTTTTCTATGTCAACCCCTTTGTCACCGCGGTAAATCCCGCTGCCGGCACAGTTCCTTCGCTTCCTGCGGCGGACAGCGGCGCAGCTGCAATGCAGGTGGCCAATCAGACCATCGCTTCCTTGAACAAAAAAATTTCCTTAAAAGCCATGACCCTGAATAACGAAAAGCAGAAGATCAATGACAAGCTGGGTAATCCCATTATCATCGGCATTGTAGTGATCTGGCGGGTGGCCAACACAGCCAAGGCCGTGTTTAATGTGGACAACTATAAAGAGTTCCTCTCTATCCAGTGCGACTCCGCTCTGCGCAACGTCGTCCGCCTGTACCCTTACGATGTTTCGGAGGATGCCGACGGCGGCGAGGAGGAAAAATCCCTGCGCGGTTCCAGCCAGGAAATCGCGGACATTCTGAAAAACGAAATCCAAAAAAAGGTGGAGATCGCCGGACTGGAAATTTCCGAGGCGCGGATCACCCATCTGTCCTACGCGCCTGAAATCGCCGCGGCTATGCTCCAGCGCCAGCAGGCCAGCGCGGTCATCGACGCGCGCAAGCTGATTGTGGAAGGCGCCGTGGGTATGGTGCAGATGGCGCTTGACAAGCTGGGTGAAAATGACATTGTCCTTTTGGACGAAGAGCGCAAAGCGGCAATGGTCAGTAATCTGTTGGTGGTTCTGTGCGGCAACAAGGACGCGCAGCCCATTGTCAACAGCGGCTCTATTTATTAGCTGGAGTAGATCCAATGGATGAGCAGAACAAGAAAGAAAAAGCGAAAAAGCAGCTGCTTCTGCGCCTCTCCCCCGGTCTGTGGCAGGAGCTGGCGGCCTGGGCGGAGGACGACTTTCGCTCCATCAACGGCCAGATTGAGTATCTGTTAACCGAATGTGTAAAAAAACGGAAAAGGCGCTTTTCAGGGGAACCGGACAACCAAAGTCCAGAAGAGGAACCTACTGACTAGGACCCGCATCCGGTGGGATGATCGCACGAAAAGGGCTATCCACTGTTATTGGCCGGGCGCTGCCGGATGTGTTTTTCCGGGGCAATGCCCAGACAACATCGCAAAGGAAATTCATCATCCAGCGAATTCTCAAAAAAGGGTCGGGACTTTCGACTGTAAAAATACGCTGATTTTTGCAAAATCACAAAAGAAAAACCCGAAAGAGCTGTAACAATCAGTTCCTTCGGGTTGTCTTTTTTACAGTGCATTTTTTCTTTCCGAAAGGTATTACCGGTTCAGCTCCTGAATAATATCCTTATAGCAGGGAACCTCGTTGGCCAGCGCGTGGATGGAGATATGCTCGTTCCGCCCATGCACGGTGCCAACCTCCTCATTCGTCAGCGCATGGGGCACAAAGCGCAGCACGTTGTCACACACCTTGGTAAAATGGCGCGCGTCGGTCCCGCCTAAAATTAGATACGGCGTTACCCCAACCTCCGGGAAGTGCTTCTGCACCGCTTTTTCAATGGCCTGATAGGGCACCGAGCCCAGCGGCGTAATCTCAGAGGCGCCCCGTCCGCCCATCAGCTCGGTTTCCAGCCCATACCGGCCGGCGATTCCCTTCATGGTGGCAACTACGCTCTCCACCGTGTCGTGGGGAGACAGGCGCAGATTACAGATGACATAGGCGGCATCCGGCAGAATGTTGGCAGCACGCGCCCCCTCGATGATGGTAAAGGCGGCGGTTGTTTTGAGCATCGCGCCTTTAAAGCCGTCCCTGCGGCGATAGACCTTCTCCAAAATCGGCGCAAACAGCCACAGATTTCCATAGACAAACCGCTCCTTCAAGGACATTTCCGGCGCAAAGGTCTCCAGCATTTTGCGGGTAGTCGGGTCCATTTTGCACCGGAAGGGGGACTTTTTCTCCACCCGTGTGATGAATTTGGACAGGCGGCCGATGGTGGAAACATGGGGCGGCTCGCTGGAATGTCCGCCATTCGAACGCGCGGTGAACTTCAGGTTTACATAGCCCTTTTCCCCTAATCCAATGAGCGCATAGGGGCGGTGTACACCAGCCATGGGGCTTTCACCGATGGAACAGCCCTCATCCAGCACCATTTCCAGATGAACCCCGCGCTCATGCAGGTAGTCTACCGCCATCTGAGCGCCGGGACCGGAATTTTCCTCGGTGCGGGAACAGAAGATGTACAGGTCCCGGTTGGGGGTCATGCCCTCGGCAATCAGCTGCTCAAACGCCTCGAAGAATCCGCACAGTCCGCTTTTAATGTCGATGGAGCCGCGGCCCCACAGCACTCCGTCAATGATTTCGCCTCCAAACGGGTCGTGCTCCCATTCTCCCGCGGCATCCACTACGTCCATGTGGCCCATAAACAGGATGCCCTCTTTGTCCGGGTTGCCGCTGTCCCACTTGAGCAAAAGGTTGTTGTCCAGCTGGTCCATCCGCTGAAACTTTGCAAATACACCTGGGAACAGCCGGGCCAGCGTCTCAATCATCGGGTCAAACTGGCGGGGGTTGTCCTCGCCAGGCAGGACCACCGTGTTGACCTGAACCATCTGGGACAGCTTCTCCGCTATGCGCATAGCGTCGGGATTTTCCCGGCGTACCAGCGGCGTTTCGGGAACGGCCTTTTTGTTGATGCAGGCCCGCACCAGGCAGACAAGCAGCAGCACGACTGCCACCGCCAGCACCGCCAACAGCAGATACAAAACGATCATTTTCTACCTCCCTGTTTTCCGCATAGAGCGGAAAATCCGCTTTTTCGGCAGCGAAAGCCGGATTAAACCGGCAAAGTCGTTCTGCCGGCCTCTTACCAAACATTATAGTAGAGGCCCTGGGAAATTACAAGGATTTTGCCGGTTTCTGCTGAAGCCGAAAAAATAGGGGAGAATTTCCTCGAAAAAAATGGGCAAAGAATGATTGTATTCTTTTCTATTTATGGTATGATTAAGATTGGGTAAAAAAGGGGTGTGCAATAGATGGTTTTTTCCAACTTGATTTTTTTGTGTTTGTTTTTACCGGCAAACATTTTGCTTTATTATCTTACCCGCAATCCCGCCTGGCGCAACGGTGTTCTCATACTCTTTTCCCTGTTTTTCTACGCTTGGGGAGAGCCGGTGTGGGTAACGCTTTTGATTTTCAGTGCCACGATTGACTACTTTCACGGAAAAATCTGCGAAAAGTATATCGGTCAATGGCAGGCGAAAGCGGCGCTTGTTTCCTCGCTGGTCTTAAACCTGGGCCTTTTGGCCATTTTTAAATACAGCGGCATGGCGGTGGAAAGTTTAAACGCTCTGACCGGCCTTTCTCTTCCGGTCCCAGCCTTTTCTTTGCCTATCGGTATCTCCTTTTACACCTTCCAGACCATCTCCTATGTCATTGATGTTTACCGTGGCCAGATTCGTGCCCAACAGTCCTACTGGCGCTTTTTCATGTATGTTTCCATGTATCCCCAGCTGGTTGCAGGGCCCATTGTCCGCTATCAGGAAGTGGCGGTGGAAATCGACAATCGCCATACCTCCAAAGAAGATTTTGTCAAAGGCATTTCCCGTTTTTGCACCGGTCTTGGCAAAAAGGTGCTGATCGCCAATCTGGCCGGCGATTTTGCCTCCCAGTATCTGGACGGCGATCTGGCGTCTTTAACCACCGCCGGCGCCTGGTTCGGAATCTTGATGTTTACCCTACAGATCTACTTTGATTTTTCCGGCTATTCGGATATGGCCATTGGTCTGGCGCGGCTGTTCGGCTTCCATTATATGGAGAACTTTAACTATCCGTATATCTCCCAGTCCGTTTCGGAATTCTGGCGGCGTTGGCATATTTCGCTGGGCAGCTTTTTTCGGGATTATGTCTATATCCCGTTGGGCGGAAACCGAAGCCATATCTTTCGAAACCTTCTGGTCGTCTGGTTTTTAACCGGCCTGTGGCACGGCGCCAGTTGGAACTTTGTTTTATGGGGGCTGTATTTCGGCCTTCTAATCACCTTGGAAAAATACTTTTTGCAGGGAATTTTGCAAAAACTCCCCCGTATTTTTCGCCATTTGTACCTGATTTTTGTGGTGGCGATTAGCTGGTCTTTGTTTTACTTTACCGATCTTTCCCGCCTTTGGACCTTCTTGCAGACGCTGTTTGGCGCCGCCGGTGCGGGACTTTGGGACGTGCAGCTGGAGGTGGAGCTTTTAAACCATCTTTTCTGGCTGATTGCGGCGGTGGTCGGCTGTCTCCCCTTTGTCCCCTGGATCCGGGAAAGGTGGAAGCTGCTGCAAAAGCCCCGCTGGGCGCCCTTACTGGAAAGCGGCGTAGGAATGGCCTGGAACCTGCTTTTGCTCTTTTTGTGCGTCGCTTTTCTGGCCGGACAAAGCTACAATCCCTTTTTGTATTTCCGATTTTAAGATAAGGAGGGTAAAGGATGCTTCCCAATCATAAAGACGAAAACGAAAGCCCTCCGAAAGGGTCTTTCCCCTGGCAGATGATCCTGTTTACGGCCGCCCTCACCGCTGTCGGTCTTTTCTCGCTGCTTTTAGAAAAGCCGGCGGTATCCGAAATGGAACAGCGGGAGCTGGCAAAAATGCCGGCCCTCAACTGGCAGACCTGGTTTGATGGGACCTTCTCCAGGGAGTTCGACGCATTTTATGCCGATACCTTTCCCATGCGGGACCTGCTGGTCACCTTCTCCAGCAGCATGAAGGAAAGTCTTGGCGTTCGATACGACGACGTGCGAATTCTCGGCTCGGCAGACGCGCCGGTGGACCTGCCGGATGCACCCTCTTCCCAGCCGGAACCGGTTTCCCGCCCGGAAACCTCTCAAGGTCAGGGGCAGGAGCAGTCCTCCCAACCGGAAGAGAATTCCTCCAGCACGGCGTCTGTGCCCCCGCCTGCGCCAGCCGGCGAGGATGATATCGGCATCAATAACAGCGGTATCTTTATTTATAAAGGAATGGGCATGTCCCTGTTCGGCGGAAACGCTTCGGTAGGTCAGGTCTACGCGGAAAACATCAACGCGTATCACGAAGTCTTTGGCGATTCTGTGCGGGTGTTCAGTATGGTGGTTCCCACCAGCGCCGAATTTTATCTGCCGGAAAAATACCAAGAGCTGTCCAATTCGGAGTGGGACGCGATCCAGGGCATCTACAGCCACCTGGCCGATGGCGTTACCGGGGTAGACGCTTACAGCGCCATTGCCGCCCATACCGACGAATATCTTTATTTTAACACCGATCATCACTGGACCGGCCGGGGCGCCTACTATGCCTATACCGCTTTTGCCAAAGCGGCCGGCTTCCAGCCGCTTAATATTCAAACCGATTACACGATCAAAAAGATCGACAATTTCCTCGGTTCTCTCTACCGGCAGACCCAAGACTCGAAAATGCGGGAGCGGGGCGATTTTGTGGAATACTTTATCCCCGCGGTAGAGGCCAGCGCGTTGATCACCTTCAAGGACCAGCCGTATACCAAATCCAATTGGACCGTCTGGGCGGAAGGTGTCTCCGGCGGGAACGGATACCTCGTCTTCCTCTGTGGAGACGCGCCGATGATCCAGATCGACACCGGCGTTCACAACGGAAAAAGCATCGTGATTGTCAAAGAATCCTATGGCAACGCGTTCGCGCCGTTTTTAATTCCCCATTACGAGCATATTTATGTGGTGGACGAAAGGCATTTTCAAACATCTCTGGTGGAGTTTATTGAGCAAAACGGCGTAAACGATCTGCTGTTTCTCAACAACGCTTTCTCCGCTATGACCGCTTATCATGTTCACAACCTGCAAAAGCTGATGTATCAGGTATATGTCCCACCGGTGATAGAACCGGAGGAAAGCCAGGTGGAAAGCGTACCAGAGGAAGAGGAAGAACCCAAGTGGCGCGGCGTCCGAAGGGGCGATGAGGATGACGAGGACGAAGACGACTAAAATTTTGTTTCTATCCGATACAAACGGCAACAGCCGCAAAGCCCAGCTTGTCTGGGACCTGCGGCTGTTTTTCTTTTCTCTATCACGGCAGAAAACCAAAAAAACGGACGGCACCATGCCGTCCGTTTTTCATTTTTCCACTTCTTCTTTGGACAATTAGAAGCGGTTGCGCTTTTTGTATTTGGTGTGGAGAATCTCATGAGCCTTGTGGGAGCCGTAGCTGCCCAGATAGGTTTCATAAACCTCTTTGACCACCGGGTTTTCATGAGATTTCCGGATCGGCTTGTTTTTGTCATTCTCATACAAAGCCGCCGCACGCCGTGCCTTCAGGTCAATAAAGTTGCGGACCGCCGCGTGCTGCACCGGCTGACCGCCGCCGTTGACACAGCCGCCGGGACAGCCCATGATCTCGATGAAGTGGTATTCCTTTTCACCGGATTTCACCGATTCCAAAACCTTCTTGGCATTTTTAAGACCAGAGGCCACGCAGACATTCAGCTTCAGATCGCCGATCTGGTAGGAAGCTTCTTTAATGCCCTCGGTGCCGCGCACCTCCTCGAAATCAACCGCTTCGCCGTTTTCGCCGGTGATCCACTCTTTGGCGGTACGCAAAGCAGCTTCCATAACGCCACCGGTGGCGCCGAAGATTACGCCAGCACCGGTGGAGGTGCCCAAAGGCGCGTCAAACTCTTCGTCCGGCAGCTTGGGCAGATACATGCCCGCCCGCTCAATCATCCGGGCCAGCTCACGGGTGGTCAGGGCAACGTCTACGTCCGGATAGCCGGAGGCGGACTCGTCCTCCCGCTTGGTCTCGAACTTCTTGGCGGTACAGGGCATAATGCCGACCACAAAAATGTCCTTGGGATCAATACCGGTCTTTTCCGCGTACCAGGTTTTGGCCAACGCGCCAAACATCTGCTGCGGGGACTTACAGGTGGACAGATTCTCGGTAAACTCCGGATAGTAATGCTCGCAGTATTTGACCCAGCCGGGAGAGCAGGAGGTGATCATCGGCAGCTTGCCGCCGTTTTTGATTCGCTCAACCAGCTCGTTGGCTTCCTCTACGATGGTCATGTCCGCCGCAAAGTCGGTGTCGTACACACCGTCAAAGCCAAGGCGGCGCAGGGCGGCAACCATTTTGCCCTCTACGTTGGTACCGATGTGCATGCCAAACGCCTCGCCTAAGGTCACACGGATCGAAGGGGCAGTCTGGGCGATTACATGCTTGGTCGGGTCGCTTAAAGCACGCCATACATCCTTGGTGTTGTCCTTCTCCGCCAAAGCGCCGGTGGGGCAGACAACGATACACTGGCCGCAGGATACGCAGGCCACGTCGGACAGATTCTGGTTAAAGGCGGTGCCGATATGGGTGTTAAAGCCACGTCCGTTGGGGCCGATGACCGCTACATCCTGCCATTTGGCGCAGGCGGCGGCACAGCGGCGGCACAGCACACACTTGGAGTTGTCGCGGACCATGTGTACGGCGGAATCGTCGTAATCGCTGGCCGGCTTTTCTCCGTCGTACAAAGCCTCGTCATAAATGCGAAAGTCCTTACAAAGCTTTTGCAGCTCGCAGTTGCCGGAACGAACGCAGGACAGGCAGGACCGATTGTGGGTGGAGAGAATCAGCTCCAGATTCGTCTTGCGGGAAGCAAAAACCCGCTTTGAGTTGGTCAGGATCTCCATGCCCTCCGCTACCGGGTATACGCAGGCGGCCACCAGATTTCTCATGCCGACCACTTCTACAACGCAGATGCGGCAGGCGCCGATCTCGTTGATCTCTCTTAAATAACACAGGGTGGGGATTTCAATCCCATGCTGCCTGGCAGCTTCTAAAATGGTGCTGCCAGCCGGTACGGACAAGGGCATACCGTTGATTTTGATATTTACCATTTCCATTGTGGTACACTCCTTCCTTATTTTTTGTAGATGGCGCCGAACTTACATTTTTCCATGCAAGCGCCGCACTTGAGACATTTGGCGGGATCAATCACATGGGGCTGCTTCACCGAGCCGGAAATGGCGTCTGCCGGACAGGCTCTTGCGCACAGGGTACAGCCTTTACATTTCTCCCGGTCAATGACAAAGTTTAACAGCGCTTTACATACGCCGGCCGGGCACTTTTTGTCAACGATGTGGGCCACATATTCATCCCGGAAATACTTCAGGGTAGAGAGCACCGGGTTGGGGGCGGACTGGCCGAGACCGCACAGAGAGTTTGCCTTGATGTGGTAGCACAGCTCCTCCATCTTGTCAAGATCCTCCATGGTGCCTTTGCCCTTGGTGATTTTATCTAAAAGCTCCAGCAAACGCTTGGTACCGATCCGGCAGGGGGTACACTTACCGCAGCTTTCATCTACTGTAAATTCCAAAAAGAACTTGGCGATATCCACCATGCAGGTGTCCTCGTCCATAACGATCAAGCCGCCGGAGCCCATCATGGAGCCGATGGAAACCAGGTTATCATAGTCAACCGGAATATCGATTAAGGAAGCGGGAATGCATCCGCCGGAGGGTCCGCCGGTCTGGGCCGCCTTGAACTTCTTTCCATTGGGGATGCCGCCGCCGATCTCCTCCACAATCTCCCGCAGGGTGGTGCCCATGGGAACCTCCACCAAGCCGGTGTTGTTGATCTTTCCGCCCAGCGCAAACACCTTGGTGCCCTTGGATTTTTCGGTGCCCATCGAAGAGAACCAATCCGCGCCGTTGAGGATAATCTGAGGAATGTTGGCATAGGTTTCCACGTTATTTAAAACGGTGGGCCGCTCAAACAGACCCTTCACCGCCGGGAAGGGCGGACGGGGTCTGGGCTCGCCGCGCCGTCCCTCGATCGAGGTCATCAGCGCAGTTTCTTCACCACAGACGAAAGCGCCGGCGCCCAGCCGCAGCTCAATGTCAAAATCAAAGCCGGTACCCAGAATGTCTTTGCCCAGCAGCCCGTTTTCTCTGGCCTGGCCAATGGCGATTTCCAAACGCTTTACCGCAATCGGGTATTCGGCACGTACATAGATGTAGCCCTGGTTTGCCCCAATGGCGTAACCGGCGATCGCCATTGCCTCCAGCACTACATGGGGGTCGCCCTCCAGGACAGAACGGTCCATAAACGCGCCGGGGTCGCCCTCGTCCGCGTTACAGCAAACGTACTTCTGTCCCGCCGGCTGCGCCGCCGCAAAGCTCCATTTGGTCCCGGTGGGGAAGCCGCCGCCCCCGCGTCCGCGCAGGCCGGAGTCTTTAATGGTTTGGATAACCTGCTCCGGGGTCATTTCGGTCAGGGCCTTGCCCAGCGCCATATAGCCGTTCAGGCCGATGTATTCGTTTATATTTTCCGGGTCGATTACGCCGCAGTTTTTCAGCGCCACACGCTTTTGTTTCGCGTAGAACTGGGTGTGGTTCAAAGATTTTACCGTATCCTCCTGCACCGTTTCCTGATACAGAAGACGGGTGACGATGCGCCCCTTGAGCAGATGCTCGGAAACGATTTCCGGAATATCCTCCGGTTTTACCATGCTGTAAAAAGCGCCTTCGGGGTAAACAATCATAATGGGACCCAGGGCGCAAAGGCCGAAGCATCCGGTTTTAATGACCTTGACCTCTTCGGACAAGCCGTTGTCCTGGATCTCATGCTCTAAAGCGGAGACAATCCGCTCACTGCCGGAGGAGGTACAGCCTGTACCACCGCAGACCAGCACATGGGAACGATACATGTTGGTTTCCTCCTTATTTCGTTTTTGCGCCAATGGTATATTCGGTCACAACATTGCCGTTGACTAAATGCTCGTTTACAACCTTGACCGCCATTTCCGGGGTCATTTTCACATAGGTGACCTTCTCTTTGCCGGGCTCAAAGACCTCTACCACCGGTTCGTACTGACAAATACCGATACAGCCGGTCTGGGCAATGGTCACATTCTGCAAATTCCGCTTGGACACCTCTTCGGTAAAGGCGGCCAGTACCGGACGCGCCCCTGCCGCGATTCCGCAGGTAGCCATGCCAATGACCACGCGGGTGTTACCCTCCGCGTCGTCACGGACGCCGATTTTGCCTTTCATCGAGTCACGAAGAGCCTGAAGCTCCGCTAAACTTTTCATATTACGATGCACCTCCGCTAAGTAAATCCATGTTTTCCTTTATATATCCCCGGATAAATTCCATCACCTGGGGGCTGTTTAGGGGAACGCCGTCCAAAATTTCCTGTAACTGGGCGGTACTCACCGAAAAGACCTCCTCCCCCACCTGATAGGTAAAGGAAAAATTGATCTGTTCGTTGCAGCCCATTAAAATGCACATGGTATCCGCCATGTTCCCCAGCGGCATTCGGTCGATGTGAGTCAGGCCGAAAACCGCCTGCACCTGGGTTCCCTCTCCAACCTGCGAGCGGATGGAAAAGTCCCCGCCGGTCATCAGCGCCGCCATTTTAAAAAACGGAACGCCAAGCCCCACCTTTCGGGTGGTCCGGGTGGTGTAGAACGGGTCCTCCACATGGGCGATCTGTTCCGGCGCCATGCCGCAGCCGTCGTCGGTAATGGTGATGATCATCCGGTCATCGGCCGGTTTTTCCACCACAGAGATTTCCACCCTGGAAGCGCCTGCTCGAACGGAATTCTGCGCAATGTCCAGAATGTTTAACGATAATTCTTCCATCGCCTATTCTGCGTATTTTGCCAGGATGCCGGGGATATCGTCGGCAACCAGACGGCCGTAAACGTCGTCGTTAATGGTCATAACCGGCGCAAGGCCGCATGCGCCAATGCAGCGGCATGCCTCTAAAGAGAATTTCCCATCGCTTGTGCATTCTCCGCCTTCAATTCCCAGACATTCGCCCAGCTTGGCAAATACGTCGCCCGAGCCCTTTACATAACAGGCAGTGCCCAGACAAACAGAAATTTTGTACTTGCCCTTGGGGTTTAAGGTAAACTGGGAATAGAAGGTGGAAACCCCGTAAACCTCCTCCAACGGCACCTCCAGATGCTGTGCAACCAGCTTTTGAACTTCGATTGGCAGATAGCCGTAGATCTCCTGCGCACCCTGCAAAACCGGCATAAGCGCGCCTCTTTGCCCTTTGTGGTCGGCGATCAACGCAATGAGCTTTTCTTCCTGCTCTTTGGTTCCGTTAAAAGGAACTGCTGAAATTGTTGTAGCCATGAAAACCTCCGTTCTGCCGTAAAACGGCAAAAATTATTGTTTCCGGACTCCCCCGGAGCCCCTTCTGCTCAGTATAAAGCACGTCCCACCCCACCAGCTGTTCTCCTTTTTAACCTTTTTGCACATCCGGCGGATTTTGAACGCAAGAACTCTCTACACCTACAGACTAGTTAAAATTATAACAGTTGTCAACGACAAAATCCACCATATTCTTGTAAAAAACCGGATTTTTTTCCTTCTTCCAAAAAAATATCAGAAATTTTTTGTACTCTTTTCCAGTCTACCAGGGAAAATCCGGCAATACCCCCATTCTTTTTCTTGTCCTCTCCGGCGGGATATGGTATAATGTCCAAAAAAGCGGGGATCACGGCCGGCTTTTTTGTCCGGTACGCCGTCGAATTTTTCTGTATCTACCCGGCTTCCAGCCGGAGCCCCTATAGGATTATAATGGGAATAGGAGGACAAATATGACGATTCAGGATATCAAAGAGCTTTTGCGGGCAGAAGTTCTCTGGGCCGAGGAGGATATGCTCTCTCACGAGGTACATACCGCCTGCGGCAGCGACATGATGAGCGATGTGCTGGCCTTTGTAAAAGACCAGGCGGTCCTTTTAACCGGCCTTGTAAACCCGCAGGTCATTCGTACTGCGGAGATGATGGACATCGTCTGCATTGTGTTTGTCCGGGGGAAAAAGCCCGCACCCGCCATGATCGAGCTGGCCGAAGAAAGGGGCATTGTATTGCTTTCCAGCCGGCACCGGATGTTCACCGCCTGCGGGCTTTTATATGAAAACGGTCTGAGGGGAGGGTGCGATCTAGAATGAGCCAGGCCATTTCTTTTCATTACGATGTTCCCGGCGACGATTTTACCCGCGCGGGCGAGGCCTCCAGCGGTGTAAAAAAGGCCTTGAAGCAGGTGGGCCTTGCGCCGGATATCATCCGCAATGTGGCAATTGCCATGTACGAGGGTGAAATCAATATGGTCATCCATGCCGGCGGCGGCCAGATTGATGTGGATATCACCCCAGATGCAGTCCGTATGGTCCTAAAGGACCAGGGTCCCGGCATCAAGGACATTTCCCTTGCCATGCAGGAGGGCTGGTCCACAGCGCCGGACGACGTCCGCTCGTTGGGCTTTGGCGCCGGAATGGGGCTTCCCAACATGAAAAAATATACCGACGAAATGAAGGTGGAAAGCACTGTAGGGGTCGGCACCACCGTCACGATGACCGTCTTTACCCACCCGCAAAGGGAGGCGGTGTCGTGAGCGAATTTTTCCACTCGGTAACCCTCGACCAGGATCTTTGCCATGGCTGCATCAACTGTGTCAAGCGCTGCCCGACCGAGGCGATCCGCGTGCGGGACGGCAAGGCGAAAATTCTGTCCGACCGGTGTATCGACTGCGGAGAGTGTATCCGCATCTGTCCCCACCATGCCAAAAAGCCGATCTTTGATCCGCTCTCGGTTATGGACCAGTACGAATATACCGTCGCGCTGCCGGCCCCCAGCCTGTATGGGCAGTTTAACAATCTGGACGATGTGGAAATTATTCTCCGGGCGCTGATTGATATGGGCTTTGACGCGGTTTTCGAGGTTTCGAAGGCCGCGGAGCTGGTCAGCGATGCCACCCGCAAAATGCTCAGCGAAGGGCAGCTTCCCCGCCCGGTGATCAGCTCCGCCTGTCCGGCAGTGGTCCGGCTGATCCGGGTTCGCTTTCCCGACCTGATCCAGCATCTGCTGCCCCTTCAGGCGCCGGTGGAGGTTGCCGCCCGGCTGGCGAAAAAAGAGGCGGCGGAGCGTACCGGCCTGCCGCCGGAAAAGATCGGATGTATCTTTATTTCTCCCTGTGCCGCAAAGGTTACAGCGGTGAAAATGCCCTTGGGCACCCGGCAAAGCGCCATCGACGCGGTCGTCGCCATCCGGGATGTTTATCCTCAGATGCTGCGCTATATGAAGGAAGGGCCCAGCCTGGGCGAAGAATATTTGAGCTCCGGGCGTATGGGAATCGGCTGGGGATCCTCCGGCGGCGAATCGGCCGCGCTTTTAAATGATCGGTATCTGGCGGCGGACGGGGTTGAAAACGTCATCCGCGTGCTGGAGGATTTGGAGGATGAAAAGCTGAGCTCGGTGGATTTTGTGGAGCTCAACGCCTGTTCCGGCGGCTGTGTCGGCGGGGTGCTTACGGTGGAGAATCCTTATATCGCCAAAGCCAAGCTCAAGCGGGTTCGCAAATATCTGCCGGTTTCCTGTAACCGAGTGGGGGACGATATCCCCCGCCAGATGAAATTCGATATGGAAATCCAGTATGAACCGGTGCTCCAGCTGGACGAGGATATTACGGTGGCCCTTCGCAAATTAAGCCAGATTGAAGAGATCTCCCACCAGTTCAGCGGCCTGGACTGCGCCGCCTGCGGCGCGCCCAGCTGCAAGGCCTTGGCGGAGGATGTGGTCCGCGGCTATAACACGCCGGACGCCTGCTTGTTTTTGCTCAAAAATAAAATGCAGTCACTGGCCGGCTCTTCCGCCGAATCGGAGGAGAAAATCCCCGTCGCCCCGCAGGGGAATCGTCGGGACTGAGCTTCAGATTGTCAGTAAGGGGGTAAGACCAAATATGAAAACCATTACAATCGGCCAGATTGTCAGAGCCTGCGGCTTTTCGGTTCTGGCCGGCGAGGGCGCGCTGGACCGGGAAGCAGACCGGGTGTTCTGCTGCGATTTGTTAAGCTTTGTCATGGGCCGCGCCCCGGCGGACTGCGCCTGGGTCACGGTCATGGGCAATGTCAATGCCATCGCCGTAGCGGTGTTGGCGGACGCTGCCTGTATTGTGCTGGCGGAAAACGCCGCCCTGGATGAAGAGGCCCGCTCCCGGGCCGACGGACAGGGTGTCCCCGTGCTCGGGTCGCCTCAGCCCATCTTCGATACCGGGCTTTTGATCCAGCGATTGCTGGAGGATTAACAGGCTGCCATACGCCGCCGGGAGGAATCGCTCCGGCGGCGTATGTTTTCCCGCGAAAAGGAGGATGTCTGTGGAAAAAAGGATCTACGATCTGCATGTCCATTCGGCTCTGTCGCCCTGTGGGGACAACGACATGACCGTTAACAATATACTGAATATGGCGGTGCTGAACGGCATCCAAACGCTGGCCATCACCGACCACAATAGCTGCAAAAACTGCCCCGCCGCCATGGAGGTGGCCAAAAATCTGCCGCTGGATCTGATCCCCGGTATGGAGCTTTGCACCTCGGAGGAGGTGCATGTGGTCTGCCTGTTCCCCGGGCTGGAGCAGGCCATGGCCTTCGATACCTATGTTCACGACCGGCTGCCCCCGGTGGAAAACCGCCCGGAAATTTTCGGCGAACAGCGGATTTTAAACGCCGACGACGAGATTATCGGGTATGAGCCCTATCTTCTGATCAATGCCGCCGACATTTCCATCGAAGAAGTCGTCCCGCTGGTCAAAGCGTTCGGCGGCATCTGCTACCCCGCCCATATCGACAAAAGCTCCACCAGCGTCTTTTCCAATCTGGGCTACTTTTCCCCGGACTGGGGATTTGGGGCGGTGGAAATCGCTGACCGGAGCCGGATAGCAGAATTTGCCCCGCAGATTCCCGGATTCGAAAGCCTTTTGGTGCTGCACAGCTCCGACGCGCATTATCTCTGGGACATTTCCCAAGGGGAAAACGTCCTTGTCTGCGACAATTTTCGCCGGGCTCTTGGACTATACTAATCGAAAAGCGCCTTTTTTTCGGCGCGCTGGAGGATTTTTAAAATGACCGATTCTTTCGCCCAGGCTATGGCTTTTTTTCTGGTGGTTCTGTTTGTGCTGGGAATGGTCTTTCCCATCCTAGCCTATTATAAAAAGAAGCCCAAATTCAAAAAGTGGGGCCTTGCGTTTATGATCCTGTTTTCTTTGCTGCTGGTCTTTACCCTGCTGTATCGCTTTGCCTCTATTTGACAAAGCAAAAGGCTTTATGCGGGAACCCCGCCTCCGGGAGGGTTCCTTGGCAGAGCAAAAGGGCGGTTACTACATCGACTCATTTTGATGTGGTTACCGCCCTTTTGTTCTATTCTGTCGCTTTTGTCCAAGCTATTTTCTCCCTGAATGATCCTATTTATCGCAGCGCCGGCAGCCCCAGCTCCTTTAAAAACCGATTGTGGGTGTCTTTGGCCTTTTGTATATCCTCTTCAATTTGAGACAGACTCTCGCTCACCTGCAAAAGATCAATGGGGTCCTCCGCTACAGCCGCGCTGACATACCGGGAAATATTTAGGTTATAGCCGTTTTGCTTTATTTCCTCTATCGTCACCCGGCGGGAATATTTTTTATCCTCCTCTTTTCGGTATTGATAGGTCTCGATGATCCTGTCAATATGCTCGTCCAGCAGAACATTTTGCCGGCGGCTTTTTGCAAAGGATTCGCTTGCGTTGATGAACAGTACATCGTCAAATTTTTTGCACTTTTTAAGCACAATAATGCATACGGGAATCCCTGTTGAAAAGAAAAGATTCGCCGGAAGTCCAATAATCGTGTCGATGTTCCCATCCTTTAACAGTTTTTTGCGGATGGTCTCTTCCGCGCCGCCGCGGAAAAGAACTCCATGGGGCAGGATGATGGCCATCGTCCCCTCGTCGCTTAAAAAGTGAAATCCATGTAGCAAAAAAGCAAAGTCCGCGGCGGATTTTGGCGCCAGTCCATAATCTTTAAAACGAAAATCACCTTTCAAGGACTCTTTTGGCTCCCACCTTAGACTAAACGGAGGATTGGCTACCACCGCATCGCACTGCAGCTTTTTTTTAGGATTCATCTCTTTTAGAATGCTCCAGTCATTTTCCAGCGAGTCGCCGTGAAAAATTTGAAATTCCGAATCCTTTAGCCCGTGCAAAAGCATGTTCATGCGGGCTAGGTTGTAGGTGGTTATGTTTTTTTCCTGCCCGTATATCTGGCCGATATTGTCGGAGCCTAACTGTTTTTTTACATTGATCAAAAGCGAACCGGAGCCGCACGCAAAATCTAAAACATTGTTTAATTTGGACTTTTTCCCGGTACTCGGGTCCTGGCTGTCTAAGGTGACAATCCGCGAAAGAATGGTAGAAACCTGCTGCGGCGTATAGAATTCGCCTGCCTTCTTCCCCGATCCGGCGGCGAACTGCCCAATCAGATACTCATACGCGTCCCCCAGCAGATCGGTTTCATCGGGAAATTCCGAAAGCCCTTTGGCAATCTCGGTTATAACCGAACAAAGCATGGTATTGCGCGCCGAATAATTTTTCCCCAATTTTTCCGAATCGAGGTTTACCTCGGAAAATAAGCCGCGAAACTCGCTGCCAAAGGATTCATCCTCAATGTATTTAAAGCTCTTTTGCAGCGTTTCTAACAGGTCGTTGCTCTGGGTCTTGGCCAGCTCATAGATATGTCCCCACAAATAATGGGGCTTGATGACATAATGAATTTTGCGGCGCATTTGCTGCTCAAATTCCTTTATATCCTGGGCGTTTTTGTCATACCACAACGCCAAAGCGCGCCAGGGCTCTTCCTGCTTTAGGTCGAGATAGTCCCTGCCAAGCTCTTTTTTTACCGCTTCCTCATAATTGCCGGAAAGATAGCGCAAAAAAAGAAAGGAAAGCATATAATCACGAAAGTCGTCTGCGTTCATCGCGCCGCGCAGTTTATTCGCGATCCCCCATAAGGTTGCACCCAATTGCTTTTGCTGATTTTCGCTCATTGCTGCTCCTCCTGTGCCGGCAAATCGTCAAAGATCGCCTGATTGAACCTGTAATCCTCCAGGAATTGACCAAGAATCCTTCTAAAATGGGCTTTGTTTTCTTCAACCATCTCTTTGGGATCGAATAAAGAATAATTTCCGTGGCTTAAAAGATCCAGGATCCTTTTATGTATGATTCCGTCCGCGTCGTTTTCCTCGTCTTTTCTTATGCAGGACGAAAAATGCTTATAGCCGTGGAACGACGCGGTTTTCTCTAAAATATTTCGTAAAATATTAAAGTGATAGGTGTACAACTCCCCCGAATCCGCCGCCCTTTTCAGCTCCCTTAGCAGCGCAACATGATGAAAGAAGGGAGTCTTTTCGGTGTTTTTTAATACATAGGTGCTTTGGGCAGCGTTTTTCTGCAAAAACAGCTGCGCCGGCCGGCCGATTTCGTTACATAAAACGTTAAAGAATAAAGAATGATGGGACGAAATAATAAACCGGATATCGCATTCCCTCATAAGCTTTGCCAGATGACTGGCAACGGCTATGGCGTTGTTGTCATCCAAAGAGGAAATCGGGTCATCGATGTACACATACTTTACCCAACGGTAGGCTTCAACCTTGTCTGCCGCCAAACCGACAATCGCGAGAAAAAAGCACCAAATAAAGATATTTTCTTCCCCGCGGGACACCTTTATGTTATCAACCCGCTGCAAGGTTCCGTCAACCAAAGCGTTTCTTGAAAATCTGACCGCCGATTCTTCATAATCAATGGAAAAATCAAAATCGACATATCTATGAAGAATCGGACGAATTCTGCTTTCCATCTCCAGCTCATTCAAGCCGGCAAAAAATCTGGAGCTGCCGTTTAGCTTTAGCGCCCGTTCGGTGTCATTTTCCAAATCGTTATCCCAATAAAACAGATCTTCGGTGAAAGCGTTATAGTAAAGGGTGTCGGCCGCCTTTTGCCCCGTGTGTTCATCCATCTGCTGTCCCAGGGACTTAAACGCCGCCGAAAGCCGCGTTTTCCCGGTGCCGTTATACGCAAAAAGAACAATATATTTTTTGTCCTCTAACAGCATTCTAAAATACCAGGCGATATCCTCCAGGGTGTCAAAGCTTCCGTCGCCGCTTCTTTTTAGAACATACGCCATCTTTTTTTCCGCTTCTGGCAATATGCCCTCTTTGAGCCGGTATGCATCTGCGCCCTTTGGCTTCTTATAGTTTTCCCTAAACAACGCTTTATACTGCTCAAAATCCTTTCCGATCAGCACTTCGTTTAAAAGCCGGTGAAATTCTTCTTTTTTAAATTGATCTGGAACCTGAATACTCATTTTAACACTTCCTCGACAGAGGGGAACAACTGCTGCAATAGCCCCTTTTTATGATTTTGCAGCGATTCGATTTTTGCCGTCTGACTGGCCAGCAGCTGGTCAATCGACTGTAAACAATCCGCTATTCTTTCCTGCTCCTTTTGCTCCGGCGCCGGCAAAAGCAGCTCCGAAAACTGGCTGTAGCTCACCATTTTTCCATCCCGTATTCCCTCTAAATTTTTATTTAGGTCCCGGATAAATTTAGGCGTTTTAAAATAGTACCGAAAATATTGGTCCACAAGATCCGTTTTTTTGCGCAAAACGATATAGGCAGGGCTGCAAATACCCCGATGGTACGAATATTCGATCCCGCCTTGAAAGGACCGCAGGCTGATGATAAAATCGCCGATTTCAACCACCTTGTAGCTCTCCAGGCTTTTGTCCGAAACAAAAACATTGTGCTCCACCTTTTCCCGGGGGATCGCGCCGTACTTCTGGGATATCGCTAAAACCGGCAGATCACATTTATGGTCTTTGTTGCTGATGGGCTCGAACAGCTCGTTTCCATTTTTAAAGGCGATGCTCTGCCCGCTAAACGCCCCGAATCTCAGCTCTGGAAACGCTTTTTCCTCTGCCGGAAAAAGCTTTTGCATCAGCCCCGCCTTGTGCTCCCTTAGTGCTTCCAGCTTTTTATTTTCGGCGCGGATCAGCTCTTCAAGGGATTCTACACAGGCCGCGATTTTCTGTTGTTCTTCCCTTTCCTTGGGGGTGGGCAGAATGACGCGAAAAAAATCCTCCGCGTTTATGTTTAAAAGCCCATTGCTCCGCGCGCCGCTTGTAATATATTTTTCCAGCTGTTTTCCATGGAAATTTCTTTCAAAGTACCCTTTGTAAAAGCCTGAGACGACATCGGGATGAAACCGAAAGCTGACAAATGCATTGGGAACAGCGGCCTTTTCGTATTCGCGCAGCTCATAAATACAACCTTGAGGAAACCTTTTTGAGTTCCCTTTGTTGTAGGAAAAATCCCCTTTTTCTAGGCGGATATAGTTTCTATACTGATTGCCCGATATATCCCGGCTGAATTTTTCGCTTTGAGACAGAAACCCAATGCCGGCGGAAATGCTCAATGTGGTTAATTTTTCTTCGCCTACCTTTTCGGTTATCCTGTCAGACAGCTGTTTTAAAGCGGTTTTGCTCCAGCCCTCGCTTGACCTAAACTGCGGGAACCTTATTTTCGGCACGATCCCCGATTTTTTATCCTTCATATGCACTCAACCCCACAATTTCATGACCGTTCGCCAGCTTCTTTAACAGCGGGACAAGATCCTCCATCAGCTCAAGCTCTTTTTTCGCGCGCGCTTTCCAGCCCAATTCCAACGGAGCCAACAGGTCGCTCAGCTTTTCCCCGTCGAAAATCATACGGTCAACAATTTCGTCGATAAAGCCGTTCAGCGCCTGCTGCGCAAGACCATGCTTTTGGGCAATGGACAAAATCCACCTGGCATTCTTTTCGTCCTTGAACCTTTGGTAGCCATCCTGAATTTCCCGCTCGCTCAGCGCTTCGCCTGTTTTTAACGTTTCAATGTAAGCAATCATGTCGTCCCGCTCCTCCAGCATATTGGACGTGGAGCGAAGCAAATCGACAAGCTGCCGCTTGTTCATCTTTTGCTTTTTCGGTTCGCTTTGGGTGTATTTGGATATGAGCGCCATAATATAATCATAATCAATCACCGCGGAGGAAAACAGCACAAGCTCAAAATCTATCTGATCTGCCGCCTGCTCCTGCTCTTTGTTTTTCCCCTGTTGCTCCTTTAATCGCTGCACCGTGTCAAGATACATACCCCGGAAGGCCCGAAGGGTATCCTTTGGCAACAACCGCTCGGTCTGGGCGGCCTCGTCCTCCTTTAGCTCGGTGTATTGCTCCAGCTGGGTCTTTAGGCGCTGGACCTCTTTAAACCTTTGAATGAATTCGCACCGGGCCAGATCGCCTTTTAAATTGGCAACCTCCTCCGGCCGGAAAGCAAGACCCTGGGCGTCCATAAATTTTTCCAGCTCTCCCACCGCTTTATCAAACCGGTCGATCACCACCGGCGCCGGGTCCACCAGCCAGATTTCCTTGGCCCGGGAACCGTTTTGCTCCCCGGAAAACAGGGCGATCGCCTCATCCACTTCCTTTTCCTGTCCCCTAAAGTCCAAAATATTTCCATATGGCTTTGACCCGTTCAAAACCCTGTTTGTTCGGGAGAACTCCTGAATCAATCCATGATACTTCAGCTTTTTATCCACATACAGCGTGTTCAAAAATTTCGAATCAAACCCTGTCAGCAGCATGTCCACCACGATGGTTATATCAATTTTGTTTTTGTGCGGATAATCCGCGTTGGAATACTGCTGATCCTTTATGCGTTTTTGTATATCCTGATAATACCCGTCAAATTCCTTTATGCTGTGTCCCGATCCATATTTTTTATTGTAATCGTCGATGATTCTGGTCAGCGCCCGTTTCTTTTTCTCCGGTTCTATGGCGTTGTCAAGCTTTTCCTGCGGCAGATCCTCCTGAATCTGCTGAATATCCCGGTTTCCTTCCGCCGGTGGGGAAAAGACACACGCAATGTTCAGCGGGACATACTCTCCACCCGTCTTTTTTACATATTCCTCCTGTGCAAAAGAAAATAAATCGTAATATTCTATCGCGTGATTGATGGAGGATGTGGCCAAAATAGCGTTAAACCGTCTGCCGCTCGTAAGAATATCATGCTTTGCGAGAATGGTTTCCACCACCGCTTTTTTGTTCGCCGAACCCGATGGATCGGCCCATTTTGTATCCGCGTCCGGTTTATAGTAATCAATGTGAAAACGCAGTACGTTTTCATCGTCAATCGCGTGGGTAATGGTATATGCGTGCAGCTCTTTTTCAAAGATATCCTTTGTTGTTTTATAGGACCCAACCGTCCCGTCAATCTGCTTATATGCCGCGTTCTCTTCAAAAATAGGGGTCCCGGTAAAGCCAAAAAGCTGCGCTTTGGGAAAGAAATCCTTGATCGCTTTGTGATTATCCCCGAACTGCGAACGGTGGCATTCATCAAAAATGAAAACGATTCGTTTGTCTCGCAGCGGCATTAGCCTCTCTTTATAGGTAAGCTCCCCTCTTTTCTTCTTTGCCCGATTTTTTTTGCTGTCGTCATCAAGGGCCAACCCTAATTTTTGGATGGTTGTAACGATCACCTTGTCCCGATAATCATCGGAAACAAGACGCTGCACCAGCTTTTCGGTATTGGTGTTTTCCTCTACACACCCCTCCTGGAACTTGTTAAATTCCTCCCGCGTTTGTCTGTCCAGGTCCTTTCGGTCCACGACAAACAAACATTTTGCAATATCTTTGTTATCCTTCAAAAGCGTGGCCGCTTTAAAGGATGTCAGGGTTTTACCGCTTCCGGTGGTGTGCCAAATGTAACCGTTCCCGCGATTTTGCTCTATGCAGTCCATCATCGCCTGAACAGCGTAAATCTGGTATGGCCGCATGATCATCAATTTCTTTTCACCTGCCACCAATACCATATACTTGCTGATTAGCTGGCCAAGGGCGCACTTATGCAGCAAGCCTTCGGCAAAGGCGTGCAGATGTGTAATTTTTCGGTTGCTTTGGTCCGCCAGCTGATAGATGGGCAAAAATCGCTCGTCGGCATGAAAGCAAAACTGTTCTTTGTCATTGTTCGCGAAATAATAGGTATTGCTTTCATTGCTGACGATAAAAAGCTGCAAAAAGCACAAAAGCGAATTGGTATATCCGTTGCCAGGGTCGTTTTTGTATGTGGCAATCTGCTCCATCGCTCTTCGCGGCGAAACCTGCAAAGCCTTTAATTCTATCTGCACAACCGGAACGCCGTTTATTAAAATCACAACATCATATCTGTGGTGGCTGCTTTCTGTGTTCATCCGCAGCTGATTGACCACCTCAAAGCTATTTTTGCACCAATTTGTGGTATTGACAATCGTATATTGTAACGGTGTGTCATCGTCGCGCTTAAATGTGTTTGTTTCCCGCAGCATTTTTGCGGCTGTGAATACATCCGGGGTGATAATGCTTTCTTTAAATCGGGCGAACTCCGAATCGCTGAGGTCAACCTTGTTAAGCCTTTGAAAATGCTTTCTAAAATTTTCTTCCAGCGCTGCCCGGTCCTTTATGTCATCACGGTAAACATATTTTAAATCCGTTAATTTTTGGATGAAGGATTTTTCAATCTGTGCTTCGGTTTTCATGGCAATATCTCCTTACAAATCCTTGTGGGTACAGATGCAGAATCCTTACGGCAAGGCCAAGCGTCTGAAAACCTTCTTTACATTTTGCGGTAATCAAAAGCTTTCCGGTACAAGCGCCAGCTTGTTGATGGATTCATGGGCCCGGACCAGAGAATCATAAACGGCCAAAACGTCTTCAGAATCCCAGGTGCGCAGCGATTTTTCGTCAATCACGCCCAAGCTTTCCCGGACAATTCTTGCCAGCTGCTCTTCATCTGCAACGGCAACCACCGCCTGAACCGCCGCATTGCTCTGCGCCTTTCTGAGATTTAGAATCAGGCTGTCAATCGAACCCTTGGACTGCACCTCAAATACATAGATCGCCTTGCCCATATTGCCGATTTTCGCTTCCCAAACGGCGTCTACCACCGCGCCGGTAGCGATTCTCACCTCGGAGCGGCTCTCAAATCCCAAAAACTCGCCAATCGCGACCAGCTTTTCTTTTATCTCATCGTGGAGCGATTTGGAATCGTTTGCCGTAACAGGTGGTTTTACCTCCGGCGCGGACGGGGTTTCCGGCGTCTTCTTTTCGGCGAGCGGCAGGATCTCATCCCACAGCAGATAATCCACCGCCAACAGGTCGCAGTCCTCTTCGCCGGCCATTTTCAGCCGCTCCCCAATCTCCTTTGCAATCGCGCAGACCTGGGCATACTTTTTCCCCGTATACTGATAGTTGTACTTTGGCATATCGGGAATGCCCAGATACCCAAAGCAAAGAATCGTTGTCTTGTTAAAGATCACATATTCATCCGGGTTTGTATATGTAAGAAGCTCGCTGATCATCGCGGGCCCCATCCCCTTAATGGACTTTAAAAAACCGTCCCAGCGCTTCTCGACCGGGCCCGAGCTGTACAAAAGCGCCGCCAATTGTTTTTTAAGCGCGCCAAACCCGTTGTCGGCTATCAGCTTATCCACAACATATTTTTTGTTGCCCCAAATGAGCATAGCCCAAAGCTTGCTGATATATTCCAAAAATTCCTCTTCGGTCATTGCCAGAAGCCTTTCCTTGGTAAATGATTGGTAGTACGTTCTGCGCTCTTTTCGCTCGGACCAGGCCTCTTCATAGTATGGCGCGTTTCCCTTTGATTTTCTCTTTTTTAAAAATTCGCGGATCGCACCCATCAGCTTTGCATTGTCCATTCAAGCATCCTCCCTGAAAAAAGCTTTCATCCTCTTTACCAACAAACGCGGCCTTGCCCTTATCCTCGCAAGCATCATGCCCCAACCACAGGCCCTTTTTGCCTACCGGCGGCGCCCGGACAGCATCTTCAGTGCTTGGATTTTACCGTCTGCCAATTTGGGCAGCGGACGGACTTTTTTTGTCTATCTATGGGGAAATTGCGCCGAGCTGACACCGGGATTCCTGCCAGTTTCTTTTCTTTACAGGTATATTATACCAAAGACCTCACCCGGGCACAAGGATGTAACGCAGCCCAAAAGCGCCGCCTTTTACCCCACATCGACTTCGGGACATTCTGTCCCAAAGCGGGAGAAACAAAAGCGCCACCACAGCACAAAGCTATCCGCCGCGCTCTGCCGGGCTTGATAAAATAGCAGAAATCTCTTGATAATCCCTGTCCCATTCGTTATAATATGAGAAGGTATGAACCCGCATACAGAATATAGAAAACCGAAAGGAGAACCGCAATGAACTATTCTCATGAAGTAGAGAGAATGTGCCCTGTCACCAAAGGTCCTAATCACGGTCCCGCGCCCATTCCGGAAGAAGGCAGATGGGTAAAAGCCTATCAGATTTCCGACATTTCCGGTCTGACCCACGGCATCGGCTGGTGCGCTCCCCAGCAGGGTACCTGCAAGCTGACCCTGAACGTAAAAAATGGCATTATCGAAGAGGCCCTGGTCGAGACCATCGGCTGTTCCGGTATGACCCATTCCGCCGCTATGGCTGCTGAGATCCTGCCGAAAAAAACGCTGCTCGAGGCGCTGAATACCGATTTGGTGTGCGACGCAATCAACGTTGCGATGAGAGAGCTGTTTTTGCAGATTGTCTACGGCAGAACCCAGACCGCTTTCTCGGAAGATGGACTTCCCATCGGCGCCGGTCTGGAGGATCTGGGCAAGGGCCTGCGTTCTCAGGTCGGCACCATCTTCTCCACCTCTAAAAAAGGCGTCCGCTATATGGAAATGGCCGAAGGCTATATCCTCTCTTTGGCTCTGGACAGCGGTAACGAGGTAATCGGTTACAAATTTGTCCGGGTGGGCAAAATGCTCGAGGATATCCGTCACGGCACCGACCCGAAAACCGCGTATGAGAAAAATGTCGGCACCTATGGCCGTTATGAGGGAGCCGCTAAGTATATCGATCCCCGTGAAGAATAATGAAAGATCAGAAGAAAAGGAGGTAAACTCACATGGCAAAATTTGAAGGTCAGGAAAGAAGAATGCCGAAAATCGAGGCATGTCTTGCTGAATATGGTTGGAAAACCCTTGAAGATGCTGACGCGCTGTGCAAGGAGCATGGCATCAATGTAGAAGAGATTGTCAAAGGCGTACAGCCCATCGCGTTTGAGAACGCCTGCTGGGCATACACCCTGGGCACCGCCATCGCGCTGAAAAAGGGCTGCAAGGTCGCGGCCGATGCGTCCGAGGCGATTGGTCTGGGCCTGCAGGCATTCTGCATTCCCGGTTCGGTTGCGGAGCAAAGAGCGGTTGGCTTGGGCCACGGAAATCTGGGCGCCATGCTGTTGAGAGAAGAGACCGATTGCTTCTGCTTTTTGGCGGGACACGAATCCTTTGCCGCGGCAGAAGGCGCGATCGGTATCGCCAGAACCGCCAACAAAGCCAGAAAGAAACCCCTGCGGGTTATCCTGAACGGCCTTGGCAAGGACGCTGCCTATATCATTTCCAGAATCAACGGCTTCACCTATGTGGAGACGGAATATGACTTTACCACCGGCAACCTGAAAACCGTTCGGGAGGTTCCCTTCTCCGAGGGGGACAAGGCGAAGGTTCGCTGCTACGGCGCAAACGATGTGCTGGAAGGCGTTGCGATCATGAAGCAGGAGAAGGTTGACGTTTCCATCACCGGCAACTCCACCAACCCCACCCGCTTCCAGCATCTGGTAGCCGGCACCTACAAAAAATGGGCTGGTGAAAACGGTGTGAAATACTTCTCGGTTGCTTCCGGCGGCGGTACCGGCCGTACCCTGCATCCGGACAACGTAGCTGCCGGCCCCGCCTCCTACGGTCTGACCGACTCTATGGGCCGTATGCATGGCGACGCGCAGTTCGCCGGTTCTTCCTCTGTTCCCGCTCACGTAGAGATGATGGGACTGATTGGCGCTGGCAACAACCCCATGGTGGGTATGACCGTGGCCTGCGCTGTAGCAGTTTCGGAAGCTTTAAAATAATTTTCCTTTCTGTTTTAAAAGGGGGATGGCCTTAGGCTGTCCCTCTTTTTGTCTCTCGACAGCCGAAAAAAGCACAGAGGGGATCAGCGCCCTCTGTGCTTTTCCTTGCGCTTTTTCTGCCTAAACAAAAACTGCCGTTCCTTTTGGGCGGAACGAGCTGCGCGGGAATGGTCCTTTCGTGCCTGCCGGTCCTGTTCCTGCTGCCGCTTCAGCGCCTGCTGCGCTTTTGTGCCGATCCCAGCATCCTGTACCTGCTTTCGGACCAGTCGCTGCATCCGCTTGGGACTGATCCGCCGCTGGTCCGGAGCGGATGCCGACTCTGGCCGGCTGAACGGCAGCCGGTCCCAGTTTTGCAACAAAAACGCCAGCACCTGATAATCTTTTGGCTCTGCGCCAAAGGTGACCTTGCAAACCTCGTAGCGCTGCCCCTCCTGCCGCTCATACAGACCAATCCAGAAGGGATCTTCAAACAGAACGGTAAATTTGGACAAAACGATCGCCATTCCAATTCCTCCTTTTGGGTAATCGCCTGGCAAGGAACGGACAACCAAAGGAGGCAGGTTACTGGCGGGACTTCGCCCGCTCCCGGACTACCGACCGGGATGTGTTTTTATCCTTGCTTTTTGCTTCATCTATGTCGGACCTGCAAAAGAGAGCCGGCACAGGACAAAGCCGCTCTGCGGCTATTTTTATTATAGCACACAAAATGGGCAATGGCCACCGAAGAGAACGGTCCCGCACTAAGCGAGTCCCATCCATCGCAGAAGCGGCTCTGCCATTTGGGAAACAGGCTCCATAATTTCCCGGGCCAACCGATATAATGGGGGCTGGGGGGTGTATCCGGAACGGGTGGTATTGTATTCCGCTATCAGGAAGAGCAGCCCCGCAAAAAAGAATAATAAAACAAGGAAAAAGCTCATCCAAAATGCTCGTTTTTGCGCGATTTTTCGCATATTTTCCTCCCAAAAACAGGGGGATTTCTCCCCTTTTTTCGCATCCTATAAGTCTTTTTCAAGCAGTCTATTTCTCTACTGTGGACAGCAGCGTTTGTGCCATAGCGTGACCCATGTACTGAGCGGCGCGGGCCGTCTCCTCTAACGTATTGCCGTGGGAGCCAAACTCGATTAGCAGCGAACCGCCGGTCAGGTCCATATTGTACTTGCGGTAGCAAAAGAACACCGGCCGGGTCAATCCCGGATAAAGGGTTTCTGCTGTTGTCTGCAATGCGGCGGCCCAACGCAGGTTCCGGTCCCACTGGGGCATGTTCATGGTGCCGTCGTCGCATCCGGCGATAATCATCACCTGCGCGGTCTTTTCCCCATCAATGACCGCGACCGGTTTAATCAGGTTGCCGGCCGGACTTTCCACCGCGTCTCGGTGAACGTCGATGACCACCTTAATAGAAGGGTACTGGTCCAGCCATTTGCGAATGGTGGCGGCGCTGCGCTCATAGGAGCCGTTATAGGACGGATAGTCGTGCTGGGTACTGTCATGAATCACGCCGATGCCCGCCTCTTCCAGCTGCTGGGTGATGATGTCCCCCAGGTAGACGACGTTCTGGGTATTGTCGGTGCTTCGCCAGGTATAGGAGGTATCGCAAAAATCCCGGTCAAAAGGCTCAAAGCTTTCGGTGGCGTGGGTATGGACAATCAGCACCTGGGGCTCGCTGCCGGAATCCAGCTTCAGCTCCAGCGGCTGGGCCAGAAAAGCGGCGACCTGCTGATTGGAAAGATCGGTCGAATTTTTAATATACCCCGCTGACAGCGGAATATACAGGGAGCTTTGGTCCGCGGTAAAGGTTTTTTCGGTGATGGTTCCCCGATTCTGCGGCGCAATAGTTTCAATCGAAGGGGATTCGGGCGTTTGGGGAATCACAACATCCGCCGGCTGGGCTTCCGGCTGACTTTGGGTGGGGGGCGGCGTTTCCGCCTTAGAAACAGGCGCCTCTGGCTGCACGGCGGGAGTCGATACTTCTGGCTGAGAGACAGGCTCGTCCTGCACCAAGGAGTCCTGAAAGCGATTTTGCAGATAGGAGATGCCGCCTTCCGGCAGTTGCAGCATGGCAGACGCAGCGGCAGCCTTTCCCAAAAAGCTGCCCAAGGCGGTGCTTAAAGCAGGGAAAGCGGCCAGCGATCCCACCAAAACCGCAAGGGCTGCCGCCCCTCCCCACAGGCGGCGAAAGCTACCTAAGCGCCTCACCAAATCCCCCCTTTGCTTCTCGCTTTTTGCAGTTTTACCCAAAAGAATCCGCGGCCGGATCTTGTACGGCAAGCTATCAAAAGCATATGAAAATTCGTCCGCAGATATGCGGACGAATTCCGAAAACAAAGGGGATGCGCACCGGCGTTTTCCCATTTTTATTGGTAAGACGAGAGAGAACGTCTGTCCCACATCATAACAGAGCCGTTCGGGTTTTGTCAATAAGGATAGAGAAAAAAGTAAATTATTTTTATGAGGTTACAACATCGGATTGAATAAGGCGCAGTACCTTGTCGGTAAAGGTTTCCCGGCTGGTCTGGCTGAAATGGAAATAAATATCAAAGGTCGTACCGCCAACGGTCTTTACCATATCGGGTGGCGGTACGTCCGGGGCGGGTGAAGCGTTGCCGCCCGCCATCACGGGCAGGGGGATGGCCTTGCCCTCTCTGCTGGTGCTGTCGCTCCCCTCCGGGGCGGGGATGGTGCTGGTGATCGTCATGCTGGGGTCGTAGGTCATAGGCTCTCCTTTCATCATTCATCAAAGTTAATCCACGTGAGCGCCATTTTGCCGCCCACGTTGGAGCGGGGGAAGGGGAATGTATCAGTCCCCCTTTGAGGACTGTCCGCAAGCCCCCTGATTGCAAGGCTTTTCAGCCTCTAGATGTCCACGCCTGCGGCGTTCCCGTTCGCTGGCAGCTTTCTTTCTCCGGCGCACATTGGCGGCGCACTCGTCACAGTATTTGCCCCGATTGGAGCGCGGCACGAACATCGTCCCGCACTCGGCACAGGGCCGCGCCCGTCCTCGGTGGAGCAATGCGGCACACAGCCCCTTGTCTGTTGGCAGGACGGCGGTGCGGAACCATTTGCAGACCAGGGAATAGCTGATACTCTGGACACAGATACAAGGTTCCCAGCCGTTATCAAGAGCAAGGCAATTGCCGCCGTCATAATTGCAGCAGTCATGCACCAGCCGCCGGACGGCCCGGTACTGCTGGTAGGTTAGTCGGGGAATGTCGCTCACCGCTCCACCTCCCGGCGCTTCTGCTGGGTTTGCTCCTGCTGGTGTATGGCAGCATCGGCGTTGCGCTTTACCTGTTGTAGCCGCCGCAAATCGTCCTGGATGGGCTTGTACTGCTCATACTCGGACTTGTACTCCTGTTGAAGCCTCGCCTGTTCCTGTTCCCACGCATGAACGGGGATTTTACCAGCAGGGGAACGGTGCTTGTCCAGCTTGCGGCGGGCCATGTGGAACGTCCGCAACTCGCCCTCATGCGCCCTCTCGAATTTTTCCCGCTTGCCCTTCCACTTGATACCCTTCCACTCGTCATAGATGGGCTTGGTGTCCCGGTAGAGG
>CAJUMG010000015.1:0-22042 GCA_910587335.1 uncultured Oscillospiraceae bacterium
CGTTCTTTATTATATCCTATTCCCTCTCCTTTGTCAACAAAAAATTATAAGTCCATACGATATTTGACAAAAGATGTACAGAATAAGTGATTTTTCACCTGGAAATAATATAGGCAAGAGGTGATTTTATGTATCAAAATGACAAAAATGGTACGCCTATTAAAAAAGGAAACGCTACCTATATTGATCCCCAAGAAAAAATCATTCCTAAAAACATGATGTATAGTGTGACACGACATGACAAGCCAGCGCCGAATGAAAGTAACATTCCCATTCCAGATGATGAAAATACTGCATTATCCAAAAAATTTGTGGATGATAATCATCTAAATTAAGCAGCATAGAAGATTTTTTCTAACGCTTCAATCCTTTTTTCTCCAATGCCATTTATAGCGTCCAGCTCACTTATTGCTGTTATCGGCCCATTCTGCTGTAAAAAGTCATAAATTTTTTGTGCAGTAGATGGTCCGATTCCTTCTGCGTAGGTAAGTTCTTCTATAGTAGCTGTATTGATATTGATTTTATCTTGGTATTGGGCTTTCGGTATTGTCGCTGTCCAAACTGTCATGGCGGGTTCGGTCAGCACTGGCTGGGTCAGAAAAAGAACCAGCCAAGTAATACCGATTGAAAGAAGCGAAATGGCGGCTAAAATTAGATAAAATTTTCGTATTTTTCTTTCATCTGTCAGCATTGATACTCCATCCTTTAAACCGGCTCTTTGCAATTGGGCCGGTTTAGCTTTATCTATTTTAGCTCTACAATCGTAACGCCGCTTTCCCCTTCCCCATAAACGCCCAGACGGAAGGTGCGAACATTCTTATGCCGCCGCAGATGCTGATGAATAGCATTTCGCAGAATACCGGTCCCTTTTCCATGAATCAGTGTAAGGGTATGAAGGCCGCTCATAACCGCATTATCAATAAAGCGGTCGGTTTCCATAATTCCCTCCTCAGCATTCATTCCGCGAAGATCCACCTCAGCGTCACTGGTTCTTTGTGCTTTTTTCGTCGCATTGACCGAGACAGAACCTCTGGCAGAGCTTTTACTTTTTGGCGTGGCGGCACCTGTATCAGCAAGCCGAAGAGTGGATTCTTTTACAGCTAATTTGATGGTGCCTGACCGCACCTGTACCATCCCGTTTTTATCCGGCAAGGATAACACCGTACCGGCAGCGCCAAGTTCGGTTATAAAAACCGTATCCCCTTTTACCAAAGGGCGGGGCAGCTTATAATTTTCCTGCTGCTTTTGTGCAACTGGATCTGCAAGGTCGTATAGACGATTTAAATTCGAACGCATTTGGGTTTTTGCCTGAGACGCCATTTGAGAAAATGCTTCTGAATCCTTTTCTTTTCGGATAGTTTGCAGCTCATCCAACAGCTTTTCCGATTCTGCGCGCACCCTTTCCACGATTCTCTTGGCCTCGTACCTTGCTTTTTCTACCTCTTTTTCTTTTTCCCTATCCAGATTAGCCTTATAAGCAGCAATTTCTTTTTTGGTTTCCTGCGCCTGCGCACGGAGCACCTGTGCTTCTTCCAATTCTTTTGCAAGACTTTGTCTGGTCTGCTCTAACTGAGAAACGGCATCTTCAAATTTCGCGCTTTCGTAGGATACCAATTCCTTCGCACGATTTACAATTTCTTCATGGATGCCAAGACGTTGGGAAATGGCAAAAGCGTTGGATTTGCCCGGTACACCAATAGATAGGCGGTAGGTTGGTCTTAAGGAAGAAACATCAAATTCACAGGAACCGTTCTCCACGCCGTCGGTCTCCAGCGCGAATAACTTGATTTCCGCGTAGTGGGTGGTTGCGGCAATCCGCGCACCCTTTTGCCGCAGCGCTTCGATAATTGCGATAGCCAGTGCCGCGCCTTCTACCGGGTCGGTACCGGCACCTAATTCGTCTAACAAAACCAAGGTTTTACGGTCTGTTTTTTCTAAAATAGAAATGATGTTGACCATATGAGCAGAAAAGGTAGAAAGATTTTGCTCGATACTTTGTTCATCACCGATATCTGCCAACACATTTTCAAAGACCGAGATCCGGCTGCCATCTGCCGCCGGAATCATTAGGCCGCACATAGCCATCAGGGTAAACAAACCCAATGTTTTCAACGCCACCGTCTTACCGCCGGTGTTCGGACCTGTGATAATCAGTGTGTCAAAAGTTTCTCCCAAGTAGATATCCGTTGGCACAACCGCCGTTTTATCAATCATCGGGTGCCGCGCTTTCTTTAAGTGAATAATCCCGTCATCAGCAAGCACCGGTTCTATCGCCCGCATTTTATCCGCCAAGCGGGATTTGGCAAAAATTAAATCAATTTCCACCACCGCGTCATAATCCTGTAAAATGCTTTCGCTTTGCTCACCGATTAAGGCGGACAAAGCGGCCAAAATCCGTACGATTTCATCCTGCTCTTTTCCCTGCAACAAACGGATTTCGTTATTCGCCTCTACAACGCCCAGCGGTTCGATAAACAATGTCGCGCCGCTGGCAGAGGTATCGTGAAGCAACCCTTTAATTTCTGCCCGATGCTCGGATTTAACCGGCACTACATAGCGCCCATCCCGCATTGTAACTAAGTTTTCCTGCAAATATTTTTGATAAACCGGTGAATGAATCAGTTTATCCAACTGATTTTTGACCTGAAGCCCCGCATTGCGAATTTTTCTGCGGATGTCTGCCAAGGCGGGACTCGCATGATCCGCCACCATATCTTCCGACACAATGGCGCCGTTAATCTGCTCTTCAATATATGGATGAGGCATTAGGCCGCTGAAAAGATCATCCAGCGCAGTTTCCCCTGTTTCACAATGCTTTCGCCAATCTGAAAGAGAACGAATTGTCCGAAGCGCATTAGAAACCTCCAGCAATTCTTTCATAGACAGACTGGTGCCAATCTGCGCTCTTTTCACCATACCTTTAATATTGCTAAAATGATAAATAGTGGGCGATCCATATCGATTTGACAGCATATTGGCATCCGCTGTACGGTGCATTTCTTCCCGCGCCTTAAAGAGATTGGTCTCGGGCTCAAGAGTCAACGCTTTTGCCCGGCTATCTTCACAGCTGGCACAATCAGCCAGCATATATAGTATTTTATCTAATTCCAGCGCCTGCTGATGTTTTTTTTCAATTGGCAATTTTGTCACTCCCCTCAAGTAAATGTCGAAACGGAATGAAAAAACGTTAAAGTCTGGTAAATGCGTTCCGTCTGACTGATTAAAAATTGTTCCGCCACATCATTTAAACGATGAATACTTTCCTCTCCAATTGTAAAGGAAAATAATTTTTCGACAGGAGAATAAATAATATGCCGCATTGCCGCTAGTGTCCCCTGTGTCAATGGAATATGTACGCCTTGCCTTTGGGCACTACAATCCCCGCAAAAAATAGACCCCTCCTGTGGGTAAAATAGCATCTGGGATGATTCAAAACAACCACACCCAGCACAGCCGACCAAGTCCGGCATAAAACCAGCCATGCTCAGCGACCGAAGCTCGAACAGCGGCTTAAGAAGCATAGCTTCAACCTTTTCGTTTTGTAAAAAGAAAAGACAGTTTAAAAAAAGCTTTAAAAATTGTCCGTTATCGTTTTCTTTTGGTCCAAGAACGGCGGAGACCTCTGCAAAATAAGAGGCCAACGCCAATTTTTCTACGGATTGACGCAGCCCAAAAAATTGCTCAATACTGTCGGCATGATCCAAAGAATACCGATCTTTATTCCAAAACAAAACCATAGACGAATAACAAAGCAAACCCGTAGATGGCGCCAGTCGATTTTTAAAACGCCTCGCTCCTTTGGCATAAGCAAAAATTACGCCTCGATCTTCGGTCAGAATGGTCAACAGCTTATCCTCATCCCCATTGGCCAATTCCTTTAAGATAATTCCTTTCGTTTTGATCTGCATCCGCCAGCTCTTCCTCCGATTCATCCTGCAACTGCTGTGATAGCATGGATGTCCTTCTATATGCAATATAATCATTTACCGACCCGGTTCTTAAAAATTGTTTCCACGCGTCCTCCGGTTTCACACAAGCACCTCCTGCAATGAAATACAATAAAAGTATTTCCATCTGTCCGGAGCGCTATGACCGGGAAAACAGCCCAAATCTTCCAAGATTTTTCCGATTTTCCACTATTATTCCCGGAATCCCAAATCCCGGATTACACCAGGTCTATTTCTCCAATCCTCTTTGACTTTGACCCAACATTGCAGGTTTACCTTTACGTCTAAAAAGGATTCTATTTCCAATCGTGCCTGACTGGCGACCTTTTTTAACATCGCTCCCTGCTTTCCTATTACAATACCCTTGTGGCTGTCCTTTTCACAATAAATAACCGCATGGATGTCAAGCAGGTTCTTCCCCTCTCGTTCGCGCATCTGCTCAATAGAAACTGCGGTGCCGTGTGGGATCTCTTCGTTTAAATTATTTAAAAGCTTTTCGCGAATAATCTCAGAAACAATTACCTGTTCCGGCTGATCGGTCATAGCGTCATCCGGAAAATAATGGGGACCTTCTTTTGCGTGAAAAGAAAGCTCGTCAAGCAATTCCCCCACCCCGTCTCCAGTCAGAGCGCTGATAGGGACTACCGCGGAAAAAGGAAATCGCTTAGAAAAAGCATCTATTTTTTCCATCATAGAATCCTTTTTGGCAATTGTGTCTATTTTGTTGATTGCTAAAATAGCGGGAATGCGGCGTTCGCGGAATCGGTCCAGCAAATCCTGCTCTATTGGATGGATTTTCCCAAGCGGCTCTGTCACTAAAACAGCAACATCAACATCCGCTACCGAGTCTTTTACCTGCTTTACCATGAATTCGCTAAGTTTTGTTTTAGGCTGATGAAGTCCTGGAGTATCAATAAAAACAAACTGTGTATTTTTTTGTGTGAATATCCCCGTAATCCGTGTACGTGTCGTTTGCGGCTTTGGCGATACAATAGCGACCTTTTCCCCCACAAGCCGATTAAGCAAACTGGATTTTCCCACATTTGGGCGGCCAACAATCGCCACAAAAGCCGAAACTGTTTTTTCCATCTTCTCCTCCTATTTACCGGCGCCTGCTTTTAGATCATCTGTGTCCCGGCTCAGTCCCAAGCGAGCTAAAATGGCTTCTTCCTTTTCGCGCATTTGGGCAGCCTCTAACCCACCTTCCTCATGGTCATACCCCAGCAAATGCAGCATGGAATGAACGGTTAAAAAGCCCATTTCGCGCTGAAAAGTATGCCCGTAAAGCTCTGCTTGGGCAAGAGCTTTTTCCACCGAAATAACAATATCCCCCAACATATAAGCACCGGTATCTTCATTTTTATCGTAAACACCGTTTTCTCCCAAGGGAAAGGACAGTACATCTGTTTCAATATTCTTTCCACGATATTCTGCATTTAAGTGTTTGATTTCTCCGTTATCAATAAAGCTGATGCTGACTTCTGCTGGTTTTTCAAACTCTTCACACACCAAAACAGCATGACAGCAACGGCGCAAAAGGAGCCGCGTCCCGGAAGGGATTTTAACCTGCTTTTGCCGATTTGAAATTTGCACCTTCAATTTTCCCATCATTTTCCGCCAAATGGCGTTCCCTCCTTTTTTATCTCATATTGCCAAATGCAAAAAATATATCAATAAAGTCACAAAATACAGATATTTTCTTATAAACATCTGTATTATACATCTAATTTGAAAATTCGAAAAGGTTTTCTGCGTATTTTTTAGCAAAAAAGCATTTCGGAAACAATCATTTTCGGGGCTTTCCGTTTGCACACTGATTTTTTCAGTCGAATTGTTTTTCATCTTTTCTTGCATGGTGCTTGGCAAACACAAAAGGGAGGTCTCGTTTTACTTGAAAAATATAAGGACATGCAGTATAATCTGAGTATTCTCTGTCAATATCCAATTTGGGAAGGGGAATTTTTGCAAATGCAGGAACTGGAATTCACACTGGAACAGCAAATGGCTGTATTCGGTATTCAAGATAAAAATATCCGCTTGATTGAACAATCTCTGCCTGTATCGATCCGAGCGAGAAATGGACAAATTGAGATCATAGGGGAATCAGACACAGCGGTACAAAATGCAGGCGATGTTTTAAATCATTTGAAAATTCTTTATGAAAATAACGAAGAAATCACGGTTGATGTTGTCTATCGAATGTTGGAATCGGTTCAGGCAGGAGAAATAAACGAAACACTCAGTGCCATGACGGATATCGTCGTTATTGCCCATTCAAATCGCCCTATTAAATGTAAAACAATTGGACAAAAAAACTATATAAAGGCTCTAGGGCAAAATACGGTTTCCCTTTGCATTGGACCTGCTGGAACAGGAAAAACCTATCTAGCCGTTGCCCAGGCAGTAGCGGATTTAAAGGACGGAAAGGTTGAACGGATCATCATGAGCCGCCCTGCCATCGAAGCTGGCGAAGAGCGTCTGGGGTTTCTTCCTGGTGATTTATCTCAAAAGGTCGATCCATATCTGCGTCCTTTATATGACGCGCTAAACGATATTTTAGGGACCGAAAGCGTTCAGAAATATTTAGAACGCGGCGTGATTGAAATCGCACCGCTGGCATATATGCGCGGACGCACCCTGAATCGTGCTTTTATTATTATCGACGAGAGCCAAAACGCTTCGCTTTCTACCTTGAAAATGGCGTTAACTCGCCTTGGCGAAGAATCGAAAATGGTATTAACCGGTGATATTACGCAGATTGATCTGCCTAAAAAAGAGGATTCGGGTCTGGAAAAATGTGCGGCGATTCTAAGCTGTGTTGAAGGAATTGCCATTGTACGGCTCAACAATCGAGATGTTGTGCGTAATCGGCTAGTCAAGGATATTGTCAAAGCGTTCGAAAAGGCAGAAGGTGAAAAGAAATCTCCCCCATTTAATCGGCAGCCGTCTCATAAAAAAGGGAAATAGCTATCTTTCTCATTTTGAAAAACCGGTAGCATAAATAAAAAAACATCCTTCGTTTTGACAAAGGATGTTTTTATTTTACAGCTGAATGGCTGTTTGCAGGGCAATTTCCATCATTTGCGTGAAAGAATTCTGCCGCTCTTCCGCGGAGCTGCTTTCTCCTGTCAAAGGGCAATCGGAAATCGTACAGATAGCCAATGCTTCTTTTCCCGTTAAAGCGGCGTTCATATATAATGCGGCGGACTCCATCTCTACCGCCAGCACGCCCATCTTTTTCCAATGCTGGAGGTTGTCTTCCCGCTCGTCATAGAATGTATCAGAAGAAAACAAATTTCCGACGATTAGATCTACGCCGCACTTTTTTGCTGTTTCTACAGCGGTTGCCAACATTCGATAGCTGGCGATCGGTGCATAATCTCCAGGCAGCTGATACTGCTTGGCAAAAGATGAATTGGTGCAGGCTCCCATACCGGCAACAACATCTCTCAGTTTCAGATCCGCCCGAATGGCTCCAGCCGTACCAATGCGGATAATATGGTCCACATCATAGAAGCGGAACAGCTCATAGCTGTAAATTCCCATAGAAGGCATTCCCATTCCGCTTGCCATAACAGAGACCTTTTGACCCTGATATAAACCGGTGTATCCTCCGATTCCCCGTACATTATTGACCAGTTTCGCGTTGTCCAAAAAAGTCTCAGCGATAAATTTTGCACGCAGAGGATCTCCTGGCATTAAAACTGTTTTGGCAAAATCACCCTTTTGCGCGTTAATATGCGGCGTTGGCACTGACACGACCGATTCCTCCTTTTGATCCATATTCCATAATTCCAATTAGCTTTCGTGTTTCTGGAGCCTTTTGGTGCAAATACAATGAATCATTCCATATTTTTGGTAAAATAATGGTAGATACGTTGCAAGCTGGGATTTATCTTCTGGTAACGATGATTTCTACCTCATCACCTTCTGTCTTTCCAAGCTGTTCTCTGATGCTTTTGAGCATACCAATAATATAGCATATACTGCCATCATCATTCTTTATCCCCATATTTACAATACTTCCATCATAGGGAATCCCATCAAACGTCACATGGACTTTGACCCTTCCACATCCAAATTCTTTCTTGATATCATAGGGGAATTTAACATATGCTCCGCCTTTATCCGGCACAAGATGTATTTGAGAATGATACTTATAAATCATTTTTCGCTCTCACATTACCAAAATTTCACTCTATAAACGGGCCAATAGCTTCCGATCTATACATTATTATACCACAAAATACAAAATTCTAAAAGAAGAATATTTATTATTCGTTTTATTCACTGTATTCGGCCGGGAACATAAGTCGAAGCGGGTTATTCCACAACCTTTACAGTTTTATTTGCGCTTCTGTCTCTTTCATCGCTTCCAGCGTATCAGACAACAATCGGTCTAAATCCCATCCAAGCATCTCTGCGCCATTTGCAATGACCTCCCTAGAGCAGCCTGCTGCAAAACCGGTGGACTTATATTTTTTCTTTAGCGATTTTAGTTCCATATCCTGACAGCTTTTGGATGGACGCATTAGAGCCGCCGCATTGATTAGCCCAGTCAGCTCGTCAACCGCGTATAAAACCTTTTCCATTTCATGCTCCGGCTTGACATCTACGGTCAAACCATAGCCATGGCTGGCAGTAGCATGAATAATCGCCGGATCAATTCCCCTCTCTTCCATAATCTGTTGTGATTTTATACAATGCTGCTCAGGAAACTGTTCAAAGTCCAAGTCGTGTAGAAGACCTACTATTTTCCAAAAATCAGCTTCCTTCTCGTACCCCAACCTTTTGGCATACCATTCCATTACATATGCCACTGTCTTTGCGTGCTGCAAATGAAACGGTTCTTCGTTATATTCACACAACAGATTCCAGGCTTCTTCATAAGTCATTTTTCAAGCGTCCTTTCTATCTTCTGATATTCAAAACTTCTTTTTTTGAATATACCACACCTATAAAAAAAGTCAATATTTCCAGCACCAATCTGGAAATAGCGCATAGGATAAAGCAAATACATTTTTCGAGGTGGCCTTATGATGAATCATTCATATGCATCTGATCCTTTTCCTGGAAACAATCTGCGAATTGGGTCCAGCGGAAGCGACGTTTTAAAAATGCAGCGGTTCTTAAATGTCATTGGCCGGCAGTATCATTCTATCCCGGCGCTGAAAGAGGATAATTTTTTCGGCTACAAGACAGAACAGGCTGTCCGGACTTTTCAGCGTCTTTTTTCTTTATCGGATGACGGGATTATCGGTGTGCGGACCTGGAATCGAATTGTAGAGGTCCACCAGGATGTTATAGGTCTCCCCGGCCAGCCCATGCCATATCCTGGAACCCCGCTCATTGTAGGTTCTCGAGGAGAGGCAGTCGTCCATATACAGCGGCAACTAAACCGAATCCGCCAAAGCTATCCTTCTCTTCCCCAATTGCAGGAGGATGGAATCTTTGGGACAACGACTCGAGAGGCCGTTATCATCTTCCAGCGTTTGTTTTTACTTCCTGCCCATGGAGCGGTAGAAGAGAGTACCTGGAACGCTATAGAAAAAGCGGCAGGCAATCTTCCCGACGATCCTCTTGTTCCCTGGGACGGCAATATTTTATCCTATGGCTCTATTGGCGGGCAGACGATCATTCTACAGCAGTATCTCAACGACGTAGGAGACGCTTATCCCTCTATCCCAGTTCTGGCGACGGATGGTAAATTCGGTGTGGAAACCCAAAATGCTGTTATGATGTTCCAGCATCTGTTTGATCTGAAAGTAGACGGTGTTGTGGGAGAAAAAACATGGAACCGTCTATTGCAGATGAAAAGCTACTTAATGCGTCAGAATTAAATCTTGGCGGCGGTCGGACAATAGCTCCGGCCGCTTTTTTCTATATGTCTTTTGATAGGCTTGTATTTATGCACATGCCATGATAGGATAAAATGAAAAGGAGAGGATTATATATGCGGAAAATTTTAATTGTTGTAGATATGCAAAATGACTTTATCACTGGCGCTCTTGGCTCTGCACAAGCACAAGCGATTTTACCTTCGGTTTTGGAATATGTCCAGAATTTTTCCGGTGAAATCGTTTTTACCAAGGACACCCATGGGACAGACTATCTAAGCAGTCGCGAAGGAAAAAAGCTCCCGGTTGTTCACTGTGTAGAACATACGCCCGGCTGGGAGCTTGTGCCTTCTCTTGACGCTTTTCAAAAAGATTTTGATTATCCGGTTTTTTGCAAAAAAACTTTTGGCAGTACAGAGCTGGCAAGGTATTTATCCGACGAAAACAGAAAGAATGTCATTGATGAAATTCAGCTAATAGGCGTTTGTACAGATATCTGTGTGATATCCAATGCTTTAACTTTGCGGTCTTTCCTGCCGGAAACGCCGATCGCCGTGGTTTCTGCTTGCTGTGCCGGTGTAACGCCCCAAAGCCACCAGACTGCTTTAGACGCCATGGCCGGATGTCAAATCGATATTCTATAAGGCTTCTCACGTTGAAAAAATATTTTTCAACGACTAAACAGCGTATCTTCGGTTTTATTATCTATGAAAACACAGTTTTGTATAAAGCTGTGTTTTCACTTTTTAAAAGACAAACTGTCTCTATACACAAAGATTTTTCGGTACAGCTTATCTGGTAGTTATCTTTTCTAAAATGCCATTCTTTTCCTCTTGATATAAAAGAACTTATGTTCTATAATAAAATCGAAATCTATCTTGAGAGGCATACACAATGGAAAGAGTGATTTTACACAGCGATCTAAATTCTTTTTATGCCAGTGTAGAAATGCTTTATCAGCCCAAACTGAGAGAAATCCCCATGGCGGTTGGAGGAGATCCGGAGCAGCGACATGGTATTATTCTGGCGAAAAACGAAGCGGCAAAAAAATTTCGAGTAGCAACCGGAGAACCTTTGTGGCAGGCAAAACAAAAATGTCCAGATTTGACAATTTTACCTCCTCACTTCTCTCGATATCTATATTTTTCCAAGCTTGTTCGGGAAATTTATCTGGAATATACCGATCAGGTAGAACCTTTTGGCATTGATGAATGCTGGTTGGATGTTACTGGTAGCACATGTATTTATGGAAACGGTATCCAGATTGCAGAGCAGATTCGAAAACGGATTTGGAATGAGTTGGGAGTAACCGTCAGTATCGGGGTTAGCAATAATAAAATCACCTCTAAATTGGGCAGCGACTATAAAAAGCCCAATGCCATTACAGAAATCACCTTGGAAAATTATAAACAAATTGTTTATCCTCTTCCTGTATCTTCCCTTTTATATGTGGGACCAGCTACTTCTCGAAAATTATGTGAACGGGGAATCCATACCATTGGTCAACTGGCGCAGACCGATCAGCGTTTACTCACAAGGTGGTTTGGAAAAATGGGTGGCCTCCTTTCGGTTTTCTCCAACGGACTAGACCGTTCCCCGGTTGCAAAATTTGATGAGTGCGCCGCAGTAAAAAGCATTGGCAACAGCACGACAACCTGCCGGGATATGGAAAACGACGAGGATATCCGTATGATCTTTACGGTTTTGGCAGAGAGCGTTGCCGCCAGGGTACGCGAACAGGGACTAAAAGGCGAAACGCTTTGTATTTTTGTTCGGGACAATACGCTCCATTCCTTTACACGGCAACAGAAACTGCCTTATCCTTGTTGCCTTGCGCAGGATATGGTCAAAGTTGCTATGGAATTGTTCCGGAAGTATTACGATTGGACGGCGCCGGTGCGGAGCATCGGCCTTTCAATCGGGGACTTTGTTTATGAAAATGCACCGGTCCAAATGGATTTATATGGCTCCTATCAATCTGCCGTTCAACAGGAGAAACTAGCTCAAACTGTTGATATACTGCGCCGGAGATTTGGAAACAGCTGCATCCAACGGGCGGTCGTTTTACTGGATCGAGAGCTGACCCATGTACAGCCAGGACAGGAATTCACCATGCATTTAAAGCAATCATAGGTGCAATCTATTGGGTGGATCACTTGAATTGTAAAAATGCAGGATCACAGGTAAAGAAGGTATAAAATGGAACTGGCACGTAAAGTCTATGTAGAAGTACAGGCACAATTTGACACAGATGGAAATGTATGGCCTTTATCCATCCGGTGGGAGGACGGTACGAAATATCCTGTAGAGCGGGTTTTAGATATTCGGCGGGCGGCATCCTTCAAAGCGGGCGGCACAGGTATGCGTTATCTGGTACAGATTGGACGGCATCGCTCCTATATTTGGCGGGAACAGGATGACCGATGGTTTGTCGAGGCAAAGGTCGATACTTAAACGAGATATCCTATCGAATCTTCTCTATGCTGGTGAGGAAATTGGGGGTCAAAGGATATGCTCTTTGCGGAATTTGTCTTTTATTGCCCTCTTTAAAAAAGCCTTTTTAGACAGTTGACAAAAATGCAGGAAAAGAATATGATGAAAATAGAAATAAAAGCCCGGTAGGTAAGGCTACCACAGGGATACGGATTGCTGCCGCGAAATAGTGGAGACACTATGAGAAGGTCAACAGGCCATGTCGAATCCAAGGCATTGCCTAATGTAATTTCATCGCCCTGCGAAGCTGAAGCTTGAACGGTAACTGAAATTGGCGACAGGCGTTTTTATCGTTTCTGTTCGGCAATGATCACCGCTGAAGTTTAGGCTTCGGCGGTTTTTATTTCTTGTTTTTACCAAACCAGTAAATTTATGGAACAGACTGCAAAAAACAGCCGAATCCATAAGAAAATATCGGATTTGTTTGCATCAATCCGGTAAAAATGAAAAGAGAGGTGAAATCGCATGGACGCAGGAAGTACCGGTGACATGAACGCCGGCGTTCGAAGTTTTATGAAAAAAGCAGAGCCAAAAAGCGTCTATGCTGGACACGCTTTCACATAAACTGCTTCCTTCCCGACTTCATGTCCTTTTGCTTCCTACCTAACATGAGTAAAACCAATTAGGAGGAATGAAAAATGACGGAAAAAGCGTTGGAATTGCTGGGTCAAAAAAACTTTTCTCAGCTAAAAACCATGCTGGGTGAAATGAATCCGGTGGATATTGCTGGGATTTTAGAGGAAATGCCACAGGAAAATTTGCTCTTAATCTACCGTTTGCTGCCAAAGGAATTGGCGGCGGAAGCATTTGCCGAGATGGATAACAATTTACAGGAAATTTTGATCCAAGCTTTTAGCGATCAGGAATTGCAGGAGGTTTTAGATGAATTATATCTTGACGACACGGTGGACATGATCGAAGAAATGCCCGCCAATGTGGTCAAACGTATTTTGCAGCAAACCAAACCAGCAGTCCGGAAGAAAATCAACGAAATTCTTCATTATCCAGAAGACAGCGCCGGCAGCATTATGACCATCGAATATGTGGATCTAAAAAAATCCATGACGGTGGACGAAGCGTTTTCCCGTATCCGCAAGACAGGAGTGGACAAAGAGACAATCTATACCTGCTATGTAACCAATTCAGACAGAAAGCTGGAAGGGCTTGTCACAGTAAAGGATTTACTGCTTGCACCCAAGTCCTCGGTCATCGGCGATATTATGCAGACCCATGTGATCGCCGCCTCGACTCTTGACGACAAAGAGCAGGTTGCCAATCAGCTCCAAAAATACGATTTTTTGGCTTTGCCGGTGGTGGACCAGGAAAGCCGACTGGTGGGTATTGTAACCTTTGACGACGCCATGGATGTTTTGCAGCAGGAAAATACGGAGGATATTGAAAAAATGGCGGCTATCACCCCTACAGGAAAGCCGTATTTAAAAACCACCGTAGTGGAAATTTGGAAAAAACGTGTGCCATGGTTACTGCTGCTCATGGTATCCGCTACCTTTACAGGAAAGATTATTCAAATTTATGAGGGTGCGCTTGCTGCGCAAGTTTTGCTTACCGCCTTTATCCCTATGTTGATGGACACCGGCGGAAATGCAGGTAGTCAGGCTTCTGTAACGGTGATTCGCGGCCTTTCTTTAGGAGAAATCCAGTGGACGGATCTTTTTCGGATTATTTGGAAAGAAGCCCGAGTCGCTGTTCTTTGCGGGCTGACCTTGTCGATCGCAAATTTTGCAAAAATGATGCTTTTTGATCGGGTTGGGCTTTTTGTCTCCTTGATTGTATGCCTGACTTTGGTCATCACTGTAACGATTGCTAAAATTACCGGCTGTACACTTCCTATTTTAGCCAAACGCATCGGATTTGACCCGGCAGTCATGGCCAGCCCCTTTATTACCACCATTGTAGATGCTCTATCATTGATTGTTTACTTTAATATCGCCTCGGCTTTGCTGCAGCTGGCATAGATATCGTTTTCCTTTTTATTGAAGAAACGGAAGTTTTTTCGCCTGAACACATGATTTTTCTCCCTGTATGGATTTTGGTCCGAATCCCTAATCCTGGAAGGGCCGCGCTTTAGATCTTTTTTCGCCTGCTCGTGGGTACTAGCGGCAGAGGGGCAGAAAAGGGCATTTTTCGCCTCCTCTTCAGACGAACGGCCGGAGATATATGATCGTATCTGCTTGTTTCTTTGATAGCAATTTGGGGTTGTGGGCTTTCTTTCATCCTTTTAGATGGCAGATCTGTTATTTTTTACCTCTCCCCTCTTTTGGGAAAAAGACTGCTAAAACCGGTTTACCAAAATATACTTGTATCAATTTTCTCCGTTTATGTTTATACTGAAAAGCAGGAACTAAAGCGGAAAGGATGCTAAGACTGTGGAAATTTGTGTGTTACATATGAGGTGGAAATCTGAAGAAGAAAAAGAATTCCAATACGGCTATGCGCTGTTAGAAACCCAAAAGGAGTCAAAAACCGAATATTTCATTCGCTGTTTTTCAGAGGGAGGAAATGATGAAACCGTCCTTTGTTGGATTCATCCAAGATTAGCTGATACTTTCGAAAAAGCTTATACGATACTTTATCGTCTTGCCGTCCGGCGCGTCTTCCCGATTCATTTAGAAGATGTGTTAAGCGATATGGAACTGTAAGCCTTGAAAGGCCCACAAAAAAATGCTATGATAATAACAGGTATTTTTTATTTGATTTGAACAGTTGTAAAAAGGGATTTTGGCGGTGCGATAAAGCGCAGCACTCGTATAGATTGACAGCAAGGAGGACGAGATCATGACACGGTATCAGGAAAAAATGGAAATCATTTCGGCTGAAAAAGCGGCAGAAAATCTAGCGCAGGAACCGCAGGCATTTTTTGCGGCAGAAGAAGCTGCCTTTGACAAAAAAATTCGGGAAGTCTGTGATTATATAATCGCACAGAATACGTCTATTATTTTTCTGGCCGGACCTTCTTCGTCCGGAAAAACAACAACGGCCAAAAAGTTGATTGCCCACCTAACGGCGCGCGGAAAAACTGCTGAGCGGATTTCTTTAGATAATTTCTATCGTCCCCGAAATCAACTTCCTACCTGGGAGGATGGAAGCTTAAATTTTGAAACCATTGAGGGATTAGATATCGAATATTTCCAGCTTTTGATGCAGCAGCTGCAAAATCAAAAAGAAGCGGACTTCCCCCTTTTTGATTTTCATAAAGGTTGCCGTCGGGAAAAAACCTTTCATGTATCTTATTCCCCTGATTCTTTTTGGATTTTTGAGGGACTTCACGCTTTACATCCGCTGTTTTTTGAAGCAATGGGAAAACAGCCGCGCATAGGCATCTATGTCAGCGTACATAGCGATTTTGTCGCGGAAAACGGTGAGATTCTTCTTTCGGGAAGACAACTTCGTATGACGCGGCGGATCATCCGCGACCTGATTTCCCGTGGCTCTACAGCGGCCGAAACCATCGCTATGTGGGATAAGGAGAGCAGCTCTATATTCATCCTTATCGCTCCTCAGCGGATGTCCATATTAACACAACGCATGGTTTTGAACCGTTTTTGTATCGCAATAAAATTGCATCAGCTCTGGCTGACTATCCGCCGAATGCCCCCCTTCAGGACACTATACAAAACTTGATGGAAAAATACAAATTTTTCCGTCCTTGTGACAGTCATTATTTAAGCGCTGATTCTCTGATTCGTGAATTTTATAAAGAGTTATAAAAGACAATAAGCTTATAATAAAAAGCCCAGCGATAAGTTTGCTGGGCTTTTTATTATTGAAAGGAAAACTCCTGAAAAGTTACCTGAAAATCTTGACCTGGAATGGTTAGCGTCTGCAAAATACCTGACTGTGCATCCATTGTTACAGTAAAAGAATCTTCCTTTCCGGCTAACACCCCTTCTGCATGTAAAACCGATTCGTTTAAAGATAACTGCAGCTTTTCCCCTTGGCAAACCGTTCCAATCGATTCCGCCAGCAGTTGACCAACAGCAGCTTGCGGCAAAGAGCCTGGACGATAGCTGCCTGTCAGCCCTCGATATTGAATCGTAATCTGATCCGCTTCAAAAGACATGGACATTCCATTTAAAACATCTGGTGATTGGAACTCCAAACGAAAGCAATCTTCCTTTTCTTTAAAAAGAAGAGCCGATATCGACAGATCACCATATTCTATTGTGGCCTTTGCTTGGAAAGGCTGTTGCAATTGCGGCGGAAGCTTCGGAGGTGTCGTTTTTACACCACATCCTGGCAGAAGCAGGAGAACTAGGATTGCAAGCAGATAAAATCGCGGACGGATCCCCATAAACGCACCTTCTAAAAAAGATTTACAGGCCGCGTCCAGCAAAAATCTCTGCCAAGTCTGTCAAAAGATCGCTTGGCAACATACTGTACTGTGATAACCTTGCCGCGCAAAGATCTGCAGCTAATCCATGCAGATATACTGCGCAAACAGCACTTTTTAGCGGGGGGATTGACTGTGCGCAAAACCCCGCAATCATACCCGCCAACAAATCACCGCTGCCGCCCTTTGCCAAACCGGCATTGCCAGTTTGATTGACGAAAAAAGCGCCGCCCGGCTCAAAAATCGTCGTTACACTGTCTTTGAGCACCACAATCACGCCAAAATCTTTTGTAAAGCGCTTTAGTAATTCAATGCGATTCTGCTGTAATTCTGCCGTAGAAATTCCCAAAAGACGGGCCATTTCCCCCATATGCGGCGTTAAAATGACTGGACCTTTCGCCTGATGTAATATTTCTATGTCCTCGGACAGGTTATTTATACCATCTGCATCAATCACAAACGGGCAAGAGGCAGATTGAAGCATATCCGCCAGCAGAGCAGACAACGAATCTTTTTTCCCAATTCCACATCCAATCAAGCATGCACTTGCCTTTTTTAGCGTCTCTACAACCCTGTAACTATTCTTTACACCGATCAGTCCGTCATCGTCCGTTTCCAAGGGAAGAGTCATCGCCTCGGGAAATCGTGTAGATAGCGATGAGAGCACCGAAGCCGGAGATGCTACTGTTAAAAGTCCCGCGCCAACCCGCATCGCTCCCATGGCAGACAAAATTGCCGCACCTGGCAATCTAACACTGCCGCAAAGACTCAGCAAATGTCCATAGCACCCTTTATGAGAATCTGCCCGGCGTTTTGGCAAAGCAGAGAAAACATCTTCTTCCTCTACTAAAATTCCATCTGCCAAAATCTGCTCTCCCAAATCATCAGGCACGCCGATTGAAACCACATGAAGTTCCCCTAAACATCTGCGAGCCGGATAATAAAGCATCCCCGCCTTTATGCAATGAAAGGTAATCGTAAAATCTCCCTGTATCGCATCTTTTGCAGCAAGACCGGTTTCTGCGGAAACGCCACTGGGAACATCCAGGCAAAAAACAGCAGCCACTGCATGGTTGATCTGTTCAAATAGCGGCTGCAGATCTACGGAAATTTCTCCATGAAAACCGGTACCGAAAATGCCATCCACAATAAGGTCAGCGGCAGCAATTTTTTGCTCCGCAAGTGTTTGGTCCATTCCAAACGGTAAAACTTCAATACCCATCTGCAAAAGCCGATTTAGCATTTCCTTGCTTTGCCCAGTATTGGGAAGACCGTCCGCAAGAATAACCGAGAGCGCTCCAGCATGTTCAAACAGTTTACGCGCCACGACAAATGCATCTCCGCCATTATTGCCTTTTCCCGCAACAATGACGCAATTTCGCCCGCGCACATCCGCTTTTTTTCGAATGAACGCGGCAGCGGCACTGCCCGCGTTTTCCATTAGACGCAAATAATCTATTCCCGCCTCATCACTGGCCTTTTCTATTTGGCGCATCCTATCAACCGTAACAACCTCTTTCATATGGCGCAAACCTCCCCTGCCTTTTGCTTATTTGCAGCGTTTCCTCGTCCCATTTTTGTCAAAAGCCCCCGCTTTAGAAAACGAGAGCTTTTAACTTTCCAAATTTGGCACCTATTATTGAGGGGCACGACCAAAAAGCTCCTGATACATCTGCCTTGGGATCTGCTCCTTTATTCCCTCCAAAAGACGCTCCGATCCATTAAAAACCACCAGACTGTTCCCTTCATTAGAGCCTTTTGCAACAAAATACCATAGGTTATCCGATTTGAGACTGTCACAGGCAAGATACGTTTTTTCATACCGCTTTTGGGTATGCTCTTCTGGGTGATAACGACCAAAATCATCAAAATTTTTGCAGGAAGTAGAAATCAATCGTTTTCTTGTTCGCTTAGCAATAATTTTGTCCACGTCAAAAACATCGTTTGTTAAAGAATATTCAAATTCTATCGAACGCCGAGTAATAAAAAAATAGCCAAAATAGATGGAAAGACCAGCAAGAACCCAGCAAAAAGGAAAAAACATTCCCAAAAAAAGAAAACCAGCAGCTAATCCTAAGCATAACACAAGAATTGCAAGAATTTTCAGCCAATCTAGCGGTTCTTTCTTTTTTTTCACAATTTCTTCCACAAAAATATCTCGAATCATTTGCAGTTCTCCTTTGTTCAAAACAACTAAAAATATGACAATTTATTTTATTATATCATGAGAATATCGAAAAAACAATTGTTTTCCCCTTTCTTTGGTCGAATTTTTACATCTTTGCTAAACTTTTTACTTGCTTTTTTTTTTTAGATATGCTATGTTTAATTGAAATTAAGAACGCTGAGATTGGGAAAGTAAAAATTCTGTATTCTACCGCAGAGAAGGCTTGTCATCGGCTGAAAGCAGGCCTGTGGAATTGTTTTTTGAAGTTCGCCCAGGAGCGGCGGCGCTGAAAGATAGTAGGCGCCGACGGTTTGCTGCCGTTATCGAGCGCTAAAGTGTTTGCCAAAAGGCAAAAAACTGGGTGGTACCGCGGAATCTTAAGACTTTCGTCCCTTTATGGTGGGATGAAAGTCTTTTTTATCCACAAAAAATCCTCTTTTCTGCTAGGCAAATGCAAAATCAGGACGATTGGATCTATTGAATTTAAAACTGAGGTGAAAAATATGAAAACTGCGCTGGAAGCAATTCGGCAAAAAATTGTCGTGGAACTACAAGAAGCGCACGACATGCAAATGCTGGAAAACATCCGTGTAAAATTTCTTGGCAAAAAGGGAGAGCTGACTGCAATTTTAAAGCAGATGGGAAAACTCTCCGCCGAAGAACGGCCGGTAATCGGACAGCTGGCAAACGAAATTCGTGCTTTTATGGAGGAGCATATTGCCACTCGTACTGCACAGTTAAAAAAAGAATTGACCGAACAAAAATTGAAAACAGAACGACTGGACGTTACATTGCCCGGGAAAAAGGGAGCGATTGGAAAAAAGCACCCGCTGAATACTGTCTTGGAGGAAATTGAGGAAATTTTTCTGGGCATGGGCTTTTCCATCGCCACCGGACCCGAGGTAGAGCTGGACTATTATAATTTTGAAGCCTTGAATATGCCCAAAGATCATCCCGCCAGAGATACACAGGATACTTTTTATATTTCGGATAATGTACTGCTGCGGACCCAAACCTCTCCCATGCAGGTTCGAGTTATGGAAAAGCAAAAACCACCCATCCGCATTATTGCGCCAGGGCGTGTTTATCGGTCCGACGCAGTCGACGCCACCCATTCTCCCCTGTTTCATCAAATTGAGGGACTGGTAATTGACAAAGGAATTACCATGGCTGATTTAAAAGGAACTTTGGAAATTTTTGTAAAACATTTGTATGGCGAAGATTCCGTAGTTCGTTTCAGACCGCACCACTTCCCGTTTACTGAACCTTCGGCAGAATTGGACTGCATGTGCTTTAACTGTCACGGAGAGGGCTGCCGCCTGTGCAAAGGCGAGGGCTGGATTGAGATTCTCGGCTGTGGTATGGTGCACCCAAAGGTGCTGTCCAATTGCGGTATTGACCCGGAGGTTTACAGCGGGTTTGCTTTTGGCATGGGACTTGAACGAGTGGTTATGCGCCGCTTTAATATTGACGATATGCGGCTTTTGTATGAAAACGATCTGCGTTTTCTGAATCAATTCTAAGGAGGAAAAACCATGAATTTGTCCATGAAATGGCTTTCTGATTTTGTCAAGCTAAAGGTAGAGCCGCGGGAATTCTCCGAAAGAATGTCTTTATCTGGCTCAAAAGTAGAAGGCTGGGAAATAGAAGGCGAAGAGATTAAAAACGTTGTTGTCGGCAAAATTTTGTCTATTGATCCACACCCAGATGCAGACAAGCTGGTCATCTGCCAGGTGGATGTGGGCGAGGGGGAGCCACTTCAGATTGTAACCGGGGCGACCAATCTCCATGCTGGCGATGTTGTGCCGGTTGCCAAAGATCATTCCGTACTGCCCGGCGGCAAAGAAATTCGAAAAGGTAAGCTGCGCGGTGTTCTCTCCAACGGTATGCTCTGTTCCTTAGGCGAACTGGGCCTGACCGCTCACGATTTCCCCTATGCGATTGAAGACGGTATCTTCGTTTTACAGGAGGATTGTCAGCTAGGGCAGGACATCCGCTCGGCTATTGGCCTTGACGATACCTGTGTGGAATTTGAAATCACCCCCAACCGCCCGGACTGCCTGTCTGTCATCGGTCTTGCCCGGGAAGTGGCCGCCACCTTCGGAAAAAATCTGACTCTGCATGAGCCGAAGGTCGAGCAGGAAACCGGCGATATCCAGGATCTGCTGTCGGTTACTGTGGAGAATACCGAGCTGTGCCCGCATTATGTAGCGCGAATGGTAAAAAATATTAAAATCGCCCCTTCCCCTCGTTGGCTGCGGGAACGGCTGCGGGCCAGCGGCGTCCGCCCGATCAACAACATCGTTGATATTACCAACTATGTCATGCTGGAATACGGCCAGCCCATGCACGCTTTCGATTATAAATATATCAAAGGTGGAAAAATTGTGGTTCGCAACGCCAAGGAGGGTGAGTCTATTATGACCCTCGACGGTGTGGAGCGCAAGCTTTCGCCGGAAATGCTGGTCATCTGCGATGAAGAAAAGCCCTCAGGAATTGCCGGTGTTATGGGCGGTGAATATAGTGGTATTATGGATGATACCGACACAATTGTTTTTGAATCTGCGTGCTTTTTGGGCTCCTCTATCCGTACCACTGCCAGAAAACTTGGAATGCGCACTGAAAGCTCTGCCCGCTATGAGAAGGGGTTGGATACGCAGACCTGTATTCCCGCTGTTATGCGCGCTTGTGAACTGGTTGAGCTTTTAGGCGCTGGCGAAGTGGTCGGCGGAATAATTGATATTGATAACGCCGGCTATCAGCCGACCGAAATTGGTTTGGACCCCCAGTGGATCAATCGGTTTATCGGCATTGACATCAGCCGCGAGGAAATGGTTTCCATCCTGGAACAGCTTGGCTGCAAGGTAAACGGCGATACTATTCTTGTCCCTTCTTTCCGCAGAGATTTAGAGCATAAAGCGGATATCGCCGAGGAAATTGCCCGTTTCCACGGATATGACAAAATCCCTTCGACAGCCATCCGCGGCGTTGCTCAAGGCGCTTTGACCGAGTATCAAAAATTTGAACGCACCCTCACAAATGCTCTACTTGCGCAGGGCTGCTATGAAATCTCCACCTACTCTTTTATCAGTCCCAAATATTATGATAAAATCTGCCTGCCTACAGAGCATCCTCTGCGTAAATCGGTTGTCATCCTAAACCCTTTGGGTGAAGATACAAGCGTTATGCGGACCATCGCGGTTCCTTCTATGCTGGAAACTTTATCCAGAAACTACAATAATCGCAA
>CAJUMG010000015.1:22061-38360 GCA_910587335.1 uncultured Oscillospiraceae bacterium
CCAGCTTGTTTGAGTTGGCCAATGAATATATCCCGGTGGACGGGCAGGAGCTTCCGGATGAAAAACCTGTCATTACCATTGGACAGTATGGCGCTTCTTGTGATTTCTTTTCTCTAAAAGGCATTGTCGAAAATCTTTTGTCGGTGCTGGGCGTTTCTGATCTTTCCGTACAAGCCCAAAGTGATATTCCCTACTATCACCCTGGCCGCAGTGCCATTCTCTTTTCCGGTGACACGGCATTGGGAACCATCGGTGAAATTCACCCACAGGTGGCGGAAAATTATGGAATTGACGCGCCGGTTTATGTTGCGCATCTTAGCTGTAACGCTCTTTTTGATACCCGGTGTGAGACGAAAGAATACCATCCTTTGCCAAAGTTCCCTGCCACAACACGTGATTTGGCCCTGCTTTGCGACGATGATCTACCGGTACAGTCCATCGAAAAAGCCATTCGTGCCGGAGCTGGCAATCTATTAGAACGGGTCGATCTTTTTGACATCTATAAGGGTAAACAGATTCCAGATGGCAAAAAAAGTATTGCTTATAATATTACAATGCGCTCCGCTGACCGAACTCTAACCGATGAGGATGTAGAAAAGGCAATGAACAAAATTCTGAAGAAGCTGGCCGAAGTCGGGGCCTTGATTCGGAGCTGACATGTGAAAAGCCTTTGGCTATCTTCACAAATATATGGAAAAATGTTTGCTGATTCTTCCTCTTGTTATTTTGCTTTGTTTGGTGTATGCTATATCTTGTAGTTGTCAGAAACTAGAAATACAGGAGAACGGAGGGTGTTTTATGCACGAACCAACAATTTCCTTTTCCATCCATGAAGATAAAGAGCAGGAAATGAGAAATTCTAACGGCAGTGTATGATGCACTCCGGCAAAAAGGGTATAACCCTATCAATCAGATTGTAGGCTATATCCTATCAGAGGATCCTACCTATATTACTACCCACAATAATGCACGCAGTCTGATCCGTCGAATTGATCGAGACGAGCTATTGCAGATTCTGGTAAAATCTTATTTGAATGATTAGAGAAAATTGTCTCGGATTTTCGATATAGACAGCGAAGAAAGGCACTCAATTTATAAGGAGCGAAATGGTTTATTGACCGCTTTGCTCCTTATTTTCTTTTTGTCTGTATAAAATTTGACAACATGAGGAAGCAATTCCTTGGCAGTAGCATAAACAGTTCATACTATAGACAACCGGATAAAGTAATTTTAACCGCTTCTTTTTTAACTGCTGAATGTTTACTTAGAATAAAACTTGTGCTATACTTATTTAGTAATGTCTGTTTTTGTGATGGTGGATAGGTCCCCATTCTTGTTATAAGGAGGTATTTTACAGTTGAGCACAAAAAAAGAAAATTTTTTGATGTATAAGGGAAAACCTTTGGTTCGTTCTGGAAATACATTGTACTATGGTAATATGAGCGATCCTTATGTTATTTTAATGCAGATTACATCTACACAGTCAGGCTATGATATGGATATGGCTGAAAAGATTTCTATCCAGCTTTTGGCCACTGATGCCGATCTACGCCCAAAGGAACGAATTATCCGAAAGAGTGAGAAAGTCGGACTTTATAACGCTTTGGATATTGGAAGCATTTGGTTGGAAAGAGCTCTTTCTGGCACAATGTAACTTTTGTTCCTGCACTATTCTAAATATCGTAAAAAAGAGAGGATATTTTTTATCCTCTCTTTTTTTGTGCGCCCAATCAAATCTTTTCAAATAAAAAAGTATCGGCCGAAAAATTTTTTTCATTTTAGGTGTAGTATTTTTCTTTATTTTCCGTATTAGAAAGTAAAAGCAGACATTCTTTCAGCATTTCTTTTTCGGACTTGAACGCTTGTAAAAAAGAGCAGAGTAACCTGCTCTTTTTTCTTTTCCATCCTAATTATATCCATTTTTATCTTATTGTGTCTAATTTTATGTTTTATTCAAAATTTATACTATTATAATCACAAAAAAGGTGTTCATATGACAAAATCCGAGAATCTAATCTTTTCTATCACTGGACCCATTCGGGCAGATATCCGACCTTTAGCATGTGCAATTGAAGTAATGGCCGACTTATTGTTTCACAATGGAATTCATATCGATGATATCCGGATAATGGAGGATGTGTATTCTGAAGTTGCAAAAACATTTGGCGGCAACAAACATTCCATAGCTAGGAAAATTGCCAGATTATCTCATCAAGTTTGGGATTCCTTTACCCTGGACACTATGGAATTTTATTTAGGTAAACATCTTTTTATTGCCGCTTCTCCCAAAGAGCTGATCGTATATTTAGCCTATTATTACGAATATTCCCAACCTTTCTTTAAAGTTATCAGCTATAGCTTATAAAATAATGATAGAGAAAAAGCAGCTTTCATCTATCTTTTATTCTGTTGTCTGATATAATATATTTAACTTTTGTAGATCGCTTTTTTAAGATTTAAAGCAAGGGGATAAACAGGTGGGCTTTCATAAAAAACACTCTGGACAATCTATCAACCATAATACAATGCAGGATCCACTAGATCCTGATACGATCTTAGCTAGATCTCTTGATTTTCTTCCGGAGAATTATCAGTCCTCCGAGCAATTTAATAAAAGCATGAATAAGCTTTTACGCAAATCACAGCGCATCTCGGAAAAAAACAAGCAACCATCTCCTCGTTTTACCAGACGCTATATTCCCAGAATGGCAATCGCGGCTACTATTATCTTTTGCTCTTTTGTAGTTGTACAGGCTCACAATGATTTGCTCTTTGAATTTTGGTCCCAGAAAAATGAAACACATACTGCAGTAAAGATCATTCAGCAAAATCTCTGGCCGTTCCCATCCAGTCAATTTAGGGATACACCGCAAGTCGTTTATTTTCCCAGTTATCTTCCAGATGGTTACTCCATTACAGATATTCGCATTGACAAGGATAAAATCACGTTTTTTTTAGAGAAAGAAGAAAATCGCATTTGGATTATACAGGAATCGTTGAGCAATTTTTCCGCAGATTCTCGTTGGAATTTTGAAGGTAAAAATATGGAGAAAATAATTATAAGACAAATGAACGCTATGTACTATATAAAAGATGGGGCTTGTTGTTTATCTTTTTCTGACAGTCAAAATAACTATCTCATAAAAGGAACTGCTCTTTCTAAAAAAGAGATCATTCAAATTGCAGAAAGCTTTAAAATTGTTTTTTGAACACATCGGTAATAATAAATGAAATTGAATAAAATCGGGATTTCATCACTATAATTGTTTTAATAATACAGAAAGGATGAATCCAACATGCCAAGACCCAAAAAAATCGTAAATATTGATGAAGAACTAATGAAAATCGATGCCAACATAACAAGAAAACAAAAGGAAATTGAAGAGTTAAAACACAGTCGTGAAGCATTGATAAAGCAAAAGGAACAGCAAGAAATATCTCAGCTTTATGCATTTTGTAAATCTTCTGGTTTGAGCGCGGGAGAAGTGATTAAAATAGTCTCCCAAAAGGTATCGTCTTCAGAATCCGCATAAATAAAATATGTGTTTTATGACAGACGGACAAAAGGCAGTGGCCGGGATTTTCCCTGTACCACTGCCTTTTACCGTTTCCTTTTCCTTTGCTGCTTTAACGCCAAGCTTTTTTTAGTTCGTTCATCATGCAATCAAGGCGCGGCGTATTTTGATACTTTGCAGACAATTCCTCTTCACAGGGGAATTCTCCCAACATCTGCTCCATATAAAACCGCAATGCGGCCAACAGCAAAGGATCCCCGCTCCATTTATCGCCTGTTCTGCGATCCATTGAAACGTTCGTCCCCCTTTAAAAGCGCCGTCAATTTACGCTTACCACGGTGCAATCGAACCCGAACATTTTCTGGGCTGGTCTGCACCAAATCGGCAATTTCACTATCAGAATATTCATAGTAAAATTTTAGCATCAACACATCAGCATACTTCTTATCCAGTTGGCCAATACACTGTGCGATTTCCTCTACCGATTCTTTGGACGCTACCAAGTCAAAGGGTGTTGCCCCTTCCCCGCAATCCAGCTGCTCAATTTCCTCAATCGGAACAGCCTGCTTTTTTTGCCGGTTATACATGGTAATTGCGACGTTTCTGGTAATAATAACTAAAAACGCGCGGGTTTTGTTACAATCTGGTTCCCCAATCTTATGTAAATTATCTAAAACTTTCATAAAGGCTTTTTGTACCGCGTCCTCTGCCAATTGGTAATCCCGCAGAATCCGTTCAGCTGTATAGAGCATTACATTTTTATGTAATACGTACAACTGTTCAAGTTTTACGCTTTTTTCGTCGAATTCCATGTCTTTCTCCTCTTGTAAATCGTTCTTATCTCTATAGTTTCCAAAATAGGACAAATTGTTGCAATCTATCCAAATAATTTCTCAGATTTTTCATTTCTATCTTAGCATAAAACGACAGATGTCGGAAGTTGTCTTCAAAAAAATTCATAATCTTTTAAAAAATCCTAAATTAGTCCAAAAAAGAGATAGATTTGTTTACAAAAGCAGCTTATTATAATTTTATGGAAAATTCATACCTACCCCCATTCTAAAAAACAAAAAATTTTTCATTGCGTTGCCGGCAAATTCTGCTATACTGGATTTGGAACCTATCGCAAAGGGGATCTTTCATTGGAATTTACCAATCAAATTGCAGAAAAACTAAATGGAAAAAAGCAAAAAATGCAGTTTCAGGAATGGTACGAAAACGCCAGCGTTCAACCAAAACGGTATTTGAATCTACTGCATGACTTTGAAAAAACTTTTGGGCGCGGCCGTAAAGTAGCACTGTTTTCCTCTCCTGGAAGGTGCGAAATAATCGGTAATCATACCGACCATCAGCACGGCCATGTGGTAACCGCTACCATCTCGTTAGACATGATCGCTATAGCCTCCCCCAACGGAAGCCGTACTGTACATGTTTTTTCCGAAGGGTATTCCGCAGCTACGGTCGATCTTGAGGACCTTGCTCCCCGCCCGAAAGAGTTTGGCACTCCTTCCGCGCTCGTTCGCGGAATCGCCGCTGGTCTGACCCGTCTTGGTTTTTCTCCTGCCGGATTCGACGCATATATTTCTTCTCAGATTCCATCAGGAGCGGGTCTTTCTTCTTCTGCGGCTTTTGAATGCCTAATCGGTACAATCTTCAACTCCTTTTTCTGTGACAAAAATGTCTCATCAGTCCAAATCGCCCAGGCTGGCCGGCTGGCCGAATCCGAATATTTTGGCAAACCTTGTGGTTTAATGGATCAGCTCGCTTGCGCTGTAGGTGGATTTGTATCCATGGATCTGGAGAATCCATCCAATCCGCAGATACAGCAAATGCACTTTTTACCGGAACAGCATGGTTTTCGTCTGCTTTTAGTCAATACCGGAGGAAGTCATTCAGGTTTAACCTCTCAATATGCGGCAATTCCAGCAGAGATGCAGGCCGTAGCCGCCCATTTTGGCGAATCGGCACTCCGCCAGGTATCCCCAGAAAAATTTTGGATGCAGCTGGCAAATCTTCGTGGACAGGTGTCCGACCGCGCTTTACTTCGTACCATACATTTTTTTGAAGAGGACCGCCGCGCTGTCGAGCTGACATGGGCTCTGGAGCAGGAAGATCTAGACAAAATCTTACAACTGCTTACTGCCTCTGGACAATCCTCCCAGCTGCTTTTGCAAAACGCCTGGCCGGATACAAACGCAGAGGAAAGAGGATTGTCCCTTGCCTTAGCGCTTTCGGAACGTCTTTTACAAGGAAAAGGCGCTTATCGAATTCATGGTGGCGGTTTTGCCGGAAGCATTCTCACACTGCTGCCAGACTCATTGGAAACGATTTACCGGCAAAGGATGGAAGCTGTCTTTGGGCTTGGTGTTTGTCGTCATTTAGCTATCCGTTCCATAGGAGCGACAGAAATTTTGTTATAGCATCTTCCCTGTCTTTTTTAAAAAAACAGGATGAATAAAACATAAAAAGAAAGGATTTTTCTCATGAAAATATTTGTTACTGGCGGAGCTGGCTTTATTGGCAGCCACACCTGTGTGGAACTGTTGAACGCCGGATATGAAGTAGTAATCGCCGATAATCTCAGCAACGCAAAACCGGAGGCCGTAGAAAACATCCAAAAAATTTCCGGAAAGCCGGTTGTATTTTACAAAACGGATCTGCGCGATTTGGAGGGTATGCGAAAAATTTTTACCGAGCATGATATTGATGCGGTCATTCATTTTGCTGGACTTAAAGCAGTTCCTGAGTCGGTGCAAAAGCCACTGGAATACTACGAAAATAACCTAGGCGGCACCTTTGTTTTGTGTCAGGCTATGCGTGAAGCCGGATGCCGTAAAATCGTCTTCTCATCCTCCGCCACTGTTTACGGAATGCACAATCCTGTCCCTTTTAAAGAGGGAATGCCAACTTCGGCGACCAACCCATATGGATACACCAAGGTTATGATTGAACAGATTCTCACCGATCTGGCATTGGCGGACCCACAGTGGAGTGTCAGCCTGTTGCGATACTTTAATCCCATTGGCGCCCACTCCAGCGGTTTAATCGGCGAGGATCCCAACGGAATCCCCAATAATCTGCTTCCTTATGTTTCTCAGGTTGCCGCCGGCCTACGTCCGGAAGTAGTCGTGTATGGCAATGATTACGACACACCGGACGGAACCGGTGTGCGCGACTATATTCACGTGGTGGATCTGGCGCTGGGACACTTGTCCGCGGTGAAATATGTACTAGAGCATACCGGTGTAGAAGCGGTCAATCTTGGTACAGGACAAGGCACCAGTGTCTTAGAAATTGTGGCCGCCTACTCCAAAGCCTGCGGAAAAGAGCTTCCCTATCGTATTGCGCCTCGTCGTCCTGGAGACATCGCCACCTGCTATGCTGACACAGAAAAAGCCCGCCGGCTTTTTGGATGGGAAGCCAAACGGAATATTGAGCAAATGTGTGCAGATAGCTGGAATTTTGCTAAAAATCGTTATATAAAATAAGGAATCACCTTTCCCTATTCCTCTGCCAATATCTTTACTTGTCATAATGATGCTGGCAAATGATTTGTAAGAATGAAGTACCTTAAATTTCTGAATAGCCACATGTAAAAAATCTGACGGGAGATACGCCTCTCGTCAGATTTTTCATATAATGTTCAAGCCCCTTTTATGGCTATTCAGGGGCTGTTTTGCGGGAAGACGTCTGTCCCGCGCAACCAGAAAAGTCTCTATTGTTCACGCTCTTGAAATCATGGTACAATAAGAACCACAAGTAAGAGCGATGCAGATTGAAAGGATGATTTGATATGGAAATACGACAGCTCATAAACTCTGATGATCTATATTCCATTGCAAAAATTTATGTGGAAAGTTGGCAGTTTGCATACAAAGGAATCATCCCACAGGACTACCTTCAGAAACTTAGGCCAGATATGTGGTCTGAAAATCTAAAAAAATCTGGCATACATTCTCTTGTCATTATGGAAAAAGGGCGATATATCGGTACGGCAAGCTACAGCAGCTCCAGAACAAAGGAGTTTGCTGACTGGGGTGAAATTATTTCAATTTACTTGTTGCCAGATTATATTGGAAAAGGCCATGGAAAAAAATTGTTAGCAGCTACACTGACAGAATTGGAAAAGTTAGGCTATCATGATATTTTCTTATGGGTCCTGGAAGAAAATACAAGGGCAAGAGCTTTTTATGAAAAATCGGGGTTCATATGCAGCGGTAAAGCCTTAGACGATAATATTGGTGGAAAAAAATTAAGAGAAATACAATACTGTTACCATTTATAAATTTGATCATTTAGCGGAATTAGGGAGGATAAACTGTGTTTGAAGAGATTACAAAAGGGAAAAAACCTATCCCAGAAAAGCTGGTGTCTTATGGATTTAAAGGTGACGGAGATTTCTTCCAATATTTTACCGAAATTTTAAGCGGCGCATTTGCACTTACAGTTCAGATTGGCGCAGACAATATAATCAAAACGGATTTGATTGAAAAAGAAACCGGCGAATCATATATTCTTTATAAGATCAACGCTTCCGGCGGATATGTAGGCGAAATCCGATCTGCCATTGAGCAGATATTGTGTGATATTGTTCAGAATTGCTATGAAACCGCCATTTTTAAAACAGTACAGGCGCAGATGGCTATTGAGTTTGTCAGAGAAATCTATGGAGATGAACCCGAATTCCTTTGGACAAAATTTCCGGATAATGCTATTTGGCGCAGAAAGGACAATAAAAAATGGTACGGCGCTATTTTAACCGTTGCAGGGAAAAAAATTGGACTGAAATCGGATGGGATCGAGGAAATTATAGACCTGCGAATGAATCCGGCTGAAGCTGAAACGATCCTGTCAAGAGATGATTACTATCCCGGTTGGCATATGAATAAGAAAAGCTGGTATACATTGGTATTAAACGGGAGCATTCCTGATGAAGAACTAAAAGAACGGATTAGGGAAAGTTACAAACTGGCTGGAAAGTAAATCTCAAATAAGGTACCCACATGTCGCATTTCTGCAAAGCCGCTTTTTCTCTCTATGAGTGGGTGGATTCCTTTGTATATTTGCGGCAAGCGGCAACTGCCTGCCAGGTTTCTTCCCTATCCTGATGAATCAAACTCTTAAGCGGTTGATTCATCAGTTGCTGTCATACCAGATTTTCCACAAAGTAACCGAAAAATTCCTGCGATAGATGATGCGAGGAAAAACATGTTGCCAATATTGGCTTCATATGGTAATATAAAGTCAGGTTATTTGTAAAAGGCTAAACTTAGTATGAGAGAAGGTGAATGAGTGGCAGGACAAATCTACAACATGATTCAGCAGATTATCTCCCAAAGAGCAAAAGGGAATGTCGTTATTGCGAATTCCGTGCGGACAAAAATGTATCTAAAAGGAATTGCCGTAGATAAATATACGGCAATATCCCCAGACGACGCGGCTACTGTCCAAAAGGTTCGGGAAGTTGCTAAAGAATTTGGCATTGTTCTTTAAAACACAAGATTTCGATGTAAAGGCGGGATAAATATTGGCGATCAAAACATTATCGATTAAGGGGACAGACAGCCGAGACATGGCGCAGCAAGCCCATGCGGCTTTGGCAGATTTTCAGCCCAAATTGCTGCTGTTTTTTGCCTCTAGCAACTACGAGCGCCCAGGTGCGGCCCTGAAGGAAGTTTTCCCCAACAGTAAAATCATTGGCTCCTCTTCGCACAGTGAGTATTGCAACTCCAGTTTTTCCAACGGTTCTGTCAGCATCATGGCAATGGACGCTGGCAGCGTTGAGGATGTCTGTGTGCGTGTGGTAGAGAATATTAGCGCTGATCCGGATTTGCGGGCAACACTGAATGAAATGCATAGCTACTATGGTGGTGAAGAGGAAACTCTCGCAAATTATGAGCGCTATGTTGGTATTGTTCTGTTTGAGTCCAGTGCAAAGGTTGAAGAGGTCTTTATGGACCGTCTGGGAACTGCGACCGACCTCCTTTTTGTCGGCGGTTCTTCCTCAACGGCAGACAGCGGCGAATCTTTGGTATATGCGGACAATCAAAGCTACAGCGGCGCAGCGGTGCTGGCAATCCTAAAGACGGTGAACGGCTACGACGTGCTGAAAACCCAGAGCGCCCATATCTTGTCAGAGCGCAAGCTGCTGGTGACAAAGTCGGATGTACGCAGCCGTACCCTGTATGAATTCGACCATCGGCCCTGCGGCGAGGTGTATGCAGAGGTCCTGGGCGTTCCACAGGATAAAATTCAGGACTATTTTGTCTGCAACCCGTTGGGCGTTGTAGCGGACGGTGAGATTTTTGTCCGCACCTTCAACGAGATTCAAGACGGCGGCATCACATTGCATTGCGGTCTGCCGGAAGGAACGGAAATCAATGTCCTGAAAATCGGCAACATTGTGGATGACACAAAAAAGGCGCTGGATGAAGCCATTACATATCAGCCCGCCGGTGTGATCAATTTTAACTGTCTGTATCGTACACTGGAAATTTTAAATGAGAACCAAGTAGAGCCCTATTGTGCGTTGTTTGGTCGGTATCCAAGCATCGGATTTTCCACCAATGGCGAGGCTTTCTTCGGGCATATCAACGAAACATCTACGATCCTGATCATAAAATAAGAAAAATAAAGCTTTTCAGTCATAAAGAAAGGAGGTACCCGGTCAGGTACCTCCTTTCTTTATGATAAATTCTGTCTGAACGTGCAAAATTTCTATCATAAGTGCAGTTCTTATATGATACATCCCCTGAACCTAAAAAATCAATTCACTACACATAGAAGATTTGACGAAATAGTGCTATAAAATAAAAATCCTGTAAACCGGCCTTATAAACCAATTCACAGGATTTTTATTTTGGTGCGGCAGATGGGACTTGAACCCACACGCTCGCGCACACGCCCCTCAAACGTGCCTGTCTGCCGATTCCAGCACTGCCGCATAAAAACAACTTCTCGAGGGAATGTGACAACATCTTTTTTGCCACGGGTTATATTATAGCATTCTTAAATGGTTATGTCAACCAAATCCATAAAAAACAACGGAATTAGGCCCCCCTAATTCCGTTAATAGAAATAAATAGCCTCTGGAAAAGCTGGTGTTATAGCTGCTTTTCCAAAGGCTATAATTTTACAAAAAAGCTTATGCAGAATTTACTCTTTTTGCCCGGAACGAACCAACGCCGCGTATTTTCCATTTTGCCGCATGAGAGCTATGTGATTGCCCTGCTCGATAATCTGGCCTTTTTCCAGCACAAAAATACAATCACAGGTTTGAATGGTTGAAAGCCGGTGCGCAATGAAAATGGAGGTCCGGTCCTTTGAAATTTTCGCGATAGAAGTTTGTATCATCTGTTCCGTCTCAGTATCAATATGAGCGGTTGCTTCATCTAATACCAAAATCGCTGGATCTCGAGCAATCGCCCTAGCAAAAGAAAGAAGCTGCCGTTGTCCAGTGGAAAAATTCATTCCCGCTTCGGATACCTCCCCTTTCAGTCCTCCACACTCTTCGACAAATTCACTGGCACAGGAAACATCTAAAGCTCGCCGGATCTGAGATTCATTTAAATCGCTGTGAATACTGATATTATCCGCAATGGAACCGACAAACAGGAAAACATCCTGTAAAACGACCGAAATACCACTACGCAAATTCTTCAATTTCCAACGTTCTAAAGGAATGTCGTCAATCAAAATTGTACCCTTTTGAGGAATATAATATCGCCCAATCAAATTGATGATGGTGGTCTTTCCGGCGCCAGTACTGCCAACAAATGCAACCTTCTCCCCTGGCTTCACCGTAAAACTGACCCCTTTTAAGATCCAGTTTTCCTCATCGTAAGCAAACCAGACATCACGAAACTCCACTTTTCCAGCCACTGGCTTATCCCAGTCACCCTCAAAGGGGTCTTCCTGATTCTTTTCATCCAACAGGGCAAAAATTCGGTCCGCCGAAACCAAAGCTGACTGGATGGTCGTATAGGTTTCCGCCAGTTCATTGATCGGCTCGAAAAACTGCTTGACGTAATCGGTAAAAGCATACAAAACGCCAAGCTCTAGTACAGCGCTGCCGCCAAAATTGCCAACAATGCGATTATAGCCAAACCAGATCAGCAATGCGATAATCATGGAGTTCACTACTTCCATTGTCGGGCGCAGTACACTATGTAGTTTAATCTGAATCAATGTTGTCTTTAAATAGGATTCATTTAACTCCTGGAATTCTTGTAGCTTATTTTTCTGCCGGTTAAAAGCCTGGATGATCCGCATACCGGCAATATTTTCCGCAAAAAAGCCATTGATTCGCCCAATAATTGTCTTCATCCGCTTAAAATTTCGTTCCAGAACATTGCGAATCAGGATCGTAATGATAGCTATTAGGGGAATTCCCACAAATGCGACCAAAGCCAGCTGCCAATCCATCTGGATCATCATAAAAACCAGGCTGATCAGCAAAAGCACATCCTGAAAAAGCGTGACAAGGATGTCCGAATAAAATTCGTCTAGAGTTTCTACGTCGTTGGTTGCGCGGGTAATGAGACGCCCGCTCCCATATTTATCCAAAGTTGCAATAGGCATATGGAGGATATGATCCATCACATCTAAGCGAAGCTTGTGCAGAATGGCCTGACCAAACCGCGCCAATGTACGGCGCTGGGCCATTGTAAAACCTGCACTGAGCAATACAACCAGAAAATACGAGATTCCCAATCCCGTAATAGAATAGATTCCATGCTGCGGAAGCCCTTTTGTCAGAAAATCGTCGATAATAATCTTAACAAGATACGGTTTTATCAGAACACCTAAGTTGGATACCAATACGCAGAAAAACACAAAATATAGATATTTCATGTAAGGTTTCATCATTTTTGCCAGACGAACAAGGCTGGACGGACTATTTTTCTTCATCACAGTCTCCCCCTTCCTCTTGTTGACGGTACATGTGCGCATATAATCCATTTTGTTCCATAAGCTGTTCGTGGGTGCCGCGCTCCACGATTTGGCCATCCTTCATAAAAACGATCTCCTGGGCGTGCTGGACAGCACTTAACCGGTGAGAGACAATCACCGTTGTTTTTCCGTTGTAATAATCCGCCAGCTGTTCTAAAATCAACTGCTCGGTATGGTTGTCCACCGCGCTGAGCGTATCGTCTAGGATTAGCAGATCCGGATTGCGAATCAACGCGCGCGCCAAGGCGATCCGCTGCTTTTGGCCGCCGGAAAGATGCGTACCTCGCTCGCCAACCTGCGTATCATACCCATTGGGAAAAGACGCTATATCGCCATGGACACTGGCCAATTTAGCTGCCTGCATAATGTCCTCATCGGTGGCATTGGGATAGTAAAATTGAATGTTATCTCGGATCGAGGCAGAGAACAAAAAGCCATCCTGCGGGACGAAACCAGCCTGTTCCCGCAACGCCTTTGCCGGGATCGCCGTGATATCCTTACCGCCTATATAAATGCTTTGTTCCGGTACATCATACATTTTTAACAGTAGGTGCATCAGGGTCGTTTTACCGCTGCCTGTCGGTCCCACTATACCTAAAGTAGAGCCTTGGGAAAGGTGCAAAGAAATGCCGCTTAATACATCATTCTTCGTTCCCGGATAACGGAAGGTCAGATTTTCGATCCGAATTTCTCCACCGATCGGATCCTTTGCGTCCTCCATTTCCTTTTCTGGTATACCAGGTTCTTCCAAAATCATCTGTAACCGCTTATAAGAGGCAAGTCCTCTTTGCAGCATATTCATAATACGGCCTAAAGACATAACCGGCTGCTGAACCAGAAGAAGAGAACCATTAAAGATTACCAGTGTTCCCAACGTTAGATTTCCCGATAATACCATATGCCCGCCAACAATTAACCCAATCGCGTAACACAGTCCAAAGACTACCGAGATGGAAGGCCAGATCATCGAGGAAGTGTCTGCCAGATCCACATTTGCGTCATACATCGTCTTACTGATGTCAGAGAATTCGCCCAACCGCTCTTCTTCTTTCGCAAAGCTTTTGATGACCTGAACGCCCATAATGGTTTCATTGACCTCGCCAGACAGCTCAGAAAACAGCGACTGTACATGCCGGAACTTTCTTCTCACAACCCCGCCAAGCTTAACAATAATAAAAACAGCGATGGGTACAGGGAGCAAAGCCAGTAAGGTTAATTGCAGGTCTACCTGCGTTATCATGCTATCAATAGCCATCACTGCGGTAGATAATCCACTGATGGACATGGATATGACCTGTCCAAAGGTCATGCGCACCGCACCTACATCGTTCACCGCGTATGCCATCAAATCGCCAGACCGCTGTTTAGACAAATAAGACATCGGAAGATTTTCCAGTTTTATAAACAGCTGTTCCCGCAAATAATTTTCTAAAAAGCGAGAATTTCCGATAATAAAATACCGCCATATGTATCGGGTGATAAAAACACCTAACGCAATCAAAATAATATAAATGGCTTGCCTGTAAACCAGGTGCTGATCAATCAGTGCCACATCCATGTCCATCAAATCGATCGCGCTTCCTAACGCAACTGGCGCCAGCGTTGTAATATAGGAGCTGATAAGTAAAAATACAAAGCCAGGAATATACCTCCAGCCATGTTTTTTTAAAAAGCCCTTTAACATAAATGCACCTCTCTTCCTCTAACATAAACCCTCTTTGATTCCCCCACGAATTTTACACGCTATAGCTACTGGATTTCTGTTTCGCATCCAATTTCTTCCATGCCCACAGCCAGTTTTGACAGAAGTGTTCTAAACTGTGCCTGCTCTTCTTCACTTAGCACACCAAATATTTTGTTTGTCATCTCCTGGCGCGCTTCATTCATTTGCTGAGAAATCTCCTGGCCTTTCCCGGTCAAGTAAATATTGACCTTTCTTCGATCTTGTTCATTCACCTGGCGCTCGATCCAACCGCTTTTCTGCATTTTATCTAACAGTTCACTTAAAGAAGCAGGACGAATTTGCAGGCGTTCAGCTAAATCTTTTTGACCAATTCCTTCTTCACGGCGCAGAATAGATAAAATTTTTCCCTGCCCATGTTGGGTACCAACCTTGCCATGCACATTTCGATGGTATTGACGGCGCATCAGATTAAAACAGTGTCGAAAAATATGCATTAACTCTTCGCAGGAATTTTCTTCCAAATAGACACCCCCTTTTAATTAGGCACCTAACTTTTTTTATTTTACACAAGTTTCCAGCCTTTGTCAATGCGATTGGGTGAAATTCTCACATCATTTTTTCGAAACGCATATTTTTAAGACTTCACAAAAACCCCATGGAGTATTGATCCACGGGGCTTTCTTATCTAAGCTTTAAACGCAGAGAATAGGATTGGAAAAAAAGATTGATTTTCCGGCTAAAAAACAGAAGAGGAAACGTCAGGAGAAACCAGAGAAAAGAGAACAAAGGACATACCTGCCCTAAAAAATTCATCCATTGGTTACTATAATCCCAAACATGCCAGCGCATCCATAGGTTTACTACAATTCCAGTAAACAGCTCTACAATTGTAATCAAAGCCGATCCCAAAAAACATCTTTTCCAAATAGATAGCCCGCTGGCATAAACATTTGCTAGATGAATCCCCGAAAAACAGATCCCGCCTGCCAGCGTCATGGTCCAATGGGTATTTCCCCTCCATAAAATCTCCAACAGACTGTATCCAATTGCACCAATGGAAAATACGGAAAGCATCTCTCCTTTTTTGACCATAAAAATCCCCCTTTTCTGCTATTTATAGGGTTATTTTTGGGGAAAAAACGCATTTTATACCAGTGAATTTTTGGATGTGCTTTGTTGACAAAAAAGCCGGAATCTCCTATCATGAAAGGTAGCTGTCCGGCAAGTATTTCTGTCATCATTCCCCAAAGGCAAGGAGGTTTATTTATGCGGCAAATCGAGATCCTAGACTCTTCCCTGCGGGACGGAGCACAGGCAGAAGGAATTTTCTACTCGTTAGAGGATAAGCTTCGGATCGCTTATGCGTTGGATCGCATCGGCATCAGCTATATCGAAGCGGGAAACCCCGCCTCTAATCCAAAAGACATGGAATTGTTTCGTCAGATTGCAGCGGAACCTTTGCAAAACGCAAAACTAGTCGCCTTCGGCGCAACCCGAAGACCGGGTATCTCTGTAGAAGAAGACAGCAACTGTGCCGCTCTGGCAGCGGCGGAAGCGGAATACCTCTCCATCTTTGGGAAAAGTTGGGACCTTCATGTCACACAAATTTTAAAAACATCCTTCTCTGAAAATCTGCAAATGATTTATGATACCGTCTCCTTCTTTGTCCGCTCTGGAAAAAAGGTTTTTTTCGATGCAGAACACTTTTTCGATGGCTATCGGGAAAACCCTTCCTATGCGATGCAGACAATTTTATCGGCAGAAAAAGCCGGCGCCTGCCGAATTGTTTTATGCGACACCAACGGTGGAAGCTTTCCACAAGAGGTCGCGGAAATTGTCCGAGAAGTAAAAAAAATCTGCACCGTTCCTTTAGGGATTCACTGTCATAATGATATGGACTGTGCCGTAGCGGCAAGCTTCCTGGCAGTCGAGGCCGGGTGTGAACAGATTCAGGGAACCTTTTTGGGATATGGCGAGCGTTGTGGAAACGCCAATCTATCCACTATTATTCCTACACTTCAGCTAAAAAAGAAGTATCAGTGCATTCCCCATGCTTCTTTAGGGGAATTAACCCATACCGCACGATATGTGGCGGAGGTTGCCAATTATATGATCCCCCCTTCCTCTCCTTATGTGGGAAAAAGCGCC
>CAJUMG010000015.1:38370-45742 GCA_910587335.1 uncultured Oscillospiraceae bacterium
TTCTCACAAGGGTGGAATGCATGTGGATGGCGTTCAAAAACTTCGCCGTTCATTCGAACATGTGGACCCAGAATCTGTCGGCAATCGCCGGAATCTGCTTGTTTCCGAAATGGCCGGTCGAACGGCAATTCTAAACCGTATTATGCGAATAGATCCGTCAGTGACAAAATTTTCCCCTATTACAGAACAGATCATTTCAAAAATCAAAAATCTGGAGTATCACGGCTACCAGTTTGAAACCGCTCTCGCCAGTGTTGATGTACTTATCTTCAAAGAGCTTGGAAAAATGCGGGAATATTTTTCTCTGCGTCATTTTAAAATTATCGGCGAGCAAAATGCAGAGGGAGCAGAACAGCTGGCTTCCGCGCTCATTAAAATCCGGGTGGGAGAGCAGGAAGAAATTACAGCGGCTGAGGGCGCAGGACCTGTCCACGCGCTGGACAAAGCACTGAGGAAAGCTCTGGAGGTGTTTTATCCGTCTCTGGCAAAGGTTCGGCTCATCGATTACAAGGTACGGGTTATGTCGCCGGAGGATGCCACAGCAGCGCCTGTCTGCGTTTTGATTGAAAGCACCGATGGTAAAAATATCTGGACTACTGTCGGCGCCTCTTCTGATATTATTGAAGCCAGTTGGAAAGCTTTGGTAGATTCAATCGAATATAAACTTTTAAAGGATGAACAGAAATTTTAATCTGCCTGCTTTAAGCTGGTAACCCAACTTTGTTTGATGCATTTTCTCCCTGCTTTTGCATCTCATCCCAGTTCAAAGGCGCTTGATGTATTGGGCACAAAAAATAGGAGCGGAAAGGTTTGACCTTTCCGCTCCTATCATATATCGAAATACTTTTTTACAATGTCCGTTATCTATCGTCGGAAAACATTCAAAATTTCAACCACTTTTCCTATCATTTACAGAGAACCTGACCTATGCGGCTCAGATTCTTAGGCCCTCCGTTTGCCTTTTCCATTTACGCCAATAATACCGCCGACGCAAGAAGCAGCCAGCGCTATCCCGAATTTTACCGCCTGAGAAGCATCTAAGGAAAAATGCATAATCGCTAAGGAAAGAGCCGTTAAAATCAGATAATACAGCAGGCCGGACAAAAATCCATACACAAGGCCTTTCTTTCCGGCGATACGCGCACAAACGTATCCGCCTAAAAAGGTACCGATCCCCACGGCTCCAATCGCAAGCGGCAAAATGGCGCCCTGCGGGATATCCTGCAAAGTTAATAGCAATGCAAAGCCTGTTAGAATTATTGTTGTACCCAACAGGCCAATCGCCGTACCAAAAAGCACTGGCAAAATCCATTTCCGTGCCAAAGACAAATCCCCTTTCGGCGGATTGTTGCCCATTTATCATCCCTCCCGACCAAGCTTCCTTAATCTCAGCATATTCGGCAGGGACGAAGATTATGCACCAGATTAGAAATTGGAGTGACTACTTTGAAGCTTCTTCCTCATGGACAGTCAGACAGCTTTCTACCGCTTTGCGCAAAATACGGATCTTACTTCTTTCATTGCCGGTTTCAATTACAAGCGTATCATCTTTTATACTAACGATAATTCCGATAATGCCGCCAAAAGTTACAATCTCATCCCCGATTTGAAGATTCGAACGCATCGACGCTTCCTGCTTGCTTTTTTTGTTCTGCGGACGGATCAACATAAAATAGAAAACGACCAGAACTAAAACCAGTGGCAAAAAAGATGCCAACATTCCAGCGCCGCTTGTACTCGCTGCATCAGCAGTAAGAAAAAGATTCAACATTGTTATAATTCCTCCAATTTTTATAGTTTCACAATTTTCATCATAGCATGGATCAAGGTTTTCTGCAAGGAAATTCATCGAAAGATTTATGAATTTATCGCAAATTTCTTTTCACTGCCAACATTAAATTCGCTTACCCAAGATCTCCCTTTGTTCTTCATAAAACTGTGTATACCGCCCTTCATCCAATGCGGCTCGTATTTTTTCCATCAGCGTATTATAAAAATACAAATTATGCTGAACAGCCAGGCGCATGGCAAGCATTTCGTTCGCTTTAAACAGGTGGCGCAGGTAAGCTCTGGAATGATTTTTGCAGGTGGGGCAGTCGCAGGCTTCATCCACTGGCGCTAAATCCCGCTCATACTTGGCATTCATGATATTGCGAATTCCCTGCCAGGTAAACAGATGCCCATGCCGCGCATTTCGAGAAGGCATTACGCAGTCGAACAGATCAACCCCTCTTTTAACCGACTCGAGAATATTCACCGGCGTACCAACTCCCATCAGATAACGGGGCTTATTCTTTGGTGCAAAAGGCTCAACTGCCTCAATAATCCGGTACATTTCCTCTGCCGTTTCCCCCACCGCCAGGCCGCCGATGGCAACGCCATCCAGATCCATGCCGGCCAATTCCCGCATATGCTGTGCCCGCAAATCGTCAAACACACAGCCCTGATTGATTCCAAACAACATCTGGCGGGGATTGATCGTATCTTCCTGCCGATTTAAACGGTCCATCTCCTCCCGGCACCGGTAGAGCCACCGTGTCGTCCGCGCGACCGATGCTTCGGCATATGCTCTGGGCGCGGGATTTTCCACACATTCGTCAAAGGCCATAGCAATGGTTGAACCCAAATTGGATTGGATTTGCATACTTTCCTCCGGCCCCATAAAAATCCGTTTTCCATCAACATGAGAGGCGAAGTAAACGCCCTCCTCCCGAATGGTCCGTAGCTTTGCCAGAGAAAACACCTGAAAACCGCCGCTATCCGTGAGGATGGGACCTTTCCATCCCATAAAACGATGCAGTCCACCTAAATCATGAATGAGCCTGTCTCCGGGACGAATATGCAAATGGTAAGTATTGCAAAGCTCTACCTGGCACTTTAGATCCACCAGATCAAAGGAGGATATTCCCCCTTTAATAGCGGCCGCCGTTCCCACGTTCATAAAAGCAGGCATTTGTATGTCGCCATGCACCGTGGAAAATACGCCCCGCCGGGCAGCGCCTTCCTGTTTTAAAAGCTGATACATATTTTTTCTCCCTCTTCATAAAAACGATTCCATTCTATCTAAGCGCTGTTTATTATACTATATTTTCTTTGATTGAACAATCTTTTTCTATCTTCTTTGCAAGAGGGGACAGCCATGTTATAATAAGAAAAATATGACAAAGGAAGTGTGCTGTATGTGGTGGGTATATGCAATTGGTTCAGCGGCATTTGCCGCATTAACTTCGATTTTGGCAAAAATCGGTATTGAAAATGTAAATTCTAATCTGGCTACCGCCATTCGAACAATTGTAGTCCTAGTTCTGGCATGGGGAATGGTTTTTCTGACCGGCTCTCTATCTGGAATAAAAGAGATAAGCGGAAAAAGCTGGCTGTTCTTAATCTTCTCTGGGCTGGCAACTGGATTGTCCTGGCTTTGCTATTACCACGCAATCCAAATAGGGGACGTATCGAAGGTCGTCCCTATTGATAAGCTCAGCGTTGTTTTAACGATTGTGCTCGCGTTTATCATTTTTCACGAGACCGTCAGTTGGAAATCTGTTTTGGGGTGTATTCTGATCAGTGCCGGAACACTGCTTATGGTGATGAAATAATAAAAAGCATCGCCTTTTCTCCCCTAGTCCTGTAAAGTTTCCAGTATCGTCTTTTCATCCCAGCTGTCACAGCAGGCGACGAAAGTATTCTTACCCTGATAGAATACTTTTCTCCCGCCCAAAGGATCTAAAAAGAGATTTTCTATTTGCTCTCTTTGCCAGCCGCTCCCCTCCAAAAGGGTTTTCTCCGTTATCTTAACCTGCGCTGGAACCCTTGTTTCGCAGCGCAGCTTTTGACAAAAACGAAGTAACGGTTCTACCTGGCTTTCCGGTACAAAAAAACCAGCTTTGGATGGACGGATGCCAGGCGGAGCAAAAAATGCGGCAACCTTTAATTCGCTGCACGCAAGACCGCTAAGCAAAGCTGAAAAGAAACGGGTTTCTTCGGGTGGCCAGGATATACTGACCAGAAGGAGATTACCAGTCTTTCTCAAAAATCTATGCATCCTTACCACCTCCTGATTTTTTTAAAGGTATGCCAAGCCGTTTCATCTCTTTTTCCAAAAGGCACAGCACCTCAGGGGACGGTTCTGTTAAAGGCATCCGGCAGGGACCCGCCTGCCATCCGGCAAGATTCATTGCTTTCTTGACGGGAATGGGGTTTACCTGTGCAAACAAACCGTCGATCAAAGGCAGTAAATGCTGCTGGAGCTGGCGGCACGCCTCCATATTTTCTTCCAGGCCATATCGGCACAGGTCTGACATCGGCCCTGGAAGCAGATTCGAAACGACCGATACAACGCCTTTTCCTCCAATGGAGAGAATCGGCGCGGCGATATCATCATTTCCGCTGTAGACCGGCAGATTTTCCCCACACTGCGCAATAATGTGCAAAGCTTTGGATATATTTCCGCTCGCTTCCTTGATGCCGGCAATCAGCGGATGCTCCGACAGTTTTTGACAGGTTTCCAATGTAATATCCATGCCTGTACGCGATGGAACATTATACACGATCATTGGCAGATTCGCCGCTTCGGCAATGGTAAAAAAGTGCCGGATTAAACCTTCCTGGGTCGTTTTATTGTAGTAAGGTGTAACCGACATCAACGCGTCAGCGCCGATAGATGCCGCCTCTTGGGAGGTGACAACCGAAAAAGCCGTGTCATTGCTGCCGCTCCCTGCAATTACAGGAACCCGTCCCGCTGCCTGCTCTACCACACAGGCAATCGCCTGTAGATGTTCTTTGCGGTTTAACGCAGCACATTCCCCTGTGGTCCCGCAGACCACAAGTGCCTGTATTCCCTGCCTGATCTGCCATTCAGTCAGCCTTTTCATCTCTGAAAAATTCAGTGTCCCATCTTGGTGCATTGGGGTGATGAGCGCAGTAGCCGCACCCAAAAAAACAGCTTGTTTCATAAGATTAACCGCCTTTCTAACCGTCAAGTCAGATGTGGTTTCTCTGCCGAAGCAAGCTGCATTTTTGTTGTATGTATTTTTAATCCAAATAGCCCTTGGCTGCCAACAGCTCCGCCATTAAGACGGCGCCTCCAGCAGCTCCGCGCAGGGTGTTATGAGAAAGGCAGACAAACTTCACATCATACTGCGTATCTTCTCTTAAACGTCCCACCGAAACGGCCATACCATTTTCCAGCATCCGGTCCAATTTGGGCTGCGGCCGGTCGCTCTCCTCAAAGTAGTGCAAAAATTGCTTGGGAGCACTGGGTAATCCCAATTTTTGAGGCGCTCCCGAAAAAGCGGCCCATTTTTCTCGGATCTGTTCCAAGGTCGGTTTCTTTTCAAAGCTGGCAAATACCGCCGCCATATGCCCGTCAGACACATTCACCCGCAGACACTGGGTCGTAATCGAAGGTCCCTTTGCCAAAAGAATGCCTTCCGGTCCTACCGTCCCCCAAATTTTTAAGGGCTCCTGCTCGCTTTTTTCTTCTTCGCCAGAAATAAAAGGGATAACATTATCCGCCATCTCCGGCCAGGTGGAAAAGGTTTTTCCCGCGCCGGAAATCGCCTGATAGGTACAAGCCAGTGCTTTTGTTATGCCAAACTCCTCCATCAGCGGATGCAGTGCCGGAACATAGCTTTGCAGCGAGCAGTTGGATTTTACCGCAATGAATCCCCTCTTCACGCCCAATCGCTTTCTCTGAATGTCAATCAGTGCTGCATGGTCATCGTTGATTTCCGGGATAATCATTGGCACATCAGCAGTCGCCCGGTGGGCGCTATTGTTGGATATAACCGGACATTCCAGTTTGGCATAAGCCTCCTCCAGCGCGCGGGTCTTGGCTTTATCTAAACTGACTGCGCAGAAAACAAAGTCCACCGCATCGGCAATTTTCTTCATATCCGCTTCAGCATCTAAAATAACCATCTTTTTGACCCGCTCTGGAATCGGCGTGCTCATTGCCCAACGCTGGCCAACTGCTTCCTCATAGGTTTTTCCCGCAGAACGAGCTGACGCCGCCAAAACCACTGGATGAAACCAAGGATGATTTTCCAATAGACTGATGAACCGTTGACCTACCATACCGGTTGCGCCAATGATGCCGACCTTGAAATCTTTCATTTTCCTGACTCCTTTGCTTCTTACTCTCATCCTATTTCTCTGTCTACAAATTTGTGACAGAAAAGGCGCCGTTTTGTTGATTTTCTATGGCTCTTCCGCATCCTATCAACCGGTAAAATCTTGGAAAAAAGCAATGAAAATTGCCGATTGGTGAAAAAACTGGTTGTCAAGAGGCGGTTATTGCATTATAATAGCAGAAGATTTTATTATTTGCAGGATGAAAATCCTTTTCCGTCAGTATTTTGTAATAGTATCATTTATCGGTCAATTTTGTCAATCGTTTTTCAACGTTTTATCGTTATAGGTGAAAAAGAAAATGAAAAAAAGTGATTTTTGGTATGATTTGCCCGAAGCCCTTATCGCCCAAACGCCTATTGAACCACGGGATCACTCTCGGCTCATGTATCTGCCTGGCTCAGATGGTCAGATCAAGCATCTGCACTTTTACGATCTTTTGGATCTTCTGCATCCTGGCGACTGCCTGATTCTCAACGATTCCCGTGTGCTTCCCGCACGGCTGTACGGCGAAAAGGATACCGGCGCCCGCATAGAGATGCTGCTTCTGGAGCAAAAACAAAGCAATCTGTGGGAAGTGTTGGTGAAACCCGGGAAAAAGGCTTTGCCCGGTACGCACATTTCCTTTGGCGGCGGGCTGCTTACGGCTGAAGTTTTAGAGGTGCTGGAAGGTGGAAATCGCCTGGTAAAATTCTCTTACGATGGTCATTTTTATGATATTTTAGAAAAAATTGGCCAAATGCCCTTACCCCACTATATTACAGCAGAGCTTCAGGACAGGGAGCGATATCAAACCGTCTATTCGCACGAAGCCGGTTCTGCAGCGGCTCCTACTGCCGGGCTGCATTTTACCCTGGAAATGCTGGAAAAGCTTCAGCAAAAAGGGGTCAAAATTGGGTATGTTACGCTCCATGTGGGTCTTGGCACCTTTCGGCCTGTCAAAACCGATGAAATCACCGAACACAAAATGCATGCTGAACATTACCGTCTCCCGGAAAAAACCGCTCGGCTGATTCACGAAACCAAACAATCCGGCGGGAGGGTGATTGCAGTAGGAACCACCAGCACCCGTACACTGGAATCGGTCGCGGCAAAATACGGGGAAATCCGGTCAGACGAAGGATACACAGATATTTTCCTGTATCCCGGTTGCCCTTTCCGTGTGCTGGACGGACTGATTACCAATTTTCATCTGCCCGAAAGTACACTGATTATGCTGGTCAGCGCGTTCGCCGGATATGAA
>CAJUMG010000016.1:0-28474 GCA_910587335.1 uncultured Oscillospiraceae bacterium
GAGCAGCGGTCTCCAAAACCGCGTGCCGAGGGTTCAAGTCCTTCTGCCCCTGCCAAAGTTAAAACTACCCGCTTTGCGGGTAGTTTTAGTTTATAGAGAAAGAAACGGGAATCGAAGGGAACGGTAGTGAATGGCGTACCGGTGGCACATCAAAGCCGCGGTCCACTTGCCCGCAGACAAACGAATCCTTTTTGGTCCACCACTAGAACAGTTCGACGAGAAATACACTAGCTCCACTAGACAGAGTCTGGACGCAATTTGCGCGCAGACTCTTTTGTTTAAATGAGATGCTCGTATAGCAAGTGGTGTTTATTTAGTTGTTTCAAAACGAATGAAAAATGACAAAGGAGGAAAACGAATGCAAAAAGTAGTTTATATTAGCAACAGCCGAGATTTTACGGAACAAAAAGATATTAACGATAATCAGTACCTTGTCCGGCTCAATCGGTTATTAGAAGATGGCTGGGTAATTTCGCAGATGAATACGCAGATCGTGGATGTTGATCCAAAGCTTGAAAATTATCTCCATAAAGAAACGCTTGTGTCCTTTGTTATCTTGGAAAAGCCTGAGAAAAATAATATAGTTTGAAACCAACATTGATGTTAAAACGTAATGCATCTTTTTCGCAGCGCCCTTCCAGCAATAAAGCCTATGAACTTACCATTTAAGCAAGTTCATAGGCTTTATTTTGCAATGTGTGTTTGGACTTGACAAAAAACAAATTAGCGGTATAATACCTACATAATTATATGTTTTTAAAACATTTCAAGTGCTTCAGGGGTTCGTTTAGACCCTGGGGAGAATAGTGAACCGGGTGGGAATCCCGGGCGGTACCGCCACTGTATGCACAAAGGCCGAAGCTCGTTGACGAAAGTCAGTCACTGGGAAACTGGGAAGGCAGAGCTCGGCTACGGAAGGACGCTTCTTTCCTTTTGTGTAAGCCAGGAGACCTGCTTGAGATGGATTAACTCCCGACCACGGAATCCTTTGGAAGAGAGTTTATTATTTTGTTACGGAAAAAACGGCCGTGGCAGCTATGAAAGCTGTCGCGGCCGTTTTTGTATTCAGAAGGGGGGCGCAGCCGATGCGAATGGAAAAGACGGATACCCGGCGCACAACCGGTCAAAAGAGGCTCATCATCCTCTTTTTGGCCTGTATTTGTGTCCTTTCTACACTGATATGCCTTTGTGTTGGGAGTGTCTCCTATACCCTCCAAGAATCCATACAGGCTTTGATTGATCCTGATGCTACGGCCCGATTGATTGTTTGGAATGTCCGGCTGCCTAGAATTTTGTGTGGGGGTATGGTAGGTATCTGTTTATCATTGGCCGGATGTATTTTGCAAGGCGTTATGCGAAACCATTTGGCGTCTCCCTCTACCATTGGCGTGACCAGCGGCGCCAGCTTTATGGGATACCTGACCTTGGTGGCCTTTCCCCAGTACGCTCGGGCCTTGCCTGTAGCCGCTATTTTGGGTTCCTTTGCAACGACGGTGATCATCTACCTTTTGGCCTATGAGAAAGGCGTCAGTCCGGTAAAAATGATCCTTTCCGGTATGGCTGTGTCTGCGATGTTCGGCGCGTTTAACGATGTTATTCGAACCTTTTTTTCCGATCATTTGGCAAATGCCGCCGGTTTTCTGGTCGGCACCTTAAACGGCTGTGTATGGAGTAATTTTTACATGATTCTCCCGTATATGGCGGCAGGGATTTTCGTTTGCTTTTTTCTGCCGGCAAAAATGAATATTTTGATGCTGGGGGATGAGATGGCAAACGCGCTGGGACTATCTACCGAACGTTTCCGGCTATTTTTAATTGCCACCGCCTCCTTACTGTCCGGCGCTTCGGTGGCTGTAGCGGGGCTTATCAGCTTTGTGGGATTGATCGTCCCCCATATTGCCAGGCTCATTGTAGGATCGGACTACAAATATTTGTTTCCAACCTCGATCTTTCTTGGATACGCGCTGGTTGTGATCTGTGATACAGTGGGACGCGTAATTCTCCCGGTGGGAAATCTGTCGGTCAGTATTGTACTTTCCTTTATTGGAGCGCCCTTTTTTTTGTATCTGTTGCGGAAAAGGGAAGCGGTTTGACAGAAATGGAGGTACTGCAATGTATTTTGGCTTTCGAGATGTTTCAATCGCCTATGGCAAGCGAACCATTTTGGAAAAGGTCAATCTGTCTTTCGAAAAGGGGAAAGTCTCGACCATCATCGGCCCCAATGGATGTGGAAAAAGCAGCCTTTTAAAAACAGTGTCCCGGGTGGTTAAACCGGTATCAGGACAGGTGATTTTGGCGGACAGGCCCATTAAAAACTATTCACCCAAAGAGCTGGCAAAAAAGATCGCCTATCTGCCGCAAATCCATAATTCTCCCAAGGATATTGATATCCGCACACTGGTTTCTTATGGACGCTATCCCTATAAGCGGTTTGGCGCCGGTTTAACGGCGGAGGACCGCCGCATTGTTGATGAGACGCTGGAGCTGGCCGGTCTAGCCGGGATGGGAAACCGCTTGCTCAACCATCTTTCCGGCGGGGAAAAGCAAAGAGCATGGATTGCTATGACTATCTGCCAACAGCCGGAAATTCTTTTACTGGATGAGCCGATTACCTATTTGGACGTTGGATATCAAGTGGAGGTACTCGAACTGATTAAAGAGCTGGGAGAGCGATTAAAGATCACCATTGTCATGGTGCTGCATGATATGAATTTTACCGCCCGTTATTCCCACCGGGTCTATGTGTTAAAGGACCGAGGGGTCTATGGTTCTGGCAGCCCGGACGAAATCATCGAACAGGAAAGGATGAAGCAGGTTTTTGGCATAGGCTCCCAAATTCTTCGTGACGAAAAGAATGGATGCCCATTTCTCATTCCGGAAAAGCTTTCCAAAGAGGACGGAAAAGAATGTGCCCATTCTTGCAAAATAGAAGTTTAGAAAAGAGGTTTTATCTATCATGAAAAAGATTCTCGCATCCCTTTTGGCTCTGTCAATGATTTTGACACTTTCCGCCTGTAATGGTACGACTGTCAGCCAGCCCTCTTCCAGCCAGCCGGAAGCATCTTCCCAGACGCCGGAGGAATTGTCTGTAAGCGCTGCTGATCCGTCGCTGGAGTCCAATCGCGAAACAGCGGAATATTATCTGAAAAAAGCAGAGGAAGTGGTGGTATCCGACACACAGGTAACCTTTACCGACGACACCGGCCGGGGAGAGATCTCGATTGATAAAAATCCCCAAAAGGTAGCGGTGTTATATGGCAGCCTGACCTGTCTGTGGTATGAGGCAGGCGGATCGGTACAGTCGACCATTGGCGGAAAGAGCGCCTCCTCTTTATATGAAGAGCAGATCGGCCGCGACATTACAAAGGATGAAGGGGTTGTGATCGTCTCAGAAAGCGCCTCCGGTACCAACTGGGATGTTGAGACGATCCTAGCAGAGCAGCCGGACCTGATCATCTGCTCTGTCGGAATGAAGGGCTATGAAACGATCAGCGGTCCCGCCCAAGAAGCGAATATCCCGGTTATCGGCATTGACTATGACGCGGTACAGGATTATTTAAAATGGTTCAAGGTGTTTTGTAACCTGAGCGGCCATCCGGAATTGTGGGATTCTGTGGCGGAGCAGACGGCCCAGAGCATTATTGAAATCGTTTCCCATGTTCCCACAGACAAAGAGGCGCCTCGCGCGGTTATCCTGGTTTTATCCTCTGATGTACTGAAGGCTTATACCGGTGCTTCGCAGCCCGGCGTGATTTTGAAAGAATTGGGCGGCGTTAATCTGGCAGACCCGGATAATACCCAAACCGCCTCCAGCGTGGAAATCAATATGGAGGATCTTTTTGCGCTGGATCCGGACGTCATCTTTCTGTCTGAGTTTGGGGATGTCAGCTTAGATACCCTCAAGGAGCTGTATGGGGAAGATCCGGTTTGGAACAGCCTGGATGCTGTCAAGGAAAATAAGCTGTTTGGATTGGAAAAAGCGCTGTTCCACAACAAAGCAAATCAAAAATACGACCAGGCCTACCGGTCTATGGCAGAGCGTCTGTATCCGGAAAGCAATTTCGCCAATTAAAAGGATGTAGGAAAAATGAAAAGCTGTGTGCCCCGTTTTTTGTTGGCGGGAACTGGAAGTGGATGCGGTAAAACAACCGTTACCTGCGCTGTGCTGCGGGCTCTTGTAGACCGCGGATTGTCGGTCGGCGCATTCAAATGCGGCCCGGATTACATTGACACGATGTTTCATAGCAAGATCACCGGTACCCAAAGCACCAACCTGGATTTGTTCTTCTTTGATGAGAATACGGCAAAGTATCTTTTGGCCCGCAATGGGTCTGGCTGTGCAGTATCGGTTATCGAAGGAGTTATGGGCTATTACGATGGTATGGGACTAAAAGAAACGACAGCCAGCACCTATGAAGTTGCCAAAATGACCGAAACGCCGGCAGTCCTGGTGATAAATGCAAAAGGCGCCTCCCTGTCGGTTTTGGCGGCGATTCATGGCTTTGTCACCTTCTATCCGGATAGCCAGATCCAAGGGGTTATCCTAAACCAGTGCAGCGCCATGTCCTATCCGGCACTGGCGCAGGCAATCCTTGAGCGGTTTGAGGGCAGAGTGCGCCCTTTGGGATATCTGCCCCGGATGGAAGACTGTACGCTGGAGAGCCGCCGTTTGGGACTCGTCACAGCGGAACAGGTGGAAAGGCTGGAGGAAAAGCTGAAAAAGCTGGCCAAACAGGCGGAATGTACCGTCGACCTGGACGGACTGCTGACCTTAGCGGCAAAAGCGCCGCCGGTTGATTATGTACCGATAGAATGGCCCCGGTATCCTTCGGTGCGAATTGCTGTAGCAAAGGACGCCGCCTTTTGCTTTTATTATGGGGATCATCTACAGGCGCTCCGGGACATGGGAGCACAGCTTGTCCCCTTTAGTCCCCTCTCCGACGGGGAGCTGCCGCAAAATGTTCAGGGCCTCTATCTGGGCGGTGGCTATCCGGAGCTTTATGCGCGGGAATTAAGCGAAAATAAAAGGTTGTGCCGGTCGATCCATGATGCTTTGCAAAAGGGTCTGCCCTGCATTGCTGAATGCGGCGGCTTTATGTATCTAACCGAGCGCATTGGCGGTTATGAGATGGTGGGATTTCTGCCTGGTGCGTGTTTTGATACAGGCAAACTGGTGCGTTTTGGCTATGCGGCCTTCAAAGCAAAGGCGGATAATCTTCTGTGCAAGGCAGGGGAGGAAATCCGTGGGCACGAGTTCCATTACTGGGATGCAACCGAGCCCGGCAGCGATTTTAGCGCTGCCAAGCCATCGGGGAAGCGTTGGGACTGCGCCTTTGCCACCAGCAGTCTTTATGCCGGGTATCCGCACTTTCATTTCTACGCCAATCCATCCTTTGCCAAAAACTTTTATAAAGCCTGTTTGAAGGAGGGGAAACTATATGATTGAAATCATGCAGCCGCAGCAAATCGAAGAACGCAGCTTCCAGATTATTGCGGATACGTTGGGAAGCCGTGTTTTTGCGCCGGAGAATGAACCGGTGATTAAGCGGGTGATTCATACAACAGCGGATTTTGACTATGCGGATAACCTGGTATTTTCTGCGGGTGCGGTGGAAAAGGGGATAGAGGCGCTGAAAAGCGGCTGCCATATCGTCACAGACACCAGCATGGCCATGGCGGGCATCAATAAACCGGCTTTGGGCAGATTAGGCGGACAGGTTCATTGCTTTATCGCTGACCCGGATGTGGCGAAGGAAGCCAAGGCCCGTGGGGTGACCCGTTCGGCAGTCAGCATGGAAAAAGCGGCTTGCCTAGATAGTCCCTGCATCTTTGCCATCGGAAATGCGCCTACGGCCCTTATCGCACTGCACGAGCTGATTCGAACAGGACGGGTTCGTCCCGTATTGATCATCGGCGTTCCGGTGGGTTTTGTCAACGTAGTAGAAAGCAAAGAGCTTATTATGACCAGCGGTGTTCCCTATATTGTAGCCCGCGGGCGGAAGGGCGGCAGCAATGTGGCCGCCGCTGTCTGCAACGCGCTGCTTTATCAAATTGCCCGCTGACAGGGTGGTAAAATGAAAGAATATATCGAAAAAGGGGGACGCCGTCTTCGCTTGGGATATACGACAGGATCTTGTGCCGCGGCTGCTGCCAAAGCGGCGGCATGGATGCTTTTAACCGGACGGCGAAAGGATACCGTTGCGCTCCAAACACCAAAGGGAATCTGCCTGAATCTAAAGGTGGAAAACATTACAATCACAAAGGATGTGGCTTGCTGCGCCGTTGCCAAGGACAGTGGGGACGATCCGGATGTGACAAACGGGACGCTGATTTTTGCCGCGGTCTCCCGAAATGATGAAGCAGGCATTGTGATAGATGGCGGACCGGGAATCGGACGGGTAACCAAAGCAGGTTTGGACCAACCGCCGGGCGCTGCTGCGATTAACTCGGTTCCCCGGCAGATGATTCTGGAAAATGTCCAGGAAGTTTGCCGTATTACCGATTATAAAGGCGGATTGTCTGTTGTCATCTCAGCGCCGGAGGGCGAGGCCTTGGCGGCGAAGACCTTCAATCCCCGGTTGGGAATTCAAGGGGGTATTTCGATACTGGGAACGACGGGCATTGTGGAGCCGATGAGCGAGAAAGCGCTGGTGGACACAATCTATGTCGAGCTCAAGCAGCGCCGGGCGGCAGGAAGCTCCTATGTCCTATTAACGCCGGGAAACTATGGAGCCGCCTTTATTAAGGACACGCTTGGAATCGATCCGGAAACAGCGGTGATGACCTCGAATTTTATCGGCGATGCGCTGGAGATTTGCAACCAACTGGGATTTGAAGGCATTTTGCTGGTGGGGCATATCGGAAAATTGGTAAAGCTTGCTGGCGGCATGTTTAACACCCATTCCCAATATGGTGACTGCCGTATGGACATTCTGGCTGCCCAGGCCGCCGCCTGTGGTTTAAGCTCTGCGGGAACTGCTCGGGTGCTGGAATGTGTGTCCTGCGACGATGCTTTACGCATTTTAAAAGAAGAGTCGGTGGATGAAAAAACGCTGCAGCGATTAACCAAGCGGATTGATGCCTTGATGGGTTTGCGGGCCCAGGGAGTCAAGACAGGGGCGTTGCTTTTTTCCAAGGTCTATGGCCTGTTGGGAGAAACAGAAAGCGCACAGGCGCTGCTGCAAAAAATTAGGGAGGAATAAAAGATGGTACATTTTGTCGGCGCGGGATGCGGCGCGGCGGATTTGATCACCCTGCGGGGGGCGCGACTTTTGGGCGAAGCGGATGTGGTGATCTACGCCGGGTCTTTGGTCAACCCCGAGGTTTTAGAATATACACGGCCGGGATGCGCGCTTTACGACAGCGCAAAAATGACGCTGGAACAGGTGCTTGCGATAATCCAGGAGGCGGAGGCGGCTGGTAAAATGACCGTTCGCCTACATAGCGGAGATTCCAGCATTTACGGCGCGGTCCGCGAACAGTTTGACCAGCTGGACCGTCTGGGGATCGACTATGATGTTTGTCCCGGCGTCAGCGCTTTCTGTGGTGCGGCTGCATCTTTAAAGGCGGAGTATACCCTGCCGGATGTAAGCCAAACTGTGATCATCACCCGGACTGCTGGAAGGACCAGCGTGCCGGAGAGTGAGTCTATCCAATCTCTGGCAGCCCACCGGTCCACGATGGTTTTATTCCTCAGCACCAATTTGACCGAAAAACTCCAGACGCAGCTGATGGAGGGTGGATATCCGGGAAAAACGCCGGTGGCGGTTGTGTATAAGGCAACCTGGCCGGATGAGAAAATTTTCCGCTGTACGGTGGAATCTCTGCACAAAACGGTCAAGGAAAACGGCCTGACCAGAACGGCTTTGATCATTGTCGGCGACTGCATGGGAGAAAAGTATCAGCGGTCCCGCTTATATGATCCTGAATTTTCTACCCTTTTCCGGGAGGCGGACCGATGAAAGCTGCTGTGTTTGCTTATAGCCGTCAGGGGTGCCGGACTGCCCGACAGGTCCTGCGCTATTTAAAGGGGCAAGAGGTCCGCGCATACACGATGGAGCGGTTTGATGAGCCTGGCTTTCAGCCGCTTCCCCGTCCTGGCAGACCGCTTTACAGAGAAGTTTTCTCGTGGGCGGACGCGATGGTATTTGTCGGTTCCGTCGGCATTGCCGTGCGGGAAATCGCCCCATTTGTGAAGGATAAACGGACCGACCCGGCGGTTCTCTCCATCGACGAGCTGGGGACCTTTGTAATACCAATTCTTTCCGGACACATTGGCGGCGCCAACGCTATCGCCCTAGAGCTGGCCCATGTATTAAAGGCCGAACCGGTGATTACCACCGCCACCGACATCAATGGAAAGTTTTCGGTAGATGCTTGGGCTGCTCGCCAGGGCCTATTTATTACCGATTTAAAAATGGCAAAAAGGGTGTCCGCCGCAATTTTAGAACAAAATGTCCCCTTCGCCAGCGATTTTCCCATTGTAGGAAGTCTTCCAGGTGGGTTGGTCCAGGAAAGCGCCGGTGAAATCGGTATTTGCGTTTCCTGCCGGGAATATCGGCCCTTTGACCGCACCATGCTGCTGGTGCCGCCGGTTCTCCATCTGGGTATTGGGTGCCGCCGAGGAATACAGGAGCAGGAGATTGGTGCGGCTGTCGATACTGTGCTGAAGGAGTATGGCTTTCATTCCAAAGCGGTCAAGCTGGCGGCTTCTATCGACCGAAAGGCGGATGAGGCGGGACTTTTGTCCTTCTGCCAAAAACGAGGATTGCCTTTGTCCTTTTACACAGCAGATGCGCTGCGGGCGCTGCCGGGCGATTATACCGCCTCCCAACGGGTTTTACAGGTGACAGGCGTGGACAATGTGTGCGAACGAGCCGCCATGATGGGAGCGGAAAGATTGCTGGTAAGAAAGACGGTCCAAAACGGTGTGACCGTTGCAGTCGCGGCAGAAAGCTGGGAGGTGCGCTTTGAATAGGCTGAGCTTTGTAAAGGTTGGACCCGAAAATGGGGAAGGCCGTACCATCCACACGCATCAGGTGCAGAAGAAATGTGCGGCCATTACCGGATACACGACCCTTGTGGACTTGATCCGCGAACGCCGCTCTGACAAGGAATCTGCCATTACTCAGATGATCACACCAGGAGGTTATTAGGATGCATAAGATCTGTGTATTTGCTGGAACGGCGGAAGGGCGGCGGCTGATTGAATTTTTGGCAGATCAAAAGCAAGTCTCGATAACGGCCTGCGTTGCTACTGAATACGGTAAAATGCTTTTGCCAGCTTTCCCCAATCTCACTGTGTCGGATCAAAGGTTGGACCAAAAGGAAATGGAAGCCCTGATGGAAAAAGACCGGTTTGATTTGGTCATAGACGCAACCCATCCTTATGCGGTCCAGGCGACTGAGAATATCAAAAAGGCCTGCGCTGCCGTAAAAATAGATTATCTGCGCCTTTGCCGGGATGTAGACCCTGTTCCCCCAAATGTGATGATTTTTCCAGATGCCGCCGGTGCGGTAAGGTTTTTGAAAGAAACCGAAGGGAATATCCTACTGACCACCGGCAGTAAAGAGCTTTCCGTTTACACAGAGATGGAGCGTTTTAAAGAGCGTGTCTATGCCAGGGTGCTTCCGATGGAAGAATCTTTGAAGCTGTGTCGGGAAGCGGGCTTATCTGCCTCTCACATTCTTGCAGTACAGGGGCCGTTTTCGCTGGAAATGAATCTGGCTATGCTCCGTTTTACCAAAGCGCAGTATCTGGTTACCAAGATGACAGGAAGTCCCGGCGGTTTTGCGGAAAAAATTGCCGCTGCCGAACAGGCCGGAGCCGTGCCGGTGATCATCGGGCGGCCGCCGGAGCAAAGCGGTTTGTCCCTTTCTCAGACGATCGGCCTGCTTTGTTCCCGGTATGGACTGGGCCCCAAACAGCAGGTGTGTATCGTTGGCATTGGTCCAGGCGTACCTGGCATGATGACCCAGCAGGCACAGGAAAGCATCCGGGCGGCGGACTGTATCATTGGCGCCGACCGGATGATACAAGCGTCTGCTAGACCGGATCAGGCGACGTTTTGTGCCATCCGGCCGGAACAGATCCGGTCTTTCCTGCTGGCGCATCCGGAATATCGGCGCTTTGCGGTTGTGCTGTCCGGTGATGTGGGCTTTTTTAGCGGCGCCAAAAAGCTTCTCCCACTTTTGGAGGGGGTCGATGTCCAGGTAATACCCGGAATCAGCTCCCTTGTCTATCTGTGCGCCCGGCTGGGTACCTCCTATGAAGATGTGGTTTCGATCAGTCTGCATGGCAGAGAGCACGATATTGTGCCGGATGTTTTTGCCAATCCGAGAGTATTTGTCCTGGTAGGGGGCGAAGGGGGGATGTCCGGCCTTTGTCAAACGCTGGTCGGCGCTGGCCTAGGGGATGTGTATCTGAGCGTGGGAGAGCGTCTTAGCTATCCCACAGAAAGGATCACAGCGGGTACCGCCGCCGAGCTCGCGGGGCAACACTTTGATTCGCTGAGTGTGGCGCTGATCGAGAATAAAAATTCCAAGGCGGTGGTGACCCACGGCGTACCGGACGAAGCGTTTTTGCGCGGCGGATCGGAAAATCCGGTCCCCATGACCAAAAGCGAGGTGCGCTCGGTCTGTCTTTCCAAGCTTCAGCTGACGGCGGACGCGATTTGTTGGGACGTGGGGGCGGGAACCGGATCGGTCGCGATTGAAATGGCGATGCAGGCCGGGCGCGGACAAATTTTTGCCATCGAGCAAAAGGAGGAGGCAGTCGCGCTGCTGGAGGAAAACCGCAGACGATTTGGCACCCAAAATTTGGAAATTATTCAGGGGCGCGCGCCAAAAATCTGTCAGGATCTGCCCGCTCCAACCCATGTTTTTATCGGCGGAAGTTCCGGTAATATGCGAGAAATTCTCCAGCTTATTTTGGAAAAAAGCCCTCTGGCACGCATTGTGGCAACAGCCGTCACATTGGAATCGTCTGCCGAGCTGACCCAGTGCCTGACAGCCTTCCCCTTTGTGAAAACCGAGATCGTATCGCTGACCGTGGCGCGGGACAGACCGGTGGGAAAATATCATCTGATGATGGGGCAAAATCCCATTTATGTTTTTACCATGCAAGGAGGAGACCGATGATGAAGCAATCTCTACTGGCGCTTTTTATCGGCTTTGGCATGGACATGCTGTTGGGTGATCCGCATGGCTTTCCCCATCCGGTGATTGCCATTGGCAAGCTAATTGCCGGCTTGGAAAAGATATTCCGCAAAGTTTTCCCCAAAGGACGCCGGGGCGAGATTGCTGCTGGTGGGTTCGTATGGGTGGTGACCGCATGTATATCCACAGCGGTTCCGTTTTTGCTTTTGCAGCTGTTTGGCCGAATGCATCCTTGGCTGGGGCTGGCGGCAGAAAGCGTGATGTGCTGGCAGATTCTTGCTGCAAAGTCTCTTCGGGAAGAAAGCATGCAGGTTTACCGGGCGCTAAAGTCAGGGGATTTAGAAAAATCCCGTTATGCGGTCTCTATGATTGTAGGCCGCGATACCGAGCGGCTTGATGAAGCCGGAGTGACCCGCGCGGCGGTGGAGACGGTGGCGGAAAATACTTCGGACGGGGTCATTGCACCGCTTCTTTTTCTGGCGATTGGCGGCGCGCCGCTGGGCTTTTTTTATAAAGCGGTCAACACCATGGATTCGATGTTGGGTTATATCGACCCACCGTATACAAATATTGGCTTAATTCCCGCAAAAATGGACGATGTGTTCAATTTTATCCCTGCTCGTTTCTGCGCGTTGCTGATGCTGGCAGTTGGGACACTTTTGGGCATGGATGCCAAAAACGGTTGGAAAATTTTTCGGCGGGACCGTTACTGCCACGCCAGTCCCAATTCGGCGCAGACAGAATCGGTTTGCGCCGGGCTGCTCGGTGTGCGGCTGGCGGGAGACGCCTGGTACCATGGCGTACTGCACAAAAAAATGTATATTGGCGATTCCATAAGAGAGATCGAACAGGAGGATATTCCTAAATCCTGCCGGCTGATGTATGGAACGGCTGTGCTGGCACTTCTCCTCTTTGGTGGTGTGAAAGCGCTGTTTTTGTTTTAAAGGAGGAAGAAGCTATGCTTTATAAAACCCAAAATCCCCATGGAGGCGACCTGTATTCTTATCCGGACATGCTGGATTTTTCCGCCAATTTAAATCCTTTGGGTACGCCCCTTTCAGTCCAGCGAGCTGCCAAGGATTCTTTATCCGACCTCAACCGTTATCCTGACCCTTATTGCAGAGAGCTTGTAAAGGCCATCGCCCAGTTTGAAAAGACCAGGGAACGTTTTGTTTTGTGTGGCTGCGGCGCGGCGGAGCTGATCTATTCCTACTGCGCCGCGGTAAAACCCAAACACGCGCTGGAATTGGCGCCAACCTTCTCGGAATACGCCGCAGCTCTGGAAACGGTAGGCTGCCAGACCGAGAGATGGACACTGCAAAAGGAAAATGGCTTTATGCTGGACGAGCGGTTTTGCACTTTTCTTGCATCGGGCGGCTGGGATGTGGTTTTTCTTTGCAATCCCAATAATCCCACAGGGCAGTTGATTGATCCGCCCCTACTGGAGCAAATTGTACAAATCTGCCATAGAAAGGGTATCCGTCTTTTTGTAGATGAATGCTTTTTGGACTTTACAGATGTTTGGCAGGAACAAAGCGTGAAGCGGTGGCTTAGCACCCATCCGGAAATTTTGATTTTGAAAGCCTTTACCAAGAGCTATGGCATGGCCGCCCTGCGGCTGGGATATTGTCTGAGCGGGGATGAAAGGCTCCTGGCCGCCATGAGCCGAATGGTGCAGCCTTGGAATGTATCGGCTCCGGCGCAGGCCGCGGGCATTGCGGCGCTGGGTGAAACGGATTTTTTAGAGCGGACGCGGCAGATCGTCCGGCAGCAGCGAAGCTGGCTGCAAAAGAATCTGTCTTCTCTGGGGCTGACGGTTTATCCTTCCTGCGCCAATTATCTGCTGCTGTATAGTCCCTATCCTTTATGGGGAGAGCTGATGAAGCGAAAAATCGTTGTGCGAAATTGCGAGAATTATGTGGGCCTTGGCGCCGGGTGGTTTCGCGCCGCGGTAAAACAGCCGCAGGAAAATCAAAGGCTGGTGGCCGCTTTGCAAGAAATTTTGGAGGCATTATGATATGGCAAAATGCATCATGATTCAAGGGACGATGTCCGGCGCGGGAAAAAGCCTGCTGACTGCGGGATTATGCCGGGTTTTCCGACAGGATGGATACCGTGTCGCGCCCTTTAAAAGCCAGAATATGGCTTTGAATTCCTTTATTACCGCTTCGGGCAAGGAAATGGGGCGTGCACAGGTGGTGCAGGCCCAGGCAGCGGGTATCGCGCCCGATGTGCGGATGAACCCCATTTTACTCAAGCCCACTACCGATGTGGGAAGTCAGGTCATTGTAAATGGCGCCGTACAGGGGAATATGCGGGCCATGGAGTATTACCGCCGTAAAAAAGAGTACATCCCCGCCATTTTAGAAGCTTATCACAGCCTTGCTAAGGAGTATGATATTTTGGTGATCGAAGGGGCGGGAAGTCCTGCGGAGATCAACCTGAAGCAGGAGGACATTGTCAATATGGGTTTCGCCAAGCTGGTGGACGCACCTGTCCTGCTGGTCGGGGATATTGACCGGGGCGGCGTGTTTGCTCAGCTGTATGGCACGGTCGCCCTATTGGAGCGGGAGGAGCGCGCACGGATCAAAGGGGTGGTTGTGAACAAATTCCGGGGAGACCGGTCCATCCTTGATCCGGGATTAAAAATTTTAGAGGATCTGTGCGGTGTGCCGGTGACAGGGGTGGTGCCCTATGTGCATGTGGACATCGACGATGAGGACAGCTTAACCGACCGTTTTGCCCGCGGCGAGACGCCAAAAGAGCTGGACGCAGCGGTGATCCGTCTGCCCCGTATCGCGAACTTTACGGACTTTGGTCCCTTTGAACGATACGAAAACCTTTCGCTGCGCTACGTGGACCGTCCCGGGGATTTGGGCCAGCCGGATATTATCTTTCTACCGGGGACAAAAAGCACCATTGCCGATCTTCTGTGGCTGCGGCAAAACGGCTTGGAGGCGGCAATCCAAAAGGCGGCATCCAGAGGGACGCTGATCATCGGCATCTGCGGCGGCTACCAGATGATGGGGCGCACCATCTCAGATCCGGATGGGGTAGAGGCCAGCGGCATTACCCAGATAAACGGTATGGGTTTGATCGGCATGGAAACGGTGTTTAAGGGTGAAAAAATCCAGACCCAGGTCAAAGGTGTATTTTCTTCGGTGCAGGGGCAGCTTTCCTCTTTGAACGGTCTTTCCTATGAAGGGTATGAAATTCATATGGGACGCAGCCGGGAAAAACGGCCTGCACTGGAAGGCAGTGGCTCGGTGTACGGCAGCTATATCCATGGGATCTTTGATGCGTCCGGCATTAGTGAAGCGATTTTGCGTTCGGTCTGTGAGAAAAAAGGCATGGATTTTGCCCGCCTAAAAAGCTTTGACGCAAGAGAATACAAAGAGAGACAGTATGATCTTTTGGCGGATGCTGTGCGAAGCGGGCTGGACATGGATTATGTGTACCGCGTCGTGCATCGGGAGGTGTAGAATATGGAAAAGCAGCCAGCAGGACTCATCCATCTCTACTGCGGCGACGGAAAGGGGAAAACCACCGCCGCCACAGGTCTGGCCGTTCGAATGGCAGGAGCGGGCAAACAGGTCGTTTTTGCCCAGTTTTATAAAAACGGCAGCTCCTGCGAAATAAAAGCAATGGCCGCCCTGGGCGTTTTGCCAATGCATTGTAAAACAGTTCCAGGGCGGTTCAGTCAGATGGACCCGTCCGACCGCGATCAGGCCCGAAAGGACTACAGCCGTTTTTTGCTCACAGTATTTCAGGCGGCGGAGCAGGCGGACCTGTTGGTTTTGGACGAGGTGATATCCGCCAGCAATCATGGAACCGTCGAGGAAGAGCGGCTCATCCAGCTTCTGTGCGAAAAGCCGGCGGGGCTGGAGGTTGTGCTGACCGGACGGGATCCCTCCAGGCGGCTGCTGGCACTGGCGGATTATGTAACACAGATGGAAAAAATAAAACATCCCTTTGACAGGGGGATTGGCGCCCGCTGCGGCGTGGAATTTTGACAAAAAGGGGAATGAAGGATGAAGCTACGGGAAATTCTCGCGCAGATTGTTCCGGCCGATGCTGCGGCGTATCAGGCTTGTGCCGCTCGGTTCGACCAGATCGCAAAACCCATCGGTAGTCTGGGCAGGCTGGAAGAGCTTTTTAAGTGCATTGCCGCCATCAATGGAACCCCGAAAGTTGATCTGGGCCGACGGTGTGTCCTGGTTTTTTGTGCGGATAACGGCGTGCTGGCCCAGGGTGTTGCCCAAAGCACCAGCGAGGTTACCACCGCGATCGGCCGCTCTCTTGCGGCCGGAACAGCCAGCGTCAGTATGATGGCCCGTGCCGCCGGGGCCGACGTTTTTCCCATCGACATGGGGATGGGTGAGGCTGTCCCGGGTCTGCTGGACCGGCGGCTGGGTGCAGGTACGGCGGATATTTCCCAAATGCCGGCTATGGATTACGAAACGGCAAAAAGGGGAATTCTCATAGGAATCGAATTGGTCCGGCAGCGCAAGGAGGAGGGGTACCGTATTATCGCAACCGGCGAGGCGGGCATCGGAAATACAACGACCTCCAGCGCGGTAGCCAGTGTGCTTTTGGACCGTTCTCCCGAGGAGGTGACCGGCCGTGGATCCGGCCTGACGGACGAGGGCCTTGCCAGAAAACAGTGGGCCATCCGGCGGGCGATTGAAGTCAACCGGCCGGATGCCACCGATCCCATCGACGTCCTTGCCAAGCTGGGTGGATTCGACCTTGCGGGCATGACTGGTGCTTTTATTGGCGGCGCTTTTTATCATATTCCGGTTGTGATTGACGGGTTTATCTCCGCTGTGGCGGCCTTATGCGCTGTGACGCTGTGTCCCGCTGTCCGGGACTACCTTCTGCCATCGCACATGACGGCGGAGCCCGCTGGAAAGCTTTTGATGGCAAGGCTGGGCCTTGAGCCAATTATCCACGGCGAAATGCGTCTGGGCGAGGGAACCGGCGCAGTGGCACTGTTTCCCCTATTGGATCTGGCGGCGGCGGTCTATAACCACGCTGCAACCTTTGATGATATCCAGGTGGAGGCATACCAGCCATGGGCGAAATAATTTTGATTTCCGGCCCCAATAACAGCGGAAAAAGCCGTTTTGCGGAAAGCTTGGTTCAAAAAATAAAGGGCCCCCGTGCCTACATAGCCACCATGATCTCACAGACAGAGGAAAATGCCCGCCGCATTGAAAAGCACCGGCAGCAGCGGAAGGATTTGGGCTTTAAGACGCTGGAAATCCCCTGTGAGGTTGAAGCGGCAGCCGTCCCGGCCGATGGGGTAGTCCTTTTAGAGGATGTTTCGAATCTGCTTGCCAACACGATTTTTGGACAAGGCGAGGGAGAACAGCAGGCGTACCGGCGCATCTGCGAGCTGGCAGACCGTTGCTATCGGCTCATTGCGGTAACCATTTCAGGCTTGTGCCCCGATTCCTATGAAGGGGAGACCGCCGCTTACATCCATTCGCTTAACCACCTCAATCACATGCTGTTGGAGCGGGCGCAATCGGCGGCGGTGATGGAAAACGGTGCGGCAATTTGGCTCAAAGGAGAAATGTTATGCGATGGCTCGAATCCCTGATGGTGGCGCTGTCCACCTATAGCACCCTGCCAATGCCCCAATTTCAGTGGAATCGGCGCAATATGGAATACGCAATCTGTTTTTTTCCCGCTGTTGGTGTTCTTTTGGGCGGGGCATTATTCGGTTGGTATGGGGTCAGCCTGCTGTTGGATATTGGCGGCGTCTTGTTTGCCGCCTTTGGAGCGGGTCTGCCGATTTTGCTGACCGGCGGCATCCACATGGATGGCTTTATGGATACGGTGGACGCATTGTCCTCCCACCAGTCAAGGGAGCGAAAGCTGGAAATTTTGAAGGATCCCCATTGCGGGGCTTTTGCGGTCATCTATTGTGGGGTTTATCTGCTTTTTAGCTTCGCGCTGTTTTATGAGCTTTATGCTGCCGGACAGATTGTGGTCTGTTGCCCGGCCTTCGTCCTTTCCAGAAGCTTGTCCGCCCTGTGCGCCCTGACAATGCCAAACGCCAGAAAATCAGGCATGCTCTGCGCATTTACAAAGGATGCACAGACAAAGGGCGCGGCGATCGCCATGACCCTTCTTTCTGCTTTTTCAGCGTCAGGGATGCTGTTGCTTTCGTTTGTGCCAGGCGTTTGCGGCGTTCTTTTGGTGCTGGCTGTCACCTTTTTTTACCGGGCGATGGCAAAAAAGCAGTTTGGCGGCGCAACCGGGGATACGGCCGGATTTTTCCTGCAAATTTGTGAATTGTCCGCATTAGCAGGCGTGTGGATTGGAGGGCAGATTTTATGAACCGAATTTTTCTGATCCGCCATGGGGCAACAGCGGGAAATCTGGAAAAGCGCTATATTGGACGGACGGACGAGCCGCTGTGCGAGCAGGGCATTTCTCAGGTCCGTTTGTTACAGGACCGTAGGATCCAGGCCGACTTTGTCTTTGTAAGCCCTGCTTTGAGAACCCGGCAGACCGCTGGCTTGTTGTTTCCCCAGATTGTCCCGACGGTCATTGGGGATTTAAGGGAAACCGACTTTGGCGTGTTCGAGGGGAAAAATGCCCAGGAGCTGGCGGATGACCCCGCCTACCGGTCTTGGGTGGATGCTGGATGCCAAACGCCACCGCCAGAGGGCGAAAGCATTTCCGAATTCAAAGCCCGCTGCTGTCAGGCGTTTCGTCTGTGCTTATCGCAGCTGCCAGAGGGGAAGAGCGCGGCTTTTGTCCTCCATGGCGGAAGTATTATGGCGATTCTGGAGGCGTTTGCCGTTCCACAGCGGGATTTTTACGATTATCACATCGCCAACGCAGGCTACTTTGTATGTACATACCAAAATGAGGAAATTCGTCTGGTCCATCCGCCGGATTAGAGGTGCAAAGTGGGTTTTGCACCTCTTTTTTGTGTCTGTAGGACTTTCATTATTACAGCATTTATGACATAATGTTAAAAAAGGAGGAGGATATGATGAAAGAAAAATGGATCAGCAGACAGGCCGGGAAAAAGAATCCAGGACGTAGGGTGATTCGTGCGGTAGGGCTTGTGGCAATAGTCTCAATCCTTTTTTCCGGCTGCCAGCTCAAACCGGAATCTGTCCAGTCAAAGGAACCCTCTGTCCAAAGTCAGGTGGATGCTGTTTTGTCTTCCACGCCGGAAATTTTAGAGGTAACGGTTGCCGGCGAGACGGTTTCTCTTGTTTCTGGCGAGGAGCCTTCCTATTCTGTCACCCTGCCGGAGGCGCTGCCCAGCATTTCTGACGGCAGTGTGCCCGTCCAGATTTTTTCGGGAGAAACGCAGGTTTTTTCCGGCAGCGCAGATGCGCTAAAGGACTTTTTGCCGCCGGTTAACGGGAATTATCGGTATCTTTTTACCGATGGCGAAGCTTCCTATTCTCTTATGGTGGAGACAGCCTTTGCCCCGCAGCTCGATTGGAAGGAGGGTCAGATTGCCCAGGGAGAGGTCCTTCCCTTGTCGGTGCGCTATACAGACGCCGAAACGGTGACTGTCGAAACCTCTCTTTCCTTTCAGCCGACCTTTTACCCTTCTGATCATGGATGGGAAGCGCTTCTTCCGATCCACTGGAATACAGAGCCGGGGGATTATCCCTTAACCGTCTATGCCGGATCTGCACAGTTTCAGCTGACGATTTCGGTGACAGATCGAGAGTTTGAAATTCAAAATCTTACAGTGGATGAAACAACGACCTCCCAAACGGTGGAAAATGACGATGCCAATGCAGAGTGGAACCAGCTGATTGAACCGCTTAAAGGAATTTCAGATGACGAACAGTATTGGAATAGGGAGTTTATACAGCCGGTAGATGGAGAAATGACCACCCAGTATGGGATGATTCGCTATGTCAACGGTAGCCCCACTTCAACCCGGCACAGCGGCGTAGATTTGGCGGCAGCCCGAGGGACACCGGTAAAGGCGGCTGGGAATGGCCGGGTGCTGTTCGCCGGTTATTTGCAGCTGACCGGCAATACGGTGCTGATTGAGCATGGATATGGGCTGAAAAGCTGGTATTATCATATGGATTCTCTGAACGTCTCTCAGGATGAAATGGTAAAGCAGGGGCAGATCATCGGAGAGGTTGGCTCCACAGGCTTTTCGACTGGTCCCCATCTGCATTTTGCCATGTCGGTCAATCGAGTATTTGTCAATCCGTGGACAGCGATCGAGCAGGGGATCGGCTGGGAAGGAGAGGAATAGTGAAAAAAGCCATTATTTTCGATGCGGACGGAACACTTCTGGATTCCATGGGACTTTGGCGGCAGATTGACCGGAGCTTTTTGTCCGCACACCATTACCCCTATTCTGCCGATATCAGCGAACAGGTAGAGACCATGAGCCTGCGGCAGTCAGCGGCTTACTTTCAGCGGCTGCTGGCCGGACAGGAAGCGCTGACCATCCCGCAGATTACCGCAGAACTGGAGAGCCTTTGTGCCGGCGCTTATGAAAACGAGGTGCAGGCCATGCCTTTTGTCCCGGAATTTTTGCAGGCGGCTTACTGGGAAGGGTATCGGATGTGCGTTGCCACAGCATCCCAAAAGGGACAGATTGAAAAAGCGCTGCGGCGGCTCGGGCTTCTTTCCTACTTCGAATTTATTATGGATGCGGACGAAGCAGGCGCTTCCAAAACGGATCCAGCGATTTTTTTGTCCTGCGCCAAGCGCCTTGGCAGCGAACCGAAGGATACCTGGGTATTTGAAGATGCACCCCATGCGGCGAAAACAGCGGCTGCCGCGGGCTTTTTGGTAATGGGTGTGCATGCACCAGGTGGAGAAGAGCAAAAAAGACAGCTGATAAGCTGTTGTGATCGTTTTATATCCTCTTTTTCCCAGCTGCTAAATCAGGAAAAAAGTGTAATTTTAAGTTGAAAAATGCGCCGTCTTGTGGTATCTTGTTTTAGGATGTCCTAATATGAATAAAGGTGGATGACAATGCGGGAGAAAAAGGCGGTTTCGGCGGAAACATTTATCTGTATTATTGCGGTGATCTTGCTCTTTACCTATATCGGCTCGGTCATGGGTGTCAGCCAGATGTTCGACACAATTATGAACACGGCCCATGGACTTTTGCTGGATACGGTGTTTTTTATTATGGCGATTTCGGTCATCACCGGCGCTTTTTCTTCTTTGCTGGCGGAATTCGGCGTGATAGCTTTGTTAAATAAGCTGATTTCACCCCTGATGCGTTGGCTGTACGGACTTCCCGGCGCGGCCTCGCTGGGAATTGTCACTACCTTTGTTTCGGATAATCCGGCGATTTTAACGCTGACCAAAAACAAAAAGTTTATCAATTATTTTAAGGAATACCAAATTCCGGCGCTGTGCAACCTGGGTACAGCTTTCGGCATGGGATTGATCCTGATCACCTTTATGATCGGCCAGGGCGGCAAGGGAATCGTTTCCGCTACAGTCTGCGGCTTTTTGGGCGCGGTGACCGGCAGCATAATCAGTGTGCGGCTGATGCTGCACCAGACCAGCCGTTATTACCACGTGGACCGAGAGGAACTGAAGAAGGACCGCTCGGTCAAAGGGAAGACACAGGATGAACCTCGGCAAATTTACGGTAAGGGAATCGAACGGGTGTTTAACGCTTTGCTAGAGGGTGGACAGTCCGGCGTGACCATGGGACTTGGCATCATCCCCGGCGTGCTGGTCATCTGTACGCTGGTCATGCTTTTAACCTTCGGCCCTGGGACCGATGCCTCCGGCGCGGCAGCTTATACCGGCGCCGCTTATGAAGGGGTGGCGCTGCTGCCAAAATTGGGGCAGCTGATCGCTCCGGTTACACGATTTCTTTTCGGCTTTCAGGATCCCTCCAACATCGCTTTCCCGATCACCTCTATGGGCGCCACCGGCGCGGCTATGGCGTTGGTACCTGCCATGCTCAAAAGCGGCGCGGCAGGCTTTAACGAGGTGGCGGTCTTTACCGCCATCGGTATGTGCTGGAGCGGCTACCTGAGCACCCATGTATCCATGATGGATGCGCTGGACAAACGGGTTTTTATCAAAGCGGCGATCTTTTCCCATACCATCGGCGGGCTTTGTGCCGGCGTTGCCGCTCACTATTTATATGTTTTGTTTGGTCTGATCGTCAATCTTTTGTAGAAGGCTAAATTGACGGTATTTTATAAAAATCTTTTTTAAATATTCATTTGTTTGTATAAAATTTCTCAAAGCTTGCATTCAAAGCAAAATTATGTCATAATAATAAGAATAGTAGATTGGAATACAAAAAGCCTATTGGAGGCGGTTGGATGTTTGAATTGGACCAGACCAGTATCGTGCCGTTGTATAAACAGCTGAAAGACAGAATAAAAGAAGCGATTTTAGATGGCTCTTTAAAGCCGAATCAGAAAATCCCTTCTGAGCTGGAACTGAGCCAAACCTACCAAATCAGCCGGATCACGGTGCGGAACGCGATCTCGGAGCTGGTGGATGAGGAACTGCTGGAAAAAAAGCAGGGGAAAGGAACCTTTGTCTGTACGCCGAAAATTGATGTGCGCAGCCCCAATTTTACCATTATGTGCACGACAAATCACAAGGTTCCCAGCAGCAAAATTATCAAGATTGTCAAACAGCCTGCCTCTGAAAGGGACATTCGTGAGCTGAATCTTTCCCCGGGCGGAGAGGTGATCTATCTGCTGCGTCTTTTGTTCGCGGACGGGGAGCCGGTTATGGTGGAACACAACTTTTTTCCAGAATGCTTTTCCAAATTATTGGAAACGGATTTGGCGGATACCTCTTTGTATGCGTTTTTGCGGGATCAATACGGCGTTCATTTCGATGGAGCGTCAAAGTCGATTCAGATTGCGGAACCGACAGAGCTGGAGGCGGAGCTTTTGGGAATTCCTCTTTCTACCCCAATGATGATGATCCGGGAAATTGTATACAGCAACACAGGGGAGCCGTTGCATCGCACCAAACAGTACCTGTTGGGAGATCGATTTAAATACGTGATTCCCAAAAATTAGAGTCAAAAGGACTTGCTATAGGCAGGTCTTTTTTTGTAAAAAGGGTTTTGCCTGATACGGATTCTCCAAAATCGGACGGTTTGAGGAAGGAGTGGTTTTATGGGCGATTTTGTTCCGCTATATCAGCAGGTGTCACAGCGGATTTTCCAGAAGATCGAACAGGGTGTTTATAAATATGGCGACCGCATTCCCTCAGAAAAGGAACTGGCTGCCCATTATGGGGTGGGCAGGCTAACCGTCCGCCGGGCAATTGGTTTGCTGGCGGAACGAGGTGTGTTAAAAAGCAAGCAGGGAAAAGGCGTTTTCGTCACAGATACGTTTTATCAAGCGCGTATTTTTCCAAGCTGTGCTTTGTTTGATGAATCTTTTTTTCGGGATTCACGGCTGCAACAAAAAAGTCTGTTTTTGCAGAAAATTCCAGCAGGTAAGATATTAAGTGAAAGGTTTGGCCTGAAAGCGGACGCCCTTCTTTGGTTGGTTGGCCGGCAGTGGGTAGCCGGAAATATGGTAATCGCTTTGGAATACAGCTATTTTCCGGCCTATTGGATCCCGGATTTTTCTGCGGGCTTATGTAAAATTCCGTGGGAAAGCTTGTTTCGCCAGTACCGCCTGTTGCCAGAACGGCTGGAGGAGACGATTCAGCGGGTGCAGCTTTGGGGAGAGGAGGCAAAGCTGTTGCAGATGCAGGACGGCATGGCCGCGTTTGCGGTTAATCAGCTGGTGTGGATGAAGGACCGGCAGCTTTTGCGCTTTACCAAGCTTTTTGCAGAGCCAAGGAAAGTGACCCACTACCTGAAAGAGCCGCTTTCCAAATGATTCACAAAAAAGCCTTTTCCTTATTGGAAAAGGCTTTTTTTACCGAACGGTTCACCAAATACCGGATTATACAAATTGGATTGGCTTTTTAAAGCGCATTGATCTGCGTCGGCGCGAATAACAAAAGAGCAGATCGGCCGTTCTTCCCTATAAATTCGTCCAATAATCCGCAGAATGTCCCTGCCTAAAGGCAGCTGCAAATACTTTTGGTCCCTTTCGTAGCTGGGTACCATGGAAAGATATTGGCTTTGAACCAATCCCTGAGAATGAGATGGAAGGTTATTTTGCAAAATGCTAAGAACCGAAACCTTTTGAAATTGTGTTTTTGGAACGTTTTTCAAAATAGGATAAAGCAGGTTGTATTCCTCATAAGCAAATGGAACGCCGTCCCGGGAATACAAGCGGAGAATGCTGGTAACCGTTTCTTTGGGAGGGATTGACAAAATTTCTGCTGTATAGGAATCCGCCTCAACCGGCCCGGCAAAAAGCAGATCAACGCGAATGCTCCCATCGGCATATTCAATCATCTGCCCAAAGCTGCGGAATTCACGATAGTGCAGATAAATAGGCTTTGGGGACACCGAATAAACACAGTCGGATTCTTTTTTTAGTATACTTTGTTGACAAAAACGCTCCAACGCTTGGGTAACAGCGGAAGAAGTAAGACCAGTTTCCCAGATCAAGCGCTTTTTGGATGGAAAGGGACCGCCGGAAAATACGCCAAGCCGCTCCAGCGCATCATAAAGAATCTGATCATTTTGCAGCAATAGAGGGATGGAAGACACAGAAAAAACTCCTTTGTTCCTTTTGCATGAAAATTTTCTTCGTCCTTCGGATAAAAGGCTACACAATCCATTCTGTGTAAGATTCAGACATCCAATGATGGATCCTTTCGGTCACTTCTTTGGCGCTAACCGCCTGCAACACTTCTTCTGTCAATCGTTTGCAGTCGTCGATCCGGCACAGAGAAATCAGCTTGCGGGTCCGCAGTACTGCCCCAGGGCTGACGCTGAAATGCCGAAGGCCCAGCCCTAGCAAAAGTGGAATCGCTGTTGGGTCAGCAGCCATCTCTCCGCAAATACTGCATTCCTTTTGTCTTTGTTCTGCCGCTTGCAGCGTATGCTGAATTAGCCGCAGAACGGCGGGATCAAAATGGTTGTACAGGTATGAGACAGCGGGATTCAGCCTGTCGACGGCTAATGTATATTGGGTCAGATCATTGGTGCCGATGCTGAGAAAATCTGCGTGAAGAGCCAGAACATCCGCGTTGACAGCGGCAGAGGGAACCTCGATCATCGTGCCGATAGCAATATCCGGATCATAGGCAATTCCCTGCTCGGCCAGCTCTTTTTGAATGGAAAGGATACAGCTTTTGGCGCTTAAAAATTCCTCCAGATTGGAGATCATCGGAAACATAATCCGCACCTTACCAAAGGCGGAGGCGCGCAGAATCGCGCGAATTTGGGGCGAGAAGACATCCTCCCGGTCCATATACATGCGAATGGCCCGGTATCCCATAAAGGGATTGGCTTCTTCCACAGTGGGAAAACAGGGGATGATCTTGTCCCCGCCCATATCCAGCGTGCGAAAGACCACAGGCTTATTCCCCATTGCTGTCACAATGGATTTATACAGAAAAAACTGTTCTTCCTCAGAAGGGAGCGCCCGTCTGCCTAAAAACAGAAATTCCGTCCGGAACAGACCGATTCCATCGCAGCCAAAATGACTGATCTCATTGCAGGATGAAATGTCCTGACCATTGGCCGATAGGCAGACAGGTACTTGGTCGGCGGTTTGGGTAGGCTTTCCGGCAAGACGGTCCAAAAGCTGCATATGCCGGTTATTGCGCTGTACCATGCGGGTAAAATTTGCGGCCTCTGTCGGTTTCAAATCCCAATGCAGTTCTCCAGTATGCCCGTCTAAAAAAATCAGCTCGTCGTCCTTAATTTGGCTTTGTGCTTCTTCGCAGCCGGTTATTACTGGAACGCCGAAGCTGGCGGCAATAATCGCACTGTGAGAGGTTTTTCCGCCAGAGGTGAGCACCACCCCTGCCACCCGCCTTGGCTGCAGCCCCGCCATAACGGAAGGAGGGATATCTGCCGCGACCAGGATGACCGGTTGGTCACCCAAACGGATTTCGGGAAACTCCCGTCCAAGAATGGTGCAGATCAGCCTGGTGGCCACGTCGTCCAGATCAGCAGTCCGCTGGCTAAAATATTCATTGTCCATTTTCGAAAGGGTCACAGAATATTTGCGGAAAGCGCGGAGAACCGCCGACTCCAGCGCATAATCATCGTAGATTTGCCGAACGATTTCTTCCTGTAAAGGCGGATCGCGCAAAATCGTGTTATGCGTCAGAATAATATCGCCCCGGTCTTTATCGCCAATGGCGTAAAAGCCGTTAGCTCGTTCGGTATAAAAAGCGCTGAGATGGGATACAGCATTTTGTACCGAGGCGATCTGGCGGGCTTTAGGAAGGCGGGACTCCCGCTTTTCATCAGAAAAAACCGGCCACGGTGGAATAATACGAGCAGGCGCAAGAGCCATGCCGCGGCTAACAGGAATGCCGGTCAATTTCATAAGGACACCTTCTTTGCAGCAAACAGCCATATTTTGTTATTTCTTATTGTATCACTTGAAGGAAGGTGTGACAATGGTTTTCCAAAAACGGACAGAAAAACCGGCCCCGCTTTTTGCAGGGCCGGCAGAAAAATGAAAGATTAAATGGACAGATGCTGTTTTTTCAGCGCTGCGGCAACGGAAGAATAGATTAAATTGGCCACAACAACAGCTATCAAACCGTTGACAAGCGAAATGTACCCTTTTCCGGCCACTGTTGCCCAAATGGTCGTACTGCGATCCACCGCCTCGCCAATATTGGATTCCAGATACAAGGTGATATAGGATTTGGTCATATACAGTGCCACATAGGTCAGACACCCGGCAACCGACGCGACAACCCGCCGCCAGATTAGCTGAAGCTGCGGGAGATCAGAAGCGCGTGTCAAAAGCTTTAAAAGCCCGCCGCAGACAAAAGCCATGAGAAATTTGTTGACAAAGGTGATGATACATTCGGCGCCGTAGCCTGTAAAAATATCATAGAAAAACGCACCGATCCCCGCGGCAAAACCGCCGCCTACCGGCCCCAGCATAAAGGCCGACAGAATGCAGAATACGTTGCCCAGGTGGATGCGGCTTTTATCAATGCCAATGGGAATGGGAATGGAAAAATAGTTGCTCACCAAACACAAAGCCGCCATCAGGCCGATGATCACCAGCTGACGCACCGTGATTTTTTTTAAAGTTACCCCCATAAGAAAATACCTCCCCAAACAAGTTTGATTGTACTTTCAGTATAGCGCGAAAAAGAAAAAGAATAAAATGGGGGAAAGGACTAGCGGCAAAAAATGATTCTATATAATTTGGTGAAAATAGAGAAAAAGAAAAGGACGAATTTTAGGCAAAAATCCATCCTTTTTTCCATAAGAAAATTGTGTGGAAAAACTGTTTCAAAAAGCCGACAATTTTTCTCTTTAAATAGAAACACATTTTGTACAAAAGGTAAAAAACAAAAAAGCGAAAATCAGATCCTGTCAGTCCAAAGGCCAAACCGCCCGATACACCGCACAGTGACGGGGTGGAATCTGCTTATCCAGATGATATAAACCAAAAAACCAGCGGCGGAACTGCAATTTTTCTTCAATTTCGGTCAAAAATTGGTTTAGGCTGTTGCTCTGCTCGCCTGGGGACAGAAAAATCTTCATTTTTTCAGAGCAGTCGTGGGTTAGGACATAGTCCACCTTCCATTGAAACCGTTCCAGATTTTCCCGAGCCTCTTCCAGCTCCTGGGGACCGGGCAGCTCTTGGGGAAACCATTTCTGCTGCTGGGTCCGCATCTCCTTTTCGTCGCTTTCCCCGCCGCCCATAACAAAAATGCGCTTGCCCTCGATTACATAGACCTGCCCTCTGGTTAAGTACAGCAGTCCGCCTTCAATGCGGCGCACCCGACCGCCGCCCCAATCCTCCAGCGGATACCGCTCCAGCAGGTCGAAATTTTCGTGTGCACCATCTAAAAATAAAATTTGATATTTTTTCTTCCCAAGCTTTTTTAGGATTTTTTTCTCTTTTTGTGTGTCCTGCCAAAGAAACCCAAAATCACCCAAAACGATGAGCGTATCACCTTTTTTCAGCCGACGGATTTCTTTGGAGCGAAAACGCTCGGCGTCGCCATGCAGGTCCGCGGTGACATAGATCACGGCGGCCATTCCCCCTTCTCAATGCAGAAATTGTGAATTTTTATCTCCCGCCTTTTCCTTTTTGCACCGGTCTGTTATAATAGAAATCAATAAAAGGTTTTTACTAAGACGGGGTTTTTCCTCTTTTCTATCATATCATATTTGGAGAGAATGTCTATGAAAAAGTTGTCAATTTTTATGGCGGCACTGTTTGTTTTTTTAACCTTTGCCGCTGTTCAGCCCGCCTATGCGGCTCCCTATAACCTGAATTTTGAAGAGACGGCCGAGGCCGTTTATATGGTCAATTTAGATACAGATACGGTTGTTTTTGAAAAAAATTCCGATGAAAGGCGTTCCCCAGCCTCTATTACCAAGATCATGACGATGATTCTGGCGCTGGAGATGTGTGATGATCCGGCTAATACGCTGGTAACCGCGCCGGCTTATATCTGGAATGAGTTTGAGGGGATCTCCATCTCTCACTGTGACATTAAGCGGGGAGAAACGTTGACCATGCAGGATCTTTTGTACGGTATGGCATTGCAGTCGGCCAATGAAGCGGCTAATATCGTAGCGGATTATTTGGGCGGCGGGAGTATCTCTGATTTTGTGGAGCTGATGAACCAAAAGGCCAAGGAAATTGGCGCGGTGAATACCCATTTTACCAATCCCCATGGGCTTTATGGACCGGATCACTATACAACCGCGTATGATATTTACCTGATCGCCAAATATGCGCTGGAGGTACCGGGCTTTAAGGACCTGGTTTCCACCACCGTCTATACAGCTATTCAAGCGGATATGCACAGTGAACCCTTAAATTTTTATACCACCAATCGGATGATGGTGAAAAACAACGACTATTATTATGAAGGGCTTTCCGGTATCAAAACCGGTACGCTGCCGGAATCGGGCCGTTGCTTTGTCTCGACCGCTACCCGCAACGGATTTACCTACATGCTGGTGGTATTGGGCTGCCCTGCCTATGATCAGGATGGCAATCAGTTAGCGACCAATTATGCTTTTACCGATACAGAAAAATTCTACAATTGGGCGTTTTCGACCTTTCGGGTAAAAACGCTGGTGGAGGAAGGGAAAATAGTCGGTCAAACCAAACTGGAATTAACCTGGGGAAAGGATTATCTGCTGGTGATGACCGATGGACGTTTTACCGCCTTGCTTCCAGAGGAAATACAGGTTTCCAGTGTAGTAACCGAGGCGGTATTCGATGAGGACTCG
>CAJUMG010000016.1:28484-42010 GCA_910587335.1 uncultured Oscillospiraceae bacterium
CGGTGAAAAAAGGGGATAAGGTTGGATTTTTGAAACTCATTTTGGCGGGAGAAGAGGTAGGCCGTGTCGATTTGGTGGCGGCTGAGCCGGCCCAGCTAAATGAATGGCTGTTTTGTCTGGATTATGCGAAACAGATCAGCAAGTCCTTTTGGTTTAAATTTGCGGTGATTTTTGTGATTCTGCTGGTCGTTTTGTATATAGTGCTGACACTTGTCCGAAACCACCACCGGAAAAAATATCAGAATGTCCGCCGTCGCCGCAGACTATAAAGTTAAGTGAAGAAAGGGAGTTGTAAAAATGGGAAAGCTGCGGGTAGCGCTTTTGCAGATTTTGCCAGGAAATTCGCCAGAAGAAAATCTGCAAAAGGGTATAGAAGCCTGCCAGCAGGCAAAAGCTGCCGGAGCAGACATTGCTTTATTCCCGGAAATGTGGAGCACCGGTTATGATATGCCAAAGGACCCCCGAAAGCTGCGGGAAAAATCCCTGCCGGCGGATGGCGAATTTGTTTTAGCTTTTAAAAAGCTTGCCATCCAGCTGGAAATGGCCATTGCCGTTACCTTGCTGGAAAGCTGGGATCCGTCGCCCCGCAATACGGTAATTCTCTTCGACCGGCATGGGGAAAGGGTGCTGACCTATGCAAAGGTCCATACCTGCGATTTTGATGTCGAGCGTTTGCTGACCCCTGGGGACGGTTTTCCGGTGGTGGAGCTGGATACAGCCGCCGGGAAAGTTCGTGTCGGCGCAATGATCTGCTATGACCGGGAATTTCCCGAAAGCGCCCGAATCCTGATGCTGAAAGGAGCCCAGATCATTCTGGTTCCCAACGCCTGCCCTATGGAAATCAACCGTCTTGCCCAGCTGCGAAGCAGAGCGTTTGAAAATATGCTGGGGATTGCCACCTGCAACTATCCCAGCGGCCAGCCGGATTGTAATGGGCATTCTTCCGCCTTCGACGGGGTTGTTTATCTGCCGGAGCTGTCCGGCTCAAGAGACACCTGCATTTTAGAAGCTGGTGAAGAAGAAGGGGTGTACCTGGCATCGTTTGATCTGGAGATGATGCAGGCATACCGAGAGGAAGAGGTTCACGGCAACGCGTACCGACACCCGAGCAAATACCGGCTGTTGGTAGAAGAGAAAATCGAATATCCTTTTATTCGGAACGATTACAGATCGTAGAAAATAAAGAATTTTATACAAAAAGCAGCCCGCGAAGAAAAACGAGCTGCTTTTTTTAAGGTCAAAGAATATCAGAGATTCTCTGCCTTTTCAAGTGCCTGCTGGATATCCTCCAAAATATCGTCCACATGCTCTAACCCCACCGAGAGGCGGATCATGCCTGGGGTGATGCCCGCCGCTACCAGCTGTTCGTCGGTCAGCTGCCGGTGGGTTGCACTGGCGGGATGCAGCACGCAGGTGCGGATATCCGCCACATGCACAACGTTAGAGGCAAGCTTTAGGCTGTCCATAAAGCGAATGGCGCTTTCCCGTCCGCCTTTTAAAGAGAAGGACATGACGCCGCTGCAACCGTCTGGCAGATATTTTTTTGCCATCTTGTGGTATGGATCGCCCGCAAGCCCCGGATAATGAACCGATTCCACCCGCGAATCCGCCGCCAAAAATTCCGCGACAGTTTGGGCGTTTTTGCAGTATCGTTCCATCCGAACGGCCAGCGTCTCCAATCCGAGATTGAGCAGAAATGCGTTGATCGCCGTGGGATAAGCGCCAAAATCCCGCATAAGCTGAACGCGGGCTTTAGTAATGTAGGCCGCTTTGCCAAAATCGTGCGTATAGCGTACGCCATGGTAGGATGCATCCGGCTCCACCAGCTCCGGGAATTTGCCGTTGTCCCAATTAAAATTGCCGCTGTCCACAATAACGCCGCCAAGCTGAATCGCATGTCCATCCATGTATTTTGAGGTGGAATGGACCACAATGTCCGCCCCAAATTCGAAAGGACGGCAAAGAACCGGTGTGGCAAAGGTGTTATCCACCACCAGTGGAATGTTGTGAGAATGGGCCGCCTGTGCAAATTTTTCTATGTCAAAAACGGTCAGCGCCGGGTTGGCCAACGTCTCACCGAAAATCAGGCGGGTATTGGGGCGGATCTGTGCGCCAATCTCCTCTAAAGTGGCGTTGGTATCAATAAAGGTGCATGCAATTCCGAATCGCTTTAAGGTAACGCTGAACAGGTTGATCGAACCGCCATAGATGGTGGAAACCGATAGAAAATGGTCCCCGGCGCTGCAAATATTCAGGATGCTGATCAGCAATGCCGCTTGTCCCGAGGTGGTGCATAAAGCGCCGATACCCCCTTCCAGCGCGGCGATTTTTTTCTCGACCATCTCTACAGAGGGGTTGGATATCCGTGAGTACATATGCCCTTCTACCGCCAGGTCAAAGAGCTGGCCAATATGCTCGGTGGATTGATAGCGATAGGTTGTGCTTTGATAGATCGGCATGGCCTGCGGCGCTCCGTTTTGCGGGTCGTAACCTTCGTGCAGGCACTTGGTTTCCATTTTCAATTTCATTCATCCTTTCCGACGCATTTACATAGATGTAGTATACTGCAAAAACCGGGAAAGTGCAATGAAATCAAATAGGAATTTCATTTTGTCAGAAACACTATGTGTGGTATAATAATTATCAAACAGCAGACATACTTGGCTTTTATTTCAAATGCCGGCGGATTTTTTGCGCCGAATACAGAAGGACAAGAGGATTGCTGTGCGCTGTATTGGAAAATATTTGCGCTTTTTGGCGGGACAAATGTTTGGTACAATAGGAACTGATTGACAGTGCTTTTGTTGTATAGACATCTTGCTAAACCCGAAAATTTTTTAAAGGGGAAGAGCCTTTTATGGAAAAGCGGACAATTTATGTTGTGGTGACTCGGACTGACACAATCCCCTCCAGAATGATCCGGGCTTACACCAGATCGCTTTATAATCATGTCTCGTTAAGCTTTGACGATGAACTGAAGGACATGGTCAGTTTTGGGCGCCTGTATCCATCCTTGCCGGTTCCTGGCGGATTTGTACATGAGGGCAAGGATAAGGGATTTTTTCGGCGATTTCAAAATACTTATTGCCGGGTTTATGAAAAAGAAGTGGGTGAAAAGGAATATCAAACCTTTCGGCAATTGTTGTACCGATTTCATCAGCGGCATTTTAAATTCAATAATCTCGGCTTGTTTACTTTGATGGCTGGAATCCCTTTGGAGCGGGAGAATGCCTATTTTTGCTCTCAGTTTTGTGGAAAAATGTTAGATGAAAGCGGTATTCATGGTTTTGAGAAACCCTTTGGTCTGTTGCGCCCGTCAGATTTCTGCCAGCTGGATGGCTTCACCCTGCTGTATGAAGGCCGCCTGTGTGATTTTGAGAAAAAAGAGGTTCTTTGCCTATCATCGTAAAAGGGAACCCTTGCACAGTTTGGAAATTGCAAAAATTTGTCTTGACACAAACCATCTGTTGTGATATCCTATCAAACAGACCGACGGTTTGTTTAATGGGGGGAGAACCTATGGCGAGGAATAAATACCCAGAGGAAACTGTGCGAAAGATTCTTGACACGGCGGAACAGCTGTTTGTTGAGAAAGGCTATGACCGCGCCTCTCTCCAGGACATTATTGAAGCGACCGGCCTTTCAAAAGGAGCTATTTACCATCACTTCACCTCTAAAGAAGATATTTTTTACTCGGTTTGCGACCGCATTGGGCAGCGCAACAGCGAAATCCTGCGGGAGGTTCGGGACGATGCCACGCTGAACGGCCTGGATAAGCTGCGCGCCATATTCAAAGCATCCCTGCAGCCGGAGCGTCAGGCTAAGATGTTCTGCATGATGCCCTATCTGCTGGATAACGCCAAATTTCTGGCCACTGAGATGCGGAGCATTTTTCAAGAGGTCGTGCCAATTTTTGTGGAACCGATCATCCGTCAGGGGATTGCGGACGGCTCAATCCAAACCGATCATACCAAAGAATTGGCAGAAGCCATGATGCTTCTGTCGGATATTTGGATCAACCCTATTTTTCAGCCTACGACTCCCGATGAAATCAAAGCCCGGTGTGCCATCTATAACCAGCTGTTCAGTGTCTTTGGCATTTCCCAGCTAATTGATCAGGAGATCATCGACACTTTGATCGGATATGCAAAGATGACCCATCATCCACCTTTGGAAGGAGAAAGAACGGACTAAAAAGAAACTGCCATTTTTGGCAGATTTTTTTGGCAAGATATAAACCGACGGTCGGTTTATATATCGAGAAAGGAGAATTGACAATGAAACAAACGCAAGCACCTATATTCCGCCGGGACTTTACCCTAGTAGTAATCGGACAGATTATATCCCTGTTCGGGAATGCCATCGTGCGGTTTGCCTTGCCCCTGTACCTGCTGCGAGAGACCAACTCTCCCGCCCTGTTTGGCGTGGTGGGCGCTGTGTCCTTTATCCCTGCCGTGCTGTGTTCTCCCATTGGCGGGGTAGTGGCGGACCGGGTGAACAAACGGAACACCATGGTGGCACTGGACTTTTTCACGGCGGGTCTGATTCTGGCATTTACCCTTTTGCTGGGACAGATGCCGCTGGTGCCACTGCTGGTGGTCTGCCTGATGCTGCTTTATGGCATTGCAGGGGCTTACCAACCCTCTGTGCAGGCCAGCCTGCCTCTGCTGGTGGAAACGGCGCAGTTGACCCGTGCCAACGCCGTCATCAACATGGTCAGTACGCTGTCCGGTCTGCTGGGGCCGGTGATCGGTGGAGTGCTGTTCGGCTCATTCGGCATTCGGCCCATTTTATGGGTGAGCGTTGGCTGCTTTTCCCTGTCTGCGATCATGGAACTGTTTATCCATATGCCACACCAGACCCGAAAGACAGCGGGTGGCATTCTGTCCACAGTACGACAGGACCTGGGGGAGAGCTGGCGATTCATCCGCAAGGAACGACCGGTGTTCCTGTCCGTTATGCTGGTGCTGGCGCTGTTTAACCTGGTGCTGTCCGCTGCCCTGATTGTGGGCATTCCCGTGGCGGTGGTCCAGGTGTTGGGCCTGAGTGACCTCCACCTGGGAGTTACCGAAGCGGCTATGGGTCTAGGTGGGCTTTTGGGCGGTATGTTGGCGGCTCTCTTGGGATCCCGCCTGCGGCTACGTCGGGGTGGCATTCTGCTGCTGTTCGCCAGCCTGACAACGGTGGGAATGGCAGGGGCGCTGCTGCCGGGAGTGCCCTCGCTGGCGGGCTATTGGGTTGTGACCGCCATGAGTCTCGCAATTATGATCCTGTCCACCATGCTCGTCGTGCAGCTCAGCGCCGCTGTCCAAGGACAAACGCCGTCTAACCTGCTGGGGAAGGTCATGGCGTTTATCATGGCGGTATCAAACTGCGCCTCTCCATTGGGCCAGGCTATTTACGGGATGCTGTTCGAGCATTGCCCCGCCTGGGCAGTGCTGGCAGGCGCGGCTCTCGCCGCAGTCATAACCGCAGTGTATTCTCGAAAAGCATTCCGAGGGCTAGATGCGGATGTATGCAATGAAAGAAGATAAAGGATATTTGATTTGCTGCAAATTCATCCTGTCCAACCATCATGATAAATGCTTATAAATGCCGTAAGGGACACTTCACAAAGGAAGTGTCCCTTGGCGTTGCCTTTTTGTAAGAGAAAGAACCACTAACATCTATGCGGCGATTTTTTGAAAGATTACCTGGATTTGGCAGTCCTTTTCCAGCGAAAAGGATAAAGAGCAGCGGTTTTGTGCGGAGACAATTTCTCCGTCCTTACCGGTCACAACAATTTCTTCTACCCGATAACCCGGTTCTGGAAAGGCAAGAATTTGCAGGCCGGTCCCTTCTTCGATTGCCTGACTTCCCTGGGAAAAACCAGCGCCATCCTTCCGGACCCAAAATCGGCCGTTTTTGGAGAAAAGGCAGGATACACGGCAAAACCCCTCTTCCGTCTCGGGGATAACAGCCGGATGACGCTCCACCGAGCTTTCCGGCTGGACAGCTTCTTCCGAAGCCAATTCGGACCCGCCGCCTATAATCGGCGCGACGGCGTTTCCGTCATCCTCCCCAGGGACATAATCATTCCAGGAGAGAGAGGGATAGGAAAATCCAGTAGAGTACCCCTCCAGCAGGCCGCCGCTTTCCAGATGATCGGTCACCGATGCGGCGCCTCTCAAAAAGTAGTTGTAGCCAGTTTCGCCAGGTGCGTCGTCAAAGGTGACGTCCACCAGATAGTAGCTGCCGCCCAGCTGGACATAATTCCACATGTGGGCCTCGCCATCTACCGTTCCACCTACAATTTCACAGGGGATCCCCGATCGGTCACACAAAAGCTTAAACGCTTTGGCGTACCCTTCGCAGATGGCGCTGCCCAGCACCAAAGCACCGTAAGCCTCACAGGAAACGGGATCATAATAAGAAACGGCGCTGGTATTGTAGGTACACCGGGCGAGAATTTCATCGTGAAAATACCGCACCTTGTCATAATCCGTACCAGTGGCATTTTGCACAATGGTGCTGACAGCCCCTTCTAAAGCAGACTTTTGCGATTGATAAGAGGAGGTGGTAAAAGAAGCGCGCAGGGAAAATCCCACAATGTAGATCATTTCCCCCTCCATATAATATTGAGAGGAAAAAGAAAACCCCTGCTTGTCCAGCCAGACCACCTCCGGATGGTCCCGGTAAAAGGCCTCGTAGGCGCGGGCGACCAACCACTGCATACCGGCGTTGGCCTCTTCGGCCGAGGAGTATACCTGTGACTGAGAGAGCTCGTAACTGAAAGAATCATACCCGTAGGGCAGATAAGAGGCCATCGCATCATAGATTTCCCGCTCGATACTGTTCAGCTGGCCACGATAGGTCGAAGCGGCTTCCGCCGTTATAGGGGTCGCAACAACGACCAAAACGGCAAGAAATAAAGCGGTCAAGCGTTTTTTCATGGGAGTATTCCTTTCACATAAATCTGCCGGCAGGTTTTACCGGATCAGCTAATTCTTATTATACGAAAACCAGCGGTCCGGCGCTAGCAAAAAATGTGAAAATTTGTTGAAAAAGTTATCCGATTTGTAATGAATCGATACTAATTTTCTAATTGTATAAAATATAAGTCTCTACCAGAGATATGTAAAGCGATCCCGGACAAGTTTTACGATAGATCCGCCTTTTCTGACAAGGCCGATGCCCTAAACGCCTTTTTACCGAACAATAGAATCGCCGCCGCTATCCCTGCGAGAGCCGCCCCTTCCAGGCAAAAAGCCTGACCGGTGCCGTGTGTTTCACACAAATAGCTGAGGATGGGCGTAGCAGCGATCATCGCGGTGCTGAACAGAAGGGAGCCTACAGATATTAAAGTCGCCCGCTGATCGGATGGGAGGTCCCGGTTGATTTCTCCGCTGGTGGCAGTTTCCAGCACCAAAGAGAAAAAGCGGAGCAAAAAACCGCCGAATACGGACAAAACAGGCTGGAAGGAACCGACCATCAGAATAGACAGTGCGCTTAGTAAAGCACAGGACCCGGCCAGACGGCCAAAGGAAAACCGAGCCGCCAGCCAGGGAGCGCATTTGGTTCCGGCCATGCCGCCAGCTTCGACAATCAGCAGGCAAACGCCAATCCACCCCAAGGAAATCCTTTGGGCGGAAAAATGCTGCTGTAAAAAGAAGATGGTCAGGGTGGCGCCGCACCCGGTCAGCGCATCCAGTGCCATTTTGGCGGCAATCGCCGGATGCTGCCGCAGAAAACAGACGCTGTCCCTTATCTGCCGCAGAATGTCCCGGCCAAGGGTGGACAGGGAAAAGTGGGGACGGTTTTTTTGCACCTGGGTAACAACCGGTTCCTCCATCTTGCCGGCGATGAGCGCGCTTATGCCGGAAAAGACCATGTTGCAGCAATAGGATAGAACATAGCCGATCCGCCCGGCAATCCCGGTAGTCAGCTTGGAAAGACTGACGGCAACGCTGCATAAAAAGCGTTGGTTGGAATTGACCGACAGGTACTGGCTTTCCTCTCCACAAGCTTTCAAACTGTCATAGGTCAGCGCGTCCCGAGTGCCGGAGTCCAGATTGTAGCCCAAGGTGGTGAACACCATTGCCAGGCAAAGACTGGGCAGATTCCAGGCGGTCAGCGTTAAAAAAGCAGCCAAAATGGTGCACAGATAGCTGGCAATCAAGGTCTTTTTGCGTCCGAACAGATCGGCAATCGCCCCAGAGGGAATCTCGAACAGAAAGCTTGCAATGTGGAACACCGTCTCAGCGATTCCTACATCCATTAGGGAGAATCCCCGCTGTAGCAAAAAGATAATCCAGACGCCGTCGGTCAAAGAGAAGGTGCCGAAAATTTCCAGCAGATAGAGCAGCCGGATTTGTTTTTTCAGTTTCATACATATAACCCTTTCACAGAAATTTGACTGATGAAAAGGGAATAGATGCAAAAAAGCGCATGGCCACAGGCCATGCGCTTTTCGTCCGGCCCCAAACTGCCGGGCAAAGAACATGCCGTCACCATCGAAAAATAGACGCACCTATCCCTTGGGCGGCATATCGGTTCCCATTGGAAATATATACCATTCGCATTTTCCAGCCCATGAATTGGTGCTCCTTTCGATGATTTTCTTTCTATGCTTCTTATAGCGCCTGAACGCCTACCTGCCGCAGCCAGTTTTGCAGATCCTTAGCGGGAAAGCCGGTAAGAGGGTAATCCTCACCCGCCTGGCTGTGGATGGTAACCTGGGTGATAAAAAGCGTTTTTTTAACAGTAAAGCCCTTGATCTCTGCCAATGGAAGATCCATGAGGGCGGTTCCGGATAGATCCATATAAAAACATACCCGTTTATTTGTCACATAGATTTTTCCCTGAAAAGGCTTTTTAGTCAGTCCTTGTTTTTGGAAAAGTGACATTGCACCGTTGCCGACTAAAGCTTCGTCGGGAGCTGGTTGAAACTTTGCCATAGAAAAGCCTCCCAAAAAACAATTGTCGAGATAAAGATAGTATAGCACAGATTACAGCATCTGGTCAAGCTCGATCAGCGCACGGACATATACCCGCATATTGAGCAGCAGATTGGGGATGTCGCAGTATTCGTCGGCCTGATGGGCGCCGCCCTTGGCAAAGCCGAACAGCCGCACGCGCCCGGGAACGGTAGCGCCGTAGGGGATGGCGTTGGGCAGGCGGCGGGCATAGGTTCCGCCGTCCTTTAACGGCTCAATGTCCGGCTGCTCCAGCGCATCCCGGGAAACCTCGATCAGCTTTTGGGCAAAGGGATTGTCCAAGGAGATGTAGAACGGATCCAGGTTGCTGAAGGATTCCAGCTCCATAGGAGAAGCCTCCCACGCGGCCTTAATACCGGACAGCACCTTGTTCTGATCTGCCAAGGAGGGATAGCGGATATCAGGATAGAAACAGACGTGGCCTTCCTCCATGCGGATCATGTTAAACGAGCAGCGCAGCGGACCGTTGGGCTCATCATTGCAGGCAATGCCCATTTTTTCGCCCCGATAATCGTCCGAAACATCCGCCATCCAGTCTAAAACCTCCTGGCCGTTGCCGGTGAGCAGACCGCTGCCCGCTAAAACCTTGCACAGACGGGCGGTGGCGGTCCAGGTGCCGATGGGATCGCGGACAACCTTGTTTTCGTCCTTTTCCACCGTGATCTTCACACCATTTTCCACTGCCTCTACCGAGGTTTTTTCGAATTTCTCCAACGCCTTTTTGGCATGCTCCGGCTCTACACCCTCCAGTACCGCCCAGGCGATGGGGGAACCGGCGTTGACCGCCAATCCGGACCACATATCTTTCAGGTTGCCGGTCATCTTCGGGGATTTGAGCACCGACTTGGTAATGCCCTTTTCCGCATAGGTGATGGGGTATTTGGCATCCGGGACCAGAGAGAATTTGGGGCATTTTTCCCGGGCCAGAAACTCGGGAATGTCATTCATGCCGATCTCCTCGTTCATGCCAAAGACCAGCATCACATTATTTTTTAGCTTGATGTCATGCTCTTTTAAGTAGCGCATGGCGTACAGGGCCATAATGCCGCAGGACTTGTTGTCCGCAGTGCCTCGGGCGAACAGATATTTCCCGTCCTCGGACAGAATTGGGTCAAAGGGATCGTGGGTCCAGCCCTCCCCTTCAGGAACGATATCCATATGAGAGAAAATGCCGATGGAATCGTTGTCCGTATTGTTTCCGTAGACGGCGCTGCCGCAGAAATTATCGTAGTTGCGGGTTTCAAAGCCGTAGCGGCTGGACATTTCCAGCGCTTTGTCCAGCATCTGGCGGCAAGCCGCTCCAAACGGTTTTTCCGGGTCCTGCTTGTTCATGATGCTGACGCTGCGAATGCGGCAGACCTCGGAGACATCGTCGATGAATTCCTGCCGATGGTCCGCAGCCCACTGGTCTACCTCGCTGTAAAGCTTTTTCCAATCCATGGGGATCATCCTTCTTTCCTTATTATTTCGAATACATTTCGTCCAATTCAATCAGCGCCCGAACATATACCTGCATATTGAGTAGCAGATTGGGGATGTCGCAGTATTCGTCGGCTTGATGGGCGCCGCCTTTGACCATGCCAAACAAACGGACGCGGTCCGGCACCGTTGCGCCATATGGAATGGCATTGGGCAGAACCTCCGCATAGGTGCCGCCGTCGGTCAGGTAGGGGATGTCGTCCCGGCCCAGCACCTCTTTAGCCACCTGCGCCAGCTTTTCCACCCGCGGGTCCTTGGGGTCGATGTAGTAGCCATCCATCAGGCGGCGCTGCCGTACTTCCATGGGAGAAGCAGCCCAATTTTCCTCGATTTTGGCGTGAAGCTTTTCCTTGTCAGCCAAAGAGGGCCAGCGAAGATTGGTGTACAGCACGATTCTGCTGTCCTCGAAACGAATATAGTTAAAGCGGATAGACAGAGGATCGCCAGGGCCGTCGTTACAGGCGATGCCCATATGCGCGCCGGTGGCGTCGGAGGTGTACCAGGCCATCCACTCCAAAGCTTCAACCGCTTTGCGATCCGGGATCAGGCCGCATTTTGCCAGTACATGACACAGCCGGGCGGAGGCAGTGATCTTCTCATCCTTCGAGACAACAATCTTGACGTTGCCGTTTTCCAGTACTTCCACCCGGGTATGATCGTAGAACATGGTAGCAAAGCGGGCTACCTCCGGGTCAATGCCGCTTAAAATGGCGTAAGCTTCATCCGTTGGTACACTGACAGTGGGTCCGCACCATTCGTCGGTCCGGCCGGAATAGATGTCCACAATGTTGCTGCTATCCAGCTTAGCGGATTGCAGACCGTAGCGAGAGCTGCCCGATTCAGCGATACATACCGGATATTTGGAGTCGGGCACCAGATAGATCTTCGAGGGCTTTTCCCGCTTTAACAGCTCCGGCATATCCTTCATGCCGATTTCCTCGTTCAGACCGTAAACCAGCATGACGTTGTTTTTTAGCTTGATATCATGCTCTTTTAAGTAGCGCATGGCGTATAGAGCCATGATGCCGCAGGACTTGTTATCACAGGTTCCCCGGGCGAACAGATATTTTCCATCCTCGGACAAAACCGGGTCAAAGGGATCGTGGGTCCATCCGCCGCTGGCCGCGTTGGTGCCGCAAAAATCCTCCGGCACAATGTCCATATGGGCCACAATGCCGATGGAGTCGTTGTCCGGGTTGTTGCCGTAGACGGCGCTGCCGCAGAAATTATCGTAGTTGCGGGTCTCAAAGCCGTAGGCAGCGGACATTTCCAGCGCCTTGTCCAGCATCTGGCGGCAGGCCGGTCCGAAAGGCTCGGTGGCGCTGTCCGGATTATAGTAGCTGGTGCTGCGGATGCGGCAAACATCCGAAATATCCTTGACAAATTCTTCGCGATGGGCTTCGGCCCATTTAGCAACGTCAGCGCAGAGTGTTTTCCAATCCATGATTAAGCATTCATCCTTTCCATAATGGTTCTTTTGCCATATGCAAAAAACGGGCAAAAGATGTCCTATGTCGTTATATACAGAATACCATATTCACCTGTCGCCGTCAATGATTTTGGAGCAGACTGCAAGATATTGCCCGAAAAGCGCAAAGAAAAGAAGGCCCCGCCAAGGCGGGACCTTCCCCCAATTTTAATAGGACAGCTGACGATAGTATCTTCTAATGGCCAGCGGATGTTTGCCCGCCTCTTCCTGATAAGCCTCGATCCGGCTGGTAAAGCAGTGCATAACCAGCGGAGAGAACAGGCCGCGGAACTTGGGATCTACATTGGGCAGCGGCAGAGAAGCGGTGTCGAACTTATAAACATTGTTACAGATGGTGTGCAGGAATTTTTCCACCCGCTCCATCTGCGGACGGGTTTCGTCTTCGCCGAAAAACAGCAGAACCGTGTCGTCCCGCTCAATGACCTCCAAGGTGCCGTGGAAAAAGTCGCCGGCGGTAACGGATTTGGTGCGCATCCACTGCATCTCTTCCATAATGCACATAGCGTAGGAGTAGGTGGGACCCCACAGGTTGCCGGAACCGATCAGATACTGGATTTTGTCATCCCGGTGAGCTCTGACATAAGCTTCGCAATACTCGTCTGCCTGTTTCTCCGCATAAGGCAGAACGTCGACCAGATTCTCCAGATTTTTGACCATCTCGTCATATTCCGGATAATCCCCTTTGTTATAAGCAAAGCGCAAAAGCATCATGTAAAAGATCAAATCGCCGTAACCCTCGATGGAGTAGTCGGCCATCTCCACCAAAGGGGTGTTGGGCGCGCCGACAACCGAGATCACCCGGGCGCCAACCTTTTTCGCGGTTTCAACCGTCTCCACAACCTCTTTGGTGTTTCCGGTGGCGGAGGTCACGATCAAAACAGAGTCTTTACCGAATTTTTTGTTGCCTTCGGTGTTGAAGTCAGCAGCGTGCTCTACATAGAAGGGAAAGGAGGCGATGGGCTTTAAGGTCGCTTCATAGCTCCAGGCCTGGGTCAAAGTGCCGCCAACGCCGACAAAGAAGAGGTTGGAAAAGCCCTCTTTGCAGATTTTATCCACAACGGCGATTACATCGTCTTTTTTGGCCATTGCCTTTTTGCCCATTTCCAGAGATTTTTCCGGATTGTAGTTTAACAGAGTAGGCATTGTAGAATCCTCCTTAAAAAATTGCTTAGAAATCTTTCCAAAAAAGCGCCGGGAAACCCCACGGCGCTTTTGGAAAACAAAGGTATAATCCCAAACAGATTAATAATCCAGTTTTCTGTAGTATCTTCTGATGGGCATCGGATGTTTGCCGTATTCCTCCAGGTATACACCGATTCTGCCGGTGATGCCGCTGAGAACGATGGGAGAGAACAGGCCGCGGAACTTCTTGTCAATGCCGGGCAGCTCGTATTTCGCGGTGTCGAATACGGTTACGTTTTTGCAGATGGTGTGCAGGAATTTCTCTGCGCGCTCCATCTGCGGACGGGTGGCGTCTTCACCGTAGAACAGGATAACACTGTCGTCCCGCTCGATCACTTCCAAGGTGCCATGGAAGAAGTCGCCGGCGGTAACGGATTTGGTGCGCATCCACTGCATCTCTT
>CAJUMG010000017.1:0-5898 GCA_910587335.1 uncultured Oscillospiraceae bacterium
GGGAACGGCAAAATTTTTTACACTTCTCTTACTTCTTTATCTCACATGAGCAAATGCCCAGGGCTACTTTGACGCTGAGAACACCGAGGAAGCCCGCTACGAGAAACGAAAGGCGATGAACGCCCAGCGGATCGTGGATTACAAAAACGGCAGCTACGAGCTGGGCGGCGGTGTGGTCGATCCCCTGCCGGAGGACGCCCCGTTTTTTGTCAAAGATTACTACGACTACTACAAGACCGTCCGGGGCTACCACGCCCGCTCCCTTAACTCCAACGGCGGCTGGAACAAAATCGGCTGTATGTCCTTCTATAACCAGCCTATCCTCTGCTACGCCGGCGAGATTCGCAGCGCCGTTCTGCTGGTCCACGGAGAGAAGGCTCACTCCTGCTATTTCAGCAGGGACGCTTTTGGGAAGCTGACCGGAGACAACAAGGAGCTGCTCATCATCCCTGATGCTGTGCATACCGATCTGTACGATGGCGGCGGCAAGAATGCAATCCCCTTTGACAAGCTGACAGCTTTCTTTCAGGAAAATCTTTGCTAAAGGAGGCTGCCCATGCAAATCTTACTGTTAAACGGAAGCGCCCGCAAAAGTGGCCGCACCTATCTGGCATTGGCCAAAATTGCCGAGCCGCTTCAGGCGGAACCTAGGCCGATATATGGCGTGGCTTCTGAAATCTATCCGGGCCGGAAGCCAGCAAGGCGTAATCCCGCCTATTGCGGAGACGGCCCACTGGACCAATTTTAATCGGTGAGGGTGACTGTATGAAAAAAAGACTTTTTTCTTTCGCAACGGCAGTCTGTATGCTCTGTCTGCTGACCGTGACCTCCTGTTCTGGGGCGGAGGTTCCCGCAGCCAGCAGCAAAACAGATGTGAATAGCGTAGCGCTTACGTCTGAAACCCAGCCGAGCCCGACGGCAGACAGCAAAGTCCTGGTGGCCTATTTCTCCGCCACCAATACCACCCGCCCCCTGGCGGAGTACGCGGCAGATATTCTAAACGCAGACCTCTACGAGATCATCCCGGAGGTTCCCTATACGGACGCCGACCTGGCCTACTACACAGGTGGCAGGGCCGACCAGGAGCAGAACGATTCCTCCGCCCGACCCGCCATCTCCGGGGGTGTCGGCAACATGGCGGATTATGATGTGGTGTTCCTTGGCTATCCCATCTGGCACGGCCAAGCGCCGAAGATCATCTACACCTTTCTAGAAAGCTACGACTTTACCGGAAAGACTATCGTTCCCTTCTGCACCTCCCACTCCAGCGGTATCGGCTCCAGCGACACCAACCTGCACCCTCTGACCAGCGGTGCGAATTGGCTCGCCGGACGCCGGTTTGCCGGCGGAGCCTCCCGGAGCGAGATGGAGGAATGGATCGGCGGCTTGGAGCTGCCCGCTCCCGAAAATACCGCCGCAATAAAAATCAATGTTTCGTTCAATGGACATACCTATCCCGCCACTCTGGCGGATAATCCCTCCGCAAAAGCCTTCGCCGAATTATTAAATAGCGGTCCGCTGACGGTTTCCACCCACGACTACGGCAGCTTTGAGAAGGTCGGAGCGTTAGGAACCACGCTGCCCCGAAACGACGAGCAAATCACGAGCACAACAGGGGATATTATCCTCTATCAAGGGAATCAAATCACCGTTTACTATGCGGAGAATTCCTGGAGCTTTACCCGACTTGGCAAAATTGACAATCCCAGCGGCCTGCGGGCAGCCCTTGGCGGTGGAGATGTGGATATTACGTTTTCCTTAGCTTCCAACGTTCCCGGTAAGCTCAGCTTTGAAACCAAAACCGTTACCCTGAACAGCGGCTATGAAATGCCCATCAACGGCCTGGGGACTTACAGCCTTCATGGGGAAACCTGTGTAAACGCTGTAAAGTCCGCTTTAGCTAACGGTGTCCGGCTCATTGACACAGCTTCCGCTTACGGAAACGAGAAGGAAGTGGGACAAGCTATTCGGGAGGCGATGGAGGAGCTGGGTATCCCACGGGAAGAAATTTTCGTGATCACGAAGATTTACCCCGGCAGCGAGATGGCGGACCCGGAAACCGCCATTCAAGCCTGTCTGGACCGGCTGGACATCGGCTATGTGGATATGATGCTGCTCCACCACCCCGACCGGAACGATGTCAAGGCGTATCAGGCGATGGAAAAATTTGTGGCGGCGGGAAAGATCCGCTCCATCGGCCTGTCCAACTGGTATGTGAAGGAGTTGGAAGAATTTCTCCCTCAGGTGACCATCACCCCGGCACTGGTGCAGAACGAGATTCACCCCTACTATCAGGAAAACGATGTGATCCCCTACATGCAGGACCTGGGCATTGTGGTGCAGGGCTGGTATCCCCTGGGAGGGCGGGGACATACCGCGGAGCTGCTGGGCGATGAAGTGATCTCCGCCATCGCCAAAAGCCACGGTGTATCCTCGGCCCAGGTGATCCTCCGGTGGAATCTGCAAAAGGGCGTGGTGGTCATCCCCGGCTCCAGCAATCCGGACCATATCAAGGAGAACACCGAGCTGTACGGCTTTGCGTTGACCGAGGCTGAGATGGCGCAGATCAATGCCCTTGACCGGAACGAAAAGCACGATTGGTATTGATACAATAAAAGAACAAACTACCGCACGACAGCAAAGGAAAAAGCCCGTCGTACAAGCAGCGATATTTTCACACGCCTAACAGCGGCGGTTTTGGATCACTCAAAACCACCGCTGTTTTTGTTATAGGCAGCACATAACCATTGAACCATAATAGAAGGGCACGTCAAAAAAGCAAGACATCATCTGGGAGTGTTCCATCCATGTGTATGAACATTCCCTCAAGATCATAGCTGAAAGAATAGTTGTTCATCTTCTTCCGGCGGCTTAAGCTGTACCAGAAGAAGGGTTTTGGGATCCAATAGCCAAATTTCACGTTTTTTGCTTTGAGCATACCGAACGGTCGAGGCCGTTCCGCCGCTGCTGCCGCCGTCGTAAACCGCCAGCAAAATATCGGCATGATCCACCATCCAGCGATTTCGTTCCATCATACAGTACGGCGTGTAAGTTTCATGCAGACAAACACGCTCATCACTCAAAAGCAGAATTTCGTTGTATTCATAGCGAAAGCTTTCTGGCCACCGATCCGCCTGATTGGAACAGGGCTGAACTGTGATCAGCCGCAGATCCTTTTGTCCCTGCTGCTTTAAAACTTCCCGTGCCGCCCATAAATCTACCCCTTGGGCCATTCCGCTGATGAAGGTAGTCACTCCCCTGTCCACCAAGGATGAAATAGCCAGCCCAATAGCGTTTTTTATCCGTATACAGTCGGGATGCGCCTCTTGATAGCCAAAGGCAAAATGAGAGGGACGATGCCCAGTAAATGCACAAACTCTCTGATCCAATCTTTCGCCTCCTTTTTCTTTTCTAATCATACACTATAATGGACAAACCGGCAACGTCTTTCTTCGCCACTTACTTGTATTTCTGATGTGTATGTGATAGGATGAAAGAAATTTTTCAAAAAAGGGGAAAAGAAAATGCAGTTGTATCTTGTAAAGCCTTCCAGCGATCTGGAGCAGGCTTATGAAAACTTTCGTACTGATTGGAAACAGCGGCAGGAAAAAATCGTCCCTTTCGCTGTTCGGGGAGACGGTTTAACCTATCCACAGCTGTTGCAGACTCTGCGTCGCCGGGAAACTGCTCCGGAAGAAGGTCAGGTCCCCGCTACCGTCTTTTTTCTTATAAACGAAAAACAGGAGATCTTAGGCGCGATTGATATTCGCCACCGGTTAAACGACTATTTGCTTTCCTACGGCGGACATATTGGATACGGTGTGCGGCCTTCATACCGCGGCAGAGGACTAGCCGCCAAAATGCTTTCTATGGCTCTGCCCTATGTAAAAAAGCTTGGGATCGACCGGGCGCTCATCACCTGTGATAAAGAAAATCCTGCGTCTGCTCAGACAATTCTGCGTTGTGGCGGTGTGTTAGAGGACGAGCGGCTTTTAGAAGGCGAATGGGTTCAGCGGTATTGGATTGAGCTGCCGTGTTAAAAAGCGGAGGGAAAGACAAAAATGTCTTCCCTCCGCTTTCACTTTTGGATTTCCCTTGTACCTGGTCACGCTAAAAACTATTTTTGCAGCAGCAGGTATAATAGCGTAGCCACAACGCCAGCACCGTACAAAAGCAGCTCGTAAGCGAGGGTCTCTCCCACGATTCCCCGGTGAACCGGACGATCAGAGTAAGCGCCAAATTGCTCGTTTGTTTTAGGCTCCACAGTCTGCGGCGCTTTTTTATAAAACAGTCGATGGACCAAAAGAATGATCCAATCTGCCACAGAGGCCACAACACGGGAACAAAACGCACCTATAAAGGCCAAGCCCTGTAAAAGAGGCTGGTATACTACTTTCTCCAAATCGGCCCAGCGCGGCCAGCGGTCCACATAAACCCGCACGCCTTGTCCATCCTTCTTCATGAGCAGCAGGCGTACCACACCAAAGTACAGCACCACACCAATACAGATGGAAATCAGTGCTCCCTGCAAATTAGTCCAGGAAAAATACTGCACTGTATGTTCCAGCTCTGCTCCACCCAAAAATGAGCGAGAAGCCTCGGCGATTTTATCCATCGTCCCATGGGCGAACAGGCCAAAGAACAGCAGTATTAGGCCAGAAACCGTCAGCATAACCGCAGTGGGCTTATCCATATACTTGCTCTTTTCAACTGTGCTTTCAGGCTTTTGCTCGATAAAAATGGCCACAAACAGCTTTGTCATGTAAGCCAGCGTCATGCCGCCAGCGATCAAAAATAGCCATTCAATCACCCGCATAAGACCTGCGCCGCCCTGCGCTGCCAGAATCTCGATATATTCCACAATTCCTTCATGCAGCAGCGTTTTGCTGATATAGCCGCTCCACAACGGAATACCGCCAACGCCCACAGCCGCCATCAAAAAACAAAATGCCAAAAGAGGCTTGCCTCTGCCCCATCCGCGGATCTCGTTTAAGTTCAAGCTTTCCGTTTGAGTGAAGATCACCCCAGCGATAACGAAAAGAATCAGCTTAATCAGCGAATGGTTCACCATATGCAATACTGTGCCGTATACCGCCAGCTGATTATGTGCTCCCAGCAGTCCTTGCATACCAACACCGACCAGGATAAAGCCAATCTGGGACATAGAGGAACAGGCCAACGTCCTTTTTAAATTGATGGAAAAAAGGCCCAAGACCGCTCCCAGCAGCATGGTCACAACACCTAATATCAGGATCAGCATACCCCAATTGATGTCGTGGTAAAAAACATCGCAGGATACAATCAGCACGCCAAAAATTCCAGCCTTGCTCAGTACAGCGGACAAAACCGCTGTAGCAGGCGCCGGTGCCGCCGTGTAGGACCTGGGCATCCAAAAATGCAACGGAAACATTCCCGCTTTAGCCGCAAACCCAAACAAGACACAGCTGCCAGCCGCATACAAAAGCCGCCGGTCTTCTACTGCCGCACAGGCTTTTCGCAGAGCGTCAAACTGCAAAGTCCCTGCCAGATGATACAGCAAAAATATACCCATCAGCGTAACCAAGCCACCTAATACACCAATAGTCAGATAACTGCGAGAAGCTTTAATCGCCTCTGGCGTTTCCTCCTGTACCACCCAAACATAAGAGGCAAAAGACATCATTTCAAAGAAAATAAACGTCGTATATAGATCCCCCGAAAGGAAAATTCCCATGGTTGACCCCAACGCCAACAATAAAAACAGATAGTACCGGTTGCGGTTGCGCCGGTGAGCAAAGTAGGATCTGGATGGAAGGGTTGTCATCATCCAAATCGCTGCAGTCAAAAGTGCCATAACTATCCGGAAGCCATCTACCTGAAAGGTGAGTCCCAAGCCGCATATTGCCTCTAGCCGCAAAG
>CAJUMG010000017.1:5908-8465 GCA_910587335.1 uncultured Oscillospiraceae bacterium
CAGCGCCAGGGAAATACAAAAGCAGCAAGGTCCCCAATAATTCGATGGCCGTAACCGCCAAAACCAGCCAGTCCCGCGCCGATTTGCTTTTTCGCCCGGTCAAATAGCTGGCAACCGCACCGGCTATGGGAAACAGCACCAGAAAAATCAATAAGAAACTGCCCATCTTCTCACTCCAAACTTTCATGGTTTCGGCGATTACAGCAAACCAGCCGCAATCTTTTCAAACGCTGCAAGCAAAGGCGAAGCGCAAAGGCCGAGCAAAATTGACACAACACTCAACACAATCAGCGGAACTGTCATCAGCCGGTTTGGGTCCTTTACCTCTTTAACCGAGGTGGGATCAAAGCCTTTGCCCGGGAAATATGCCCGAATGACCACCGCCATCAGATACAATGCCGTTAAAAGGGCCGAAATGATCAGCGCAGCTACACCGGCCCAAGCCAGCGGGCTCCCCGTATCAACCGCGGCAGTGGCGATATTCCACTTGCTGACGAAGCCTGCCAAAGGCGGAATGCCCATTAGTCCCAGCGAAGCGATGGTAAACGCCGCCATGGTAACCGGCATAGAGCGGCCAAAACCCTCCAGCTCATAGACATATTCCCGGTGGGTTTTGTAGATAATCGCTCCGGCACAAAAGAACAGCGTAATTTTAATCACCGCGTGAAACACCATATGAGACAGGCCTCCTACCAGGCCGGCCGGGGTCATCAAGGTAACAGAAAAAAGAATATAGGACAGATTGCTGACAGTGGAATAGGCAAGACGCCGCTTTAAATGAGGGGTGCGAAGAGCCATAGCCGATCCATATACAATGGTGAACGCAGTCGCCGCCATCACGACCGTCTGCGCCCAGCTACCACGCAAAAAATCACAGCCGAAACCGTAATAGGTCAGCCGTATCACCGCAAAGACACCCGCTTTAACAACTGCAACCGCGTGTAGCAGGGCGGACACCGGGGTCGGCGCGACCGAAGCGTCTGGCAGCCAGCCATGAAAGGGAAATACCGCCGCCTTTACGCCAAAGCCAAAAAATCCCAAAACGAATACCGTTTGTAAAAGTGCTTCCCGCCCTCCCGTTTTAGCGGGGTCCAGCACACCGCCGAAAATGAAATCCAGCGTTGATCCATAGCTGAGCAGGAAAATCATGGCGATGAAAGCGAATGCCGCGCCGGACAATGAATAGATTAAATACTTTTTGCCGGCATAGCGAGCCTTTCCATCCATCGAGTGCATGACCAGCGGTAAGGTCGCCAAAGTCAGCAATTCATAGAACAGATATAAGGTCAAAAAGTTGTCTGAGAAGGCAACGCCAACAATCACCCCAAAGGTCATGGTAAAAAAGCCGAAAAACTTATTCTCCCTACCCTCGTGTTTCATATATTCAAAGGAATAAAAGGTGGTCAGCGGCCACAAGAGCGAAACCAGAATACCAAAAATCCGGCCCATTCCATCAATCTGCAAAGCAATCTGCATTGTATCGGAAAAGCGGATTAAGGTCAACACGCCATCCGGCGTCCAAACAAGCACCGCCAGCGCCAGCACCGCATTTATGATCACCGCGCCAGCCACATAAATCTGGCGTTTGCGTCGGTCTTCTATGGGACGGGCCAACATCAAAGCACCGGCCAAAATCGGAAATAAAACCGGTATACACAGCATCCAAACAGGCACAAGCTTCCCCTCCCAACGTTAAAATATTGCGGCAGAAATGCCGCCGATAAACTCTGTAAGCGGACCCGGGAAAACACCCAGCAATACTGCCAGAACCGCAAGAATCACCAACGGCACTGTCATATAGCGGGAAGGTTCCTTCTTCTCCAAATTCGCATAATCAAAATCCCGGCCCGGGAAAAAGCCGCGGGTTACAATAGGAAGCAGATATCCAGCAGTCAGAAGCGCGCTGACCAAAAGGACCGCCGCCCCGACAATACCCAGCATTCCGTATTCGGAAATTCCCCCTTGCGCCAGATACCATTTGCTGACAAATCCCGCTGTGGGCGGAATACCAATAAGGGAAAGGGCACCGAAAGCAAAGCACCAGATGACCACCGGCATCTGCTTGCCAATACCCGTCAGCTCACCCACATCCGTTTTGCCGGTTTTATAGATAATAGCGCCCGCTGACATAAACAAAAGATTTTTGACCAGAGCGTGAAACACAATCTGTAATAACGCGCCGGTAAAGCCCACACCATTTAGCAAAAACAGTCCGAACAGCACATAGGATACCTGACTGACAGTAGAATAGGCCAACCGTTTTTTGAGTATCTTTTCCTTATACGCCAGCATCGATCCGGCGAATACGGTTGCCAAAGCAAGACACAACAGAGCGGTCTGCGCCCAGCTTCCCCGCAGAAAGTCGGCTCCAAACAGATAGAATGTCACCCGAATAATGGCCAAAACGCCCGCCTTTGTGATAATGCCGGACAGCACCGCCGATGCGGGGGCCGGCGCGACCGGGTGCGCCGTGGGGAGCCATGCCTGCAAAGGCAGCATACCCGCTTTGCAGCCAAAGCCGATCATCATCAAAAGCCAAATGACAAAAAGCAGATTT
>CAJUMG010000017.1:8475-20372 GCA_910587335.1 uncultured Oscillospiraceae bacterium
GCCAGAGACAAGACTTAAATTCAAGGTTCCCCCAGCGGCGAATTCGGTGGAAGAGCAATAGCGGTCCAGAAAGAAAAATCCAATCAGCGCAAGTCCCGCGCCAAAGGTGGAATACCCCAGATACTTAAATCCGGCCGCCACCGCTTCACGGCTACCGTTGTGGATTACCAGCGGGACTGTAATGAGCGTCATCATCTCATAAAACATGTACAGGGTCAGCAGGTTTCCCGCCAGACCAATGCCCATCAGAATGCCAAGGGTCATGGTATAAAAGCCAAAAAAGCGCTCTTCTTTCCCCTCGTGCTGCATATACTCATAGGCAAAAAACGCCGCCAGCGTCCAAATACCAGAAACTAGACAAAGGAAAAACCTGCTTAGGTTGTCCATTCGCAGGTAGATGGAGATGCTCCCTCCCAAATCCCAAATGCGCAGAGAAAGGTCCGGCAGAAAGCTTATCCCCACTGCCGAAAACAGCGTGCCCAACACCGCGGCGGACACCACGATCCGGCGGATTTTGGGGTTATGCAGCCAAAACACTGTCAAGCCGGCAATCAGCGGCAGCAAAATCGGCAGCAGCAAAACGATATTTTTGAACACGAATTGATCACCTCTTTATCGGGACTTATAAGAGCGCAAGTCCGTTTTGAATCAGCGTTACAACCGGCTGGTAGCAAATTCCCAGGAAAAATACCGCCGCGATGAACAAAACTGTTGAAGCTGCGAATATCGGGTCCGCCGGCTGCTTTTCCCCGGCCTCCCCTTCAGTGGGTTTTGACCAAAGAGCCGCAACCGCAGGAATGTAGTACAATGCATTCAGTACAGTGGACAGCGCCAGGGTCAGCAGCGTCATCCACATTTTTACCGGCTGCGCCATTGTCGCACTGGCAAAAAACACCTTGGCGGCGAATCCGCCAAACAACGGTATACCGATCATGGACAAAGCGCCAACGGTAAAGCCCACACCAGCCAGCTTATTTTCATACGCAGCACCCCGCAGGGCATACAGCTTTTTATTGTGATGCCGTCCGGCACTTAGTGCGCTGGCACAGCTAAAGAGCATCGGTTTTGTACAGGCGTGGACCAAAATCTGAAAGCAGGCGGCCATAATGCCAACATCGGTACCCAAGCCGATCCCCATAAAGACGTAACCCAGCTGCGCCACCGAAGAATATGCCAGCATCCGTTTGATATGCCCTTCTTTTATGGCGCCTACCGAACCGACGATCATCCCCGCCAGCCCAAACAGGAAAATCATATTGGTAACCCGCAGACTGCGGATCACCTCGATGGTGAATACCTTATAAAACAGCCGGATCATCAAAATAATATACCCCTTGACCACCAGTCCGGACAGAACCGAGCTAGAGGCAGTGGTCGCGGATCCATGGGCAGGCGGCAGCCACAGATGAAACGGGAACATCGCGCTCTTGATGCCAAGACCCATCACGATCAACCCCACGACAACGGTCAGCGGCATGGCGTATTGACCGGTTGCCTCCAGCTCCAATACCTTTTGTTGTAGATTGGGAAATAAAAGGTGCCCGGTAATACAGTACAAAAGTACAATTCCCAAAAGTACCAGGCCAGAACCCAGCAGACTCATAATCAGATACCGCATGGTGGCTACCATTGTAGCTGAACTGTCCTTGGCCATAACAATGGCACAAGCTGCAATGGTACTGATTTCAATAAAAACGTATGCGGTAAAAATATCGTTGGTGTAGGTCAATGCCAGCAGCGCTGCCAGAATCTCGTCCATCATGATAAAGTAAAGCTTTTGCTTTTCCGGCAACACATCTTCGAAAATATCCCGCCGGCCACCCAGCAATGCCAGCAGCATCACCAGGCAGACAGCCGTAGCCAACACCGCCTCCAGCGGACCGACCGACAGCTCGTTTCCCCAAGGCGCCGGAAAATGACCCATCATAAAGCTAAAGCTTTCGTTTTTAGGGCCAACTCTGCCCAGCAGAATCGCGGATAAAATTAGTCCCGCACTGCAAGCGCCCAGACTGAGCCGGTATGCCCATTTTCCGTTTTTCAAAAGCGGGGTGACAATACCGGAAATCATGCAGATAAAAATGCTGAAAAATGGAAAGTTATGTACGAAAGGCACCGGTTCACTCATCTCCCTTTTGTCTGGCCAGCAGGACGATTTCGTCAAAGTTGACCGTTTTATATTTCTGATACAGCCGCTGAATCAAAGCTAGAGAAAATGCCGTAACGCTTACCGAAACAACAATGCCGGTGAGCACCAAACCCGCGGGGATGGGGTTAATGTAATCAGCCGCACGCGCTGTCTCTCCCACAAGAATCGGCGCCAAACGGCCCTCGATATATCCCTGAGACGCCAAAAACAGATAGACCGCATTATCCATAATGCCAAAGCCAATGACCTTCTTGACCAAATTGTTCTGCAAAAGAAGATTTAAAAAGCCAATGCCAAAAAGGATCACCGCTGCGACTTCATAATGATTAATCAGCAGGTTTTCCATTACAACTCCCCCTTTGTGAACAGCGCATAAAACCCATACATGGTACAGGCCACCACAATGCCAACGCAGATATCCAAAATTAAAATTAGGCCAGAGCTTAAAATTGCGCCGGGTGTTCCCAGAGGAATGTGCGACTCCAGATGGTTTGCGCCGGTAAAGAAGGAATAAGCCTTAGAGGCAGCATAAACCATCAATGCCGAAGAGGTGATCTTGCGGAAGGTGCCATAGTTAAAAAACTTGTTTATCCGGATCATGCCAAAAGAAACCGCAAACAAAATCAGCGCCGATCCCATAATCGTGCCGCCGGAAAAACCGCCGCCCGGCGACAGGTGACCATTGAGCACTACATATATGCCATAGACAAGCACACAGGGAATCACCAGTTTGGCGATCTGGGTCAGGATAATATCCTCTTCATGTTCTTCAACAATATGCTCACGGGCTGTAAGCAGATCCTCGTTTTTATCTATGTTATTGCGGTCCCGCATCAACAGCATCGTCACACAGGTCACCGCCAAAAACAGCACCGATGATTCACCAAAAGTGTCGAACGCACGATAATCCAAAATCATGCCGGCAACCATATTGACAGCCCCGGTTTCCTTCAGACCATCTTCTACATACCGCTCCACTACCTCATTGACCACCGGGTTGCTCGGGCTGCCAAACAACGGCAGCTTCAGTACCGTAATCATGAGTACCGTGACAATGACAACACCGATTAGCACGGCGCACACCCGATAAATATGGTCAAATCGGCTCAGACCCATCCACTCTTTTTTAGCAGGCTGCACTTTTTGTTTTTTGGATTTTTCCGCCTTTTTCTTTTTGAACTTGGGCGGTTCGGCCGGGAGCAGGCTCTTTTCCTGCGCATCGCCGTTGACCCAAGCGCAGAACCGCTGCCAAGAGGTCTTTTTTTCCTTTTTTATTCTGGCCATCTTATTCATCACTCGTTCCCTTCAGCGCGTGGATTTTTTTCAATGTGTAAACAAGAAGCAGTCCGCTGACACCTGCGCCTACCGCCGCCTCTGTAATGGCCAGATCAGGGCTTTCCAACAGCACCCAGATCACCGACATAACCAGGCTGAAGGAGGTAAAAATCACAACAGATACCAACAGTCTTTTTGAAAAGGTCACTGCCAAAGCGCAGACAATGAGCAAAATCGGCAGAATCAATTCCAAAGTCAGTCTCATTTCTCAACCACCTCGCATTCCGTTTTAATGTGTTTAAAGGTTACGAACTCCGCCTTTGCCAACAGATGGCTGGAGACCGGGCCAGCAAGCCATAAAAAGCAGATGATAAGACCCATCCGCAAAGCATGAAAGCCAAAGCCCACCAACAGAATGAGTCCCAGCAGAACAAATAAAATTCCCAATGTATCTCCCAGCGCGGCGGCGTGCATTCGATTTAGCACATATTTAAACCGAAACAAACCCAGAACCGACACCAGGTAGACAAACAGACCCAATCCAATCAGGACCATTCCAGCAACGATTCTAACGTTTTCCATTTTCCTGTTCCTCCTTTTCGTGTACTCTGCGGCGGACGATTACGAGCCGGCAAAGCACCACCACCATAATAAAGCTCAGCATGGCGTAAACAATCGCCACATCAATTAAATAAGGTTCATTTTTATAAACCGAAAGGATGGACAAAATAACGATTATCATCGTGCTAATCATGTTGCCCGCCACTACGCGATCGGTAAAGCGAGGGCCTTTAATAGCGCGGATCATGCAAAAGAAAATCAGAATCGACAGAAAGACTACCGATCCCAACAAAAACATAGGGGTAAAATCTTTCATTTTTTAGTCCTCCAGTTTTTTCAGCAAATGCATAAATTGAGAATCATCCACATCTGACTATCCAGTGCGTGAACACAGAACAGTTCGTGCTCGCAGAACACTGTAATCGTGCCGGGAGTCAGGGTAATGGCGTTTGCCAGACCAACCCGACCCATGTTCGTGGTCAAATCTGTATAAAAGAACACCAGCTTAGGGTCGATCTCCTTTTTCGGGGAAAGAATGACCCCGATTACGTGAAAGCTGGCTTTAATAATATCCCGCAAAAGCACCAACAGGAAATGAAAAACGCCTCCGATTTTCTTTAAAAGCCGCAATTCTTTTTGGACGTCATAGTCCAGCATTTTGATTGCGAACAGATAAATAGCCCCAGAAATAACCAAGCCGAAAAGGCAGATCTCCCATGTGATTTTTCCATTGAATAAAATCCACAGGGCGAAAAGCAGAACGAACATTCGATCACCTCAATAACGTTATTTTCGATTGATCCATATACTTATTTAAATATGTATATCAGAAGAAACCCAAACTACTATATCATAAGCCCCGAAAAGTGGCAAGCAAAAAGATTCACAACAAAATGTGCAAAAAATGCATGTTTTTTATGAACAAATGGTAAATTCAAATAAAACAGTTTTTGTTTTTCCAAAAAAAGATGCAAAAACCCTCTGAAAAACGACCAAATATTTCCAAGTGAAATCTTGTGAGCCTCCATCCGCAAAAGCTTTCTCCCTTAAAATGAATGATATCCTGCAAATATTGTTTACAAAGTCATTTTATAATGTTATAATCATCCTGCTGCTATACCCAAACAAAAAATCTTTTTGCTTATTTCTAACTGGGAGGTATCCATGTGCAGGATGTAGGCATTTGGTCGATCATTCCTCCGGTTGTAGCCATCCTTTTGGCAATCATCACGAAGGAAGTTATCTTTTCACTCATCTGCGGCATTTTATCCGGTACGGTTATCTATGTGCTATGTTACCAATTGAGTTTTGTCGAATGCTTTTCCACCGCTGTCGATATCATGATCGCAAAGCTGGGGGAAAATGCTGCCATGATCATTTTCCTCTCCCTTCTGGGCGGTCTGGTTGCCGTCATCACCAAAGCCGGCGGCTCTAATGCTTATGCCAGCTGGGCACGTGGCCGATTTAAAAGCCGCCGGTCCGCCCTTGCAGCTACCGCCGCTTTTTCGGCTTGCCTGTTTTTAGACGATTATTTTAACTGTATCACAAGCGGGACTGTCATGCGTCCGGTAACCGACCGGTTTCGTATTTCCCGGGAAAAGCTTTCCTACATCGTGGATATGATGGCCGCCGCCATGGCGATTTTGGCCCCTATCTCCTCCTGGGCCGCTTCGGTTATGTCTTATATCCCCGCCGAAGGGGGCGTAAGCGGTATGCAGGCATTTTTGCATGCCGCACCGCTGAATTTTTATGCTATTGGCACCATTTTTATGGTGTTTTGGATCTGTATCCGCAAAAAGGGTGATTACGGTCCTATGGCAGAAGCGGAAGCCAAGGCCCGGCGCGACGGGGTTTACGACACAGCCCAAACCGAAAACGAAATCAGCCGGATAGAAGCTTCTGCAAAAGGACGTGTCTGGGATTTGGCCATCCCGATTGCCGCATTACTGGTCTTTTCGGTACTGGCTATGCTTTATGTAGGCGGCTTTTGGTCCGAAGAACTCACCCTTGTGGAAGCATTCGGCAGGACGGACGCACCTACTGCATTGGCGTTAGGTGGCGCCTGTGCGCTGCTTGTGGCATTTTTCCTGTTTATTCCCCGCAAAATCATGCCCATGGCAGAATTTTTTAAAGCTTTTAATGACGGAGTAAAGTCTATGGTCGGCGCCAGTGTTATTCTAACTCTGGCCTGGAGCATCAGCAGCGTTTGCCGGGACTATCTGGGGACCGGCGAATACGTGGCACGGATCGTTCGTGATTCGGGCATCCCTGTCCCACTCCTGCCCGCTATCGCCATGATAGTAGCAGGGCTTTTGGCCTTTGCCACCGGCACCTCTTGGGGAACCTTCGGCATCTTGATCCCCATTGTGGTGACAATCTGTGATACACTTGCCCCGGAAATGACCGTTCTGTCCCTATCCGCTGTATTGGCGGGCTCGGTTTTTGGCGACCAGATCTCCCCCATCTCCGATGTAGTCATCCTTTCTTCCGCTTCTTCAGGCTGTGAATTGATGCGCCATGTGGTCACCCAAATCCCTTATGCACTTACCGTTGCCTGTTGTGCGGCCATTGCCTATCTGGTAGCCGGTTTTTCTTCAGAGCTTGGCTATGGAATATATCTGCCCATTTCCCTGGGTGTTTTCTTTCTGTTACTGATTGCGGCGCTTTTGATTCTTCCTCGCCTTTTCCCCGCTAATGAAGAGATGACAGAGCTGGTAGCAAGCGAAAAAGAAACTCTGTCTTAAATACATTTCCGATTTGTTAAAGCTATAAAGGGCCTGTTTCTTTACTGAGACGGACCCTTTCTTTCTATCCAAAGGATGTCTTTTTCCATCAGTCTAAAAATTTTTTAGTTAAATTATACGAATACAAGTTAGTCCAATTCATGTTTCTATCAATTCGAACAATACTTTATTTACAAAAACCATAAAATCTGATAGACTTTATTATAATTCGTATGAAAAATAGCTATAGCTATTTTTCATACCTCTGCCCGCGTAGCAGGCAGAGATTTTAAGAAAGGTCGTGTCAAAACAAATGGGAAAATATGATTTCGATAAGGTGTGGGAACGCGCCGGACACAATGCACTTAAATGGGACATAAATCCAATGGCACCCCGTAAAACCGATCCGAATTTTACTCCTTTGCCTATGTGGGTTGCGGACATGGATTTCGCTACCGCTCCCTCGGTTATTGAAGCAATGCAGGAACGCCTGAGCCACCCGCTGTTTGGGTATTATGCCGACCCGGACCGCTATTTTAATGCGATTATCAATTGGCAGAAAAAACGCTTTGGCGTAACCGGTTTGAAAAAAGAGCACATCGGCTATGAGAACGGCGTGCTCGGCGGTGTGGCAGCCGTTCTACATACCTTTACCAAACCTGGCGACCCGATCTTGGTTCATTCTCCTACTTACGTCGGATTTACTGGCGTTCTCACAAACAATAACATGGATATCGTCTCTTCTCCTCTTAAACAGGACGAAAACGGCATCTACCGTATGGATTTTGAGGATATGGAGAAAAAGATCGTAGAAAAAGGAATCCGCGTCGCAATTTTCTGTAACCCTCACAACCCCACCGGCCGCGTTTGGACCAAAGACGAGATCAGCGACTACATTGACTTGATGGCAAAACATGGCGTCACCGTTATTTCAGATGAAATCTGGGCGGATTTCATGATTGGCGAAGGCAAAAAACATATTCCCACCCAGTCCGTATCTGATCTGGCGAAACGTATCACCTGCGCTTTCTACGCCCCCTCCAAGACCTTCAACCTGGCTGGTCTGGTCGGTTCTTACCACATCATTTACCGCGATGATATGCGGGAACAGATTCTCCAAACTGAATCTTTGTCCCACTATAATAGCCACAATATCATGTCTACCTATGCGCTGATCGGCGGTTATGAAGGCGGCGCTGAGTGGGTGGATGAATTGTGCGCCTATATCCGCGGCAACATGCAATACTGTGCGGATTATTGCGCGCGGTATTTCCATGGAGTAAAATTCTCAGTGAATGAAGGTGTCTACGTGGCCTTGATGGACTGCGGGGACTGGCTGAAGGAAACCGGTAAAACCATGGATGATATGCTGGATGCAATGGCTTATTGCGGCGTACTGGTAAGCGACGGACGCGCTTTCCATGCAGATACCCATGTACGCATCAATTTTGCATGTCCACGTCAAACGGTTGAGCAGATGATGGAACGTTTGGACAAATACGTTTTTAATAAAAAATAATCCCTCTGTCTTTCTCGTATTAACCTACTTTGTAAACAATCAGATGGTTTTATGGCCATGGGTGTTGAGCCTGTGGCCATTTTTCTACTATCTCCCTATCTGAAAATGGTTCTTTTCTTAATAGCCAAAAATCTTGTTTCTTTTTGTCTATTATGTAGAATATTATCCGATTACATCTTTAGAATCTGGACATTTTTAGGACTTCGCGTTATAATTAAGACAATGAACCATTGTATTTTACCATGCAGGAGGTATGACAAATGACTCTTTGGGAAAAAGCCTGGCCGATTCTTCTGGTTTTTGGTGTGCTTGCTTTGATTTTTGTTGCTTCCGCTCACTAATCACCCGCAGAAGCAGACCGGTTCCTTTGCCGTTTTGGTACAACTCGCCGGCAAGGATACTGTAGAAAAGATGCAGAAAGGAATTCACCGCTTTAGCGACGAATTCCTTTTTTGTATGTCCAAAATGAAAAATTATTGAAAATTTGAGAAAGGATTTATCCTCATTGACACCCAATAAAAATAGCCACTCTAAGCAGCTATTTTTATTCTCTACTATTATTCCAGATCAATAATCCGGGTAGCAACCTTTTTTGTAAAGGCCTCGTCGTGCTCTACAAACAGCATTGTCGGTTCAAAATTCAAAATCAGCTGTTCAATCTGCATACGAGAAAAAAGATCGATATAATTAAGCGGTTCGTCCCATAGGTATAGGTGAGCGCTCTGACAAAGACTTTTTGCCAGCAAAACCTTTTTCTTTTGCCCCTCGCTCAAAAATTGCATCGGCTGATCAAACTGGGAGCGCGCAAAATCCAGCTTACGCAAAATCGCCTTGAATAAACTCTCGTCCAGGTTCTCTGCCTGAATAAAATCGCGCAGATCCCCCTGTAAAAAAGAGGTGTCTTGGGGAACCTGGGAAAAGGTCAGCCCCTTTGGAACCTGCAAGCCACCACTAAACGATAAAGCTTCTCCCTGAATCAGCCGCAGCAGTGTCGACTTTCCACATCCGTTTTTGCCGCGCAGTGCTACCCTTTCTCCCCGGCAGATGGAAAGCGTTTGGGGACCAAAGACCTTTTTATCTCCGTAGAAAGCAGAAAAATTTTCTAATCGAATCAATAAATCTGTGTGATATATAAGCGGATGAAGCGCTAATGAATCGGCCGTCTCCAGGTTTTTTAAAAGCTTTCCCTTTTCTTCGATGGCCTTTTCCCTTCTGCTCTCCACCGACTTGGCCCGCTTCATCATTTTAGCAGCCTTGTGCCCCACATATCCCTTATCCGCCGCACCGATTTTGCTCCGTTCCACCTGATTCGACCAGTTCGCCTTTTGCCGCGCCGACCGCTCTAACCGGCGTATTTCCCCTTTTAGCCGTTGATTCTGCTCTAGCTCCTGCTGATCCTGCCGGCATTTATTCTCCCACCAGGATGTAAAATTGCCTTTTTGCAGCTGAATATCCTCTCGGTTGATGGATAGAATGTGATCCACACACAAATCCAAAAACGCCCGGTCATGGGAAACCAGGATAAATCCCTTTTTCCCCGCTAAATAATTTCCCAAAAGCTTCCTTCCCACCGTGTCCAGGTGATTGGTAGGCTCGTCGATTAAAAGAAAATGGTTCTCGTTGAGAAAAAGCGCCGCCAACAATACCTTTGTCCGCTCTCCATGGCTGAGAGTATCAAAGGGACGATAAAGGACCTCTTCATCCACCTGTAGAAGCGACAGCTCCCGTACCAAACGCCAGTAATCATATTCCCTGCACACTGTATCGACCACCGACAGTGTGTCGATCGACGGATCTGCAGGGGAAAGAGGAAAATAATCAAAGGTTTCGCTGGAAGCAATCTCCCCTTCATAGGCCTCTTTTCCCATTAAAAGCTTTAAAAAGGTGGTTTTTCCTCGGCCATTTCGTCCGATGAGTCCTAAACGCCAATTGGTGTCTAATGAAAAGGATACATCTTCAAAAATAGTGGTATAGCTACCTTCATATCCAAAGGTCAGATGGTTAACCGAAATTAAACTCATACACATTCCTCCTGTGAAAAAACGTAAAAAGAGCCGCAAGAAAGATTCTTGCGGCTCGGCCTGTGCAAAAACAGAAGGAAGTTATTTCCTGGTTAAGATATACGGAAAAATCCCTTTGTATCATAAGCGCATTTTCTTTCTTGCAGTAAGGCACCCCAGATGCAACAGCAAAACTGCCGCAGCTTTTGTGCCTGACATTCATTTATTTGCAAGAAAGTTTACGCATTTTATCCTCTCCTATTCCAATTTCGATATTACTATAGCAGAATCAGGCCAATTTGTCAAATGGTATTCGCAGTTTTTCAACCTCCATTCCACCTATATCTATTTTTAAAAACCTTTTAAGATCAACCCTTTTTAAAAATATTTTACATAAAAATATTTGTTCAATTTGGGATTATCTTTGTTTTTTCTGACAAATTCCAACTCAAATCCATACTTCTCATAAAATTGAGGAGCTTGAAACTCACTTGTGCAAAGATTCATATTGTTAAATCCACTGTCTTTGTAATACTCTTCAACCGCCTTCATGAGCTTTGTTCCGATATCTTTTCCCCTGTGATTTTCCATTACAACAAAATCATCAATATACACCTCTGCATAACAGGTAAAGCCTGTTATAGCCCCAACAATTTCTCCCTCTTCTTTTGCGACAAAGCTAAACGGTGTAAAGTTAAAAGCAACGCCATTTTTCGCTTCATATTTTTTGTGTTCCTCTTCCATGATGGTCTTTAAATCATCGCTGGACGCAATTTTTTGAACGATCATCCTTACTTTCAGCTCCTTCCCCATCCATCTCGGTTCTGTCCTTACAGCCCCTGTCAAATCCGCGGTGAAAACGTCTATTCTACAAATGCCCCTTTTGTGTTTCTTTCGGCTTCTACAGTCGGATTCCAAACAATTCACAGGCATTTTGGCAGGTTTTGTCAAATAATTCCTGTACATCGATCCCCTTGATCTCCGCCAGCTTGCTGCCGGTGTGTACCAGCATAGAGGAATCGCACCGCACACCGCGAGTCGGTTCCGGCGCCATGTACGGACAATCCGTCTCGATCAATAGCCGGTCCATCGGCACTGAGGCAGCAGCCTTCACCGCCTTTTTGGCGTTTTTAAAGGTCACCACCCCGGTAAATCCAATATACATTCCCAGCTTCAAAATCTCCTGGACCATTTCAGCGCTTCCGGAATAGCAATGCACAACACCGCGGGGACGGTATTTTTCCAAAAGGTCATAGGTTTCCTGGGCCGCATCCCGGCTGTGGATGATCACCGGCAGATCCAGTTCCCGAGCCAAAGCCAGCTGCCGCTCGAAATGTTCCCGCTGGGTATTCCGATCGCTGGCATCCCAGTAAAAATCGAACCCGATTTCCCCAATGGCCACCACCTTGGGCAGCCGGGACAGCTCCCGTAGCAGATCGTAATCCGCGTCGGTCATATCCTTCACTTCGTTGGGGTGAACGCCGATGGCGCTGTAAACATGCTCGTAACGGGCGGACAGCTCTACCGTCCGGCGGGTGGACCGCATGGAGGACGCAACGTCAATGATCCCGCAAACCCCTTCGGAAAAAAGGCGGGGCAGCAGCGTGTCCCGATCTTCAAAATCCTTTCCGTTATAATGGCTGTGGGAATCAAAAATATTCTGATACAAGAAA
>CAJUMG010000017.1:20382-23010 GCA_910587335.1 uncultured Oscillospiraceae bacterium
TTCCTTTAAAAGCCGGACGGGAAATTCCCGTCCGGCTTTTGTGGAACCTTCTTTAGCAAAGCTTTGCGCCGGCAGGCACCTTGTCCTCCAGTATGACCAGATTTAACCGGTCATCCTTCTCAGCGGACAATAGCATCCCATTGGACAACTGCCCCATCATCTTACGCGGCGGCAGATTGGTGCATGCTACTACCGTTTTTCCAACCAGCTCCTCCGGCTTATAATACTTGGCAATGCCGGAAAGAATCTGACGGGTTTCGCCGGACCCATCGTCCAGCTGGAATTTTAACAGCTTTTCGCTTTTTGGCACATTTTCACAGGCGAGAATCTTGCAGACCGTCATTTCAACCTTGGCAAACTCATCAATGGTAATCGGCGCGGCCGCTTCCTCCTGTTTTTCCCCCTCTGCGGGACTCTCTTTCGCTTTTGCCAATTCTGCCAGCTCCTTCGCCACATCAATGCGCGGGAAAAGCGCATCCCCCTTTTGCACTGTCACATTTTGGGGAAGAACGCCAAACTGCGCCGCTTTTTCCCAGGTACAGTCTTCTTTAGAAGCACCAATCTGCACCCTCGCCTTTTCTGCCGTATCCGGCATAAACGGAATGAGCAGTGTGGTGGTGATTCGCAGACACTCCAGCAGATTGTAAAGCACCGCCGCCAAACGGGGCTTGTTCCCTTCATCCTTAGCCAACACCCACGGCGCTGTCTCGTCAATATATTTATTCGCGCGGGAGATGACCTTGAACACCTCGATCAGAGCATTCTGGAAAGCGTACTTTTCCACCTGCTCTTCGTATTTATCCCGCAATTCTTTGGCCATGGTCAAAAGCGTCTCATCCATCGGGTCCGCCTTTTGCCCGGCCGGTAAGGTTCCCCCAAAGTATTTGCCCACCATTGCCACCGTACGGGACAGAAGATTTCCCAGATCGTTTGCCAAATCCGCGTTGATACGGCTTATTAGCGCTTCGTTGGTAAAGTTTCCGTCCGAACCAAAGGGGAATTCCCGCAGCAGGAAATAACGCAGCGCGTCAACGCCATAGCGCTCTACCAAAATCACCGGATCCACAACATTTCCCTTGGATTTGCTCATCTTATCGCCGTCAAACTTTAACCATCCATGGCCATACACCTGGCCCGGCAGCGGCAGATCCAGCGCCATCAGCATCGCCGGCCAGATAATCGAATGAAACCGGACAATTTCCTTGCCCACAAAATGGACGTCCGCCGGCCAATATTTTTCAAAATCATGGTATTTTTCATTGCCGTATCCCAGCGCCGTGATGTAGTTGGACAGTGCGTCAATCCAAACATAGACCACATGCTTCGGGTCAAAATCCACCTGAACGCCCCAGTCAAAAGAGGTGCGCGATACGCACAGATCCTCCAGTCCCGGCTTGATAAAATTATTGACCATCTCGTTTAAACGGGACGGCGGCTCTAAAAAATTGGGATGAGACTCATAATATTTCACCAGCCGGTCCGCATATTTGGAAAGACGGAAAAAGTACGCCTCTTCTTCCGCATCCGCCACCTCACGGCCGCAATCAGGACATTTGCCGTCCACCAGCTGGCTCTCGGTCCAGAAGGACTCGCAGGGCGTACAATATTTGCCCTTGTAAGAGCCCTTGTAAATATCGCCCTGCTCATACAATTTACGGAAAATCTTTTTGATCGACTCAACATGATAATCGTCGGTGGTGCGGATAAACCGGTCATTGGAAATGTTCATCAGCTTCCAAAGCTTTTGAATGCCGTCCACAATATTGTCTACATATTGCTGCGGCGTGACCCCTGCGGCCTGGGCTTTTTGCTGAATTTTTTGTCCATGCTCATCCGTACCGGTGAGGAACATCACATCATACCCCTGCATTCGCTTATACCGCGCCATTACATCGGTAGCCACCGTACAGTAGGTGTGGCCAATATGCAGCTTGTCCGACGGGTAATAAATCGGGGTTGTAATGTAGAAGCTTTTTCTACCCATGATGATACCTCCTATTTTTTAACCGAAAAGAAACTCCCTTCTTCGGTGCAATATTCATACTATAGCACAATTCTGCCCAAAAAGTAAAGCAAAAAGCCCGTTTTTTTAAGAAAGGCCATGCCAAAAAGAGACCAATATTCCGGTAGATTTCCAAAACTAGAAAACCTCCGCCCGTTTGATGGGCGGAGGTTCCTTTAAAGGCAATATCCAAAATTACTTGGTATAGTTGTCAAAATACCCTTGGACCAGTACGATAGGCGTTCCTTTATCCCCGCTTCCCGAGGTCAAATCGCACAAGGAACCGATCAGGTCGGTCAGCCGGCGAGGGGTGGTCCCCTGCGAAACCATCTGGCCGGTAAGATCCTGATCCTTATGGCGGATGTAGTCTGAGATAGCGTCCTTCAGCGCCTGCCCGCTCAGATGGGCAAAATCGTTATCCGCCAGATATTTTAGCTTCACCTCATTTGGCTGACCCTCCAGACCCTTGGTGTATGCCGGGGAAACCACCGGGTCGGCCAGCTCCCAAATCTTCCCCACCGGGTCTTTGAAAGCTCCGTCGCCGTAGACCATGGCTTCCACCTTTTTGCCGGTGGCGGCAAAAATCTTCTCCTGCACTGCCAGGGCAAAAGCCTTGCAGTCCCGGG
>CAJUMG010000017.1:23020-24563 GCA_910587335.1 uncultured Oscillospiraceae bacterium
CGCCGTCTCCATACACCATAACCTCTACCCGCTTGCCTGTCGCTTCAAAAATTTGCTGATGGATCCTTTCCACCACCGGCTCGCAGTTTCTGGGAAACAGCTTGACCCGATCCTCTGTCGCCTTATTGCTGCCCAAAAGGCCGTATTTCTCATTGAAACCGCTGCCCTGTACCGGCTGATTGAGAATTTCGTCCAGGCACAGAACCCTCTTTGCCCCAGCCGCCTGCAACAGCCGCTTGCTGCGGGCGCGTGTATGGATATCGCAGCAAAGAACATTCTGGGTATACTGCAAAATCCTGCGGCAGTCATTGGCTAAAACAATCTGCACCTCACAGCCGCAGGAGGTGATCAGCTCTTTATAATACGCAATGTAGTCTACTCCGGTGAACAGATGCTTTTGGTATCCAAACAGCTTGCGGTATTCCTCTTCGGTGAGTACATCGCTCCAGGGATTGACCCCTTTTTCATCCAGCCGGTCCAGATCAATCAGATGATTGCCCACCTCGTCCGACGGATAGCTTAACATCAGCACCATTTTTTTAACGCCCATAGCAATGCCTTTTAAGCAGATAGCGAAGCGGTTCCGGCTGAGAATCGGGAAGATCACGCCAAGCACTCCATCAGGGAATTTTGCCTTCACATCCGCCGCAATCTGCCCGGTTGTCGCATAGTTTCCCTGAGCACGGGCGACTACCGCTTCCGTAACGGCAATCACATCCCGGTCACCGATGGTAAATCCATCGTTTTGAGCGGCCTTTAGTACACTGTCGGCCACGATTTTTGCAATATCGTCTCCTTCCCGGATGATCGGTGCACGGATGCCGCGGGATACAGTTCCAACGAGTCTTTCCAAAATATTCGCCCTCCGTTACAAAAATAATAAGCAACCTTTATTATACACAATTTAAACCAATCGGTAAAGCAGCTGCGGACAAAATCCCTAAGAAAGCAAGACAAAAAGCCTTAGTCACCGAAGATCTGCTCCTGTAGCTTTCGAGCTGTCGGGGTGTTTGCCAAACCGCCTTCCGCCGTCTCTTTAAGGGAAACCGGCATCAAATCCCCAACCCGCTTCATGGCGGCAATGACCTCGTCCGCCGGGATGGCGCTCTCGATCCCCGCAAGCGCCAGCTCCGCCGCTACAAATGCATTGGCCGTTCCCATGGCGTTTCGCTTAATACAGGGAATTTCCACCAGTCCTGCCACCGGATCGCAGACCAAACCCAGAATATTTTTCAGTGCAATAGCACATGCGTGGGACACCTGCTTTGGCGTTCCTCCAGCCATCTCTACCAAAGCGGCTGCCGCCATGGCCGACGCGCTTCCGCATTCTGCCTGGCACCCTCCTTCCGCGCCGGAGATGCTGGCGTTTTGGGCAATGACCATGCCAATGGCCGACGCGGTGAATAAAGCCCGTACCGCCACATCCTCCGAAAGACCATGCTCCTCCAGCATGGTCAGTATCGCCGCAGGAAGGATCCCGCAGGAACCGGCGGTAGGCGCGGCGACAATCTTACCCATACAAGCGTTCCACTCCGACACGGCC
>CAJUMG010000017.1:24573-29334 GCA_910587335.1 uncultured Oscillospiraceae bacterium
TGACCATGGCGGACCCAAAAAGGTGGCCACAGAGATTTTTTCCGTCGTCCACCATACATTTCATTTTAAAAGCCGCCCCGCCGGTCAGACCGCTGGCAGAACGCAAATCGGGATAAATCCCGTCAATGACCGACTGGCGCATAACACCAAGACTTTCCTCCATCGTCCGGTAAACCTGTTCCGGCGTCTGTTCCAGCTGTTCGGCCTGTTGGGCTAAAACCAGATCGGATATGCGGCAATCCTGTAAAATAGCGGCCTGGACTAGTCCATCGACCGAAAGAAAATTGATCATGAAAAATTCCCCCTCACTGCGGCGCCAGTACTGTTGAACTGATAATATTAGGCAGCTTTTCCAACTCTCTGTTCAGCTGATTTGTAACCGGTGAATCCACCTCCAGCGTCATGACCGCCAGCCCGCCTCTCTGTCTGCGGCTGAGCCGGAAGCTGCCGATATTGATGTTTTGTTCCGCTAAAAAATGGGTCACCGCCGCAATCGTCCCCGGCGTGTCGTTGTGCAGAATGATAAAGGTTACCGCCTCGCCGGATATCTCCACCTCCATGCCGTTGACCTTGTGAATGCGGATATTTCCTCCCCCGACAGAAGCACCCTCCAGCGAAACGGTTTTTCCGCCGGAGCCAGTCAGGGTAATCCGCGCCGTATTGGGGTGGGCCCCGTCAATGTGGATTTCGCTAAACGAAACCTCCATTCCCCGCTCCCTTGCCAGAGTCATGCTGTTTCGAATCCGGCTGTCGCTGGGCTCCATTCCCATAATCCCAGCGATCAGCGCCTTATCGGTCCCATGTCCCTTGTAGGTTTTGGCGAAGGACCCGTGCAGGCCGATTTCAGCCTTTATCGCCGCTTCTCCCAGCAACGCCCCGGCAATTTTCCCAATCCGAACCGCACCGGCGGTGTGGGAGCTGGAGGGTCCAATCATCACCGGACCGATAATATCAAAGACGTTCATAATAGCGCCTCCCCACTTGTCTGTACTCTGTTTTTAGTATAACCCATCGACTTCCAAAAATCTACAATATTTTTGGAAAAGGGATTGACAAATCGGTTTAACAGCGTTAAACTATACGCGTGGTTTAACGACGTTAAACTTATAGGAGGGAAAAAGTATGGAAGATTACAAACTTGGTGCAATGGAAACTCGCTTTGCCGAACTGATCTGGGCCAATGCGCCCATCTCTTCCGGCGAGCTGGTAAAGCTTTGCCAAAAGGAACTGGAATGGAAAAAATCCACCACCTATACCATGCTGCGAAGGCTTTGCCAGCGGGGTATTTTCCAAAATCAGGAAGGCTTAGTATCCCCTTTGCTATCACAGGCGGAATTCCACGGACTGCAAAGCGAAAAGTTTATCGAAGAGACTTTTCAGGGATCACTGCCGGCATTTCTCACCGCCTTTACCCGGCGAAAAAAACTGACCGACCAGGAAATCCAGGCGCTGGAAGAGCTCATCCGCCGGAAAGGAGAGGAATAGAATGCTGGATACCTTGTTTTTACGGATTCTAAATATGAGCCTGACCGGAAGCTTTGTCATTCTCTTGGTGCTGCTTTCCAGGGCGCTGCTATATAAAGCGCCTAAAAAATATGTCTATCCAGTTTGGGGATTGGTTTTGCTGCGCCTGTGCGCTCCTTTCTCCCTGGAGAGTATTTTCAGCTTGCTCCCCAGTACGGAGGTTTTGCCTATCGAGCTTCTCACCTCTGCTAACCCTTCCGACTGGTACATTCAAAGCGGCTTTCGCACCATCGATCAGGCGGTGAATCCCCTGTTGCAGGAAACCTCTCCCGCCGCCATGACCAACCATTTCTCTATCCTCGCGTGGATCTGGCTGGCCGGAACCATTGGGATGCTTCTTTACAGCCTAATCTCTTTAATTCGTCTTCGGTGGACGCTGATTGGCCGGGTGCGCCTTCAGGATAACATCTATCTGGCCGACCACATTCACTCTCCCTTTGTTTTGGGGATTCTCCGCCCAAAAATCTATCTGCCTTCTTCTCTAAACGAAACGGAACAGCAGTATATCCTGCTGCACGAAAAAGCCCATATTCGCCATCTGGATCCATTTTTTCGGGCCGCCGCTTTTATCATGCTTTCCTTTCATTGGTTTAATCCCTTGGTGTGGGCGGCATTCTGGCTCAGTGGCAGGGATATGGAAATGGCCTGTGACGAAAGCGTTATGCAGCAGATGGATACGGATATCCGCCGGAAATATGCACAGACCCTTCTGCAATTTGCCACCGGCCAAAAAATCACGCTGGCCGCGCCGCTGGCCTTTGGCGAAAGTGATACAAAGGTGCGGATCAAAAATGTTTTGCGGTATCATAAACCCCATTGGTGGATGATCCTGGCGGCGGTTATTCTCCTGCTCGCCTTATGTATTGGACTTTTGACCAATCCCATCCGTACCGATCAGCATTCACAGCCTTTTGAATCCCATTTTGCCGATCGAACCACCGCTGTCCTCACCTTCCCTGCCTATCAAGAGGGCCGCACCGATTACAATAGCGTTATTTACGATGTAGAACCGTTTTCACTGCGGATCGATCTTCCTGCCGGATGGACAGCCGCCCTTCCGCCGGCAGAAGAAAGGGATACATCCGCCAGCGGCTTTACCCCAGTCTATCTGATGGAAGGCAGCGAAGTCAAAGCCACCGTCAGCTTTAATACCTTCCAGCTGTACGAAGAAGAGGTTCCGCTGGAGGACTTCTATAAAGTCGTCTATGCTCAACTGCGGCTGGGCAGCCTGTCCCGGTGGGATATCTATACCCCCATTGTCTCTACCCAAACGGCCGAGACAGCATTGTCCACTGTGTTTTATAAAGAAGCGGTCGAGGGGGTGGATGCCGCCAGCTGGCCGGAAGTCTCTGTCCCCGGCATTCTTTCCTATGACAAGGACCGCCTGGTCTACATTGCCATTCAGTTTGCCGACGATTCCCTCCCGCTGGAGGAGCTTCGTTCCATGGCAAAAAGCATATCCCTCGGCGATGCATAGTTCTTCTTTTCACGCAGATAAAAAGGACCGGAAAAATTTTTCCGGTCCTTTTTCTACCTTCCCGTTTTACCCAGAGTATCAAGAATTTCCAGCATCTGGTCCACCGTCGGCATGTCAATGCTGTTTTGGGCGTAATGGACGTATGAAACGCTTGCGTCCGGCTCTACGACAAACAGAGCCGGCAGCTGCTGCTCGTTGCCCTCATACCGCCCATGGACAAAGCCGAGCTCCTTCACCTTCTGCTTTTTTTCTTCCAACCGGGCGATGTCCTCGGGAGAGGTGGGCATCCGCTCTTCCTTGGTTTTCGTCGCCGGAATTTCCAACGTTCTGTAAATCTCCTGGTCCTGGTCGCAGATAATGTGGAACGGCAAAGGGCTGTCCTGCAAATCCTCCCGTACAATGGCAGGATCGCTTTGCATAACCACGTAAACCTGTGCGCCCTTGGCGAGAAAATCACCGTATTTTGCAGCGATCTGATGTAGGTCATATCGGCAGGTGGTGCAGCCAATGTAGCGCAGCACCCAAAACACCGTCCGGCCGTTTTTTAAAACCGATTCGGTTGTCAGGCCGCTCTCTGATTCTGTCTGGAAGGTGAAGGAAGGCATCTTGTCCCCCACATGTAGTTTTGCCAATTCACATCTCTCCTTTTTTCTTTTCTCCGCCTTTTTCAGTATAAAAGATCGCCGGTGAAATGGCAATCCTTTTCCCATCCCCCTTGAAACGACCGGGAAAAAAGCGCTATAATCACTTTATGGATGTTCCTTTTGTTTGGGAAAAGCTGTAGGCCGACACCCCCATGAAATACTGATGAGAAAGAAGGAACCACTATGAAGGGAAACATTTTCTCCTTTTCCCTGGCACAAAGGGACTGTTTTGTCTATTCCCCGCCGAATTGGGAACAGACAAAACTGCGTTATCCGGTTATTTATGGCTGTGGAGAACGGCTAGAGGATTGGGAACCGGTCATCCAAGGTCTGGAACCGCAGCTTCACAAAGAGCTTGATCCGTTTTTCTTTGTGGGTGTCGGGGCCGACTGGGAGCGGGACCTGACCCCTTGGCCAGCTCCCGCCGCCTTTCGGGGATCTCCAGATTTTTCCGGCGGCGCCAAGGCTTACTGGCAGGACGTCTGTGAAACGGTCAAGCCCTTTGTGGACGACCGCTTTCCCACCCTTTCAGATCCACTTCACACCGCTGTTTGCGGCTATTCTCTGGGCGGCCTTGCCGCGCTGTACGCTTTGTATATCCGGCCGGAAATCGGCCTTGCCGCCAGCTTATCCGGCTCTTTATGGTACAGCGGATGGCTGGACTTTATAAAGACCAGCACACCAATTTTTTCAGACGCTCGTGTATTCCTCTCCCTTGGAAAGCGCGAAGAAAAATCCCGCCATCCGCTGATGGGAAAAATCGGCGACTGCACCCGCGCCACCCAAGCGCTGCTTGCCAAACAGCTTACAAAAAACGTCCCTTTGATCTGGAACGACGGCGGACATTACCATCAAATAGCCCAGCGAAAAGAACAGGCCCTTCGCTGGATCGCCCTAGAAATGCAGAATGCAGTCTAAATACAGGTTCGGTCTGGAACATTCTTTCTCGCTTGTGCAAAAAATGCTCCAGACCAATAACAGTCTATTTATGTCTTTGGATTGCCAAAACGGTCAAATTTTTTGCGCAGGGCCCGTTCTGTGGGAAAAATCACGCCGATCAGCGGAACCATCTGCACAAAAAGCAGCGCGGTTGCCAGCGTTTCAAAATATCCGGTC
>CAJUMG010000017.1:29344-31678 GCA_910587335.1 uncultured Oscillospiraceae bacterium
GTGGCCAGCAGCAGAATCGCAGAAACAAAAAAATTGACGATCCCGCAAAAAAACCAGATCCTCCCCGCATATTGGTGGGCAAAAATCCAGGTCTGGCGGTTCTTAGACGACATACTGGTACGGTATCCATACAGATCATTGATTTCCTTCGGCGGCCTTTTTTGAAATAGCCACCCAAAGCCGGTCATCGTGGCAGAAAGTAAAATTGTATAAACCAAAACCGACCAGAACAAAATGTCCCTTTCCACAAAGCTACCTCCCTTAAAACTTCCGGCTTCCGCCGCCATGGCTGCGCCCGCTGCTGGACATGTGCGTAGAAGAACCGCCAAAGCTGCGGCTCCCGCCGCCGTGAACACGGCCGCTGCCGAAGGAATCGGTGTTTTGGGGACGTGGTATCCGCCTGGTGATCACCCGTTTGTCAATCAGCCGCTCATTTTTATGGGACAAATCCAGAAAACTGTAGTGGCGGTAGGACCGGGGACGCACATCCCTCTTTCCCGATTTTCCCGTGCTTAAGTAAAGAATCCATACAACCAGCCCACCCAACCCCAAACTGATTGGAAACGCTATGCCCAGTGCCCGCAGCCAGGATTTTGCCTGAACCGGCCGCGGATCTTTTTCCGAAGGCCCTGACAATGCATTGTTCTGAGCACTGTAGCCCCTTATCCTTTCTAAAAAATCTTTGCCCGCCCCCAAAAAATCCCTCTGGCTTAAATATCCCACAATGCTGTCTAGCATCGCGTCAATTCTCGTATCGGACAAAAGGCCGATACAGGACCCACAGGTGGAGATTGCCACCTCTGAAGCACCCATATCAATTAAAAGCAGCGCGCCGCTGTAGTCGCTCCCCACGCCAAAACCACCTGCATCGTAAAAATCATCCGCATAGGTCTGCACGTCTTTCCCTCCGGTACCTTGGACCGTTACAATGACCAAATCCAGGGATGTACTTTCCCGCAGCTGGGCGATGGTATCTTCCAGTTGGCTTTCTTCCTGAGCGGTGAATAGGTCCGCGTCATCGTATACCCGCGCTTCCTGTGCCTGTGCCGGAAATATACCCGTCCCTATCACAAAAAACAGGCAGATACCGATGCAAAACAGCCTCTTTACCATAGAAAATACCCTCCCAACGTCAGCAGAACAAGGGAAATGCCGCTGACTATACCGAATAGCGCGGCGATCCGCTTCCCGCTAATAGGCAGCGCACCGTTGATGTCTCCGTTCTGGCCGTTCATGGCAAAATAGTACTGCTTTCCACCATATTGATAGGTTAAAATCCAGGCCGGAAGCAGCAGGTATTTCCAATCCTCGCTCACAAAAGTCAGTTCACAGTTTTTTATGGATACATTTTGAAAGCCGGACACACTGTCCCGCAGCAGCAGCTCCGCATCCCGGCGCCGCTCGTCTATCAGCCGCGGAACCATGTCCTCCTTTTCCTGGTCCCGCCGCTCCGCCTGAAATCCGGACAGATAAGAGGGAGAAAACGGCTTTGCCTGATCGTAATCATAGGTTAAAATTCCTTCTAACAAAGCAGTTTCCTGCCGGTGCAGCGCCGAAAGGTCATAGTTTTTTATTCTCAATTCCCCTTCTCGGGTCAGCTCATAGATGCTGGTCTCCGTGTACTCTATGTCACCGGCGCGCCAGATCCGGGTCTTGTGGGCCGTCGCCGTAGCAGACAAGTGGCTTTGGCTGTTTGCCAACCAGAAGGGAAAATAAACGCCGCTCATTTTTTCCAGCTGGGATTCGGAGAAAAAGCGCCTGTCCACAAAAGGATTTTTCTGGCTCCAGCGAAGAAACCGCTCCTTCGCCTGCTTTTCCCCTATCGAAAAAGGGATAATCAAATTCGGCTTCCACCGGCCGGAGATCCGCCCTTCCAGCGCCACTGGATTGTGGCAATAATAGCAATGGGTAGCGGCGGTTGTCCCGGTGGTCAGCAGCTGTGCCCCGCAGGACGGACACCGATAGGACAGCGCCTCCTCCCTATCCTCCTGCTCCCAGGATTCCTGCTCCGTTCGGCTTCCCTGCTCCGGAATCGGCTTTTCTATCTCCTGTTGGGTAAAATGGCTGCCGCAATAATCACAGGCAAAGCTCTGCGATTCTGGACGAAAGGTCAATTCCGCATCGCAATTGGGACATTTATAGGTCAAAACTGACATTTGGCAGCTCCTGCCTTTCCCTTAAATTTCGTTACAGCTTTTCACCGCATTGCATACAGAATTTGGGCTTTACTCCATCAACGGCTTCTACCTCGCTGCCGCATTTGGGACATTTGATTTTGGATTCCGGCTTTGCCCCGCCGCATTGGGTGCAAAAATTCCCCTGACAGATCGTATG
>CAJUMG010000017.1:31688-39630 GCA_910587335.1 uncultured Oscillospiraceae bacterium
CGTATGGCATTTGGGACATTCCCAGCTGTTTGCCGGCGCCGGCCTTTTGGCGCCGCATTGGGCGCAAAAGCGGCTTTCTTCTCCATTTTTGGCGCCGCAGGTGCATTGCCATCCGCCGGACGAATCCGCCTTCTGCTGCATCTGCTGCTGATTCGTCTGAGAAAAGGCCGCCGCCATTCCCCCGCCGGACTGCATACCCATTCCAACGCCCATAAAGCCGGCGGCCGCACCGTTTGCGTTAGAGCCCGCCGCCTCGATCCCACGGGCCATCGCCCCTTGTACATATCCTTCCCGAATCGCCGCATCGCTGAGCATGGCGCCCTGATTGCGCATTTGGATCAGCTTTTGGGACTCCTCATCGTAGGATATGCTGGCAATTCCCACCGACTGTACCTCAATGCCCCGCATCAGCTTCCAATCTTCGTCCAAAATGGTGCTCATGTAGCGGCTCAGTTCCCGCCCTTTAGAAGGGACATAGGAAATCCGTACTCCATCGGCGGACATCTGGTTAATCGCCGCCTGTAACGCCTCCATAAACTCGGAGAAATACTGCTCGCCGATATCCTCAATCTCTACCCGCTCCCGGTTGCGCGGGATCGCCTCAGCGTAAAAACGCAGCGGATCGGTAATTTTGATAGAATAGGTTCCATGGGCACGCAAAAACAACTCTGCGTTATAAGTTTGATCAAAATAACTAATTGGATTTCTAGTTCCAAACCGAATTCCCTTGATCTCCTGCAAATTGACAAAATAAACCTTCTGGACACCAGAGGGCACACCGCCAAACTGAATACGGCGGAAAGAATCCTCCAGCGCATCGCCAAACTGGCCGCTGAATAAAGACGGCGTCCCCCCGGCCTCCACCGTATAATAGCCCTCTTCCGCTGTATAATCCACCACCTTACCGCCATCCAGCAGCAGCATAAACTGGTTGGGATATACATGCACCACCGAACCGCTGCTGATCGAGTCTTCCGTCCCTTTGCGGTTCTGTCCCCGTTTGTCCTTTGGCCTCACCGCGACTCCCCGGGTAAAAACTGTGCGTTCTCCCATATTGTCCGGCTCAATAACCTCCAGCCATTGGTCCGACAACGCGCCGCCGGCCGCACTGGCCACTGCCTTGATAATTCCCATAGTATTCCTCTCCTATCTCGATGGTAGCATTCTGATTCTTATTCTATTCGAATATCTTTTTTCAGTTGCCCAAAAAAGGCAGAAAATGGACTAATAAGAATCAAATATAGATCATTTATTTATGGCTTTATTATATCGTGAAATATCGGTCTTCGCAATGGAAAATCTCTTCATCTAAAGCTAAGATTCCATAAAAATTTTCTGTGCCCTACATGCAAAAGCGTCTGGGAAAATGTTTCTCCCAGACGCTTTGAAAGTATCAGCTATAAAATCTCTTCCTCTTCTTGGTATTCTAAAATATCACCTGGCTGACAGTGTAGTACCCGGCAAATCGCGTCCAGGGTCGAAAACCGGATCGCCTTCACCTTTCCGGTTTTCAGGTTGGATAGGTTCACCTGGGAAATTCCCACCTGACGGGCCAATGTGTTTAACGGCATTTTCCGGTCATCCATTACCCGGTCCAAACGAAGTATGATTGCCATCTGGTTCCACCTCACAGCGTTTCGTCATGCTCCTGCTGAAGCAGACATCCGTAATCAAAAATCTCCGATACAGCCCAAAGAACCAGCCAGGATAGAACCGCGTTTACCGGCAGTCCATCCGGGAAAAAGGACCAGATTCCCCCGGCAAAAACGCCGAATAAGATCGTCTTTCCCACCTCATAAAGAATTTTTCCTAAACACAGAAGCACACCTATTCGGCGCAGATACCGTCCGCTTTTTTCGGTAAAAGGATTTTCCTTCGCCCTGTCGAACAACAAAAACGAAAACCATAGCACCACCCATTGACATGCGCCACCAACTAAACCCATGCCACCTTCGATCAAATAGGCGGCTTTTGCCGCTGTCGCCAGGTCGGTTCCCGGGGAAAGGTATCCCTGCCGTATCAGCACCGTGAACGGACCGGCAGAAACCGCCCATCCGCCAGACGCCGTAGTCTGTGCCTGAATCTGCCCCGGCGGACAAAATAAGCCAAAAATCCATGCTGCCAACATCCACAGCAAAAACACGGCGGCAACGATGGTAAGAACCTTGAAAACCTGACAAAGCGTCCCCGCGCCCTTTTTCATCATACGCAATTTCTTTTCCATAATCGCTCAACTCCTTCCGTGCTTTTATTATAGCAGGAAAGTTAAAACTATTCAATAAAAATATAACGATTATCATTATATTTTTATTGAATACCGTGGTTTTACTGTTCGACAATTGTATAGCAAAAGTTTTCATAGCGCAAAACGCTTCCTTCTTCTGCTTCCAGCGGGAGAAGCGCCCTGGCAATCGGCAAAAGCTCTGGGTTTTCTTGATCGGTTCTTTTTAAAAGAGCGTAATCTCCGTCAATACGGATCAGCAAATATTCATACGGCCCCATTTTCCTACTCCTTTCGGTCGGTTTTTTTAGGGTAAAACCGGCGCTTTTTCACCTATTATACAGGAAAAACAGATGCTTTTTAAGACTTTTTTGATCGGTCTTTTTTACCCGGTCCCGCAAAAATCTTTTACCCCGCTTGCCTTTTCCTATGAAAATGCTATAATCAGGTTGCAACTATTGCCAATTAAGATTTTGTAAATGTTTTGGGGATACTAAAAAAATGAATATTATTATTGTTGGAGACGGCAAGGTGGGTCTTACCCTGACTGAACAGCTCTCCAAAGAAGAACACGACATTGTTATTATCGACAAAAATCCGACTGTGTTACAAAATTCCCAGGAAACCTTTGATGTGATGGTGGTGCCGGGAAACGGCGCCAGCCGCCAGGTCCTTTTAGAAGCCGGCGCGGAAAATGCAGATTTGGTTGTCGCCGCTACCTCGGCGGATGAAATCAATCTGCTTTGTTGTCTCACCGCCAAAAAGCTCGGCTGCACCCATACCATCGCGCGGGTACGAAACCCGGAGTACGCTGAACAGCTGGTTTTTTTAAAGGACGAGCTTGGCCTGAGCATGGTGATCAATCCGGAAGCTACCGCCGCTCGGGAAATGTTTCAGATATTACAGTTTCCCTCCTTTCTCAACCGGGACCGTTTTGCCAAGGGGCGGGTTGAGATTGTCGAGCTGAAGGTGGAAAAGGGCTGCACCATTGTGGGAAAATATCTGCACGAGCTGCATGACAACGCCAAGGTCAAGGTTCTGGTCTGTGCCGTGGAACGGGGTGACCAGGTCTATATTCCCTCGGGCAACTTTAAAATTGAAGAAGGGGACAAAATTCATGTCACCGCTGAAACCCAAAACCTGACCAAGCTGATCCATTACCTGGGGATTCCTTTGCCCAAGATGCGGGATGTGGTGATTGTCGGCGGGAGCCGTTTAGGGTATTATCTGGCGGCTATGCTGATTCAGTCCGGCGTGAAGGTAAAGATTATTGAGATTGACTATCAGCGCTGCTTACAGCTTTCGGAGCTTTTGCCCAAGGCTTTGATTATCAATGGAGACGGCTGCCAGCAAAAGCTCTTAAATGAAGAGGTTTATGGCAAAGCCGACGCGGTTATTTCTCTTTTAAATATTGACGAGGTAAATCTTGTCATTTCCATGTATGCAAAAAAATTGGGTGTGCCGAAGGTTATTGCCAAAATTGACCGGATCGAGTATATGAATGTGTTTAAAAATTTTGCGGAGGATTCCTTGATCAGCCCAAAAAATTTGATCTGCAACGATGTTTTGCGGTATGTTCGGGCGGTGAGCAACAGCGAGGAAGGCTCTATGCTCACCCTATACCGATTGGTCAACAACCAGGTAGAGGCCATTGAATTTCTGGCCGGACGGGACACCTATTATCTGGACGTGCCCTTCTCCAAGGTACCCATGCGGCCAAATTTGCTGATCGTATCCATCCGCCGGGACGACCGAACCATCTTTCCCAACGGCGATGACTGTATCCAGCTGGGAGACCGGGTGGTGGTGGTCACGACCGAGAACAACCGGTTTTATGAACTGAATGATATTTTTCTTTCCTAAATTTTCAAAAAGGATCTATGACGCGCTATGAACTTACGTATGGTTTCCCTGCTAATCGGCAAAATTTTGCTGATTGAACTGATCACCTTTGCCCCTCCCACCGCCATTTCCCTGTACTGTGGCGAGGCACAGGCGGTAAAGGCTTTTGTCATCACCATGATTCTTCTGGCTTTGACCGGCTTTACCCTTTGCTGCGCCCGGCCAAAGGTCAAGGCATTTTACGCGGCAGAAGGGTTTGTCGTCACCGCTCTGTCCTGGCTGGCAATCTCCTTTTTCGGGGCGATTCCCTTTTATCTCAGCGGCGCGATTCCCAATCCGGTGGACGCCTTTTTCGAGGCGGTTTCCGGCTTTACCACCACCGGCGCCAGCATTCTGTCCGACGTCGAGGCGCTGCCAAAGGGCCTTTTATACTGGCGGAGCTTTACCCATTGGTTAGGCGGTATGGGTGTACTGGTATTTCTACTGGCAATTATCTCCTTTGGCGGAGGCGGAGGGTATTCTTTACATCTGCTGCGAGCGGAGAGCCCCGGTCCAAATGTGGGAAAAATCATGCCCAAGCTGCGGCAGGGCGCGCTGATGCTATACATGATCTATATTGCATTAAGCGTAACCGAGGTTATTTTCCTTTTGCTCGGCGGAATGCCTTTGTTCGACAGTCTCTGCACCATGTTCGGCACCGCCGGCACCGGCGGATTTTCCATTAAAAACGCTAGCATGGCGGCATATCCCAGCGCTTATCTGCAAAATGTTGTCACCGTTTTTATGGCGTTGTTCGGCATAAATTTTTCGGTGTTTTTTCTGATTTTGACCCGGGATTTTGCCCAAGTGCTGCACGACGAAGAGCTGCGCTGCTATCTGGGGATTATAGTTGTTTCGGTTCTTCTCATCGCCCCTAACATTCATTCTCTGTACGATTCCTGGGGACAGGCTTTCCATCACGCCGCTTTTCAGGTATCCTCGATTATAACCACCACTGGTTTTGCAACGGCCGATTTTAACATTTGGCCGGAATTTTCCCGCACAATCCTAATTCTTTTAATGTTTATCGGCGCATCGGCCGGATCCACCGGCGGCGGCATGAAGGTATCCCGCTTGATTATCTGTTTAAAATCAGCGGCCAAAGAGATCAGCCGGATGCTCCATCCCAAAGCGGTACGGGTCATTCGCATGAATCAAAAGGCGCTGGACACCCGCGTGGTCCGGGGTGTGAATGTGTTTATGACCATCTACTTTTTTACGGCGGCCCTTTCCTTTTTGTTGATTTCTTTAGACAATTTTGGCATGATTACCAACTTTACCGCCGTGATCTCCTGCCTAAACAACATTGGGCCTGGTTTGGAATTTGTAGGGCCAACGGGAAATTTTGGTCATTTCTCCAATTTCAGCAAGCTGGTTCTTTCCGCAGATATGCTGTTGGGGCGGCTGGAGTTCTTTCCGCTGCTGATTTTGTTTGGCCCCTCCACCTGGCGAAGAAAAAAGCAGCCGAAGATTCGGTAGCAAGGAAAGGTTTCTTTTAACTATGTCAAAATTGTCCTGCATATTTTTAGAAGCATCTCGATTCAGGACAATGAAATACAAATCTTGTTCAGACAGAAAAGAAGAATCAGAGCCCCAAAATGGATTTTGACAAAGCTGTCTTGACGGAAATCAGAAAGGAAAAAAACTATGGAAAAAACACGCGTGTATGGAGAGAAAGTATCCATACAGACCGAATTCGTACGGGATTTTTACGATAAACGCGCTTCGTCTGTTGCGGAAAAGGGATGGACTGCAGTTACCCTTGGAGACGAAGACTTGTCAAAAACGGAAAAACGCAATTATTATGATCAAAATATTTTGTTTCCCAAGCTTGGAATCGATCAAAATAGCCGGGTGTTGGATCTTGGTTGCGGAATGGGGCGCTGGGCCAAAATTGTCCTGCCGCACTGTGGCGCCTACTGCGGGGTGGATTTCTCATCGGAAATGGTGAAAGCTGCCAAAAGGGTATGCAGCGAATATACCGAAAAAACAACTTTTTTCAACATCTCTGTACCCGAGGCTGTTGAAAAAGATTCTGTACTATACGGGGGGGGGGGGTACAACTGCATTATTTTCTCCGGTGTATGTATTTACATCAATGATGATGCATTAGGTCGTATTTTTGAACAGCTTTCTGCTTTGGCGCAGCCCCATTGCACAGTTTGTGTTTTGGAAACTGCCGCGTTTGAAGAGCGGCTGACACTAAATCGGTTTACCTCTGAAAATTTGAAATCTACATATGATGCCATCTACCGTACGCCAGAGGAATACTCTGCCCTATTTCAGCCACTGTTGGCAGCCGGATTTACGGTTAGCGAACAATATTTTTTGCCGGAGGAAGTAGGTCGCAAGCGGGACGAGACCAACGCATGGTGTACAATACTCAAGCGATAAGCTTTCTAATAAAGACAAATTACCCTCCCTCTGGTTTTTGGCCGGGGGGATTTTTATATTCGCAAACGCCGATCCTCATTACAGTGACCTGTTGCGGATATCGTTCTTAAAAAAGCGTCTGTGAAAACGCGGCAGAAGTTTTTTCTTGCCTTTTGTTTTCGCAGGCGCTTTAGCTTTATTTGTGTGGTTTACACAATGGCTTTTTATGTCCCGCCTTGGGCGAGAAATTTCTTGTTCTCTGCCAAAAAATCTATGTTATTCTGCCCTTTGGTACAATCTTTCGACAAAAAGGAAAGGAAGAAGTCTATGACATACGGATATATCCGCATTTCCAGCACAGATCAGAACGAGGCAAGGCAGATTACCGCGCTGCACAGCAGAGGGATTCCCAATGACAAAATTTATATGGACAAGCAATCCGGCAAGGACTTTCAGCGGCCGGCGTACAAAAGGCTACTAAAAAAACTGCGGCCGGGGGATCTGCTCTGCGTCCTTAGCATTGACCGGCTGGGACGCAGCTACACCGAGATTCAGGAGCAATGGCGGATTCTAACCAAAGAAATTTCGGCGGATATCTGCGTTCTGGACATGCCCATGCTGGACACCCGCAACGGCAAGGATTTAATGGGCACCTTTATCGCCGATTTAACGCTACAGATTCTTTCCTTTGTGGCGCAGAAGGAGCGGGAAAACATTCGGCAGAGGCAGGCTGAGGGCATTGCGGAAGCCAGAAAGCGCGGCGTTCATCTTGGCCGGCCGGCTGTTCCGGCGCCGGAAAACTTTCCGTTCATTGTGTCCGCATGGGAAAACGGAACCCTATCTTTTCAGGACGCGCTTGCAAAAACCGGTCTTTCCTACGGGACCTTCTACCGCCGGCTGCGGGAATATCGAACGGTTTAAGCCTTTTGGAACAACAAAAAAACGCTATCAAAAGGTATACCTTTTGATAGCGTTCAAATCCACTGTTATATTTTGTGCAACTCCACTCTCAGAACTGCTTTCAATCATACATATTCGGGTCATTTTGTCAAAACTAAAGGGCATTTGGAAAGTTTTTTCTGCACTATCAAAAGGTATACCTTTCAGAAGCTGCGAAAAAAGCATGGAGGCGAAGGATATGTTGGTTTTAAGCAGGAGGCTGGGAGAATTTTTGGTACTGAACGACAACATTTTCATCAGCGTATTTGAAGGCGGCAACGGCGATCATGTAAAAATCGCCATCGAGGCGCCGGAAGATGTAAAAATCGCACGCAGCGAGATGTTTGCAGAGTGCGAGGAGGTACAGCGCAAGCTGGATGCCATCCGCGCCCAAAAGGTTGGCAGACGGACCAAAAAAACCCGAAAAGAAATGGCCAAGAAAAACAGAGAAAAGGATCCTGTTTCGGCCGAATAACCTTGTTTTCACACCTGCCCAAGGCGGTGCGCGCAGCCAAGGGCCGGGTTGCA
>CAJUMG010000018.1 GCA_910587335.1 uncultured Oscillospiraceae bacterium
ATTTTCAAGGTTCCCTGCCCCCGTGGGACAGCTTCATTACTATATCATATCCCCTGCTAATATGTCAAGTACTTTTTTACAAAAAAATACCTATTTTGACTTTTTATAAAAAAATCTGTAAATCTATTGACATTTCACTTTATTTTTGATATCTTAATTAAGGTAAATTTAGTTATGCGCCTGTAGCTCAGCTGGATAGAGTGACTGGCTACGAACCAGTAGGTCAGGGGTTCGAGTCCCTTCAGGCGCGCCAAGCAAAAAGTCTGGTTGCAAAGTTTTGCACCCAGACTTTTTGCTTATAGGAATCTTTCCTTGGAAAATTCCCACCTTATGCCTTTTTATGCTACAATAGACGAAGAATCTTAATAACGAAACGAGGAATCTGTGTATGGAGCCATTTCTTTTGAAACCTGCTTGTAAATCTTCTATTTGGGGCGGCAAAAACCTGAAAAAACGCTTTCATAAGGAATATCCGGGAGACATTATTTCAGAATCCTGGGAGCTTTCAGTACATCCAGCCGGGCTCAGTCTTGCTTCCAGCGGTCCAAATTGCGGCATCCCCTTAGCTGAGATCATAAAGGAGCCTTCTGTTCTTGGGGCTTTTGCCGCTTCTCATCCCGCCTTCCCTCTGATGATAAAATGGATTGACTCTCAGCTTCCGCTCTCCATCCAGGTCCACCCGGACAATGATTACGCTTTGGCTCATGAAAATGACATGGGAAAAACAGAAATGTGGTATATCATCGACTGTGAGCCTGGCGCCTATCTGTACTATGGTTTTGCTCAGGCTATTTCTAAGGAAGAGTTTGTTAGACGCATTCAAGAAGACCGCTTGTTGGATGTCATTAATAAAGTACCGGTAAAAAAGGGGGATGTGTTTTTCATCCCCTCCCGCACACTTCATGCAATTGGCCCCGGCATTTTACTCGCGGAGGTACAGCAAAGTTCCAATGTCACCTACCGAATCTATGACTATGGCCGATTGGATACCGACGGAAAACCTCGTCCCCTACATGTCCGGCAGGCTGTTGATGTCACCAACCTTGCTCCTGCTGTCGATACTGTTCCAACCTCTGTCCCTTTAACCGACCCCCAGGATCTGCTCTTGGCCAGCTGTCCCTATTTTGCAGTTGTGCGGCAGCAGGTCAGTACCCACCGTCAGTATACAGGGGACGCCGGTTCCTTTCACGCGCTAATGTGCGTAGAGGGAGACGGTCAGCTGGTGAACGCTGAGGGAACGGCCTCTATTCCATCTGGAGCCACCGTTTTTGTTCCTTCTGACAGCCGCCCGTTTACCCTTTCGGGCGCAATGACTTTGCTGGATGTTTTTGTTCCCGATCCCGCTTTATTTTAAAGATCATATTTTTGCATAGCAAAAAGCCGCAACGCGGAGAGCCGTCGCGGCTTTTTTCATTTGTTAAAGCTGTAGGTATGAAGCTTTTTTATTTTGCTTTTTTCATAGCGACCGCACCAGCAGCTGCCAGAGAAACGACCGCCAGAGCGACTGCAACGTTTACAAAATCCACAGATCCGGTAGCCGGGTTCTCGGTTTTGTTGCCACTGGAGCTTCCAGAAGAGCTATTGCTGTTGCTGTTATTGTTGTTATTGGAAGCTGCAACCGTTTTCAGCTCTTTATCAGAGATTACATAGGAGCTCAGGGTTTTGGTTTTCAGAGTCAGAGTACCTTCCTCTTTATTGTATTCCGCTTTGGTTTTGACCAGCTTGCCTTCGGAATTGACCTCGTACAGATACCAATCTTTGTCATTGTCAATCACATTGTAGGTAAATGTGCCGTTAAAATCGAAAGTCGGATTACCGCTAAATTGCAGGAAGTACAGGTCCGCATCCTCGTTAGCCTGAACGATGGACTTAATCGCTTTGGTGGTATAGTGCATATTTACAGGGGCCTGATCTTCCAGACGAACAGCGAAATATGCGTCCACATCGGCAAAGCTAAAGGTGACGTTTTTATTGGAAGAATGGAACGCGTAAACCGGCGCCTCATTATCCAGAACGATTTCCAGCTCTGCATCTGCATCAATCGTCGCTTTTTTCCACTGAGCGACAAAATCAAAGGAATAAGTCTTTACAACAGAATTGCTGTTTTTGTTTCTCAGCTGAATATCACCAGCGATATTCACCGCTTGGGTTCCGTAGGTCTCTTTCAGTTTCAGAGTCAGCGCGTCTTTGCCATTGTCATTTCTGCCAACAGTAACAGACGCTACTGCATCTTTACCAGAGGTCAGCTTGTTGGTTACCTTCAGATCAGAGGCATCCATGTCCTCTTCCAACAAAATCTCTACCCATTGACCAGGCGTATGCTCCTGCACATATTTGTCATTTTGATCTTCTGCCTCTTCCGCAAACGCTGTCAAACTGGTTGCTACGACGGTCGCAGCCATCATCAAAGCCGCTAAAGTCTTTTTCATAGTTTTTCCTCCTTGGAATTGTTTGGCGGCGTGCTCTCCAACAGGCCGTTCCCTTTTTTGGGGAAGGGGTATTTTTTCTTTCCTTCCTTGGGACAGCCTTATTATAGAAAAGCTATGCGTCTATTTCAACCGGTGTATTTTTCCCATTTGCGCATCTTCTTCCTCCATTGGAAAAAAAGCTTTCTGTCTGTTGGCGCTATTTTGGGAAGAAGTCATAGCAATGGAAAAGAAACAAAAATCTTCCTTGTATCAATCCGTACAAAACAGCTTATGCCGGTCATTTTTTCGCTTGCTTTTTGTAAAAAAACAAAAAAAGGAAAAATTTTTTCTTTTTTTTTGGAAAAATATAGTGCTATTTGTTCCTTTTCTTTAGAATGTGCCTTTTCTCCATTGGCTTTCATATAAAAAACAGCCCTGATGTAGAAAATCAGGACTGTTTTTCGTACAAACGCTTTTCCTTTTTAAATACAGAAGAATCTATCAGATCGAGCGAGTATATTCTTTTAACCAATCCCGCTCTTCCTCGGTCAGATAGTTAAATAATAATCCGTAGACCATTGCATGATAGTCATTTAAGGTTCGGCGCTCTTTTTCGGTCATATATTGGGGATCGACACCATCCAGATCAATCGGCGCATAGGTGACCGGCTCAAAATACATAAATTGACCATCACCATTTTTAACGCCTTTACGGCAGATTAGCTCATTTTCTGTGCGGATACCATGACTGCCCTCGATATAGATACCTGGCTCGTCGGTAGTAACCATTCCTTCCTCCAAAACCGCGCTGTCCCGCCGCTCCGCTACGATTTTCCAGCGGAAACCGTTTGGCGCTTCGTGAACATTGAGAAGATAGCCGATTCCATGTCCCGTGCCGCACTTATAATCCAAATTCAAATCCCAGATCGGACCCCGGGCCAAAATATCCAAATTCATGCCGATGCAGCCGTGCAGGAATCTGGCGTTTGCCAAACTGAGATTGCTGCGCAAAACCGTGGTAAAGTGCAGCTTCTGCTCTTCTGTAATGGGACCTAACACCATTGTCCGGGTAATATCGGTCGTGCCCTCATAGTACTGACCGCCCGAATCTACCAAAAGCATTCCTTCCGGTTTTAGTTCGGCGTTGGATTCTTCTGTAGCGGAATAGTGCATCATGGCGGCATTGGCCTTGTAAGCAGATATCGTCTCAAAGCTCGGCTCAATAAAGCCATCCTGCTCCGCACGCCGTGCCAGCAGATACTCCGCCGCGCTCATTTCGGTCATGGGAATTTTTCCCACATTTGTCTTTAGCCAATACATAAATTTTGTAAAAGCCACGCCGTCTTTTATATGGGCATTTCGAATATTTTTTAGTTCCACCGGATTTTTAATTGCTTTAGCCAATTGAGTGGGATTTGCCTTTTCTACCTTTTTCCCCTGAATAGAGGAGTCAATTTCATAATTGACCTTCTGCGGATCCAACAAAACGGTTTCGTCGGCAGACAAGCTCTTTACAAAGGAAATAATCTCGCCGTAAGGATGGATTTCCACCCCATCGGCAGATAATTTTTCCCGGATTTCTTCATTCAGACAGGCCGGATTTACGAAAAAGTGAGCCTTTTCCATAGTAATAACCGCATAGGAAAGCACAACCGGATTACATTCCACATCGTTTCCCCGGATATTAAACAGCCATGCGATGTCATCCAGCGTTGTAATCACATGAACGGTGCAGCCGTTTTCCTTCATGGCTTTTCTAAGCTCATCCAGCTTTTGGACCGCGGATTTGCCCGCATATTTTTCATCCAGCAAAAATGCCGGTTTGGCCGACATAGCGGGACGATCTTCCCATATCAGATCCACTAAATCCTCACTGGTCGCTAAAGATACCTGTTTGTCCGCCAACCTTTCCATGAAGGATCGGCCCTCGGAAGCGGTGACCACCCGTCCGTCAAAGCCCAGCTTCCCTTTTGCGGGAATCGCTTTGTACAGATAATCCTCAATCAGCGGCGTTCCCTCTTCGCCGATCTTCATCAAGGTAACGGTGGTGTCTTTTAGCTGATTAGCGGCCTGGATAAAATAGCGGCCGTCGGTCCACAAACAAGCCTCTTTCGCTGTGACCACTAATGTACCGGCAGATCCGGTAAAGCCGGACATATATTTTCTCGCTTTAAAATAGTCGCCCACATACTCCGATTCATGAAAATCAGAAGTCGGAATCACATAAGCATCCATGCCGCGCTTGGCCATTAAATCACGCAGCTTTTTTAATCTTTGCGGTATCATGAAAAACGCCTCCTTGGCTTTCATTTCAGTTTTATCATAACACAATCGGGCCGGAAAAACCAATAGATTTTTATGCTTTATCAGCAGGTCTTTTTTACTTCAACAACCATTCAAGCCAGCCTTCTGGACAGATTGACAGCCGCTTTCAGCCTGGGGGCCAAAACAGCCGCCGAAGCAATCTTCACCACATCGCCGGGCAGGAAGGGAATCACGCAGGCGCTCAGAGCCGGAATCAAGCCTTTTCCTGTGAGCAGAATAAACCAAACCGTACCAAACAGATAGCAAAGAGCGATTCCGGCTACCATACCAATGGCCAACTTCCAGGAGCTGTCGCCCCAATAGGTCGATACCATGCCAACGACCAACGCCGCGAGTATATAGCCTAAGATGTAGCCACCGGTCGGTCCGGCCAAGGTAGATAAGCCACCGCGGAAATTGGCAAAAACAGGGATCCCAACCGCGCCCATCAGAATATAAACCACCATGCTGACTGCGCCCTTGTAGCTGCCGAGAATCCCTCCGGCTAAATATACGGAAAACAGCGCCAGGTTAATCGGTATTTCTCCAATCGGAATGCCGATTTGAGAAAAAACACCTGTCATCGCCGCCAACAGCGCACACAGGATCATGTCCTTAACCGTAAATTTTTTTGTCATCCTATCCATCTCCTATCCGATTTGATTGATTCGCATTTCTCCTTTAAAAAATTCGAAATCAAAGTAATTATAACGAATTTTACAGAAAAATACAATTCTTTTTCTCCTATCCTTACTTCATTTTTCTAATATGAATCACGGGTGTTTATTCCAATAAGTTTTGTTATCTGTTTAATATACTATATGGATTATCGCAAGACAAACAGAGCTTTTTCATAATCCTTCACAAAGTAGCGAATGTTGACCCGTCCTTTTTGTATAACCGTATGGCCTTCCGCCTCCAGTCTCTCTTTTTGCGCCTTGACACCCCCTGGATATTTTTCATTCAGCTCACCACGCGCTTTTAGCGTTCTCCAATAGGGGGTTAGGTTCTCTGACCGCTGGTAGCTAGCCCAGGCTGCAATAGATACAAAAATTCCAGCGGTAATCGGTTCCGTAAAATCCGCGCCGTTTTTATCCGCAAAATACGTTCTGATGGCTCCAATGGTGACCACCTTTCCAAACGGCACCTGCTTCATCACCTTGTCATAATCCAGAGGCGGAGCAAAATACATTCTATTTCCCCCATATTTTTCTATGCTTTTGGAGTCGGTAATGATCTGAATTTTCGGCATATCCTTGCTATTCAGCAGCATTGCGTTAAAATCTTTCTTTTCCTCATTCGCCATAAAATCATCTCCCATACTCTATAAGATAAAACATACTACCACCTCATGCAATGAGACTCTTTAAAAAACAGAAAATATTTTTCTGCGTTGACTTTCCGATTCAATCAGGATAACATAAGAGATAAGAAAACATCTGTTTTTTATAAAGATATTTAAAAGCTGCTATGATCGAAAGGAGACGTTGAATGGCCACCCTTTCTACCAATATCCAATATCTTAAAGGGGTCGGAGAAAAACGCGCCCAACTGTATGGCAAACTTGGGATTGCCTGCATCGGCGATCTTCTGGAATATTATCCTCGTGACTATATCGACTTTTCCCATCCCAGCTCCATTGCCGCTGCCCCTTTTGACAAGCCATGCGCCATCCGCGCCAAGGTCGTGTCAAAATCCCCGGAACAACGGATCCGCAAAGGGCTTTCATTATTCAAGGTGCTGGTGACGGATGAGCAAAATGATATGCTGGTCACCTTTTTTAATGCCAAATACGCTGTCTCCTCTTTAAAAGAAGAAGAAATCTACCTGTTTTACGGAAAAGCCGCTGGGCGCTTTAACCGGCGGGAAATGGCCTCTCCCTTGGTCTTTCCGAATGATCCAAATCTGGCCTTTTCGCCGATTTATCCCCTAACAGAGGGACTTTCTTCTAAAATGATCGCCGCTAACGTTCAGCAAGCGCTGTCTGTGACCGATGGACTGGAGCGCGATCCACTTCCCGCCGTTTTACGGGAAAATCATCGCTTATGCAGCCGAAAAAGCGCTCTGCAGAATATCCACTTTCCCACAGATGAAACAGCGCTTTTAGGGGCACGTCGCCGACTGATGTTTGAGGAGCTTTTTTATCTGAATCTGGCGTTGGGGCAGGTGAAACGCGCCACCCAGAAAGAGTCGGCGGCACCTATGAAGCCGGTATCTATGGACACGTTCTATTCTCTGTTTTCTTTTACCCTGACCGGCGCCCAACAGCGTGCCATTGGCGACTGTCTTGCGGATTTTTGCCGATCCACCCCAATGAACCGACTGCTGCAAGGAGACGTCGGCTCTGGTAAGACGATGGTTGCCGCTGCCTGTGCCTATTTTGCCGCACAAAACGGTTACCAGACCGCCATGATGGCTCCCACCGAAATTTTGGCTTTTCAGCACTACCAAACCTGGTCGAAGCTATTTCAAAATACAGATATTTCCGTCGGTTTTTTAAGCGGTTCTCTCAGCGCTGCTGCAAAACGACAGGTAAAAGAACAGCTGGCCGCCGGTCAGATACAGATTATCGTCGGCACCCATGCACTGTTGCAAGACAGTGTGTCCTTCTGTCAACTGGGTCTGGTGGTGACCGACGAGCAGCACCGTTTTGGCGTATCCCAACGAATGGCGCTGACCCAAAAAGCGCAGGCCGGACAATTTCCCCATGTACTGGTCATGTCCGCCACCCCTATTCCCCGTACCCTGGCTTTTATCATTTATGGCGATCTGGATCTTTCTATTTTAGACGAGATGCCCCAAGGGCGCCGTCCGGTAAAAACCTACCTGATCGATCCACCAAAGCGGGAGCGCGCTTACGGCTTTATTCGTAAGCACCTGGATATGGGCGAGCAGGCTTATATTGTCTGCCCTTTAGTAGAGCAGGGGGAAAATTCCCCGGAGGGGCTGGAATCGGCGGTGGAAGAGGCAAAGTACCTGGCCCAAAAGGTCTTTTCCGGCTATGCGGTGGGCATACTCCACGGGCGGATGAAAGCCACAGAAAAAGAGCAGGTTATGGCTGATTTTCAAAGCGGCAGAATTCATCTACTCGTCGCCACAACGGTTATTGAGGTTGGGGTGGACGTCCCCAATGCCACGGTTATGATGATCCAAAACGCCGAGCGGTTTGGCCTGTCCCAGCTACACCAGCTGCGCGGCCGGGTTGGACGGGGCAAGACCGAATCCTTCTGCATTCTAGTTTCCAAAAGGACGGATTCTCCGCGGCTGCAAGCTATTTGTAAAACGAACGACGGCTTTCGGGTGGCCGAAGAGGATCTGAAGCTACGAGGGCCCGGTGATTTCTTTGGACTGCGTCAGCATGGTTTACCGGCTATGAAGCTAGCTGGACTTTTAGATGATATGGCATTGGTCGAGCAAACCCGTTCAGCAGCCCTGACCATATTGCAATCTGATCCAGAGCTGTCCCTTCCTGAGCATTCTGAACTTAAAAAACGCACCGGGCAGATGTTGACAACAGCCGGCGCCTAAAGCTTTTTATTTTCCAAGGGGACTGCTGCCCCTCGGACTTAAAACCGCGGTATCTTGTCAAAAAACTTCGATATACTACTATAATAAAACAAACCCCCTGTCTGCGTAATCCGGCAGATTTCACAGACGGGGGGTTTTTCATTTTATTATTCAACACTGATCAGGAAGTAATAAACCGGTTGACCGCCATTGAGAACGGTTAGCTCTACGTCCTCCGGCAAACGCTGACGGACAGCTGCTTCCACTTCGGCTGCCATCTCTTCGGTAACATCCTCGCCATAATAGATGGTGACAAAAGAGCTGTCACGAGAAAGCATCTGTTTGACGAGCTTTGAACAGGTGTGCGCCAGATCCGTACCGGTAAAGGACAGCTTACCGTTTTCCAAAGCCAGCAGCTCGCCTTCGTGAATTTCGTGGCCATCATAGTCCGAATCCCGCGCCGCAAAGGTAACCGAGCCGGTAGAAACGGTTTCCAGAGCATTGGACATATTGATCTGATTTTGTTCCAGGTCCGAATCCGGGTCAAAGGCCAGCATGGCCGCGATCCCTTGGGGAACCGTTCTGGAGGGCAACACACAGACCTTTCGGTCCGCCAGCTTGATAGTCTGTTCCGCAGCCATGATAATATTCTTGTTATTTGGCAGGACAAATACATTTTGCGCCGGTGTCGCGTGAATCGCTTTCAGAATATCATCGGTAGAAGGATTCATGGTTTGTCCCCCACTGACCAACTGATTGGCGCCTAAATCACGAAACAGACCTTGCAGCCCTTCACCCGCTGCCACCGCTACAATACCGTAAGGGACCTGCGCGTCCACCGGCACATAAGCTAACGGCTCCTCTTTGGGATTTTCTTTTGCCGCCTGAGACTTGCGAGCGGCAAACTGCTCCTCCATATTTTCGATTTTCATTTTGCAAAGCTTACCGTATCCAATCGCTTCCTCCAACGCCTGACCAGGATGATTGGTATGGACATGACATTTGATAATTTCCTCGTCATCCACTACAACAACGCTGTCTCCGATGGATTCCAAATACGCCCGCAGCTTTAAAGAATCTATGTCCGCTTCGTTTTTCTGTACAATAAATTCAGTGCAGTAAGCAAAGGTGATATCAGCGTCGTATTGGGCAATGGCATCCTGAAAATCATCCGCTTCATTTCCGCCAGAAGTCTGCTGGGCATCCTCCACCATAACTCCGTCACGCAACACACTGAGCATTCCCTCAAAGATGATCAAAAGGCCCTTACCGCCAGCATCAACTACACCCGCTTTCTTCAAGGTTGGTAGCAGTTCCGGTGTTTGCTCCAAAGAGGATGCCGATTCTCTGATAATTTCCTCCCAGACGGCAACAGGATCTGCATTCGTTTTAGCCACTACCCGGGCCCGTTCCGCCGCCATGCGGGAAACGGTTAGGATCGTTCCTTCTGTAGGCTTCATAACCGCTTTATATGCCGCCTCGACTCCCATGGTCAGCGCCTCGGCAAAATCGGCTCCATCTGCTTCCTTTTTACCTGCCAACCCCTTAGAAAAACCGCGGAACAGCAAAGATAGAATAACGCCTGAATTCCCGCGGGCACCCCTTAACAGTGCGGATGCTGCTGCCTTTGCCACAGCGGCTACGGTGGGATTTTCCATCAATTTTAGTTCTGCTACCGCCGCGCTGATGGTCATGGACATATTAGTACCTGTATCGCCGTCCGGCACAGGAAAGACATTCAGCGCGTCCACTTCCTGCCGGTGGGCCAGAATATTATTGGCTCCTGAAATATATGCGTCGCGCAGTTGACTACCATTTATCACTTTCTTATAACCTCCCGTAATCGCTGTCTGGAAAGCGCAGCTTCAAAAGACCTCCCCCAAAAACGGGAAGCTATTCTGTCCGCATGCCGTCTACATACACGTTGACCTTTGCTACCTCCATACCGGTTGCATCCTCCACCGTGTAACGAACTTTATGGATAATGCTCTGTACAATAGCGGAAATATTCACACCATAGGTCACCACAATATGGAGATCCAGTACCATTCTTCCACCGACAATATGGACTTTGACCCCCTTGTCCGGCACATCGCTTTTAGCGATCATAGTGCGGAGCCCTTGATATGGGGTGGTGTGGACAAGTCCCGCAACACCAAAGCATTCCGAGGCGGCACGTCCCACCAAATTGGCAAAATATTCTTCGGAAATATGAGTGGCCCCCAGATGATTTTCCAGTTTAATCACGCAAGTCCCTCCTGACTGACGCCGCCGGAGCACTTGCAGCGCACCGGCCGGCATATGTATCTGTCGCCCTTTTAAGGGCAGTGCATTATTTTTACACTACCACTCCTGGATGTTGTAAAACACATCCTGCCCGGTAGCGCACAAATCATAATAGATTTCCCGATTATAATAGATTGTGCCATTGCGCGTTCCAATTGGAATAAAAGGAACTGCGCTGGAAAAGGAATCCAAAAAAGCAGAAAGCGATCCTATCCCCTGCCGCCATTGGCTATATGCCTCTAGCGCCTGCTGGTTTGACTGCTCTGTCTGCTGTAGCTGAACCGTAAAAAGAGAGGTCAAATCCAAATTATTCCGCAGCTTTACTTCTCCAATATACAAATCATACTGCCGCGAGGCCACCCGCTCCTGATACACCTGAAACGGCACGTCGCTTACTGTAGCGTCCAGCCCGACCGCGTGCAGCATTTCTCTAAGCGTTTGGGCGATTTGCAATTTCGCGCTATTTTCGCTGTTGACCAAAATATCGACCGATACTCTTCTTGTGCCTATTATAATGTAACCCTCATCGTCTCGGTTGTCAAGGTCAAGTTCGGCTAGCAAAGCCTGTACACGCCCAAAATCCTGACTTTGTTTTGCCGTAAGGTCGGCGAGCTGTTCCCAGTCAGACGGAAACGGAAACAGTGTTTCCTTTGCTCGGTCAAAATAAGAATTCTCCAATAAACTACTCTGGTCCACCGCCGCCGCAAGCATTTGGCGGAATCGCTGGTCCGAAAGCCTGGACCGGCTGTCGTTTATACCAATATAAAGCAGATACGGCATGGGAACATAATGGATACTTCCCCCTGTTTCAGCGATTGTTTCGTCTGAATCTACAAACAAATAATCTACCGAACCAATTTTCATGCTGTAAAATCCTGTTTCCCGGTCCGGCTGTTGCACCAGCCGGATTTTTTGAATTTTACCCGAATTTTCTTTGTACCAATAAGGATTGATCTCCAACAGACTCTCACTGGATAGCCGGTATCTGCCGCTGCCCACCGGTTCGGCGGACGAGCCGCTTTTCATAATCGGAAAGGTTAAAAGATTTGCAAACAATACGTCCGCTTCTCCAAGAGAAAACAGGATCTGTGTATCCGATATAACGTTGACCCCCGTCACATTGGAAAAAAGCGAGGTGTACTGATTTTGGGTCCCAACTGCCTGCCAATAGGAATACTGTACGTCTGCCGCTGTCAGCGGCGTTCCATCCGAAAAAAGGATATCCGACCGCAGGGTAACCATACAAGCGGTTCCCTGCAAATCTATGGAAGAAGCGATGCACAAGTCGTAGCCATAAGAAAGATTCAGTTTAACAAGAGAATCATATAGCAACGGTACCACCTGCAAGCTGGTATCGGTGGTCATTTGATAGGGATTTAAAACCGCTTCTCCCACCGGCACCTTAAGTGTGGTCACATCTTGGTACATATATTCTGCGGCCGATACGGTTTCTTGGTTCTGCACTGTCATTAAAAGATCGTCCTGCATCATATTTTCAAATGAGCAACCTCCCAACAGCGCCATTGCCGCGGCAGCAAACCCAATCCACTTCTTTTTCATTTCTGTCATCCTCTAATACCGGTCCGGATATCTAGCATGAATACAGGGTACAAATGAGATTCAACCGCCTTTTTGACCGCTTTTGCAGGGTGAAAAAGGGGCAATCGGAATCAAATATAAGGGTATCTATGGTTATTATATCACAAATCCATGTCAATAAGTATGAACGTTTTATAAAATTCCGGCCGGATTTGCAGTATCCTTTACCGCGCAAAACAATTTTTGCATACAATAAAAAACGGCGGGAACTCCCGCCGCCTGTCCAACTTTTATTTTCGTTCAACGATCAGCCGAATTGCTGTTCTCTCCTCGTTATTGATAACGATATTGCCAAAGGTTGGAACACAAATCAAATCCATTCCCGCCGGCGCCAGATACCCTCTGGCAATTGCGATTGCCTTAACCGCCTGATTGGTAGCGCCTGCACCGATCGCCTGCACCTCTACGGAGCCAGATTCCCGTATTACACCGGCAATCGCCCCGGCCACCGAGTTGGGGACCGACTTTGCGGAAACTTTTAATACTTCCATGATGAAACCTCCTGATGGGTTTGGCGATTCGTCTGCGACTATTTTATAACAATACAGCAAAAAAATCAAGCCAATTACGCAAGTTCTGTCGCTATAGGATTAAACGACGAAAATCCGCTGGATCGATGTCGTTTTTTTTGTTTTTAGATCAATATCCGCCACAATTCCGCTCAAAGCACAAGGGCCGGACGCATTTTCAAAACGGGTTGGCAGATTGGTACGCATCCGCCGGATTGCCAATTCCGGCGCCACACCCAATACGGAATACGCTGGACCGCACATGCCAATGTCTGTGATGTAGCCCGTACCGCCAGGTAGGATTTTCTCATCAGCCGTCTGTACATGGGTATGCGTTCCAAACAACAACGACACCTTTCCATCCAAAAAATAACCCATTCCCAATTTTTCACTGGTCGCCTCTGCGTGAAAGTCCACTAGAATAATCTGGGCCTGTATCTGCGGCAAAAGGCGCTCTATACAGCTAAACGGATTCTCATAGGTATCCAGAAAGACACTTCCCTGCAGGTTGACAACAGCGATCTGATAAGAGAGCGCGTCGTATAGATAAATCCCTGCGCCATGTGCGTCCGGATGATAGTTTGCCGGGCGTATAAGCCCGATCTGCTCGTCCATCAGCTCATTGATTTCCCGCCGGCGCAATCCATGATTGCCGGTGGTGATCACATCCGCACCACAGTCAAAAATCTGCTTGGCAGAAGCGGGAAGAATTCCATTTCCTTCTGCGGAGTTTTCGCCGTTTACCAAAATAAAATCCGGACGATATTTCTCCTTTAGCTCCGGCATTTTCTGCCGCAAAAAATGACAACCGGACTGGCCAACTACATCTCCAACCGCCAAAATCCGCATTCTGACACCCCTTTGCACCATCCCGGCCTGTTCGGACAAACAAAGAGCCTGCCTTAGGCAGGCTCTAAAGCACCTTATCCGGCCAAATTATTTTGCGTATTCAATCGCACGGCTCTCCCGCACTACATGCACCTTAACCTGGCCGGGATAATCCAACTCCGCTTCAATCTTTTTGGCAATCTCCCTAGCCACCAAAATGGTCTGATCATCCTTGACCACTTCCGGTTTGACCAAAATGCGGATTTCCCGTCCTGCCTGAATAGCATAACATTTTTCAACGCCGTCAAAAGAATTGGCAATTTCTTCTAATTTTTGCAAGCGTTTAATATAATTTTCCACATTTTCACGCCGTGCACCAGGCCGGGCAGCAGAAATCGCATCTGCCGCCTGGACCAAGCAGGCTACAATTGTCTTTGGTTCCACATCGCCGTGGTGCGCCTCAATGGCGTGCAGAATATTTTGATTTTCTTTGTATTTTCTCGCCACATCAACACCAATGTTAACATGGGAGCCTTCAATTTCGTGGGTCAGCGCCTTGCCAATATCATGCAGCAGTCCAGCACGTTTTGCACTCGCCACATCTGCTCCCAGCTCCGCTGCCATCATACCGGCGATATGAGCGACCTCCAACGAGTGATCCAATACGTTCTGCCCATAGCTGGTGCGGTAGCGAAGCCGCCCCAACAGCTTAACCAGCTCCGGATGGATCGAATGGATACCGCTTTCCAGTACAGCGCGCTCACCATCCTGCTTAATTTTTGCCTCCACCTCTTTGCGGGCTTTTTCTACCGTTTCCTCAATGCGGGCAGGATGAATACGCCCATCCTGAATCAAACGCTCCAACGAAATACGGGCAATCTCCCTGCGGACGGGGTCATAAGAGGACAATGTAATCGCCTCGGGGGTATCGTCGATGATCAAATCCACCCCGGTCATTGTCTCAAGGGTGCGGATGTTGCGGCCCTCCCGCCCGATAATGCGGCCCTTCATTTCATCATTGGGCAGCGGTACAACCGACACGGTCGCTTCCGCCACATGGTCAGCAGCACAGCGCTGAATCGCTGTCGAGATAATTTCTCTCGCCTTTGCATCCGATTCATCCCTGGTCTGCTGCTCAAACTGCGAAACCATCAGCGCCTTTTCATGGGTCAGCTCATCTTCCAAATTCCGAAGCAGATATTCTTTCGCCTGTTCGATAGTCAAACCGGAGATCCGCTCCAACATTTCAAACTGCCGCTTTTTGATCTCTTCAGACTCAGCCAGCTTGCTTTCCGCCTCTTTAATCTTGTTTTGCAGAAGTTCATCCTTTTTTTCCAGATTTTCCAGTTTACGGTCTAAAGACTCTTCCTTTTGAACCAGCCTGCGCTCCTGACGGGTCACCTCTGAACGTCGTTCCTTCACGTCTTTTTCCGCTTCGGTGCGCATTTTATAGATCTCGTCCTTCGCTTCCACCAAGGCTTCTTTTTTGCGGCTTTCGGCAGATTTAATCGCATCGCTTAAAATACGTTTTGCCTCTTCTTCCGCAGAGCCCAACTCGGCTTCCGCCACTTTACGCCGGTACTGTACGCCTACAAAAAAGCATAAAACGCCGCCGGCGAGAAAAGCAATCACGCCTGTAATAATGCAGGCAATTATTGTTGATTGATCCATTACAGCTGCTTCAACCTCCTTCTTCCATTTATTTTGTAATAGCAATATCGAAATGAATGTCATTTTCAATATGGTTGCATATCATTCATATTTTAAGGCCTTGCCGCGCTTCTGTCAAGAAATTTATCTGGCAGAGCATTGATTTGCCCTTTGAAAAGCCATATGAAAAATCTGTTTTTCTTTTTGGGGAGGGTGTTGACAACGACTGTATCCGGTGATATATTTATGAATAATACGATAATACGTTGAAAGAGAAGCCTTGAACCAGCGCTTCCCAGAGAGGCTGCCCCAGTGCTGAAAGGCCGCCGTAGCAAGGTTCAAAAGGTACCGCCTCTTGAGTGCGGGCAAAACCCGCCGCGTCAGGTGCGTTAACCCCTTGTCCAAATGAGTGGCGGTTTTTCCGCAAGCAGGGTGGAACCGTGGAGCATAAGTATCGCTTCACCCCTAGATTTTTTAGGGGTGAAGCTTTTTTGTCGTCTATTTTAGCCTGACAAAAAACTGCCGGAACGTTTTAGTCGCAAAAAAAGAAGAAAGGATGACGAAAATTGATCCACATTACATTAAAGGACGGCGCTGTAAGGGAATTCGAAGCGCCGATCTCCCCCATGCAGATTGCTAAATCCATTGGCGAGGGACTGTATAAGGCCGTCTGTGTCGCAAAAATTGACGGAGTCGTTCGGGACCTGCGCACCCCCATTGAGAAGGACGCACAGGTGGAATTTCTCACCTTTGACGATGACGAAGGCAAGCGCGCCTTTTGGCACACCGCCTCCCACGTGATGGCGCAGGCAGTATTGCGGCTGTTTCCAAACGTAAAATGCGCCATTGGTCCGGCGATTAAAGATGGTTTTTACTATGATTTTGATGCGGAAAAGCCCTTTACGCCCGAGGATTTGGAAAAAATTGAAGCGGAAATGAAAAAGATCGTGAAGGAAGGCATTTTGTTGGAGCGGTTCGAGCTTCCGCCGGACGAGGCGCTGGAGCTGATGAAAGAGGATCCTTACAAAGTAGAGCTCATCCAGGAGCATTCCGGTAAAGGAGAGTCCATCAGCTTTTTTAAGCAGGGCGATTTTACCGATCTGTGCGCCGGCCCTCATCTGCCGGATACCTCCCGAATCAAAGCGTTTAAGCTGACCTCCACCACCGGCGCCTACTGGCGAGGAGATTCCAACAAGCAGATGCTTTGCCGTGTATATGGCACCGCCTTTCCAAAAGCTTCCATGCTGGAAGCGCATCTGGCCGCTATCGAAGAAGCCAAGCGCCGCGATCACCGCAAGCTGGGCAAGGAACTGGGGCTGTTCACCATCCTGGACGAAGGACCTGGATTCCCCTTCTTCCTGCCAAAAGGTATGATCTTAAAAAACACCCTGATCGACTATTGGCGTGAAATTCATACCAAAGCGGGCTATCAGGAGATCTCGACGCCTATTATGCTCAACCAGGATCTGTGGCACCGCAGCGGCCACTGGGATCATTATAAAGACAATATGTATACAACGGTGATTGACGATACCGATTTCGCCTTAAAGCCCATGAACTGTCCCGGCGGCATGCTGGTTTACAAGACCGAGCCTCACTCCTACCGCAGTTTGCCCCTTCGGGTCGGCGAATTGGGGCTGGTGCACCGGCATGAGCTATCCGGCGCGCTGCATGGGCTAATGCGTGTACGCTGCTTTACCCAGGACGACGCCCACATCTTTATGACCAAAGAACAGATCAAAGATGAAATTATCGGCGTGGCAAAGCTAATTGACAGTGTTTACTCCTTATTCGGTTTCAAATACCATGTGGAGCTGTCCACCATGCCCGAAGACCATATCGGCAGTGATGCGGATTGGGAAACCGCCACCAACGCTTTGACAGCCGCTTTGCAGGAATTGGGCAAAGAATATGTGGTCAACGAAGGAGACGGCGCTTTCTACGGTCCGAAAATCGACTTCCACCTGGAAGACTGCCTGGGCCGCACCTGGCAATGTGGTACCATTCAGCTGGACATGCAGATGCCGGAGCGGTTTGAGCTGGAATACACCGGCGCAGACGGCGAAAAGCACCGTCCGGTCATGATCCACCGGGTGGTATTTGGCAGTATCGAGCGATTCATTGGCATCCTCATCGAGCATTTCGCCGGCGCATTCCCTGTCTGGCTCAGCCCGGTGCAGGTTTCGGTCCTGCCGATTACCGACCGGCAGCATGAGGCGGCGTCTAAAATCAAGGATCAACTAGCACAGGCCGGCGTTCGGGCCGAGTTGGATGGGCGAAGCGAAAAGATCGGCTATAAAATTCGTGAAGCACAGCTGCAAAAGATCCCCTACATGCTGGTTATCGGCGACAAAGAACTGGAAAACGGCACCGTTTCGGTCCGCAGCCGGAAAGGCGTGGATTTAGGCGCCATGCCGCTTAAGGATTTTATTACCAAAGTGAAAGGCGAGATCGACAGCCGTTCCAACGATTAAAAAGCTAAATAAAAAGGACTCCCGATGGGGAGTCCTTTTTATTTGAACAATCGTTTAGCTAAAGTGCCCGCTCCAACTGCCGTACAAATTTCTCCAGCCCCACTTGATCCTCCTAGTCAAAACGAGCCCAGACGGGACTATCAATATCCAGTACGCCAAAGATTTTTCCGTCTTTGTAAAATGGCAGGACAATCTCTGAACGGGAGGCACTGTCACAGGCAATATGTCCCCTCAAACAAATGAGGCTTCGTTTTTTCATTCAAAGGCAGCAAAAACCGAAGGTGGCTTTCTTCCATCCCCAGCGCCCGATAAAAACGATGTGCGTCCGTTCGCCCACGATTGCAAGCCACTTCAATCAGCTCACAGTCTCTTTCTTTCGCCCAGGTACACGCCTGCGAGAACAGCTCTCGTCCAATCCCTCGGCTGCGGCATTCTTCTAAAACGGCAAACTCCAAAATCTCCGCCACCGGATTTTCATGGTGCAGCTGGCGCTCAAAGCGCAAATTCAGCATCCCGGCAACCAGACCATCCTCCTCCCACACCAAGCAATGATAGTTCGGGTTGCTCAGCTGGAACCGGTATGCTTTTTGAAAGCTGCTCCAGTCCAGCTTTTTTCCCTCTAACACGCAGACCAGACGATACACGGCGAGCTCGTCGCCCTCTTCACAGATCCGATACACAAGCAATCCCCCTTTGTAATACAAAAGGCCTGGACAAAAAGCCAGGCCAACGGCAAAACTCTATTCTTTTTCCCTATTTTCCAACGCCTGCATCTCATAGCACAGGGTCATCAGGCTATCCCCCAAATGGACGTTTTCTACTGCTAATCCAGGATAATGAACACTGATATCATAATGGCTAAAATTCCAAAAGCCCTTTACTCCCAGCTCTACGAGACGGCGGACCAGATCCTGAGAGGCCATTTTCGGCACACACAGAATTGCAACCGACGGATTTTCCCGCCGGCAAAATTCCTCCAGCTTGTCCGTATGCTGAATCGGGATATCCGCCAGCATTTCTCCTGCAAAATTCTCATTCTGGTCAAAAATACCAATGATCGAGAATCCTTTTTCCAAAAAATCCATATGGGCCAGGATGGCACGGCCCAAGTTGCCAGCGCCGATTAAAATGGTCTTTTTTTGCAGACTCAGCCCCAAAATCTTTCCAATTTCGTCCCTTAGTGCCACCACATTATAACCATATCCCTGCTGCCCAAATCCCCCAAAACAGTTTAAATCCTGACGAATCTGGGATGCTGTCAACCCCATCTTTGCCGAAAGCTCGCCGGACGAAATTCTCTGAACGCCGTTTTCTGCAAGCATTCCTAAAAAGCGATAATAACGCGGCATCCGCCGGATAACCGACGTGGAAACCTGCTTTTCGCTCATATCCGCTTCCTCCTCGACTTATGTTCCGTTCTTTCCATTGTAACACCATTGATAATCTCTTGTCAATGGCAAGACCGAAAGCACAGTTAGGTCCGGCGCTGAACCTTATGTTTATTGCCTTTCTCATCTACAACATAGGTGTTGTCTAATGTGCTAGTCAAATCCTGCCGAATGGCGGCCAGATACTCCTGTCGCAGCGCCGCCTGCTCCTTTTTTTCTTCCTCGCTCAAGCCAACAGACCGCTGCTTGCGGGATAGCTGCCCAATGCGTTCCAGCTTACTCTTTTCCATCTTTGCTCCTTTCTACCGGCCAAAATCAAGATACGGTATCCGGTCAACTAAATGGGCTTTATAGCCTTTCAGCAGGCGAAGCCCCTCTTCGCGCAAGCTGTCATCCTCCAAGGCGCGGGGCGAATGAGCATCCACCCCAATAATAACGTCACAGCCCTCCGCCGCGGCAATTTGCCAAAACAGGTGGTGCGGATACTGTTCCTTACCCGTTCGCCGATTATCCAACGCGCCGCACAGATTACATTCCAGCGCAAAACCCATTTCTTTTGCGGCGCGGCAAAGACGAACACTGGCTTTCTCACAATATCCGTCAAAGGATGGGTAACCGCGCATAAACAGGTCTGGATGGGCCAAATAGGCATATAACCCTGTGGACATTCCCTCCAAAGCGCTGTCCACATACCGATTCAGCATCATTTCATCTACTACAGCGCGTCCAAAATAGATGCCTTTTTCCTCGCTGTATTCAAAATGATTACCCAAAATAATATAGTCCAGTTTTTCCTTTTGAACCATCCGGCGCAGCCATTCCATGTACGGAGGGAAATACTCGCATTCCAGCCCGACGCGGATATCGATCTTGTCCTTGTATTTTTCCTTTAAGGCCCGAATGCTTTTTAAATATCCCTGTAAGCCCTGCTGGGGGTCCATCCGCATGTGGGAGCGGTAATTGCTGGAAAACTTCCAAGGGCAATGGTCCGCAAACCCCAAAATCTGATATTTCCCGGCGATGGCGCTTAAAACGTACGCTTCATCCTCGCCGGACGCATGGCCGCAACGAAATGTGTGCGTATGGAAATTTGTTTTCATGAAAGTCTCCTCCACTTTTTGGGATCATCTGTCAATTATCTGGCGCAGAACGATCATGTCAATACATTGTTCTTCCCCTTCCAGAATCGGTTCCGGGTAAAAATCTGTAAAAAACCGGGGGATCGTATGGTCATAGGAAAAGCCGCACTTTTCATAAAAGGTCAGATTACCTGTGGAAGTATCCGCCGTACCAACCAAAAGAACCGCGCCTAGCGGCAGCCGGCTTTTCACCTCATTCACAAGCGCTTTGCCGATTCCCTTCCCCTGCCAGTCTGGAGCTACCGCGAGATTTTTGATCTCCCAGGTATTCTTCTCCACCGGGCAATAGACGATCATGCCGATTGTTTTCCCGCACTCTGCCGCAGTAAGCACCGTGCTTTGGGATAAATACCGATCTATCATCGGCTCATAAGGGTCTGCTAACAGCAGCAAATCTAAAAATTGTTTCGGATTGGAACAGCTGAAAATTTCCATGCTTTCTCCTCTTTCAAACAGTAACTATGAACTTAATTGTATCACAGAAAACACAGAAAAAAAAGATGAATCACCCAGTCCTTTTCACCAATTTACTTTAAAGCGAAAAATTTTTCTTTACTTTTGTGCTTTCCTGTGCTATACTGTTAATAAATTCAGAGAGGATGCATTGTTATGGCTCGTTTTCTTATGACAGCAGCATATTATTACTACGGCTTTGCGTATTCGTACGACAAGGTCTTATTTGCTGTTGCTGCCAAACAAAAACCGCTATAGCGTTTCCTTTCGGAAAGACGCAAGACACGGTCCCGCAGCAAAGCAGCTGCGGGACTTTTTGTTTGCAAAATTATTTGAAGTGAGGAGAAGTAAAATGGTAATCGTACTCAAACAAAATCCCGATGAGGGGAAACTGGAAGAACTGATGAAACGTCTGCGCGGTATGGGGTTAGATATTCACCAATCCCAGGGGCAAAGCTCCAAGCTCCTTGGGTTGGTTGGAGACACCTCCGCTGTGGATATCGACGCGTTAAGCGCGCTGGATATTGTTGAAACGGTAAAACGGATTCAGGAACCGTATAAAAACGCCAACCGAAAATTCCACCCAGCGGATACGGTGATCAAGATCGGCGGCGCCAAAATCGGCGGCGGAAATTTCGCAGTAATCGCCGGTCCTTGTTCGGTGGAATCCCGGGAGCAGCTTTGCTCCGTCGCGGTGGATGTAAAAAAGTCCGGCGCTTCGATGCTGCGCGGCGGCGCGTTTAAGCCGCGTACCTCCCCATACGCTTTTCAGGGACTGCGAGGCGATGGAATCAAGCTTTTGTTAGAGGCAAAAAAAGAAACCGGCCTTCCTATCGTCACTGAAATTATGGATCTGTCCCAGCTGTACCTTTTCGATGAAGTGGATGTCATTCAGGTGGGTGCGCGGAACATGCAGAATTTCGAAATGCTCAAAGAGCTGGGACATCTGCACAAGCCGATTCTATTAAAGCGGGGCCTGTCCAGTACCCTACAGGAGCTTTTGATGAGCGCTGAGTACATCATGGCCGGCGGCAATCAGCAGGTCATCCTCTGCGAGCGCGGAATCCGCACCTTTGAAACCGCCACCCGCAATACGTTGGATCTTTCCGCTATCCCGGCGCTGCGCGCCATGACCCATCTGCCGATTGTGATTGATCCAAGCCATGCCACCGGATATGCTACTATGGTAAAGCCCATGTCCGTTGCGGCAGCGGCAGCCGGCGCCGATGGACTGATGATCGAGGTGCATAATGACCCTGCCAACGCTTTGTGCGACGGGCAGCAGTCTTTGACCCCCGCTCAGTTTGACGAGACCATGCAGGCGGTACAGGCGGTGCTGCCATTTGCCTGCCGGTAGTCGGAAAGGAGGAAAACACCATGCAGATCGGGATCGTCGGGCTGGGACTCATCGGCGGTTCTCTGGCCAAAGCAGCCAAGAAACAAACCCAACACACCGTTTTAGGCTTTGATCAAGACAAAAGGGTTTTGCAGAACGCATTGACCACCGGCGCGATTGACGGTACGCTGCCTTCTTCCGCATTGCCGGACTGCCAAATCGTGTTGGTCGCGCTGTATCCACAAGCTACGGTGGACTACATTCTCTCCCACAAAACCGATTTTGGCCCCCATACCATCGTCGTCGATTGCTGTGGTGTAAAAGAGGTTGTCTGTTCCCCTTGTGAAGCCGCCGCCACAGAGTATGGCTTCACCTTCATCGGCGGGCATCCGATGGCGGGAATTGAACATTCCGGCTTTGCCCATTCCAAGGCCGATCTTTTTGTCGGCGCCTCGATGATTTTAACGCCGCCGGTAAAAAGCAATCCGGCGGCGGTAAAAAGTGTATCCGACTTTTGCCGTGAATTGGGTTTTGAACGCATCCAGCTGTCCACCCCAACGGAACATGACCGGATGATCGCCCTAACCTCCCAGCTGGCTCATATTCTGTCCAGCGCTTATGTAAAAAGCCCGTCTGCGCTGACCCATGCCGGCTTTTCCGCCGGCAGCTTTAAGGATATGACCCGGGTCGCCCGCTTAAATGAAAATATGTGGACCGAGCTTTTTTTTGACAACCGGCCTGCACTGCTGAGCGAAATCGAAGGGCTGATTCAGCGCCTGGAAGAATACGCCGCGGCCTTACGGCAAAATGACCGGGAAAGCATGCGTCTTTTATTAAAAGAAGGCCGTGAACGAAAAGAAATCGTGGGTTAACCGCCCCAAAAAGATAAACAGTCTGGCTTCTCCCTGTCTTTTTGAATAGGTCAGGGAGAAATTCCCAAACATAAAACAGTTTAGGTGAACGACTATGAAAATCCATCTTATACGGGCAGGACTGGAGAATGCCGAAGAGATCTGGCATATGCAGATCGAATCCTTTCGAGAGCTGCTGGACCGATACCAGGATTATCACACGAATCCCGGAAACGAGCCGTTAGAAAAGGTCCAGGCACGCTTAGAGCAAGAAAGCACCTACTATTATTTTATCTGCTTGGAAAATGGTGAAAAAGCCGGCGCCATCCGCATTGTGGATTGGAAGGAGCCCGAGCGAAAAAAGAGAATTTCCCCCTTGTTCCTCCTGCCTATCTACCAAAACAAAGGCTTTGCCCAGCAGGCAATCCGGCTGTGTGAAAAACTGCATGGAGAAAACGGCTGGGAGCTTTCTACCATTTCGCAAGAGAAGAAAAACTGTCACCTGTATGAAAAAATGGGATACCATACGACCGGTCTCCTGGAAAAAATAAATGACCGGCTGACCCTTGTTTTTTATGAAAAATAAGCCGGCTTTCTTGACAATTCGCGGGGAATATACTAAAATAAAGAGGCAAATTCCTCCTGTGCCGCTGTGGCGGAATTGGCAGACGCAAGGGACTTAAAATCCCTCGGTTGAATAAACCGTACCGGTTCGATCCCGGTCAGCGGCACCATGTCGGAGCAAGCAATATAAAGCTTGCTCCGATTTTTTTCAAAAATCACAGCGTGCTCAGGCCGCTGCTTCTCCTTTTCACAAAAGGTCGCGTTCAGCTGGCCTTCTCGGTTGTAAACCTCCTCGCGGTGGCTCCCGGCCGCTACCAACCTTTTGCAGGTATCTTCGGCGTATAGCATCTTTTTTTGTTCCCGGTAGATATCTTGCGTTTGGGGCTTAGATTCTTCTTGCGCTAGCTGCCTGAGCGGGTTTATCTTTCCGGGATCAAGGAGCTTGAAAAGCGCCCAGACCGCCGCAGAAAAGTATGGTGGTATGGTGCAGACCAACGTTATCGAGGATGTTTTTCGAGCAGTAACTACCCTGTCCTATCATGGGATCAAATCACCGAATACAGGAGGAACAGATGAGCAAATATGACCCTTTGTGGGCTTACATTCAAAAGGACGGGCGCCCTTCTCTAAAACTGACATTTGAACAAATACAGCAGATCACGGGGCGTCCCATTGACCATTCTTTTCTGAAATACAAAAAGGAGCTGGCAAGCTTCGGCTACCAGGTGGGGAAAATATCTATGAAAGAGCAAACGGTCCTTTTTAATAAAACCGTTTAAAAACCGGACCGGTGCTGGGTCAGCGTGACAAGCGGGAATTGCAGAGGTGATATTTTGGAAAAAGCAATTTTATATATCCACGGAAAAGGTGGAAGTCATTTGGAAGCGGAACAATACAAGAAAAATTGTTTGGGCTTTGACATGATTGGAATCGAATACAATGCCTACTTTCCATGGATTGTACAAAATCAGATTCAGTCGGCCTATGATCAGGCGCATACAAAATACCGTTGTATTTATGTGCTTGCAAACAGTATAGGTGCTTACTTTGCCATGCACACACTGCGGACCTGCAATATCGAAAAGGCCCTATTTATATCGCCTGTGCTTGATATGGAAAGACTCATACTGGATATGATGATCTGGGCGAACATATCGGAAAAGGAGCTGTATGAGAAAAAAGAGATCATCACCGACTTTGGAGAAACAATATCGTGGGATTATCTGTGCTTTGTCAGGGAAAATCCGATAAAGTGGGATATTCCAACAGAAATTCTCTACGCGGAAAAAGACGAGCTTATATCCCGCCAGACAGTTGACTCGTTCGTAAATAGCCATAATGCCAGCCTTACAGTAATGAAGAATGGGGAGCATTGGTTTCATACAGAAAAGCAGCTTTTATTTTTAAATCAATGGATGAAAAATGTAATGGGAAACCTTCCAGTTGACCGGGCGCTTATCCACAAGGGATAAGCGCTCCTTTTCGCAGCCAAAAATCGACCGATCGCGGACGTTCCCGCACAGCAGAGACCTTTCTGCTATGGTAAAGACACACCAAAGAAAACACAGCTTCAAGGAGGAAAATGTATTGCAGGATTCCGCCGACGAGCCGCTCGAAGGATCTGCCCGCCGACAAGCAGCAAGGATCGTTTCGCCGGGTTTTCTGCTTGTCAAAGAAACATTTCATGACAAAATTCCGACATTTTAGAACGACGGGCTTGTTCCCTCGCCCAGTATCTGCTAATCTGACAAGGAAATGTGGTGATCAACATCATACAATTTGCAATTTGTGACGATGAACCGGTGATGGCCCAGAAAATATCCGATCATCTTTCCAGATACATGGATGAAAATCAAGTCACTGATTATCTGGTCAGCCGTTTCCTCAATGGCCACACGCTGTTGGAGAGCGGTTATGGTTTCGACGTGATCTTTCTTGACATCCAGATGGAGCAGCCTGATGGACTGGAGACTGCAAGGCTCCTTCGTCAGAGGGGATTTTGCGGTCTGCTGATCTTTGTGACCGTGCTGAAGGAATGCGTCTTTGACGCCTTTGGGGTGGAGGCATACGACTATCTGCTCAAGCCACTGGACAGCGGACACTTTCAGCGGACAATGGACCGGGTTCTGAAACGACTGAAACAGCAAGCCGGAGAAAGCATCGTTATCCAGCGGGGAGCCGCCTGCGAGGTGGTTTTACTATCCGAAATCGTGTACTGTGAAGTGCAGGGCCGCAAGCTCTATCTCCACCGGACAGACGAAACGGTCGTCGACTACTACGGCAGATTGGAGGAGCTGGCACGCCGTGTAGACCGGCGGTTCTTTCAGTGCCATCGGAGTTATCTTGTCAATCTGGACTGTGTGCGAGGATGCCAGAACGGACAGGTCATGCTTTCTGGAGGAATGACAATCCCCGTCTCGCGGCTGCGGGAACGGGGGTTGATACAGGCTCTTTTGACCCATATGAAAGAGAGGGATTTCTGAGATGAACCACCTCGCCCTATTTCTGGATGTCCTGTGCATCACAGGACAAGCCGTGATGCACATTTTCTTTCTTTGCCGTCTGACTGGAAAAAAAGTGAAAATAGGGGCCTTTTTGATCTATCTCCCTCTCCTTTGCATCCTTCAAGAGGTCTGTGTTTGGCTCTCTCTTGGCGGAATCTTGTCTGTTGGCATGGGCGTTCTTGTATTGTACGCCGTGAGCCGTTTTGTGCTGGGGAATCCACGGTCTGTATCCTGGCTTTCCTCGGTTTTGGCTTTTTATGTTTCACAGCTTTCTTTTGGAATCATCAATTCGCTGGAAGCGGCCGTTTTTCCCTATTTTATCGGCGATTCGCTTTTGTATCTGCTGCTCTTAGCAGCGCAGATCCTTTTCTTTATGCTGTGCACCGGCTGTTACCGCGCTGTATTAAAACTGTTATCCTGGACGGAAAACAATCCGATGCCCTCGATTGCGCTGCTGTTGTTTCCCGGTCTATTTTTCTTTGCCGCAGAGCTATATATTCTTCATACAGCTTACAGTTTTCTCGTTCCATCCGTCTCTTTTGAAGAGGTTGGAAAACACAGCATGCTGCTGGCCTTACAGGTCATGGGGCTGGCAGCGCTGTTCTGCACCCTCTATGCCTATCGCCAATTCTGTCAGGGATTTCAGGCACAGGCGGCGCTGCAATCCTTGACGCAGGCGGCCCATGCTCAAAAGGTTTATATCACAGAGGCACAGCTTCGTTATGAACAGACAAAATCCTTTCGCCACGACATTAAAAACCATCTGTCTGTCTTAGATGGACTGCTAAAAAGCAGAAAAATAGACGAAGGTCAGGCGTACCTAAAAAAACTGGAGACCGTCTCGGAATCGCTGTCCTTCCCCTATCAAACCGGTAATCCCATTGTGGATATTTTGTTAGGGGAAAAACTGGGACTGGCCAAGGAGATCGAAACGGAGGTGTCCCTGATCCTACCAAAGCCCTGTGGAATCGATGATTTTGACCTGTGCGTGATTTTTTCCAACGCTCTGGATAACGCCATTACCGCCTGCCGCTCCAGCAGTGGGAGCAAGGCCATCCGCATCGGAGGAAAAAAGCAGGGGGATTTTTATATGCTGACCTTTGAGAATACCTGTTCAGAGGAACCGCTGCCTCCGGCGGGAACCGGACTTTCCAACATCAAAGCAGCGGCGGAAAAATACCACGGGGCAGTAACAATAGAGAAAAAAGGGCAGCAGTTTTCTTTAAGCGTTCTGCTAAATATTTCGTGACATCCAAAGAGCATTTCAGTACAAATCCCTTGAAATGGCTCTCTTAGGCCGATAAACTGAAAGAAAAAGGCGCCAAAAGACTGTAAGGAGGAATCATTTATAATGCCGATTTCCAGAGTGAATACCAGCGCGGCACAACCCCTAATCTCAGCTGAGAGGGCTTCGGAAACATCTAAAGCCCAGAAGCCTGAAGAGGAAACCCAGGGCCATCCGTCAAGACCTGTGACAGACCAATATATTCCAAAGGAAGAGCACCCCCCTTTTGGTCGCTACTGGATGGGCAAGGATGAAGACGGACAGCCCAAGATCTATTTTGATGATCCAGAGCGGGCGGAGGAGAATCCTCAAAAACCGGAAAGCACACCTGATGTGGATGGATCGGAGAAAGGTGATAGAAAAGAGGAAAAATGGGCTTGTGATACCGGCAAGGTAGACCGCGAGATTGAGAAACTGAAAGAAAAGAAGCAAGAGCTGGAGCAACGGCTCAAGGCAGAAACGGACGGAACCAAGCTCAGAGAGCTAGAACGGCAGCTGGCACAGGTAGAGCAGGGGCTGGGTCAAAAGGACAATGACGCTTACCGGAAACAGCACGCCACATTTACACGACTTCTTTAATTATTTAAAAAGCGGCGGTTTTGAAAATACAAAACCGCCGCTTTTTTGCCATGAAAAACCCCTCGATTACATCCGCTTGATTCCCTCATGCCTAATGGCTATATAAAAATGGGATATTTTTCCGCTGTTCGCCCCTGACAGATTTGCTAGCCGTTCTGTTCATACGAATAGTAAAAAACAGCCGCACCTAAACGCGGCTGTTTTTTGTTTGCTATCTGCTTTTCTTACTTTGAATCGCCTTGTCAATGGCGCGCGCTGCCTGTTTTCCAGCGCCCATGGCCAAAATGACGGTGGCCGCTCCGGTTACTGCATCGCCGCCAGCCCAGACATTTTCTCTGCTGGTCTGACCGCTCTCGTCCCGCGTAATCAAACAGCCATACCGGTTTGCCTCCAGCCCTGGTGTGGTCGAGCGAATCAGCGGATTGGGGCTGGTTCCAATAGACATAATCACGCTGTCAACCTCCAGCTCAAACTCGCTCCCCTTCTTTTCAATCGGACGGCGGCGGCCGCTCTCGTCCGGTTCGCCCAATTCCATCTCCACACAGCGAATCCCGCCGACTCTTCCGTTTCCGTCATCGAGAATCTCTACTGGATTACAGAGAGTCTTAAAGATGATCTGCTCTTCTTCGGCATGCTCGACCTCTTCCTTTCGGGCCGGAAGCTCTGCCATTCCCCGGCGGTACACGATATACACCTTGTCCGCTCCCATCCGCTTCGCGCATCTGGCCGCGTCCATGGCAACATTTCCGCCGCCGACCACCGCCACCGCTTTGGCCCGCTGTACCGGGGTTTTGCTGTCTGTTTTGAAAGCCTTCATCAGGTTGATCCGCGTTAAAAATTCGTTAGCCGAATACACGCCATTTAAGCTCTCCCCCGGGATATTCATAAATCGGGGCAAGCCCGCGCCGGAACCGATGAATACCGCTTCGTATCCCATCTCAAACAGCTCGTCGACCGTCAAAATCTTTCCGATAACCATGTCGGTCTGAATTTCAACACCCAGTTTTTTCAAATTGTCAATCTCATGCTGTACAATCGCCTTGGGCAGACGGAATTCTGGAATACCGTACACCAATACGCCGCCAGCCAGGTGCAGCGCCTCGTAAACCGTCACCTGATATCCCAACTTCGCCAGGTCCCCTGCCGTTGTCAGGCCCGACGGACCGGCGCCAACCACCGCTATCTTATGTCCATTGCTTTGGGGCTTCAAGATCGCATTTTCGCCCCGTTCCCGATACCAATCAGCCACGAAACGCTCCAACCGGCCAATTCCCACCGGTTCTCCCTTGATGCCCCGCACGCATTTCCCCTCGCATTGGCTCTCCTGGGGACAGACCCGTCCGCACACCGCCGGCAGGCTGGTGGATCGGCTCAGAACCTCATACGCTTCCTCCAATTTTTCTTCGGCGATCTTTGCCAAAAACGCCGGAATATCAATTTCCACCGGACAGCCGCTTACGCAAGGCCGGTGTTTACAGTTTAAGCAGCGCTTTGCCTCCTGCACCGCCGTTTCATATGTATATCCCAACGCCACCTCGTCAAAATTGCAGATTCTCGCATAGGGGTCCTGAACCGGCATGGGATTTTTTTTCGGATCCATATTTGCCATCCTACCGCACCTCCTTCTGGAACAGACGGCACGCCTCTTCCCTTGCGTGCGCTTCGAACTCCTTGTACATCGAACCCCGGTGCATTGCCTCATCAAAGTCCACCTGGTGTCCGTCAAAGTCCGGCCCGTCTACACAGGCAAATTTTGTCTGACCGCCCACCGTCAAACGGCAACCGCCGCACATTCCTGTTCCGTCAATCATAATCGGATTCATACTTACAACCGTTTTGATTCCGTACTTTTTTGTTAGCAGACAAACGTATTTCATCATCGGTAATGGGCCGATGGCGATCACCTCATCATATTGGTTTCCCTCTTGGATCAAATCCTCCAGCGCCTGGGTCACCAATCCCTTTTCCCCATAGCTGCCGTCATCGGTCATGACCCGAAGCCGGTCGCTCACCGCCGCAAATTCTTTTTCCAAAATCACCAGCTCCCGGCTGCGAAAGCCAATGATCCCATGAACCTCTGTCCCCTGGCTATGTAGCTTTTTTGCCAGCGGATACGCAATGGCACAGCCCACGCCACCGCCGATTACCGCGGCTTTCTTAATCCCTTCGGTCTCGCTGGCTTTTCCCAATGGACCCACCAAATCCTGAATCGATTCCCCTTCCTGGACCGTGTCCAGCTCTATCGTTCCCGCACCAACGATCTGATAGATGATCGTAACAGTTCCCTTTTCCCGGTCATAGTCCGCTATCGTCAGAGGGATTCGTTCGCTGTCTTCCCCTGCCCGTACAATAACAAACTGCCCCGGCTGCGCTTTTTTTGCGATCAGCGGTGACTGCAGTACCATCTTTCCAACCGTTTGATTGAGCTTTTCCTTTTTTACTACCTTAACCATAGCAGCTTTTACACCTCTCCTCACAGTTACATAAACCGGCTGTTCAAGCCAAAAACAAACGTAAATCTCTGATAGGGATTATAGCATGAGTCTGCCCACAAAGCAATCATTCCTATTTACCAATCATATGCAAAAGTAGTAAAAATCCATTTTCCATCGACTTTCTGGCAGACGAACTCATAACGCTGATTTTTTTCCAAATCTTCGCTACCTGAAACAGTGGCGGATAGACGGACCGAAGAATCGGTAGACTCTTCAACAGAAAAAGTGATATCTGTTAAAGATACCACATAAATTTCTTGGGGTACAAGCATATAAAGCGCACCGTCAATATCCTTGCAAACCGGATACCGTTCCAACAGCTGGCCGGTAATTTCCTCAGAAAAAAAGTTGCTTAGATAATCCTTCATTTGCGCATAACTAGAAAAATAAGGGCTATCCACAAGCTGAAAGGTTTCTTCCTCGCCTGTTTCTGGATTCACCTCTACCCGCGTCTGCTCCGCTAAAGGCATGCTGCCCAATGCAAACCAGCTGTAAATCTCCAGCACCGGTCCAATTAGCTCTTCAGCAGATTGATTGATCGGATTCCCCAGCCCTTCAGAGACATCCGCCGAATCGAATGACGCGCCTGATTTTTCCCAAATAGACAGCGTAGCTGGTGGGAGGCTCACCTCCGGGAAGCTTGGGGATGAAATTCGGCCGCACCCAGAAAAGGAAAACATCAACGCCAAAAAGGGTAGCAAAGCGACGTAGCGTTTCACAAAAAAACCTCCTTTACAATTTAAAACATACTATATCCTAGACTTTTTCTTCCCAAAATGCAATGGATTTTGGCCAGCTCCAAGAAGTATTCACAAAATTGTTAGACCTTTGTAAAAAAGGAATGCGATTCTTCTTTTTTCGGATGATCAGGCTTCTTTTTGGATAGTAATACTCTCATTTTTGTTTTCTGATCTTTCTTTTTTTATTCACAAAATGTTTATTGACTCAAACTTTCTCTTGGGATATGCTAAGAGCTGGTTATTGTGACACCCTGTCACAGTCAAAGGAGGAGCTCCATGCCGACCAGTACCTTTTACCGCTTACCGCGGGAAAAACGTCAAAAATTGATAGATGCAATTCATCAGGAGCTTTTGCGTGTTCCCTACGAAGAAATCTCTATCAATAAAATTATCCAGAATGCAAACATTTCCCGCGGGAGCTTCTATCAGTATTTTGCCGACAAAAATGACATGATGCAGACAATTTTAGGGGACTTTCAAAAACGAATACAGGAAATTTCAAAGGAAAGCCTTCGCGAGCACAGGGGAGACCCATTTGCACTGGTACAGGACATTTTTGAATTGTTCTGCCGTGTTTCCGCTCATACCAACCTATATCTGCTGTACCAAAATCTACTCGCCGGTTTAAAAATAAAGGATGAGCGCATTGCCTATCCTCCCTTTTGCCTACATAAGGAGCAGGATAATGGGATTACATCTTATGTTAACGTTTCTTTGTTGGATTTAAGGCAGTCAGAGGATTTATACGACTGTGTTGAAATCTTGGCAAGTCAACTGAAATGGGCGGTGGCGGAATTCTTCTCCGACCCAGACCGCAAGGACGAAATTATCGCAAGCTTTCGAAATAAAATTGCCATCCTTCGACGCGGAATGGCGCCCAAATAGGAGGAATGTAGATGTTTGCTAAATTCAGTGTTAAAAAGCCTTTAACCGTTTTTGTAGCGGTTATTTTGGTGCTCATTTTAGGGTTTGTCTCCTTTACAAGCATGACCCCTGATCTTTTACCAAATATGGATTTTCCCATGACAATACTGATGACTACATATCCTGGCGCATCTCCCGAAGAGGTGGAGGCCATCGTTACAAAGCCGCTGGAGCAGTCCATGTCCACACTGGAAAACATCAATCATGTATCCTCCAGCTCCAGCGAAAACTATTCGCTTATTGTTTTGGAATTTAACGATAATGCCAATATGGACGCTGTTTCGGTAGATATCCGGGAAAAAATTTCCTTAATCGAGGGCTCTTGGCCCGAAATGGTGGGAACGCCGTACCTGATGAAAATCAATCCCAATATTCTTCCGGTTATGATCGCCGCCGTTGATCTGGACGGAGAAGATACGGCGGGTCTGACCAGCTTTTTAAACGACACATTGATGAATAAGCTGGAAGGCGTTTCCGGCGTTGCCAGCATTTCTGTCAGCGGCGCGATCGAAAAACAGATTAACGTGCTGCTTTCTCAAAAAAAGATTGATGCTGTCAACGAAAAAATGCAGGCTGCTTTAGCGGACAAATTTGACAAAGCGGATGCTGAGCTGTCTGATGCCAAGCAGGAGCTGCAAAACGGCAAATGGGAGCTACAAAATGGCCATGAAACCTTGCGGGAAGAGATGGGAAAAGCCGAAGGCGAAATTTATTCCGGCAAGGCGCAGCTGGATACGGCAGATATGGCTATATCTGCCGCACTGGATCAGGCAGACGAGCAGCTTCCGGAACTAAAAAAGCAAAAGAGCAAAATGGATCAGCTAATCGCCGCACTGGATCAGCTGGAAGCCGCCGAGGCCGCCTTTAACGCACAGATCGCCGCTATAGAAGCGCGTGAGGACTTAACCCAGGAGGAGAAGGATGCCGCTATTGCCCAAATCACCTCCAGCGTGGAATATCACCAGGTACAGATGGGCTTAGAGCAGATCGATGCCGCGCTGGATGAAATGGGGTTAGACCGCCAATCGGTTCGCGCCACAGCTGCGGTACTGGACAAAAGTGTTACCGGCATTGAGGATGCTATAGCGTACCTGGAGGACACACAAGGAGATTTGGCTGACGGAAAAATCACTTTGGCAGATGCTGTCCAGCAGATGAACGAGAAAAAGGCCGACGCCGAATGGGAAATCTATAGCGCTTTGGTCAAAATTCTGGTGGGAGAAACCTCTCTGGATAGTGCGCAACAGCAGTTGGATGACGCCCGCTCCGAAGCTGAAAAAACCGACCTGGGAGATACTTTGACAATGGACATGGTCTCACAGATCCTGACCGCTCAAAACTTCTCCATGCCGGCCGGATATATCACCGAAAGCGGAGTCGACTATCTGGTCCGGGTTGGGGACAAAATCTCCGATGTGGAAGAGATGCGGAGCCTTTTGCTGTTCGATCCAAAAATCGAGGGAATGGACCCGATTTATCTGCGGGATGTGGCGGACATCTTTGTTTCGGATAATGCTGCGGAAACCTATGCCAAAATGGGGGAAAACGACGGCGTCATACTCTCTTTTAACAAGCAGTCTAACTACGCCACAGCCGAAGTAACCGAGAACCTGCAAAAACGATTTGACCAGCTTTCTCAGGAATACGAGGGGCTTCACTTCACCGCTTTGATGGACCAGGGAGACTATATCCACCTGATTGTCAATTCCGTATTGGAAAACCTTGCTTTCGGCGCGGTGCTGGCCATCATCATCCTATTCTTTTTCCTCAAGGATATCAAACCCACCTCCATTATTGCCGTGTCTATTCCCGTGAGTGTCATTTTCGCCATTGTACTGATGTATTTTTCCGGCGTTACTTTGAACATGATCTCCCTATCCGGCCTTGCCGTAGGTGTCGGTATGCTGGTAGATAACTCGGTGGTCGTCATCGAAAACATCTACCGGCTGCGCAATAAAGGCTATACCGCCACCCAGGCTGCTGTCTCTGGGGCGACACAGGTGGCGGCAGCCATTACCTCTTCCACCTTGACAACCGTCTGCGTATTCCTGCCTATTGTGTTTGTCCAGGGAATTACCCGGCAGCTGTTTACGGATATGGCTTTAACCATCGCCTATTCCCTGCTGGCCAGCTTGATTGTTGCGCTGACCGTTGTACCCGCTATGGCGCAGCGGACTTTACGTAAAAATAGCCCCAAGGAACACAAATGGTTTGATAAGCTGCAAACGGTTTACGAAAAAGCCCTCCGGTGGGCGCTGCATAAAAAATGGATCGTTCTTTCCGGAACGCTGGCGCTTTTGATTCTCAGCTTTGTTTGGTCCATAAGCCGCGGTTTTTCTTTCATGCCCAGCATTGACAGCGCTCAGATCAACTTGGAATTACAGATGCCGGAGGACGCAACCTTGGAGGAAACTGCTGCGGTTTCCGATACAATCATCGAGCGGGTAAATGCCATAGAAGATGTCAAGACGGTTGGCGCCATGCTCTCCAGTGGAACAAACAGCATGTTGGGGTTGGGCGGCGCCGGCGAAGATGTGACCAATGTTAGTATGTATATTCTTTTAGAGGATAACGTTTCCCGTTCCGTATCCGAGATATCCGCCCAGATTCAAGAGGTCTGCGCCGATTTAGAAGGTGAAATCACCGTGTCCGGCTCTTCTGACATGAGTAGCATGATGACCGCTATGAGTGGTTCCGGCGTCAGCATTAACCTATATGGTGATAACCTGGATCAGCTCCAGCAAACTGCCCGGGAAATTGCGTCTATTTTAGAACGGGTGGATGGCATTTCCGAAGTGGATGCCGGTATCGGCGATTCTACACCGGAACTGCGTATCACGGTTAATAAGCAAAAAGCTATGGAGAATGGGCTGACGGTCGCCCAGGTATACGCTGAAATCTCTGGTATCATGAAAAGCGAGACTACTTCCACCTCTTTGAGTCTGGAAAACAGTGATGTGAATGTGGTCATTATCAACGGTTCTGCCGAACAAATCAGCCGGGAAGAGATCGAAAATCACGCTTTTACGGTAACGGATCAGGAAGGAAACGAGTCTGAGATTCTTTTAAGGGACATTGCTTCTTTCACCGACACCCAATCCTTAAGCACCATCCAAAGGGATGCGCAGCGCCGTTATTTGACCATCTCCGCTTCTTTGCAAGAGGGCCACAACGTCAGCTTGGTCGCCTCTGCCGCGCAAAAAGCGCTGGCAGATTATAAGCTCCCGGACGGATTTTCCCTTGAGTTTGCCGGCGAAAACGAAACTATTATGGAATCCATTATCGAGCTTTTAAAAATGCTGCTCATGGCCGTGGCATTTATTTACTTAATTATGGTCGCACAATTTCAGTCTTTAAAGTCGCCGTTCATCGTGTTGTTTACAATTCCGCTGGCCTTTACCGGCGGCTTGTTGGGCCTGATGTTTTGTGGAATGGAGATCAGCGTTATATCTATGATCGGTTTTGTCATGCTGGCAGGCATTATCGTTAACAACGGTATTGTACTGATTGACTATGTCAACCAGCTTAGGACCGAGGGTACCCCCAAATTCGAAGCGCTGGTGGAAGCTGGCGTCACCCGCCTGCGGCCAATTCTGATGACCACCCTCACGACCGTTTTGGGATTGTCTACAATGGCGTTAGGCATTGGTTCCGGCGCGCAGATGATGCAGCCGGTGGCAGTTGTCTGTATCGGTGGACTTTTGTACGCTACCCTGATGACCCTGTTCGTCGTCCCCGCTTTATATGACATTATGAATAAAAAAGAAATCCGTGTGGTTTCCGAAGAAGAGCTGCAGCTGGTTCAGGAATAATCCCTTTCCGGTTATCTCCTCTGCCTGAAATAGCCTGCCAAATCATTTTGGCAGGTTATTTTTTGGTTTTGCATACCCTTTATACTGCACCTTTCACCCGGAATTTCCTTATTTTTTCTCCACAGGGAAAAGATACTTGACAAAAGGAATTCTATATCATAGTATATAGCTAGGAAAAATTCGTCAGCAAAATCTATTTTCAGCTTTTGCCGGCCCATCATAAAAGGAGAAAAAATATGCTTGTACTGGAACATCTCGCTTGGGGATTGCCGGATGGCGAGCCCATTTTAAAAGATATTACCCTCACCCTTCCCACCGGAAAGCTTATCGTAGTAACCGGCCCAAATGGCGGAGGAAAAACCAGTCTCGCAAAGCTTATTGCCGGACTGGAAACACCTTCTTCTGGGCATATTTTCCTAGATGGCGAAGAGATTACCAGTTTAGATATCACCCAACGGGCGAGAAAAGGCATTGCCTATGCATTTCAGCAGCCGGTTCACTTTAAAGGACTTTCTGTTCAGGATCTGTTGGAATTAGCTGCTGAAAGAAAGCTTTCCGAAGATGAACTGTGCACTATTTTGGGACAGGTTGGCCTTTGTGCCCAGGATTATAAAAATAGGCAGGTAGACGCCAGTCTTTCCGGCGGCGAAAGCAAACGCATTGAAATCGCCACAGTGCTTGCGCGGAAAAATGCGGGTCTTTTGATTTTTGATGAACCGGAAGCAGGCATCGACCTTTGGAGTTTTTCCGGTTTGATTGACGCTTTCCAGCGCATCCAGGCCAAAAAGCAAACTTCCGCGCTGATTATATCCCACCAGGAACGCATTTTGCAGATTGCCGATGAAATTGTCGTGATCGCTGGCGGAAAAGTCCGCACTGCCGGTCCCCGGGAGGAAATCCTCCCCACCCTGCTGAAAGAAGAAAAAGCCGGACGCTGTCCACTGGAAAGGGGGAACTCTTATGAATAAGATTACCGAAGCGCTATTGGAACTGGTTTCTGACTGGAAAGGGGCTTTTTCCGGCGCATATAACATCCGCGAGGATGGTGTCTGCGCTGGGCGGCAATCCTCTGAGCATATCAAAATCGAGTCCAAAGAGGGAGCGCCCGGTCTGGTCATCCATATTGCTCCGTATACAAAAAATGAAACCGTTTATATTCCCGCCTGTGTAACCCACAGCGATGTAAACGATTTGGTCTACAATGATTTTTATGTGGGCGAAGGGGCGGATGTTACCATCGTAGCCGGTTGCGGCGTTCATTCCGATGGTGAGGAGGAAGCACGCCACAATGGTATCCACCGGTTCTTTGTGGAAAAAGGTGCGCATGTACTTTACCAGGAAAAGCATGCGGGCTCCGGAACTGGGGCTGGCCTTCGCCGCATTGACCCGGTCAGTGATATCCATCTGGCAGAGGATGCTGTGCTGGAGATGGATACAGTACAAATTGGCGGTGTTGACCGAACCGACCGAAAAACCACCGCGCAGCTGGCGGATCGGGCCCGCCTGATTATTCATGAAAGCATTCTTACCGAAGAGGAGCAGACGGCGAAAAGCGATTTTTCCGTTTCGATCGACGGTGAGGATGCGGCGGTAGACCTGGTATCTCGTTCGGTTGCGAAAGGCCATTCCCATCAGGACTATCATTCTCGCATTCTGGGCAATAATCGTTGTACTGGCCATTCAGAATGCGATGCTATCCTAGTAGGTTCCGGCCAGGTGAATGCCGCACCAGAGCTTTTCGCCGGGCATATTGATGCTTCTTTGATTCATGAGGCCGCTATTGGCAAAATCGCCGGCGAACAGATTATCAAGCTGCGCACCCTGGGGCTTACCGAGGAGGAAGCGGAAGAACGGATTATCCAGGGCTTTTTACAAAATTAAAACAATCTTATGGCAATCTTTGCCGTACCTATCTCCAAGGACATCGGCCCGAACTGTGGATGGTACTGGTGAGCAATGGCACAGCAGCAGAATATTTGAAAAGGATCAAACAAGCGGCAGAGCGGCGTATAGACGCGCTTCTGGCACAGATAATGAAAGCTGCTGGCGTGACCCCCGTGATCAGATGACGTGGGTAAGATTGGTGAACAGCTGTAAATCTCGGATTGAAGAAATGATCTTTGCAGAGCTCATGTATACTCGAAAATGCACCCCTGGAAAGCTATTCCAAGGGTGCATTTTCTATACTGTAGTATTTTTTCATCTCGTTCAATAGCACCTCGGCCGCCGGACTGAACACCTGATATTTTTTCCAAACAACATACAGCTTCGTTTCCAGCGCAGGGGTCAGCGGCCGAAAGCACAGGTCGCTCTCCTCACTGGTGTCCACCAGCTTGTCAAAGGTCAGTACATACCCAAGTCCTTCCCGTGCCATCACGCTACCGTTATAGGTCAGATTGAGGGTCACAGTAATGTGCAGCTGGTCTACTGCCTCTCCGAACAGCTTGGGTATATCCTCCCGAAGCCCCTGCCTGGATACAATGAGAGGCAGACTCAAAAGGTCGTCAATGCAGACGGCCTTTTTTTGTGCCAGCGGTGCGTCCTTTCGCATGACCACACCCCAGATATCCGCCCCCGGAAGCTCCAAATAATTGTATTTTGACAGGTCAACCGCTTGGGCAATCACCGCAAAATCCAATAGTCCCCGATCCAGTCGCTCTGCCAGATCATTGGTATCGCCGCTGTACAGGTGAACCCGTATGCCCGGGCACCGCGTTTGCACCGCCTTGACCTGCCGGGCCAGATGCTTGATGCCATCCGACTCCGCACAACCAATGTGGATATCCCCGCCGGTAATCTCGCCCAGGGACTTGAACTCTTCTTCCGTTTTATCCACCATATCCAAAATGTCCTCCGCCCGTTTGCGCAGGAGCATCCCCTCATCGGTCAGCCGGACACTGAAGCTGCTGCGGACAAAGAGCTTTTTTCCCAGTTCACGCTCCAAGTCCTTGAGTTGCTTGGACAGGGTGGGCTGGGATATGTGTAGCCGCTCAGCCGCGTGGGTCACACTGCCTTCCCGCGCTACTTCCAAAAAGTAGCGCAATACTCGGATTTCCATTTCTTCACCTCCATAGTGAGTATATCACGCTATATTATTCTATTCAAGAATAACATGATATAGAAACAAAGTATTTGCTATTTCTTTGTGAATGCCCTATCATAACAGCATGGGGAGGTGATGATGTGGCAGAAGCATCGGACACCCAAGGTATCCTTCGTCAAAATCTGCTGGATGCCGGATGCGGTTTGGATACCGTTCAGCATTGTATGAATCTGGCGAAAAAACAGAAAAGTGTGGAGCTGCTCCGCCTTCTCGCCAGCCACCGGCAGAAATTGCTGAACACCATCCACAAAAACGAGAAGCGCATAGACTGCCTGGACTATCTGGTCTATCAAATCGAAAAGCAAGCAAATCAACTTTAGGAGGCATTGCAAATGGAAGAAAAACTGAATCTGACCCAGGAATGGGATAAGACTTTCCCAAAAAGCGGCAAGGTAGAGCATCGCAAGGTGATCCTTCACAACCGCTATGGTATCACCTTGGCGGCAGACCTGTACCAGCCCAAGGGCATGACCGGGGAGCTGGCGGCTATCGCTGTTTGTGGTCCCTTCGGCGCGGTGAAGGAGCAGGCGTCCGGTTTGTATGCCCAGACGATGGCAGAGCGCGGCTTTCTGACCATCGCTTTTGACCCTTCCTTCACCGGCGAGAGCGGCGGGGCGCCCCGCTATATGGCCTCTCCCGACATCAACACCGAGGACTTTCAGGCAGCGGTGGATTTTCTGTCTGTCCAGGACAACGTGGACCCGGAGAAAATCGGCATCATCGGCATCTGCGGCTGGGGCGGCATGGCTTTGAACACCGCCGCGCTGGATACCCGTGTGAAAGCCACCGCCGCCATCACCATGTATGATATGAGCCGGGTCAATGCTCATGTACGGTAAAGAAGCAAGTAACCGAAAACAAGAGATAGACTGC
>CAJUMG010000019.1:0-26821 GCA_910587335.1 uncultured Oscillospiraceae bacterium
GTCATCCACGACCAAAATACATTTCTCCATAAAATACCTCCTGCTTCTCTTGTGGAAATAAAATCATCTAAAGCTTATTTTAAAACAGGCCAGAGATAAAATCAAGCATATTCGGCTTTTTTCTACTATTATGGTGTTGTTTGCTCTTAAAAAAGTTTACCTGAAGTTAAAATCCCCATCACCCCATCCTTTTTGGCATCCATCTTATCATCGAAAATATGGGTATTGTTCACAATGCCAGGATATTAGAGAAGCCTTTTTAAATGCTGCTTGTCTCTTTTCTCATCCACCAAATGGAATCGTATTTACCAATTGTCTGTGGAAACTGCCAAAATCAGGATTGAACATTTTAAAACCTTATGCTAATATAAAATGGGAGAAAACGGAGACTGATTCAGTTAGTCCATTTTCTCGTTCAAGGTCGAAACGAGTGGGAGGAAAGAGTTATGAAGTCAATTAAATCAAAAATTCAGGTCAGTATGCTTGCAGTAGTACTGATCGGCTCTATACTGATCGGTGTTATTACCGCCTTTCTGAACGCGCGCGGTATTGACGATATGATGACAAAGACGGTGGGTCCCGCTACACAAATGGCGGCGGACGCGGTGGAATGGCGGATGGACCACTACTGGACGGCACTTCAAGAGGCTGCAGCGTCGGACATTTTCCAAACGTCTGACCCTACTGCTCCAGAGCTGGTTCCTATCCGGAACGACATTGCCCAGCGCAATGGATTTCTCTATACCGGTAAGATGGACGCTTCTGGCTTTTCCTCCACCGGTTACAGCTACGCCAATGAGGAATACTTTCAACAGTGTAAGGCAACCATGAAGCCCTATATTTCTGATATTATGAATGATGGAGAACGGATGATTTTTTTGCTGGAAGTTCCCATCGTGGTCGATGGCCGTTTTGAAGGTGTGGTATACGGCGGAATTAGCGCCGATTTTTTGTCGGACATCGTGGTCAATCTGGCTATGGGAAGCGACGGTGTGGCCTATGTGTTGGACAGAAGAGGAAACGTTATTGGACATCGGGAAGCTTCTGTAGTAGAAAATGGCTCCAACATGATCGAAGCTGCCAAATCGGATTCCAGCCTGCAGGATGTGGCTGAGCTCAATCAGCGTATGGTACAGGGTGAGACCGGTTTTGGAAGTTATCATTTTTACGGAGACAATAAATTTGTAGGCTTTGCCCCTATTGGCGGTAATCAGGAGTGGAGTATTGCAATCGAAACCAGCCAGCGGGAGTTTAAAGCCACTTTGGATCGGAGTATTTTCTGGACAATTTTGGTGATAGTCCTTGTTGTCATCTCCACATTCCCTGTGGCTGTTAAGGTAGGCCGTTCGATCTCTGGTCCTATTCAGTCCTGTGTTAGCCGTTTGGAACAGCTGGCCGAAGGCGATCTACATACCCCTACTCCATTGGTAGCCTCCCGAGATGAAACCGCAAAACTGGCAAAAGCCTTAGACACGACTGTCCTGCGTTTGAACGATGTGGTACAGGATGTAGCACATCACTTAGGGCAGATGGGACGCGGCGATTTTCATGAGGAAATCACCCGTACATATTGGGGAGATTTCAAGGAAATGGAAGCGTCCATTCGGGCAATTCACAGCTCGCTAAAAGAGACGCTCCAGCAGCTTCGCCAGTCCGCTGAAATGGTAGCAGATAGTGCTGTTCAAGTGTCCAACGGAGCGTTGACGCTCAGCCAGGGTGCTGCGGAACAGTCCAGTGCCATCCACGCACTTTCTGCTACAGCCGCCAGTATCGAAAAAAATGCAAAACAGACTGCGTCGGCAGCAGAAGAGGCAGAGCAATTTGTAGCACAGTCCAGCACACAGCTTGGAATCAGTGTGAATTATGTGAAGGAATTGAATACGGCGATGGAGAAGATCTCTAATTCCTCCATGGAAATCAGCAAGATTATTGATACGATTGAGAATATTGCTTTCCAGACCAACATTCTGGCTTTGAATGCTGCGGTGGAAGCGGCCCGGGCCGGCACAGCTGGCAAAGGTTTTGCGGTTGTAGCCAATGAAGTACGCAATTTGGCGTCTAAGTCTGACGAGGCGGCCAAGGCCACCAAGGAGCTAATTGAAAGCTCTATTGCCGCTGTCGCCGAAGGCGGACAGGTGGTGGTTCAGGTGACAGAATCGTTGGATAAAGCCAATTCCATTGCCACAAACGTAACCACCAAAATGAACGCGGCGGTAACGGCGGTGGAAAATCAGACTGCCTCCATTTTCCAAATTACAGAGGGAATCGATCAGATTTTCTCCGTCGTCCAAAGTACCTCTGCCACTTCGGAAAAAAGCGCCGCCACTTCACAGGAGCTTTCGAATCAATCGCTCCTGATGAACGAGTCGGTGCGTAAATTCCGTCTAAGCTAATTCAGATGGCCCAAATATCAAAAGCGCTGAGTATTACTCAGCGCTTTTTTGCACCGATGCTGCCCCTACCCCTTAAGTGAGGTACCTAACGCCAGTTCTACGGCAAGGCAAGAGGCGTCTCACCGTTCAGCTTCTCCGCCGATTGGCTCAGATGTTTTTGTTACTCTTTTTTATAAATGAAAGTTGCAAACCTAAATAAAAGATGGGTGAAAAGCGACCGCTTTTCACCCATCTTTCTTCACCTCTTGTATGACAGTTGCCCTGTTTTCAGTTGTCCGGATCAATGCTCTTTTATCAGTTGCTGCCTTTTTGCTCCTATGTAAATCTGGCAGGAGCAGCATCCTCAGCGTGTAGCCCAAAGCTGATCGAAAGGGCCTGATCAATCTGAGACATAGAAGCTGTATCCAACTTTCCCATTTTTTCTTTCAATCTTCTTTTGTCAATCGTCCGCACCTGTTCCAGCAGAACAACGGAATCCTTAGAAAGTCCACATTCATGCGAAGACAGAGCGATATGAGTGGGAAGCTTGGATTTATCCTTTTGGCTGGTGATTGCCGCGGCAATCACCGTTGGGCTATATTTATTGCCAATATCATTTTGTACAATCAGAACCGGCCTGATTCCTCCCTGCTCTGACCCTACAACCGGACTTAAGTCTGCATAATAGATATCTCCACGTTTAACGGTCAAAAAAATCACACTCCGCATGTTTTTCATTTCTTTTGAAAGCCTTTTTAAGCTCAACCTTAGTATGCGCCAAAAAAGAAAGGCTTAATCAAGCTATTTAATAAATGGCTTTCCTTCTATTTTATTTTCTTGCAGAGTTTTTTGACAAAAGGAGCGATTTTTTGTAAAATCTGTCTTTTTTACCGGGATAACTGTTCGCCTAATACTCTTTCAATTTTGTCATGGAGCCATACAGGCAGCTGCTTTTTGTCTTCTCGGTCCATGTTCGAAGTTTCTATCGGCGGAAGCACAGTCAGCCGTACAACTGCTGGATGGATCCAAAACCCGTGAGCTTCCATCACCTGATAAGAACCGTTGATCACCAGTGGAACCACTGGCACACCAGATTTTGTGGCAATACGCAGACCGCCAGACTGAAATTCACGCATCTGATTTCCTCTGCTACGGGTCCCTTCAGGAAAAAGAATTATAGAGTGTCCATCTCGGAGAATGCCGGCGGCTTCTCCAATTGCGCCCATAGCTTGTCGGGGATTTTCTCGATCGAGAAAAACACATCGCAGATATTTCATCCAACTTCGAATCAACGGAATTTTTTGCGTTTCAATTTTTGCTACAAAGCCATGGGGCCGGTCTAAAAATGCGAGTAAAATAGGAATATCAAAATTCCCCTGATGGTTGCCGACAAAAAGAGCTGCTCCCTGAGGGATATTCTCGATTCCGGAAACCTCCACCCGGACACCGGCCATTTTTAATAAGCTGCGTGCCCAAGAGGAGACAGAGTGTTCCATTAGGCGGTCCCTTTCTTCTGTTTTGCCTTCCCGGTCCAATTTTTTTATTCGGTACAAGACAGGAAGATACCGAAAAAGGATAACCCAAAAATATAAAAACCAAAGAATTGTTCTCATCTGTATGGCTCCCCACTACCTATTCTGTCGCGCCCGAATCTGGATTTTGTTTCTTTTCATTTTTAAGCTGCTGTTCATACCAAGAACCCTGTGTGGAGGGCTGAGACGGCGTTTTTTCAGCAGGTGAAAATCCCTGGCCGGGATAGAAAGGCTTAGTCTGCTGTGGCTGGGCATACCAAGCAGAAGTATTATAGTAATTTGGGTATTTCTCTCCGGTATATCCTTCCTGCCCACCCAGTTCATTTGCATCTGCCAGTCTTTGGGAAATAACCTTATACTTTAAAACTTCGTACAGTTCTGCATAAGCCGCCTGAATATAAGGAGCAACAAATAAAGTACCGATGCCGCAGGCCATCGTACCCAATAAAATCCATCCCAAAAAGGACAGATCGAAAACAAATATTTCTCCCTTTTCTCCATCTGTCATGGAACGGGAAAGCGCAAAGGCACGATTGGAGTCAATCTGTGGGTTTTCCGCAAGGATATAGGGGATCATACTGTATTCATAAGCCTTTATGATACCAGGGATAACAAAAAGCAGGCCCCACAAAAAGACATATAAATTCTTTAGAAACATTGTTTTGACGACATTCAGATAAACGTCGCTTTTAAAAAGCGAAAAAATCTGATCATATCCGCCTTTGTTTTGCCGGTTGGCGATAAAGAACCTGCATTGGCCTACTGTAACAGGATTCACGACAAAAATGCCAAACAATGCGCCCAACAGACCTAATAATGAGAAAACAAGCAATAAAACGGTACCAACCCGCCAGGAAATGTAACCGTCAGACAGATTAAACACGAAAGAATAGCCATTTCCCATCTGGGATACTCCTGTTATAAAGGATATCATCAGGCAAACTAAAAGTGCTTTCCAATAGCTAAAACCTAGGACATATTTTGCGTTTCCCTTTATTTGTTCTCTACTCCACATAAGACACTCTCCCCTTTTCCTTTATTCTTTTATCATCGTATCACACAGGACGTTAAACAGCAAGTAAAACCGTTTATTTTTGTTTCTTTATCCATATGGAAACAATTTTTTAAGAAAAGGACTTTACAAGAGTCCCTGACAGTGCTAAAATGTACCCAGTCAAAACGTATGCGAGGTTTTTCTATGAACAAGACCTATTGTAAAAACTTTACCTTTTTCTTTAGCTGGGCATTTTACTTTTGCACCGGCTTATTTGAATATGGTAAAATATGATAGGTCACTTCAAAAAACGCGAAAAAAGGGACTTATGATATTTCATAGGTCCCTTTTTATTTGCCATCATTTCGCAGGACGTTTTATAAAGCAAGAGAGGATGTTTGAAAATGGTAATCGTATTAAGGCCCAACACACCCAAGGAAAAAACAAATTCGCTGATTGAGGAAATCAAATCCCAATACGCTGGTGTTGCCTGTCACTGCACAGAAGGAACACAGGTCACCATTATCGGTTTGGTTGGCGATACATCTCATGTGGACATGGATTCGATTTTGGCCCACCAGGACATTGTTGAGCGGGTTACCCGTGTGCAGGAGCCATACAAAATGGTAAACCGAAAGTTCCATCCCCAAAACACGGTTATTACGCTGGACAACGGGCTACAGATTGGCGGGACACAGATTGTTGTAATGGCTGGTCCCTGTTCTGTTGAGTCAGAAGAGCAGATCATTGAGGTCGCTACCAAAGCCAAGGACTCCGGCGCGCACATCCTACGCGGAGGTGCATTCAAGCCCCGTACCTCCCCCTATGCTTTCCAGGGACTTCGTGCAGAGGGGGTAGAATTGCTGCTTAAAGCCAAAGAAGCTACCGGGCTGCCGATTGTCTCCGAAGTGATGAGCGCTGCCCAAATTCCATTATTCAAGGACGTTGATATCATCCAGGTAGGCGCAAGAAATATGCAGAACTTTGAACTGCTAAAAGAATTGGGACAGCTAAACAAGCCAATCCTGCTCAAGCGCGGACTTTCCAGCACCATTGAAGAATGGCTTATGAGTGCCGAATACATTATGGCTGGAGGCAATGAACGGGTCATTCTTTGCGAACGGGGTATTCGAACCTATGAGACCTTTACCCGCAACACCCTTGATATTTCCGCTGTTCCGATTTTGAAGCATTTGACCCATCTGCCGGTTATTGTGGACCCGAGCCATGGTACAGGTATCACCTGGCTGGTTGAACCAATGGCCAAATCCGCTATTGTGGCTGGTGCAGACGGTTTAATGGTTGAGGTTCACAACAATCCCCAAAAAGCCCTGTCCGATGGCGCACAGTCCCTTAAGCCGGAAACCTTCGATGGCATTATGACCAGCTTGCGGCGTTATGCACAGGTCGAAGGCCGTTCACTATAAGCTTTATAAACGGGAGAGATTACAAAATGAATGAACAACTTGAGCAGATCCGGCAGCAGATTAACGGGACTGACGAGCAGTTAAGTCGTTTCTTTTCTCAACGGATGAACCTGGTAACACAGGTGGCAAAAATAACAGAGGAAGCCGGGCTGCCGATTTATGATTCAGAGCGCGAAGCGCAGGTGCTGGATCGTGTATCTAAAACTGTGGGAGAGAAAGAGGCCCCCTATCTGCGCCGGGTCTATCAGACTCTGATGGATGTTAGTAAGGATTATGAGCGGGAACTGATGTCTCCCGCAGTCCCTGTACAACAGGAAATAGAGGATACGTTCCCCTCCCATCCGAAGGTAGCGTGTCAAGGCGTTCCGGGTGCTTTTTCCGGAGAAGCCGCTCGCCGTATGTTTCCGGATGCGGAGCAGGTTTTTGTTCCCTCTTGGGAGGACGCCTTTCAGAAGGTCAGCCAGGGAGAATGTGATTTTGCTGCGCTGCCGGTAGAAAATTCCTTGGCTGGTTCGGTTGGACAGGTTTACGACTTACTGCTACAATACCGCCTTACAATTAGTCGGGCATGCCGGCTCCCGGTTGAGCAAAATCTGCTGGCAATACCGGGCGCGACGCTAGACGACGTCACAGAGATTTACTCGCATCCTCAGGGGCTAGCCCAATGCAAAAAATTCTGTGCCAATTTGCCCCAAGCCAGAACGATTCCTATGGACAACACTGCGGCAGCGGCCAAAATGGTGGCGGCTCTGGGGGACATTCACAAAGCGGCCATCGCCTCCTCTTACTGCGCACAGATCTATGGGTTACAGATACTTGCGCCGAACATCCAGACAGCTGTTCATAATACAACTCGTTTTGTAGCTGTTTCCCGTAAAAGCTTTTGTACAGAACATTCCAACAAAATCAGCCTAGTTTTCTCCCTGCCCCATCAGCCCGGCGCCTTAAATCAGCTGCTTTCTCAATTCGCGATGCTAGAGCTGAATCTGACAAAAATTGAATCCCGGCCGGTCAGCGGAAAAAACTTTGAATACTATTTTTATCTGGATTTTTCCGGAAACGCTTCTTCTTTGCAAATTCAGCAGCTGATGACCAAACTTTCCCAAGAGCTACCTGCGTTTACTTTCTTGGGAAATTACCAGGAGATTTAATTTGTATAAAAGCTTTATAGGCAGCGAAATGTCCTTCCGCCACAGGCACACCGATAAGAAATCGGCTTACCCCCACTGGCAAGGACCGCGGCAACAAAAGGAGTACGGCGAATTTTCTGATAGTGTGCGCCACAATTTTGGCACACAACGGTATATTTGATTCGGTTTTCCTTCTGCTCTTTTTGCGCTGGGCACTCCTGGGCCAGACGATCAGGCGCTACGCCAATTCTTTGACAGATAGAACGCCAAACCGGTCCGTGTCCCTGATTTTTACCAGTTAAAAGCACCGCTGCCGCGTGGGCGTATTCATGGCGGATGGTATCCCAAAAAGCACCTTCCTCCTGCTGTAAAAAAGAGGCGATCAGGATTTTATAAGGATACACATGTTTCCCGTTTTTGCGGTATTTACAGCATCCATATTGGTATACTGCCCGAGGAGAAAAGGCGATCTCCAGATCAGTAGTATCTACTCCGATCATTTGATCCAGTCTTTTATACTCCTTTCGGATCTGATCAATTGTATGCATGGTTTCTCCTTTCCATTTTGGGAAAGCCAACTTGATTCATATGAAAAACGCCCCTGCTCTATCGCAGAGGCGTTTTTCTATCCGCTTTTTTAAAAACGGTAGACCTCTTCAGCTGAAAGCACCTTAACGCCATTTTCCAGCAAAATTTTAGCAGCACGGTCTCCATCGTTTACCCGCATGATGATACAAGCATCCTGGGTGGTATGACTGATAAACGCATAGACATATTCAATGTTTACGCCATTTCCATCTGCCAAAGAAAATACTTTCGCCAAGCTGCCCGGCTCGTCCGCAATGCCAACAGCAATAACGCCGGTGATGGAAACGGTAAGTCCATTTTCCTTGAGGATCTGTTCGCACTTTTCCGGATCATTGACAATCAATCGCAAAATGCCGAAATCTACTGTATCCGAAATGGAGATAGAGCGGATATCAATGTCGTTTTCCGCCATCAGCCGGGTAATAAAAGACAAGCGCCCCGGTTCATTTTGTACAAAAACAGAAATTTGTTTGACCAGCATCTTCTTTCCTCCTTTAAGCGTTAGGTTCGTTTCGCAGATCCACAATGCGTTTTGCTTTTCCGGTAGAACGCTCAATCGAACGGGGCTCCGCCAAGGTTACCTTACAATCCAGCCCCAAAACGGTCCGCAGGTCCGCGCGAATTTCATTGGCCACCTTTTCCAATGCACCATATTGGTCTAACAAAGAGCTGTCAATCAGCTCCACCCTTACTTCCAGATGATCCATATAGTTCTTTTTCCTAAGAATCAGTTGATAATGAGGGCCGATATGTGGCGACCGGATTAAAACACTTTCAATTTGAGAAGGAAACACGTTGACTCCTTTAATAATGAGCATGTCATCCGTCCGGCCAACCACCTTATTCATCCGGGCAAAGGTTCTCCCACATTTACAAGGCTCATATGTAATTTTCGCAATATCCTTTGTTCGATAACGGAAGATCGGGAACGCCTCTTTTGACAAAGGCGTAATAACCAATTCTCCCGTCTCCCCCTCAGGCAGCGCCTCCCCTGTATCCGGGTCGATGATTTCTGCCAGAAAATGATCTTCGTTGATATGGAGGCCCTCTCGGTACTGGCATTCGCCAGATACGCCGGGGCCGCCCAGCTCAGTAAGGCCATAATTATCCGTTACCAGGATGCCGATATTTTTTTCGATCTGATCGCGCATTTCTGTCGTGCAAACCTCGCTTCCGAAAAGACCCAGCCGAAGCTTTAGATCTCCGGCAACCCCCATATCTTTCGCAAGCTCACTCAGATACACCGCATAAGACGGCGTAGCCACCAGCAAAGTGGTTCCAAAATCCTTCATCAGCATAATCTGTTTTTCGCTATTTCCGCTGGAAATCGGCACCACCATTGATCCGATTTTTTCCAAAGCGTAATGAAGGCCAAAAGCGCCGGTAAAAAGGCCATATCCAAAGGCGATCTGAGAGATATCGTTTTCTGTAGCCCCAGCCGCCACCGCAAGCCGTGCTACGCAATCGCTCCAGGTATCCAAATCATGCCGGGTATAGCCGCCGACAATCGGTTTACCGGTGGTTCCAGAAGAGGCATGAATTTCTACCACTTCTTTTTTAGGCACTGCAAATAAACCAAAAGGATAGTTGTCCCGCAGATCCGCTTTGGTTGTAAAGGGCAGACGGCGGACATCATCTAAGGTCCGAATTTGGTCTGGCGTTACCTTTGCTTTCTCCATAATCTGCCGATAATATGGAACCCTATCATAACACCATTTGACTGTATGCTGCAATTTTTTCAATTGCAGCGCACGAATTTCTGCACGCGGCATGGTTTCCGCATCCTTTTGCCAGAACAAAAAACCGCTCCCTTCTTTTAACACCGAATACAGCTATGACGCATCATAAACCAATAGTGTAATTCGGTCTATTTGTTACTATATTTATTCTATCTGGGAATGACATGCCTGTCAACGATTATTTTTTTCATTTAAAGCTTTATCCTTCAAAAGTTTAAATTGACAAATCTTTATATATCTGGTATGATTGGCAACAGAAATATTTTAACGATTTAAAGCAAAGGGGTAGTATCTATGCTGCTAAAGGTTTTCCTACTTGTTGTTTTTTTTGGTGTGATGATTGCTATTGGCATTTATTGCCGGCGGCATTCCACAGATGTTCAGGGATTTGTACTTGGCAGCCGTAGTGTCGGCCCATGGCTGACAGCATTTGCTTATGGTACTTCGTATTTTTCTGCTGTTGTTTTTGTTGGCTATGCTGGACAATTTGGCTGGAAGTACGGTGTGGCCTCTACCTGGATTGGTATTGGTAATGCATTACTTGGAAGCTTATTAGCCTGGGCAGTACTCGGAAGGCGCACCCGTATTATGAGCAATTCTCTTTCCGCAACCACCATGGAAAACGGTTTGAGAGTAGGTCGTTAAAAATTGCCTCTTCGGCGATTGTATTTATCTTTTTGGTGCCGTATACAGCCTCGGTTTACAATGGATTGTCTCGACTGTTCGGGATGGCTTTTGATATTCCTTACCCAGTATGCGTCATCGCCATGGCTGTTTTGACCGGTGCTTATGTCATTTTAGGCGGATACATGGCAACTGCCATCAACGATTTTATTCAAGGTATTATTATGCTGGGCGGTATTGTTGCAGTGATTGCCGCGGTACTCAACGGGCAGGGTGGATTTGCCTCGGCGCTATACAATTTAGCTGAAATCCCCAGTGAGATACCGTCTACTTTAGGGCAACAGGGCGCCTATACTTCCTTCTTTGGTCCTGATCCGTTAAACCTGCTGGGCGTTGTGATTTTGACCTCTCTTGGCACCTGGGGACTCCCGCAGATGGTACATAAGTTTTACGCGATTAAGAGTGAAAAAGCCATTCATACTGGTATGATTGTCTCTACAGCGTTTGCTATAATCATTTCCGGCGGATGCTATTTTCTGGGCGGATTTGGGCGGCTGTTTGATCACCCTTCTTTATACAACGAACAAGGTGCTGTGATTTATGACAGCATTATTCCTTTTATGCTCTCTTCCCTTCCGGATATTTTAATCGGCATTGTCATTGTGCTGGTCCTTTCCGCATCTATGTCCACCCTATCCTCTCTGGTGCTGACCTCCAGCTCAACATTGACTCTTGATTTCTTAAAAGACACTATTTTCAAAAATCTCAATGAAAAACGCTTGCTCTTACTCATGCGGGTGTTGATTGTATTTTTCATCCTTCTTTCGGTGGTACTGGCGTTGGATCCCCCTACTTTTATCGCCCAGCTGATGGGCATTTCCTGGGGCGCTTTGGCCGGTGCTTTTCTGGCTCCTTTTCTGTACGGCTTATATTGGAAAGGAGTTACAAAAGCGGCCGTTTGGGCAAGCTTTGCCGCTGGTATTGGAATCACAGTGACAAATATGGTCTGGAGCTACATTTCCTCTCCCATCAACGCTGGAGCAATCGCAATGATTGCCGGACTAGTAATTGTTCCGGTCGTCAGCCTGATAACGCCCAAAATGAAAAAAGAAGAAGTAGACAAAATTTTCTCCTGCTACGAGGAGTCTGTTACAGTAAAACAGAAAACTGCTTTACCTGTTGAAGAAAGATAGCCTTTTTTCTCTTCATCTTATAAAGAAAAATACTGCTCCGGTCAAAGCCAGAGCAGTATTTTTTATGCCATAATAAGGGTTTTTATCCGATGGTTTACACTCGTTTAACACCAAGGGTTACCTTTTCTCCATTGATATCCCACTCTTTGGCGTATCCGTCCATCTGCTCTAACTTCAGTGCGTCAGCCAACGTATCGTTTTCAATAACAGACAGATTCTTTTGCATGATTTCGGCTACCTTTTCATTGCCCTGGACATAAACAACAATGTGGTCCATCACGTTGAAATCCGCTTCTTTGCGCATGGTTTGCAGCTTGCTGATGATCTCCCGGACAAAGCCTTCTTCGACCAAAGCATCGGTCAAAACCGTATCAATCGCGACAGTAACACCACCATCCTCTACAGAGAAATACTGTTCGGACCGGGTCATCTCAATGAGCAGATCCTCGGGAGAGAGCTGGACTTCACCAGTGGAAAGCATCAGTTTCAGCACACCTGTGGAATCCAATTCTTTCTTGGCGGCGCTTCCATTTAATCCGGATAAAGCCGCGCGGATTTCACCTAACTGCTTTCCATATTTGGGTCCCAACGTTTTTAGCTGCGGCTTAAAGCTGTAGGAGGTAAACGCCGACACATCTGCGGTACATTCTACCGATTTGATATTTAATTCATCCTCAATAATTTTCTTATAAAACGCACCGATTTCATCCTCGGCCTTGACATACATTTTGGCTAATGGCTGCCGATTTTTGATTGCCGCTCCGTTTCTTGCTGCCCGGCCAAGGACGACCACCTTTAGAACCGTATCCATATCCGATTCTAATTTTTGATCGACCATCGTTTCATCCGCCTGGGGATAACGGCACAGATGCACACTTTCCGGCGCGGATGGGTCGATGCTGCAAACCAGATTGCGATAGATACTCTCTGCCATAAAAGGAATCATCGGCGCCGCCAGCTTAGCGGTAGTGACCAATGCGGTATACAATGTCATATAGGCGTTGATCTTGTCCTGAGGCATTCCCTTAACCCAGAAGCGTTCCCGGCTGCGGCGGACGTACCAATTGCTCATATCGTCCACAAAATCCTGCAATGCGCGGGCAGCCTCTGGAATTCGGTACTGATCCAAGGAGCCGTCTACCTCCTGAATCAGTGTGTTCATTTTCGATAAAAGCCAGCGATCCATTACCGACAGCTGATCGTATTCCAACCTATATTGGGACGCATCAAAATCATCAATATTTGCATACAGCACAAAGAAAGCATAAGTATTCCACAGAGTACCCATAAATTTGCGCTGTCCTTCCTTCACCGCTTTATCGTGAAAACGGCTGGGTAACCAAGGAGCAGAATTGCTGTAAAAATACCAGCGAATCGCATCAGCGCCATAGGCAGCCAGCGCCTCAAACGGATCCACCGCGTTGCCCTTGGATTTTGACATCTTCTGTCCGTTTTCATCCTGTACAAGACCGAGAACCACCACGTTCCGATAAGGCGCTTTGTTGAACAAAAGGGTGGAAATCGCCAGCAATGAATAGAACCAACCGCGGGTTTGGTCAACTGCCTCCGAGATGAAATCCGCCGGGAATTGCTCTTCAAACAGTTCCTTGTTTTCAAAAGGATAATGATGCTGGGCAAAAGGCATGGAACCGGAATCGAACCAACAGTCGATTACCTCTGGCACACGCTTCATCTGTTTGCCGCAATGGGGACAGGTGATGGTTACCTCGTCGATAAAGGGCCGGTGTAATTCGATATGATCCGGGCAGTTGGGAGACATTTCTTTTAACTCTGCGATACTGCCGACCGAATGCCGATGGCCGCATTCACACTCCCAAATATTGAGAGGCGTCCCCCAATAGCGATTTCGGCTGATTCCCCAGTCCTGAACATTTTCCAGCCAATCGCCAAAACGGCCTTTTCCAATGCTTTCCGGAATCCAGTTAACCGTATTGTTGTTCCGGATCAGATCATCCTTTACCGCGGTCATTTTGATGAACCAGGAATCCCGAGCATAGTAGATCAGCGGTGTGCCACAGCGCCAACAATGGGGATAGCTATGCTCAAAGGTTGGCGCATCAAACAACAGGCCGCGTTTTTCCAAATCCACTAAAATCGGTTTGTCCGCGTCTTTACAAAAAGTCCCAGCCCAAGGAGTTTCCTTGGTCATTTGGCCTTTCGCGTCTACCAGCTGGACAAGCGGCAGATCGTAATGGCGGCCGACATTGGCATCATCCTCACCAAACGCCGGGGCAATGTGTACAATACCGGTACCATCGGTCGTTGTGACATAGGTATCACAGGTTACATACCAACATTTTTTATCCGGCTTTACAAAGCCAAACAACGGTTCATACTCTTTGTTTTCCAGCTCTTTGCCGGTATAGCGCTCCAAAATTTTATATTCGCCTTTTAAAACGGTTTCGGCCAACTCTTCCGCCAAATAATAGATTTTTCCCTCATTTTCCACCTTGACATAGATCAGATCCGGATGAACACAAAGAGCTACGTTGGACGGCAGCGTCCAAGGTGTGGTAGTCCAAGCGAGGAAATAGGCGTCCTCCCCTTTTACCTTAAAGCGGACAATGGCAGAACGCTCTTTTACATCTTTATAGCCCTGGGCAACTTCGTGACTGGACAAAGGGGTTCCGCAACGGGGACAGTAAGGGACAATCTTAAATCCCTTGTACAAAAGACCCTTTTCCCAAATCTGTTTTAGGGCCCACCATTCAGATTCAATAAAGTCGTTGTCGTAGGTCACATAAGGGTGCTCCATATCCGCCCAGAAGCCGACAGTACCGGAAAAATCCTCCCACATTCCTTTATATTTCCAGACACTTTCCTTACATTTTTCGATAAAAGGTTCCAGACCATATTCCTCGATCTGCTCCTTTCCGTCCAGGCCCAGCAGCTTCTCCACTTCCAGCTCCACAGGAAGGCCGTGAGTGTCCCAGCCGGCTTTGCGCGGGACTTTATGACCCTTCATCGTCTGATAGCGGGGAATCATGTCCTTAATAGCGCGGGTCAGTACATGGCCGATGTGGGGTTTACCGTTCGCTGTAGGAGGGCCATCGTAGAAAGTATAGGTCTCCCCTTCCTTTCGGCTATCAATGCTTTTTTCAAAAATTTGATTTTTCTTCCAGAATTCTTCTACTACCTTTTCCCGGTCCACAAAGTTCATGTCGGTAGATACCTTTTCATACCTGCTCATTCTGTTTACCTCCCAAAATCATCCTGGTATTTCGATATGGAAAACAAAAATGCCTTCGTCCCGCGAACAGGACGAAGGCACGCTTCGCTCAACCACCTATTGCTCCATACCAACATATGTGCTTTCGATAACGGTGAAATACCGGCAAGGCTTAATCGAAAATCTTTCAGCCTGCGACTCAAGAGGGATATTCTGCCAAAAACGACTCGGACCAGGCTTTCACTATCCCTGGCTCGCTTTGCCTTTTGTTTAAGGCATACTGTCTCTATCAACGTCTTTGATACCTTTACTCTATACCACATTTTTCTGCAAAAGTCAATAAAAATCGGAAAAAGAGTGTTTAACAGGATAAAAACCGCCGCAGGCTATTGGCCATATGCTGTTCGATTTTCACCAGTTCTTCGGAAATTTCAATGCTTTCACGGTCAGCAGCCTGGTATTGATTTTGGTATTTGCTGATGGATTTTACCCCCATATTGCAGCCGTCAATCATCAAATTTGCGATCTGAGACACGGAATGGTCTGCCATAAGCTTTACGCTGGTAACGACCTTTGCCATCGTTTTGGCCGAAGATTTCGGTTCTTCGGTCGAAATACCGTTGGCAGACAACAATGCGTGAAGTTCTTCGCCGTATTCCTCGTGCTTATGAATATAATTCTCTAAAAGCCTTTTGAGCTTTTCTTCTTTGATATCATCTAGCACATTGCGGATACTGCTGACAGCCATTTTGCTTCCACTGTTGCATTCCTTAAGCAATTCGATTGAATCAGAATTTTTCATATGGTACATCTCCTTTTTATCATTTCATTCTATTGTCCCCTTTTGCATCACAAAATATCAAAAAAGCCAGCTGAAAAACTTCAGCTGGCTTTTTTGATGATTTGCCGCTATAAATCACAGGACATGATATTTTTTCATTTGGACAAAAAGGAAGTCTAATGGCTTAAACAGAGCAAGACAAACCAAAAAATTGGAAATTCCGTGGGTAATATCAAACGGAATCCCCGCCACAAACCACGCAAAAGCAGCTTGGGGACCACTCAAAACGATATACGGAATTGAACCAAGCGCGCCAAATAAAAGTCCAAACCCGCCGGAAAGCATTGCCCAGCCGATCAACGAAGAATTTTTCCTAAACAGCATTGTTAAGCCGGATAATATCGCCCAGATATACAAATATATAATCCACCAAATACCAAAGCCAAAAAACAGACCCTCCAGCAAAACGAAAACGTAAATTACCGGCAATACACGGTATTGCAGGTGCCGGGTATACAGGATGATTAAAAGCGATACCAGCTCAATATTAGGCAGAAAGGCAAAGCCCAACTGCACACCAAGCAAAAGAGCGCTGAGCAGTCCCATCAGCGCCAAATTCCGGACTGAAAGTGGTTTTCTTTTCTTTACCATTTACTTAAGGTCAGTTCGTAATGCTCTTTATCCGCAATGGGCGTTTGATCTGCGCTGGTGTTGAGTTGTTCCCCATCCTTAGTAATACACCACCACTCCTGATTATCGTCGTCTGCCGTTACGCCGTCCACCGTTTCAATAAAAAGGCCATATGGTCCATCGCTGCCTTCTACCAATTTTCTTTCTCTCAGGGCATCACCCAAATATTCCGCATCGGTATGCAAGGTGTACTCTTTTTGGTTGCCCTCTGAAAAGACGACCGTCAGGCCGATGGTTTTACTGCCCTGCTGCCCTTTTGGTGCAAAAAAGCTGTACACCACTCCAAATAGTATAGCCAGCATTACCAGGCAAGCGCCTATAATAATCAAAATTTTTTTATTGCTTTTTCCCTGTGTCAAAATACTCTCTCCTTCTTCACATATTGTATAAAAAATTTATCATATTTTGTTTGTTTTGTCAACAAACGGAAATTTTTTCTTGAATCTCTAGGGGAAAACAACATAGCAGAATATGAGCCTTGAAGGAAAAGGAACCAATATGATATAATAAACTAGAATTTATTATAAAGAAGGTGATGTTTTGATTTTTTCCATTGATAAAAGCAGCACAGTTTCCATCTACCAGCAGTTGGTTGACCAAATTATTCGAAAAGTGCAAAGTGGAGAGCTTCCCGCTGGGAAAAAAATTCCCACCGTTCGGGAAATGGCAGACAAAATTGGGGTTGCCCGCGGAACGGTTAAGCATGCATATGAAGAGCTGGAGCGCATTGGAATCATCAAAATGACCCGTGGTAAAGGCACCTTTATTTTGGAGCAGGCGCGACAGGAAAGCAGTGCAAAGGGCCGTGCCATCGCTGCGATTGAACAGCTGCTTGACGAAATGGAATCTCTTTCTTTCTCTTTACAGGAAATACAGATGTTTTTTAACCTAAAGCTGCGAGAACGGATGGAACATGACAAGAATGTTTGCATTATTTTTATTGACTGCAATCCGGAAACGCTCTCTAATATCATCCATCAAATTTCTGCTCTACCTAATATCGAGGCTCATAAGCTGCTTTTGACCGATGCTTTAAAAAAGCCGTTTGTCATAGATGATTTTGCTGATTTAATTATTACAACCTCTACCCACATGCACCAATTAAGCGGCGTTGTGTCTAACAAAGAAAAGCTAGCGCAGGTAGTAACAGCTCCCAGCGGCCCGACTGTCGCCAAAATGGCTATGCTGAGCCAAAAGTCTGTCGGCATTGTCTGCGCTAGCGAAACCTATTCCCATATTATCCGAAACAGCATGCAAAATCTTGAGCTTTCCTGCAAAAATGTAGAAACTTTTCTGTTTGGTTCCTCTCTCCATTTGGAAAGCTTTTTGCGGCACAAAGACGTTATCATCATTCCCAACGATTTTTTGTTGTTTTGTAGCCGTGCGGAAGGTGATTTAATTCGGCAAACAGAACAACAGGGTAAAACAGTTATTCGATATGATTACCAAATTGACGGTGGATCCTTTTTAAGTATACAGGAAAAAATCGAAAGCATACGAAATGAAAAATACCTATAATAATACATCCGATGATAATTGTATCATATGGATGTATTATTTTTATAAATTGTTATAATTCATTTTATTTTTGTGTCTAAATGGCTATATCTATACTTGATATAGCCATTTAGATATTAGGTTAAATAAGTTTTTTGTAAGTTTTTTGTCAAAATCAGTTGACAGTTTCTTTCTGGCAGATTACTATATAGACATAGTTCAATATTCTCCATTTTTATAAAACAATAAGAGGTGCATTATGGAAAAGAAAACTTTGGTCATGGGTGTTATTGGCGCCGATGTTCATGCAGTTGGAAACAAAATCCTCTATCACGCTTTTACTGCCGCTGGATTCAACTGCGTGAATCTGGGTGTAATGGTGTCACAGGAGGAATACATCAGCGCAGCCATTGAGTCTAATGCCGATGTTATTGTAGTTTCCTCTTTGTATGGACATGGGGAGCTGGATTGCCGCGGTATGCGGGAAAAATGTGATGAGGCTGGATTAAAAGGGATCCTGCTGTATGTTGGCGGAAATATTGTTGTAGGTAAACAGCCTTTTGACGAGGTGGAAAAACGCTTTAAAGCAATGGGATTTGACCGCGTGTTTGGACCAGGCACGCCTCCTGAAACCACAATCGCTGCATTGTATGAGGATCTTGGGGTACAACCACCTGAAGAGAGCGAAGAATAAGAGGTGGTTGCCATGAAACCGGTATTGCTTATAGATTTTGGCAGTACATATACAAAAGTCACGGCGGTCGATGTGGAGAACGAATCTTTGCTCGGCACTGCCAGCAGCTATACGACGGTACAGACCGACATTGGCGAAGGATTGGAAAATGCTTTGCGCTCTCTGGAGGAAAAGACCGGGAAGCTGGAGTTTGCCGAACGCTACGCCTGTTCCTCTGCTGCCGGCGGCCTTCGGATGATCACCAGCGGTCTTGTGCCAGAGCTAACTGCCGAAGCAGCAAAGCAGGCTTCTTTGGGTGCAGGGGCTAAAGTTATCCGGGTCTATTCTTATGAGCTCACGAAAAAAGATGTTTCAGAAATTGTTGCTGCTCATCCAGATATGATTCTTTTGGTGGGCGGAACCGACGGCGGAAATCGGGAATGCATTCTGGCCAACGCCAAAAAGCTTTCGCAAGCGGAACCGATTTGTCCGGTTGTCATTGCCGGCAACCGCAATTGCGCCGACGAATGCGAGGAGCTTTTGATAGGTTGGGAAACACATGTCTGTGAAAATGTCATGCCCAAATTCAATGAGTTAAACATTGAACCTGCCCAGCATGAAATCCGGCAGATCTTTTTAAACCGCATTATTCAGGCCAAAGGTCTCAGTAAGGCTGCCGAATTGATTTCCGGCATTTTAATGCCCACCCCTGCCGCTATGATGGCTGCTATGCAGCTTCTGGCTGAAGGAACAAAAAAGGAATCCGGCATTGGTGAGCTGGTCGCGGTGGATTTGGGTGGAGCCACCACCGATGTCTATTCTATTGCCGATGGTATGCCTACGCAGTCCAACACCATTGTCAAAGGGCTAATGGAACCTTATGCGAAGCGAACGGTTGAAGGTGATATCGGGATGCGTTATAGCATTTGGGGCATTGTTGACGCTGCTGGAATAGACCGGATCAGCCAACTGTCTGGTATTGAACCGGAACAGGTCAAGGAAATGATTCAATTTCTTTCGGAAAATACGGAAACGCTGCCAAAGGATGACAAATGGGAAAGGTTGGATTTTGCGCTGGCTTCGATGGCGGTTGAAACTGCGGTGGCCCGTCATGCAGGCACAATTGAGCAGGTCTATACGCCGATGGGACTGGCTTATTCTCAGGTTGGCAAGGACCTCACGCCAGTTCGCCGCGTTGTTGTCACAGGCGGAGCCATTATCCATACGAAACGCACGGGCGAAATTGCCTCTCACAGTCTGCAAAACCCCAATCAACCGGGCTCTCTGCGTCCGGCTGACGCCAAATTTTTAGTTGACCGAAAATATATTTTAGCATCGATGGGTTTATTGGGTCAGCATTATCCTGAGATCGCTTTGCGCATTATGAAAAAAGAACTGATCGAAGCTTACGAATAAATATTACGGAGGTAACCGCATGGAAATCAAAAACAAACGACTGACGGATGAAGAATTCTACGAAATCCGCGAAACCGTCCTCAATCAGTGGCCTACTGGAAAAGAGGTGGATTTGGAAGAGGCTTTCGCTTTCCACAAATCTTTGCCGGACAGCAAAATTTTCAGCAAAAAACTCAACGAGGCAAAGGCCAGCCGCACCACATTGGTGCAGCCTCGCGCCGGTGTGGCCCTGGTGCAAAAGCACATTGAGCTTTTGACCTACCTGCAGGACAAAGGCGGCGCCGATCTTCTGCCTACGACAATTGACAGCTACACCCGTCAAAACCGCTATAAAGAAGCGCAGGTGGGAATTGAAGAGTCGATTAAGGTCAATAAATCTATGCTCAACGGCTTCCCTGCTGTGAACCACGGTGTGGCAGCAGTTCGTCAGGTTATCAATTCTATCGACGTGCCGTTGCAGATTCGTCATGGCACCCCAGATGCCCGTTTGCTCACAGAAATCGTTTACGCGGGCGGATACACCAGCTATGAAGGCGGCGGTATTTCTTACAATATTCCCTACGCCAAAAGCGTTCCGCTGGAGCGCACGATCACAGATTGGCAGTACTGCGACCGGCTCACCGGTATTTACGAAGAAGCTGGTATTTCCATTAATCGCGAGCCCTATGGACCTTTGACCGGTACTCTGGTCCCCCCCAGCATTTCCCATGCAGTTGCCATTATTGAGGCGCTGTTGGCTGCTGAACAGGGGGTAAAAAATATCACCGTTGGTTATGGTCAGTGTGGTAATCTGGTGCAGGATGTGGCCGCAATTCATACGCTGGAATCCTTGACGGAAGAATATCTGCATAAATATGGCTATAATGATGTTACTGTAACCACTGTACTTCATCAGTGGATGGGTGGGTTCCCGCAGGATGAGGCGCAGGCGTTCGGCGTTATTTCCTGGGGAAGCGCTGCCGCCGCTCTTTCCCACGCGACAAAGGTTATCGTAAAAACGCCTCATGAAGCAATGGGCGTACCCACTGCGGAAGCCAACGCACAGGGATTGCGCTGTACCAAGCAGGTGATCTCCATGTTGCGTGATCAGTCGCTGAATGAAGATTCTTTGAAAGAAGAAAAGGAAATCATTATTGCTGAAACCCGGTGTCTGATCGACAAATGCTTTGAACTGGGCGAGGGAGACATTGCTTTAGGTTCTGTACGTGCATTTCAGGCTGGTGTACTGGATATTCCTTTCGCTCCCTCTCGTTACAATGCTGGGCAGATGCTGCCGGTCCGCGACAACAACGGCGCGGTACGTATCCTGACAATGGGTAATCTCCCCTTCACCAAAGAGCTCATTGATTTTAACCACGGCAAAATTGATGAGCGGGCAAAATTTGAAAAACGTAAGGCTTCCTTCCAGATGGCCATTGACGACGTTTACGCCATCAGCAAAGGCAGACTGGTCGGCAGACCCAGAGGCTAATTGTAAAGGAGTAATCACATCATGAAAATTACAAACGTCATTTGTTCCAAAGGCAGAACCGGCTTCTTTTTCGACGATCAGCGCGCCATTAAAAAAGGTGCGGTTTCTGACGGCGCCGCTTATGTAGGTCAGCCGGTAACCGAGGGATTCACCTCGATCCGGCAGGCTGGTGAAGCGATTTCGGTTATGTTGGTTCTGGAGGACGGTCAGGTGGCTTACGGCGACTGCGCCGCTGTGCAGTATTCTGGGGCTGGCGGCCGGGATCCCCTGTTTTTGGCCGAAGACTTTATTCCGGTCATTGAAAAAGAGATTAAGCCCATGCTGATTGGGCAGGAGGCAGACAGTTTCCGTCGTTTGGCCGAAATGGTCGATCATCCGGAAAAAGCAGGGAAAAAATTTCATACCGCCATCCGTTATGGCGTAACCCAGGCGATTTTAGACGCTGTAGCAAAGGCTAAGCACAAAATGATGTGTGATATCATCGCCGAAGAATATGGCACCACTGTTTCTGATAAGGAAATTCCGATTTTCACACAGTCCGGTGACAATCGCTATGAAAACTCTGATAAGATGATTATCAAGCAGGCAGATGTTCTTCCTCATGCGCTCATTAACAATGTAAAAACCAAGCTTGGTGAACATGGCGAGTTATTGGAGGAATATGTCGCGTGGTTGCGTGATCGCATTTTAAAGCTGCGCACTCGTGAGGACTACCTGCCGGTATTCCATATCGATGTATACGGAACCATTGGCGCGGCATTTGGCAATGATAATTACGAGGCGATGGCTGACTATCTGGCCAAGTTGGAACAGATTGCAAAGCCCTTCCATCTGCGGATCGAGGGTCCAATGGATGTTGAGGACCGGGAATTGCAGATGAAAGCATTGGCTGAGCTGACCCGTGTGATTGACGAGCGTGGTATTCAGGTAGAACTGGTTGCCGACGAATGGTGCAATACATTAGAAGATATCAAGTATTTTGCCGATCATAAGGCAGGACATATGGTGCAGATTAAAACCCCGGATCTGGGCGGCATCAACAATATTGCCGAGGCAGTACTGTACTGCAAGGAAAAGGGCATTGGTGCTTATCAGGGTGGAACCTGCAATGAGACCGATCGTTCTGCGCAGGTATGCGTCAATATCGCCATGGCTGTGCAGCCTGACCAGATTCTGGCAAAGCCTGGCATGGGCGTTGACGAAGGGTATATGATCGTTTACAACGAAATGCAGCGCATTTTGGCTGTTCGCAAAGCGCTGAAATAAGGGAGGTAGTTGCATCGTGAAAGAGGAATTCCGTATTTTATCCACCACAGCAATTTTGGGATATGGCTTTCCCAAGGAGTCCTTTGAGGAGGGGATGAAGCGTAAGCCCGACCTGATCGCCGTAGACGCCGGTTCTACCGATCCCGGCCCCTTTTACCTGGGAGAAGGCGTCTCCTTTACCGACCGCGGCGCTGTCAAGCGGGACCTGGAGATTATGATTACCACCGGCATTAAGGAGAATATTCCGGTCGTCATCGGAACCGCCGGCGGCTCCGGCGCAAAGCCCCATCTGGAATGGTGCGCTGACATTATCCGCGAAATCGCTAAAGAACATGATCTGCATTTTAAGATGGCGATGATCCATGCGGATATGGACAAAGAAGAAATGAAAAAAGCTTTGGCGGAAGGAAAGATCAGTCCTTTAGATCCTGCGCCGCAGCTGACTGCCGAGGATATCGACGCCACTACAAATATCGTTGGGCAGATGGGTATTGAGCCGATTATGAAAGCTTTAGACAGCGGCGTACAGGTAGTTTTGGCTGGACGCGCTTATGATCCCACCGTTTTTGCGGCGCCTGCGATTCGCAAAGGGTATGATAAGGGCCTAGCAATCCATCTGGGCAAAATTCTGGAATGCGCCTCTATCTGCGCAACGCCTGGCAGCGGTTCTGACTGTATGTTCGGATACTTAGGAGAAGACTATTTCCGTGTTGAGCCTCTGTCCCCTGTCCGCAAATGTACAACTCTTTCGGTGGCTGCCCATACACTGTACGAAAAAACCAATCCCTATATCCTGCCGGGTCCCGGGGGCCATCTGGACCTGACCAATACCACATTTGAACAGGATTCGGAAAACACTGTAAAAGTTAAGGGAAGCCGCTATGTAACCGCTCCCAAATATACGATTAAGCTGGAAGGCGCCAAATGCATCGGTTATCGTACCGCTTCCATCGCCGGTACCCGTGATCCGATTATGATCAGCAAAATTGATGATATTGTAGAAGGGGTTCGCGCTCGTGTTGCGGATAACTACCGCGATAAAGGCTACCGATACAATCTGAACTTTACCATCTATGGTAAAAACGGTGTTATGGGAGATTTGGAGCCGGTAAAAGACGCGCATCCTCACGAATTGGGTATCGTCATTGAAGTTGTTGCCGATACACAAGAGCAGGCGGATACGATCTGCGCCTCCGCTCGTTCTACTATGCTGCATTATGGTTACGAGGGCCGCCGCGCTACCGCGGGAAATCTGGCTTTCCCCTTCTCCCCCAGCGATTTTCATGCTGGCCGTGTTTATGTATTCAGCATGTATCATATTATTGAAGTGGAAGATCCTACCGCGCTGTTCCCAATTGATATTGTCACCCTGTAAGGAGGAGAGATTGCGATGAAAACGAAATTGACCGATATTACTGATGTTGTGCGCAGCAAGAACTCCGGTCCCTACGAGCTGACGCTTGACATTATGTTTAAAACATTTGAAGATTTTGAAAAGGTTTGCGCTGCAAAGGCGATCAATGAGAATTTGGTCTGTGACCTTTATAAAATTACGCCGGATAAAATCATCAACATTATTGAGTTTAAGCCTGCTAAGTCCATTAAAGTGACGATTAAACGGCCTATTTGCTCCGGCGATTTGGGAGAGACGGATGTTTATGGCGCTCAACAGCATGCACCGCTGTTGGATATTATATTGGACATCTAAAAGATTTCTGGACAGTCGTCTGTTTTTCCTTTACAATAAAGGTGGGTATTTGCCCACCTTTATTGTTTATCTTTTCTTTTTAACCATTTGACAAAATCAACAAAATGAAGGAGGTTTCTTATGCCGTACTCCGCCCGTATGCAGCAAAGTCATCTGTACAGCGTTTATTTTGCACCCAGGGGTCTTACACGTATGGCCGATTTGGGAATGCAGATTGCACAACAATACCTTAGCCCCTTCGATAAGTTAATCGGCATTATTGGTGAAGCTGGTTCCGGAAAAAGTATGCTAGTAAAAGGGATGTTTCCCGGCTTGGAATTAACCAACGACGATGAAGGAGTCAATATTCGTCCCCTTCCGCTTCTTCAATTGGATACCGGTGCATTCTACAGCGCCCACACTTATCATCTGGATATCCGTTTTGAATCCGCTTTTACCCAGATGTGGCAGTTAAAAGATGCTATTTTGGAAGCAATTGACGCGGGAAAAAGAGTGGTTGTGGAGCATTTTGATTTAATCTACCCTATACTTGGCGTCAATGCCCATCTACTAATCGGGGTTGGTAGCGAAATTATTGTTACCCGCCCGAACATGTTTGGACCGGAGCCACAAGACATTGCAGACAGTGTATTTCATACGATCCACGACAGAAAAATGGCCCATTCTGCCGAAGATTTATGCGGCCATATTTTAGAATCCCATGGAATCAACCGTTTTTCCCACCGTGATGTAAAGCATGGATTTATCCTAGTATTCGATGAAAAGCCTGATTTAGATTTAATTGCCCTGGAAATGGATGCAAAAGCGGCAATTCAAATGGATATACCCATTTCCTATGTTGATGATAAACATATTTCTATTGGGGATGATGTTTATCATTGTACGGGACCGCGTATGCATGTTGGATCTACAGGAGAAATCAAAAACTTTGCTTTACTCCATGAATTTATGCAAGATCCGATCACAAAAGAGTTTTATTTAGTTGGCGTTGTCAGTTCAAAGGGTGAGCTGCGCACGAATGACCTAAACCATATTCGTGTTGAGGATTAGGAGAACCGATCATGAAAAAGAAAAATCAATTTGGCCTTATTCATATTTATTGTGGAGATGGAAAAGGAAAAACCTCGGCGGCAGTTGGACTTTGTGTCCGCGCTAGTGGGCGGGGAAAAAAATGTCTTTGGACTTCCTTTTTAAAAGACTATGACTCTGGCGAATTTATGGAGCAGCCCCCCTTTACCCTTTACCGTGGCGAACCTGTACGGCAGTTTGTTTTTACAATGACCGAAGAGCAAAAACAAGCTACCGCAAAAGAGCATACGGATAGATTGAAGGCTGTGTTCCAAAAAGCTTCTGACGAAGGATATGACCTACTGGTGTTAGATGAATCTATTGCCTCTTGTAACTTAGATTTGATTCCAACCGAACTGCTGCTTCAGCTATTGCGAGAAAAGCCGGTTCATTTAGAGGTAGTCCTTACTGGTAGAGATCCCAAAGCGGAGCTTGTAGAGTTGGCTCATTATGTAAGTGAAATTCATCCGATTAAGCACCCTTATGATGCAGGTATTCCCAGCCGGGAAGGTATCGAAAATTAGAGATAAAAAAACAGTCTTCTCCTTTTTCAGTGGGAAGGCTGTTTTTTTGGAATTCAAAGCAATTCTCGCTTTGTGTCGTGTACTTTTTTATAAAAAAGATTAAACTAATCGTGAAAGGAGGAACCAAAAAAATGGATCAGACAAAAATAGGGCGCTTTTTGAAAGAGCTTAGGGGTACAAAAAAACTTACACAGGAGCAATTAGCCGAATTTCTAGGCGTATCAAACCGCAGTATTTCTCGTTGGGAAAATGGAGTTAACCTGCCTGATCTTAGTCTGCTAATACAGATTGCCAAATACTTTGATGTAGAAATTGATGAGCTTTTAGACGGAGAAAGAAAGGATAAAGATATGGATAAAAAACAGGAAGAAACTTTATTAAAAATTTCCCATTACAACAACATAGAAAAAGAATTTTTCTCAAAACGCATGCGATATATGTTTATGATTGCATTTACCGGCATAGTTGTTTACGCAATAATTGACATGCTGGGACTTTCATGGGTTCAGCCATATGAATCTATTGTGAACGCTGCACTCGGTTTTGCCGCAGGTACGCTGTTGACCGGTTTTCTATATTCCAGCCGGTACATCACGAAAATCAAATCTGTTAAAGCGCGAATCTTGAGAAAAGAAAAATAAAGAAAGCAGATTTCTCTAATTTAAACTAGAGAAATCTGCTTTTTTTAAATTACTTTTTAGAAAGTGTGCCCTTACAATATTACTTGTCTAAATCTGCAAAGGCTTCCTCATTTACCTGATGATGGAGCGTTTCGGGAAGGCTAAAGAGTAGTGGCAAGCGAATGCACAGCTCACAAGCAATATAGATGATAAAAATCCATTGACCGCCAAGAGAATCGTAAACAATACCGCCAAGGGCCGCCATTAAGGCACTGAACATGGAGCTAAAAAACTTAACAACACCAACCCAACGCCCCA
>CAJUMG010000019.1:26831-38975 GCA_910587335.1 uncultured Oscillospiraceae bacterium
ATTTCCTGAAAGCCTTGCAAAATTCCTACAAATAAAAGCGTAATGGGATTCTTCGTCACCACAAGTAAGACCAAACCGATTAAGTACAGACCGATCGCACAGGTCAATATCTTTTTTCTTCCGAACTTATCACCAAGAATTCCAAAAAAGTAGCCGCATACAACGGATGTAAGCGCCGTTGCCGTAACCATTCCCGCAAGGGTAGAGGCGCTGGCGTGCTTTGTTTCCATAGCAAAAATTTGTACATATGGAATGACCATCGCCACCGGCATATTCCCTACAATCGCCATAAAAAGCCATTTGACACAGTTTTTATCCGCTTTTAAAATGGCAACCGCATCTTTGAAAACATTGCGTTTTACCGTCGAATTTGTTGTTGTCCAACGAGCAAAAGAAAGTTTAAATACCACTACAAGCAAAGAAATAAGGGTAATAGTAAGGGTAATATAAAACAGCGGACGAATACTGTTTGGATCAGTTGGCTCATCGGCCACCTTCATAATGTTGACCAAAAACCAACCAGACAGCATAGGCCCCACCATTCCCAAAAGACCGGCGGCCAATGACTCACAGATCAGCATGCCTTTTGCCCTGTCGCAGTTCTTCAGACAGTTTCCACAAATGGTAGCGCAGCTTTGTCCCCCAACGCCATTACCCAACTGATGAAGAAACATACCTAAAGCAGCAACCTGCCAGATTTTTGCCGAGGCAAAAGCCAGATATCCTCCAGCCAAGATTAAAATACCCACGATATATACCTTTTTAGGTCCATGCCGGTCAATAATCTGGCCGATGAAAGGCCCAAGCAGTCCGCTGGCAATTAACCCTAAGCTTGTAACGAAACCCAACTGCGTTTTGGTCGCACCAAGCAAAATAATGTAAATCGTAAGATATGGCAAAATGATCTTATAGCCCAATCTCTCTAACGATGTTCGAATCACTGTAATTCGCCAGTCCCGCTGCTGCGCTTTCCAAAAAGCCGGAATGTTTAATGAAGCTGCTTGCTTTTGTGTCGTATCGGTTTCCATACCTTTTCTTCCTTCTTTCCATGCCCAATCATTTCAACGGCAAAAATGTAAGCATTTAAATTGATAAAACCTAGACTATTTTAAAATATTTTTTGCATATTGTCAATTCTTTTGAAAATATATCGATTTTTGTTTCAAGTTGTTGCACCTAAAAACTGGTTTAAAATCCTATAATATCCATATAAATCGGCTGTCAATATTTCTGAAATCAATTTTTTATCGTACAAAAGAGCTTTGAATATGATGGTAGCTTGTAAGGAAGTTTTACAAAAACTATGGGTTAAACTAGGTAGGCGGGAAACTCTTCGGGAAAGCGGCGTACGATTTTCTGCCACATAAATGGTATGCTCAAATATTCCCATTTTTGCATGCAAAAACTTGACAAAACATTATAAGAAATCTCTTGCAATAAAGCACAGATATGGTATATTATTTAACTAGCATTGGGTATAGATTTACCATGTGATTTCGGGGTTTTGGACACCTTGGAGACAAGACAGTTTATACCTGATATTCACTGCCATGGAGGAGTCCTTGTTATGAAATGGATTGAAAACAAAAAACTTGCTACGCGGATTGGAATTGTCACCACTGCAATTACTTTGGTAGGGATGACACTGCTTTGGCTGGCAGTATCTACCAATGTTGCCTCTGTGGTGAAAAGTGATATTACCAATCAAATGACCGATGCCGTGGAATCCAGAGCATCCATTATCAATGAGTATGTGTTGTCTGCAGAGGAATACACAACGGCTTTTGCCCTCAGCGGCGAAGTTCGTAACCTGCTCCTGGATCCGGACAACCCGGAACTGCTGGCCAAGGCGCAGGCTTACACAGAGGACTTTGCCGCTGCCAAGGGCGTGTTCGAGGGTTTGTATATTGCTACTACCGACACCCATGTGCTGACCCATACCTCCCAGGGGGCCATTGGTATGACAACTCGGTCCGGTGATTCTCTGAAAACGTTTCAGGATACCATTCTGGCCCAGCGGGAACTGACGAATTTGGGAATTATGCAGTCTCCCGGTACCGGAAGCATGATTCTCTCCATGTACAGCCCCGTCTTTGAGGGAGGACGGTGTATCGGCTATGTTGGCGCTGGCGTTTATGCTGACCATCTGATGGATTCGCTGCTGAATCTGGACATCAAGGGCCTGCAAACAGCGAATATATATTTTTAAATGTGGATACTGGGGTTTACCTATACCACGAGGATGCCAGCCTTTTGAACACCGAAACGACCGATACTGGATACTGGGAGATCATTCAGCGCATTCGAACCGACGGCAGCACCCAGGCAAATACATATTCTTACCAAGATGAAAATGGGAACCAGCAGTTGGTGGTCTACAAATACCTGAAAGATCGCGGCTGGGTTTTCATGATCCGGGACAGCTATGCAGAGGTCTACGCCGCTGTGACATCGGTTCGGGTCTTGGTGGGCGCACTGTGCTTTATCATGGCAGCTGCCATCATCCTGCTTACCCTGCTCCTCCTGCGTCGAGAAGGCCGGGAGCTGATGGTTGTGGAGCAGGCCATCGGCCGCTTGGGAGAGCTGAACCTCTCTGCCGACCAGGATCTGGAACCGTTTTATAGCCGGTCAGATGAAATTGGCATGATTGCCCAGACAACCCATCGGGTCTGTGGCTGCCTGCGGCAAACCATCGACGATGTGGGACGGGTCCTGGGTGAGATAGCCAATGGTAATCTTACAGTCGATGTAGCGGAAAACGAGGCATACTATATCGGCGATTTTAAAGCGCTGTTTGCCAGTCTACATTCTATTCATGCCAATTTAGTAGATGTAATCCGTGACATCTCCCAGGTATCCAATCAGGTAAGAAGTAGCGCCGACCAAATTTCCTCCGGCGCCCTGGAGTTAGCCAAGGGAACAATGGAACAGTCCAGTTCTGTGGAAGGACTTGCCACCAATGTGGCCACGATCTCCTCTCAGATTCAGATCAGCACTGCGCGTTGTAGCAGCGCAGACCAGCTTGTGGGCCAAGCGACCGGATATGCAGCTGAGGCAGATACCAAGATGGAGCATCTGATGGAAGCCACCAGAGATATTAACCGCTCTTCCGCAGAAATCAGCACCATCATCAAAACCATTGAGGATATTGCATTCCAGACCAATATTCTGGCTCTGAATGCCGCTGTGGAGGCAGCGCGGGCCGGAGAAGCAGGAAAAGGCTTTTCCGTGGTGGCGAATGAGGTGCGTAGTTTGGCGGGTAAATCTGCCGAGGCAGCCCAAAATACCAAGGACCTTATTAGCCAATCCGTCCAGAGCGCGAAAACCGGGACGGATTCCACAGATTCGGTCGTTTCCACCATGCAGGATATCTATGGCTGTATCCACTCTATTAAAACACTGATGGACGAAATTTCTGCCGCCAGTGTTCAGGAGTCGGAGATGATTTTGCAGATTGAAACAGGAATCAGCGAGATCTCGGCGGTGGTACAGAACAACTCCCTTGCTTCTGAAAAAAGCTCAACCGTTTCCGAAGAACTGTCCCAGCAAGCAGAGGTGCTGAGCAACCTGATTAGTCGTTTTCATATCACTTTAAAAGCAGATTTTTCTAAGCTGGTCTAAGCTTTATCAGATATATTTTAACGTAAACGTATAGGAGAGCATCAGCCCCAGTGGAGATTCTTGCCGCTGGGGTGATGTTGTATCGACGTATTCTATTGTCGAAATTTTCTGCCGTTGCTGTATATTTCAGGGTTTTTCTATCTTGTTGTCTCTGAATTTGGATGTTCATAGTGGCGTAGGCCAAAAATACGGAAAACCGGCGTAATTTCCACCACGCCGGTTCTACCAAAATTTTTCATTTACTTTTTTATGAGCTGCTGCCTAACTCCATAACCCCTTTTTCTAATGATCGACTAACAATCGCAGGAAGGATGCTCTTCCTCTGATTTGACTTCGCTATCCGACTGGTTACATTTTTCATCACAACTGCATTCATCGTTTTCGTTTACATCCATCTCAACATAAAACTCCTCCGATTCATGCAGCAGCTTCGCACCACATTTAGCACAATAAGAAGCCTGTAGGTCATTGATTGCACCACAATCCGCACATTTTATTTTATGGCGTGTTTCATTGATTTTCTGCTCATTCGCTTCTAGGGCAGACAACAAATCGTCAATTTCCTTTACACACATATCAATTAGTTCGTCGTTCATTTCTCCGTTTTTCTTATATTTGTATACAAAAGCACCCAACTTTTCATATGTTTTTTGGAGCTCTCCATTTATTTTTACATTATTGATCTTCAATTTCGAAACTTCAACCGCCTCACCCGCTTTTTTACCAGCCAGATCAGCCAATTCTTTTGCAGTATTGATAAACTCATTGATATTTGCCATTTCAATTCTCCTTTCACAGTTTGTACATGCTGTCATTATACATCTTTTCACCAAAGACGGCAAGCAAAAAAGTCTTTTCTCACAAGCATTTATAAAATTTTACTATTTCATCTTTACGACAAAGTACCGTATCGAACCGTTCGATATATTCATACGGATATTTATAATTAAAAATTCGATGCAATAGCGTTTCTCCCGGTCTTCTCAGTTTGGAAACACCGCCAGCTCCCAACGCGATAATGGAATGGGTTTCATCCATGATATACACATTATAGTACCCCTCCATTCCAGGCTTACAGTAGCCCACATTTTCCATATTCTCTGTTGTGTTCTTCTGACGGTACAAATAGTACGGAAAATAGCCCTCTTCTTTAAATTTTTGCCCAGCATAGGAAAGCATATCCCGCACCCGTCTATGTTCAGACAGGTTAAATTCCTTTGGGTGCTGGCCCAACCGGGAAGAACGCTTAACCGACAGTGTATGAAGGGTGATGTTTTCTGGATTTAAGCTGATAACCTGATCGATGGTATTGCAAAAGCTCTGTAGACTATCCCCCATTAAACCAGCGATCAAATCCATATTAATATTTTTATGTCCTGCCCGCCGCGCCAGATCAAATGCCTCAACTGTCTGGGATGCGGTGTGTTTTCGGCCAATCTGTTCTAAAACCGCGTCGTCCATTGTTTGAGGGTTAATACTAATGCGCGTGACCCCTCTTCGCTTTAACATATCCATTTTTTGCAGCGTAATCGTATCCGGTCTTCCCGCTTCCACTGTGTATTCCCGCAGATGAGAAAGGTCAAAGCACCTTTCCACCGCACAAATAATTGCCTCCAGTTGTTCCGATGTAATTGCTGTTGGCGTTCCGCCGCCAAAGTAGACGGTTTCCAACCGCAATCCCAAATCTTTCACAAGTGGCGCTACATATTCAATTTCCCGGATTAAAAGCGCCACATATTCTGGGACCAGCTTTTTTGCCCGTTCAATAGAATGGGAAACAAACGAGCAATAGTTACAACGAGAGGGACAAAACGGAATAGATAGGTATAGGCTACAGGATTCAGGGCGGGATAAATCCAAAATCCGCTTTTCTCTGTTCGCTGTCTCCAACAAAAGATCAATTTTTTCCTGGGTGACAAAATAATCTTCATGCAAATGCGCCCGAATCTGCGCATCATCCATGCCGCGTTCTCGATAACGATAGATCAATCGGACCGGACGCACACCGGTCAGCATACCCCAGGCCAAGGATATCCCTGTCGCCTCTACCAATTGCAGGTACAGCATACGGCACAGATGATACTCACAAAATCGGTCTATGTCCTTCCCTTTCGGGTCTTTTTGGTATGTTTCTTCACGAAGTTTTCCTTCAATCTTGCTGGAAACCTTTAAACAAATTTCTCCATTCGGCAATGCAGATTTGAAGGTATAAAGAAAATCTTTTTCGCCAAAATCTTTTTCCATCACAACACGAACTTTATTTTCATGGAAAAACATGTTCGCCAAGGATTCCAGCTCGTATTTATATGTGTGTCCATCTAAAATTAAATTCATTCCTTGCGCTCCATAAAACGGTTATACTTTCTCTCCTGCTCCAACGAGGTTTCATCCTCGTGCCCTGGATAGACAGGACGATCTCCCTCCAAAGCGGCAAGCTTTTCCAGTGATTTTCTCATTGCCTGACTGTCGCCGCCATAAAAATCGCACCTGCCACAGGTTCCACGAAACAGCGTATCACCGGAAAAAACCACGTCTTCATAAAGGTAGCAGACCGACCCCCTTGTGTGCCCAGGAGTTGCGAGAACGGAAAAACACATTCCATCTACCTCAATGATATCGCCATCCTGCAACAGACGGTCAGCCTGCAAATGAAGCTTATCCGGAATGCGGGAAAGCATTCCCCGATAGACACGCTCTGGTTCCCGCAAAAGCTCTTCATCCCCGGCTCCCAGCATAACCGGAACGCTCTGGTATCGTTCCTTTAATTCTTTGACCGCGCCTACATGGTCAAAATGCCCATGGGTCAATAAAATGGCCTTCAAAGGTTTACCAATTTCCTCCAAAGCTTTCTCTATCCGGTTAAAATCATCACCCGGGTCAATCACAACACAAGCTGTATCATTCCATACCAAATAGCAATTTGCCCGTACAATACCTACCACTAAAGTTCTATAATTCATTTTGTGCCTCGTCTCATCATTTCATCTGTATCCAACATAAGCGTTACCGGCCCATCATTTTGAATATAAACCTGCATGTCCGCTCCAAATTGTCCGGTGGCCACCTTTTTTATCTTACTTTTTTTTGCTGATTCGATAAAATATTCGTAAAGTGGAACAGCCGTTTCCGGCCGGGCGGCGGCAATAAACGAGGGGCGGCGCCCTTTACGACAATCGCCATAAAGAGTAAATTGAGAAACGATAAGTATTTCTCCGTCCACGTCCTGTAAAGACAGGTTCATCTTTTCCTGTTCATCGGTAAAGATACGAAGATTCAGCAGTTTATCCACCAAAAAATCACAGTGCTCCCGGGTATCCCCTTCTGTTATACCCAGCAGAACCATCAGGCCCTGTCCGATTTCGCCAAAAACCTCTCCATTAATTTCTACACGTGAAGCTTTCACCCGCTGCACAATAACACGCATCGTTCGATCCCCCTCATTGATTGGCCCTTCCAACAGATATTACACCACGAATTTTTTGGAAAGTTCCAATAATATTATTTAGCTGTTCCAAATGGGTGATTCCCAATGTAATTTGAATTACTACCTGATTATCCTTGACCTCACGAGCAGTTAAAGAATGGATAGGAATCCGCATGTTTGCAATTGCGATGCTCACATCTGCCAGTAGATCGCTGCGGTCCGCAGCAAAAATTTCTACAGAGGACTGGAAAACAGAGCCTTTCACATTATCTGCCCATTCGGCCCGTACCCATCGTTCTTTTTGCTCCTCGTCATTGATACCGTTTGTCACGTTAACGCAGTCCCGCTTATGGATAGAAACACCAAATCCACGGGTGATAAAACCGACAATCTCATCCCCTGGTAAAGGATTACAGCAACGGGCAAATTTAACCAGGCAACCATCCAGCCCTTCTACAATTACGCCGCTCTGCGCTTTTCTCTCTTTTTTGGGCTTAGTTAAGGCTCTGTCCAGCTTTTCCTCCTCGCTGGTGCGGTAAATGCGCAGGTAGTCCTCTTTAATCCTTGGAATGATACGAGATAATGATACCCCGCCATAGCCAATAGCAGCAAGAAAATCATCGATATTTGTAAAACGCTGGCGTTTGGCAATATCCAAAAGAAATTCCGAGGCCTGTTCATCGGTTAAAGTAATACTATTACGTTTAAACTCCCGTTCCAGTTCCTCCTGACCCTCTCGAACATTTTCCTCTCGCCGTTCTTTTTTAAACCAGGAACGGATTTTATTCCGTGCCCCACTGGTTTTAACAATTTTTAACCAATCTCTGCTCGGACCATGACCAGCACTGTTAGAGGTCAAAATCTCTACGATATTTCCAGTTTTCACCTCACAGTTTATCGAAACCATTCGTCCGTCTACCTTAGCGCCTATCATTCGATTTCCCACCGCGGTATGAATCGCATAGGCAAAATCAATCACAGTAGCACCCGCTGGCAGACTGATAACATCTCCGTTTGGGGTAAAGACAAACACTTCCTCTGGAGAAAGGTCTGTCTTAATGGAACGGATTAGATCTTCCGCATCCCCCGATTCCTGCTGTGCCTCTAAAAGCTGGCGCACCCAAACAAGACGTTCACTGAGCTTGTCATTTCCGCTTACACCCGCTTTATATTTCCAGTGAGCCGCAATGCCATACTCTGCGGTATAATGCATATCCCAAGTGCGGATCTGTACCTCGAAGGGGATGCCTTCTTTATCCATTACCGTTGTATGAAGTGATTGGTACATATTGGATTTGGGGGTCGAAATATAGTCTTTAAAGCGGTTGGGAATGGGACGAAACATGTCATGGATAATTCCCAGAATATTATAACAGTCAAACACTGTATCCACAATTAAACGGATCGCATAAATATCGTAAATCTCTTCAAAGGCCCGTCCATTTATATAAACCTTTCGATAAATACCATATACGCTCTTGACACGGCCCTCGATATAAATATTTTTATCTTCATGAGCCACTCGCTCCCAGATTTTTTCTTTCATCCGGTTCAAAAAGGCAGTGCGTTCCTCTTTTTTCAAAGCCAGTGTTTTTTCAATTTCTTCATATGCAATGCCGTCTAAGCATCGCAGGGATAAATCCTCCAACTCCTCTTTGATTCCACGGATTCCCAGCCTATGTGCCAAAGGCGCATAGACCTCCATTGTCTCCAAGGCTTTGTCCCGCCGTTTCTGATCGGGCATACAGTCAATGGTGCGCAGATTATGCAGGCGGTCGGCCAATTTGATAATAACTACCCGCACGTCCTGTGCCATGGCCAGCAGCATCTTCCGAATATTTTCCGCTTGCTGTTCTTCTCGAGAGGAAAAAGGGATTTTTCCTAATTTTGTCACTCCATCTACCAACAACGCAATTTCCTGTCCAAACTCCCGGGAAACCTCTTCCAATGTGATAGGCGTGTCCTCGACTACATCATGGAGCAAAGCGGCAACGATCGTCTCAGTGTCCATTCCAAGGCCTACTAAAATCGAAGCCACACACAGCGGATGGATAATATAGGGCTCTCCCGAGACGCGAAGCTGTTCTCCGTGGGCCTTTTTAGCCATTTCATAGGCTCGCTCAACCACCTCTAAATTCAACTGTTTTCCACTGTTTTCAATCTGCTCTTTTAATTCGTCAAAGGTATTAAGCATCGGTCTACCCCTTTATCAAATGAAGTTTCTGCATCAGTGGAGACTGCTCCAAATCGACTTTTTGTTTTACTTCAATTACCGAAAAAGAAAAGCCCTTTTTTTCTCTTTTCACCTGAATAAGCCCTCGTTCCATTAAAATTTCCATCCCTAAACGAAAACAACAATAATTCTCTTCTTTTGTTCCAAAACGCATAAAAAGACTGATGTAATCGCCATAAAAGGGACCGCCGTCCCTCAGCTTTCGATATAGTCTTCCAAGGCTGGTTCTATCTGGAATGGAACAGGAAACAGAATTTTCCAGAAAGGGCTCTGACCGGTAAAAACGATCGTACTGCTCTCGTCCCGCAAAATAACCTTCCTGAAAAAATCCGGAAAGCTGAATATCCTTTATCTTAACCGTTAGCTGCTCTTTATTTTGATAAATATTGATACCACAATTCGCTGCGATATCAACGACCTCGCCCACCTGATAATAAAAGTTTTCCGGAGGCATACCAAAATATACCGCATAAAAGCTGTGTCCATCCTGATTGAGCTTTAACCGCAGATGTTTTCCCGCCCCCATCATATAGATGCCCTCAATCCGGCACCGTTCATATAAAAAAACGGGTAACTCATTAGAAGAGCCAAAAGGCTCTAATTGCTGTAATGCTTTCAGCTCTGGCATCGTCACTTCCTGTACAACAACTGATTTATCAATCCGCAGCACAGGGGATGGCATATAGTCAGCCATCTGAGCCGCTGTCTGTTGAATCTGCATAGAAAACTCTTCGTAACAATCTGTTTGCAACGTCAGTCCGGCAGCGGCTGGATGTCCACCGTACTGATCTAATAAGTTGTGGCATTGACTGATACAATTGATCAAATCAAAGCCTTCCACACTTCTTCCCGATCCGCGCAGCTGCCCATTCTCCTCACAAAAAAGAATACAAGGCTTTCCGAATTTTTCCACAACCCTAGCGCTGACTATACCAATAACGCCAGAATGCCATCCTTTCCCTGCAATCAACAGGATACGCTGATGCAAAAGAGATGGATTTTTTCCGATAAAAACAGCTACATCTTTTAAAATTGCAGCTTCTAAAGCTTGACGTTTTTGATTATAATCGCAGAGCTCTTCAGCTAATATGGCGGCTGTCTCTTCATCCTCACACAGCAAAAGCTCTAAAGCCTTTTCTACCTGTCCAAGCCGCCCCGCTGCATTGATTCGCGGAGCCAGAACAAATCCAACCGACCGGACATCCAATTCTTTCTGTGCTAAACCGCTGGCGGAAATCAAAGCTGCCAATCCCACATTTTGCGTATACTGAAGGCTTTTTAGGCCTTGCTGTACAATATATCGGTTTTCTCCTAATAACGGCACTACATCTGCTACCGTACCCAGTGTTACCAGATCCGCATAATACTCCAGCATTTCTTTGCCGTCATCCTGCTCTAAGGCGCAAACCAGTTTAAAAGCCACACCAACACCGGCCAAATCCCTAAAAATCGCCTGTTGGTCTTTGCGGTGCGGATTGACCACTGCTGTACAAACCGGCAATGTCTCTCGCGGCTGATGATGGTCTGTAACCACTACGTCTATTCCCAAACCCACAGCATAAGCAATCTCTTCCACTGCCGAAATGCCATTATCCACTGTCACGATCAAATGAGCGCCCTGATCTACAATGGCATCAATCGCTTTCAAATTCATACCATACCCTTCCTGATCACGATCAGGTATGTAGAAAAAAACATCCGCACCAATGTTTTGCAGGTGGATATAAAGCAAAGCAGTCGCTGTAATTCCATCGCAATCATAATCACCGTATATACAGATTTTTTCGCCCTCTTCTACCGCTCTTTGAATTCTTTCAACTGCTTTATCCATATCCTTCAGCAAAAAAGGATCAAACAGCTCAACCTCATTTTCTAAAAAATGGCGAACCTCTTCTAAATCTGTCATTCCCCTTACAGCCAGCAGGTGTGCTGTCAACGGTGAAATCCCTTCTTCGCAAAGAAAGGAAATGTTTTCCTGGGAAGGAGAAGCCAATTTCCAGCGCTTCATAAGACTGCTCCCCCTTTTTATCGAAATGATATAATTATTATTTTAACACTTTATCTACAAAAATTCAATATTTGCACCCACGATCCCTTCTCGAATAGACTTTGCCAGCATATCTACTTTGTCCCAAACACTTGATGAGATAAATAGCACTGTCAAAATTTAGTCTAGCAGGATATCCTGTTTGCAATCGACGAATCTATCCGAAAAAGGAAGTGTATTTACAACCATCCTTTTCCTTAAATGCCTCTGATAGTTTCCTTCAAAATTTCATAAAATTCTGGATAGCGATACACATTTCCCTCTTCCGCCATTTGAATCACCTTTTCCGGCAGTATCCAGCAAACGTCTTCTACCTCTTCCGGCTGTAAGCAAAGAGTAGAAGTCTGTACATCCGTTTTATAGGAAAAAACATCCCAAATCAAATGGGTACCATCTTTTCTGACAATGCGTTTTAAAAAAATCAGTTCCTTTTCCGCTGCAAAAAGGCTCAATTCTTCCCGTAACTCTCGAACAGCGCCTTGAATTGTTGTTTCTCCTGCTTGAACGCGACCTGTCGTTAATCCCCAAACGCCTGGCAAAACCTCGCAGAAAGCACTTCTTTTCTGAAGCAGGATTTCCCCCTGAGAGTTGATCGGCCAGATTTCCACCGCAAAATGGTATTCCTCCTTTTTTAGTTTGCTGTCAGAGCGCACAGTCCGCAAAAATCGGCCTTGTTCATCAACCAGATCCCAGAATTCCATTTTATCACCTTCCGGAAAAATCTTTTGTAAACAGAAAAAGACCCTTCATAAAATGAAGGATCTTTGGAGCGGGTTACGAGGCTCGAACTCGCTACCTCCACCTTGGCAAGGTGGCGCT
>CAJUMG010000020.1:0-18646 GCA_910587335.1 uncultured Oscillospiraceae bacterium
ATTATACCATAACCCCAAAGAAAATCTCAACCATTGAAGGAAAGATTTCTCTCCTCTTCTTTCGGACCCCTATGAAAAAGCAAAGGCCGCCCCTCCCGCAAGGCGGCCTTTCTCTTTTTATTTTATTGGCGTATCTCCTGAATAATCGGCAGAATCATCGGAGACCGGCGGGTTTTCTGGAACAAAAAGCCACCCACATCGTCCCGTAACCGGTTTTTGATCGTACCCCATTCCCGGATATTCCCCGCCCGGCATTCGTCAATAGTCTTTTTGGCGATCCGGCGGGTCTCGTTCATCAAATCCTCCGCCTCCCGCACATAGACAAAGCCCCTGGAAACAATATCCGGCCCGGAGAGCAGCGCGCCGGTATTCCCGTCAATCGCCGCCACTAGGATAATTAGGCCGTCCTCCGCCAGATGCTTGCGGTCCCGCAGTACAATGCTGCCCACATCGCCAACACCCAGCCCGTCTACCAGTACCTGACCCGAGGGAACGGTTCCGGTCACCTTCAGGGTCTGACCGTCCAGCTCCATCACCTCGCCAATCTCGCTGATGTGAACATTCTTTTCCGGAATTCCCATGGCCACAGCCAAATCCGCGTGCTTGCGCAGGTGCTTGTACTCGCCGTGAACCGGAATGAAGAACTTGGGCCGAACCAGATTCATCATCAGCTTTAGCTCATCCTGACAGGCGTGACCGGATACATGGACCTCGTACATCTTTTCGTATACCACGTCGGCGCCCAGCTTTAACAGCTCGTTGACGACCCGCCCCACCAGTTTTTCGTTGCCTGGGATGGGCGTTGCGGAAATAATAATCATGTCATCCTCGGTCACCTGTACCTGCCGGTGGTCGCCGCTTGCCATCCGGGTCAAAGCGGACATGGGCTCTCCCTGGCTGCCGGTGGTGATGATCGTAACCTTCGACGCCGGATACCGCCGAATGGCGTCAATGTCGATTAAAAGGCCCTCCGGCACATGTAGATACCCCAGCTCAATCGCCTTGGTCACAACGTTGATCATGCTGCGGCCGGATACCGCCATCTTCCGCCCCAGCTTGTGGCATAAATCCACAATCTGCTGTACCCGGTGGATGTTGGAGGAAAAGCTGGCCACAATAATCCGCTTGTTTTCCCCTCGGGCAAACAGGGTGTTAAAGGATTCCCCTACCTTGCTTTCGCTGGGGGTGCTGCCCGGCTTTTCCACGTTGGTGGAATCCTGCAAAAGCGCCAAAACCCCTTGCTTGCCCAGTTCGCCGAACCGGCCCAGGTCAATGACCTCTCCCTCAATGGGGTTGTAATCGATTTTAAAGTCCCCGGTGTGGACAATTACCCCTGCCGGCGTGTGGACGGCAAAAGCCACCGCATCGGGAATCGAATGGTTCACCCGAATGGCCTCCACCGACATGCAGCCCATCTTGACCACATCGCCGGGGGAGATTATATGCAGCTTGGTCCGGGATAAAAGCCCGTGTTCCTTTAGCTTCCCCTCTACCAGTCCTAGAGTCAAACGGGTGCCGTACAACGGCACGCTCAGCTCCTTGAGCAGATAGGGCAGCGCCCCAATATGATCCTCGTGCCCGTGGGTGATGACCACCCCTCGCAGCTTATCTTTATTTTTGACAAGATAGGTAAAGTCCGGGATCACCAGATCAACCCCTGGCATATCCGCTTCCGGAAAGGCCAGACCGCAGTCCACCACAAACATGTCATTCCCCGACTCATAAACGGTGACATTCTTGCCGATTTCTCCCAAGCCGCCTAAAGAGATGATCCGTACCGCCTGCTTTTTCTCCCCTTTTGCCGCCGACCTTCTGCCGCGGGTCCCAGATGCGGTCTTGGCCGAAGCCTTGGACGCGGTTTTTCCCTTTTCCCCTGCCTGCCGGGACTTGGCGGGCGCTTTCGCAGGGGCGGACTGCTTGGACGATGGCGCCGGCTCCTTGCCTTTTTGTCCTTGCTGCGCTGTCTTTTTGCTACCGGCGCGCCCTGCCGGCTGTCTTTTTTTCGCCGGTTCTTTCGCTGCACCCTTTCCCTGGGCAGACGCCTCCTTTATCTCCTCTGACTGCTGCTTCCCATCGGATGCAGTTTCCTTCTTTTGCGTATTTTTGGACTTTCTGCCAAAATTCATCGCCTTTTTCACCGTTTTTTCCAAAAGGCTCTCGCTCTTCTCTAACTGCTCATTTTCTTTCTTGATTTTTTCTTCCAGATTTACTGACACAATACTACCTCCGAATTTTCGTTGTTTTCCGGTTTTGAAGGCGGCTGCCAAAAAGCGTACCAAACCTTCCGTCTTTTCGCCAAGCGCTTGACAGACGCAAAAATTTATAGCCGCGCTAAATTCTTCAAAACCCTCCGCCATGCGGATTGCTGCTCGATTGTTGTTTTCCCGGCCTTTCTTAATAAAAAACGCACAATCCGGTCCTTCCCAGATTCAGGTGACTTTTCTGCCGGGCTGCCGCACTTTAAAAAGCGTCCGCTTGATTTTCAAGCGGCGCTTTGGCACGGCCGTTTCTCTTTTTGTCCGGCGCCCTAAAGGCGCCTGCCGTTTACCCAATTCTCTTCGTGCCGATTTCCGCCCCTGGCCCGAAGATTTTTCGCAAAACATGTGAAAACGAAAACCGCCCATAAACTCACATTTAACGTGAACGGTCTGCTCTTCCCACAGATGGGAGGAGACTTGAAAAAGAAAACACGCACACAATCTTTCTATTTAGTGTACCCTTTGCGGCGGGCGCTGTCAAGCTTTTCCCTCGATCTCCCCAATGCCGTACCGGTCAGGCCTTTGTATTTAGTATGACGCATCCCCTCCCCTTTTAAGCTTAAAAAGGGGATTTTTTCTTGTTCCATCTGCATTTTCATTGTATAATCAGCTTGTGAAATAGCTTGTCGAAATTTTCCCGCATGATAAAAGGATTTACCGGCAACAATGAAAGGGATGGCCAAAATATGAAACAGGTCGAAATTTTTACCGACGGAGCCTGCTCCGGCAACCCCGGCCCCGGGGGATGGGGCGCGTTGCTGCGCTTTGGCAGCGCGGAAAAAAGGCTGTGCGGCGGCGAGGAACAAACCACCAATAACCGAATGGAGCTGTCGGCGGCGATCTTTGCCCTCTCGGCGCTGAAAGAGCCCTGTCAGGTGCTTTTAACCACCGATTCCCAGTATGTGGTCAACGGCATCGAAAAGGGCTGGGCCAAAAAATGGCGGGCCAATGGATGGCGCAAAAGCGATAAAAGCCCCGCGCTCAACGCCGATTTGTGGCAGACACTGCTAGAGCTCTGCGACCGGCACACCGTCACCTTTCGCTGGGTTAAAGGCCATGCAGGCCATCCGGAAAACGAGCTGTGCGACAAGCTGGCCGTGGACTTTTATACCTCCCATTTTTTGCGCTGACCGAGTTTTTCCTTCGCGTATAAAAGGAAGAATGGAAAAATTTGCGCGGCTCTATTGCATTTCCTACCAAATTACTATATTATAAGGTCGAAAGAAAGCCCTTTCGGCTCCCAAAAAAGTCAAATCCCATGCAGTTACAAAAAGGATGAGAAAAATATGAAACAATTTGTGTACGCAGACAATGCGGCAACCACCAAAATCTCCCCGGCAGTGCTGGACGCCATGATGCCTTGGCTTACCGACGGATACGGCAACGCCTCCAGCATCTACCAAAAGGGGCGGGAAGCCCGCCTTGCTATGGAAAAGGCCCGCCACCAGGTGGAAAAAGCCTTGGGCGTCCCTTTATCCCGCCCGGATTACCCGGTGGAGGTCTACTTTACCTCCGGCGGGTCAGAGGCGGATAATTGGGCGATCAAAGGCGCCGCCCACCTGATGGCAAAGCAGGGTAAAAAGCATATCATCACCACCGTATTCGAGCATCACGCAGTGCTGCATACCTGCGCGGCGCTGGAAAAAGAGGGGTTCGAGGTCACCTATCTGCCGGTCAGCGACCGGGGGCTGATCACCGCCGAACAGGTACAGGCCGCCCTGCGGGAGGATACGGCGCTGGTCAGCGTCATGTATGCCAACAATGAAATCGGCACGGTTCAACCCATCCCCCAGATTGGCGCGGTGTGCAAAAAACATGGGGTGCTGTTCCATACCGACGCGGTCCAGGCCGTCGGCAACGTTCCCATTCATGTGGTCGAACAAAATATCGACCTTCTCTCGTTGTCCGGACATAAAATCCACGCCCAGAAGGGCATTGGCGCGCTGTACTGCCGCAAAGGCATCCGCCTTCCCAACCTGATCGACGGCGGCGCCCAGGAGCGGGGTCATCGGGCCGGCACCGAAAACATCGCCGCCATCGTCGGATTGGGCGTCGCTATCGAGGCTGCCTGCACCGATATTCCCGGCCGTGCCGCCCGGCTTTGTGCCCTGCGTGACCGGCTGATCGCGGAAATCTCCCAAATCGACCGGGTGCATCTTAATGGGGACCCTGTACACCGTCTGCCAGGTAATGTCAACTTTTCCTTCGAAGGGGTGGAGGGCGAGGCCCTGCTGCTCTCTCTGGATGCACTGGGCATCTGCGCCTCCTCCGGCTCCGCCTGTACCTCCGGTTCGCTGGACCCCAGCCATGTGCTTTTGGGCATCGGCCTCCCCCACGAGGTGGCCCATGGCTCTCTTCGGCTGACCTTCAGCGATGATAACACCATGGAGGACGTGGACTATATTCTGGAGGTTTTGCCCGGCGTCATCAGCCGCCTGCGGGCCATGTCTCCCCTGTGGGAACGGATCACAAAAGCGTAAGGAGGATTTTGCTATGCTGTACTCAGAAAAAGTTATGGACCATTTCACCAATCCCCGCAATGTGGGGGAAATTCCGGACGCGAACGGCGTGGGCGAAGTGGGAAACGCCAAATGCGGCGATATTATGAAAATGTACCTGAAAATCGAAAACGGCGTGATTGAGGACGTCAAGTTTAAAACCTTCGGATGCGGCGCAGCCATCGCCACCAGCTCCATGGCCACCGAGATGATCAAGGGCAAAACGGTGGAGGATGCGCTGAAGCTGACCAACAGTGCGGTGGTAGAGGCGCTGGAGGGTCTCCCGCCGGTTAAAATCCACTGCTCGGTACTGGCGGAGCAGGCGATCAAAACCGCCTTGGCCGACTACTATACCCGCCAGGGAATCGACCCCACCCCCTTTGTCGGCGAACTGAAGGACCCGGACGAGGAGCATCTGGCCTGTGAAACGGAATAAGGTTCTGGTGGCCCTTTCCGGCGGAGTGGATTCCTCTGTCTGCGTCTATCTGATGAAGCAGCAGGGATACGACGTCACCGGCCTGGTCTTAAGCCTCTCCCCCGCCCATGAAGGGACCGTCCGGGCGGCACAGGCGGCGGCGCAGGCAATGGATATTCCCCTGATCGTCACCCGGGAGGAGGAGTGGTTCCAGCGGGAGGTGGTCATCCCCTGGGCCCAGGCCTATCGCCGGGGGGAAACCCCTAACCCCTGTATTCTCTGCAACCCCTCTACCAAATTCGCCCTCCTTTGCCGGGAGGCAAAGGCCCGAGGCTTTGATCAGGTGGTCACCGGCCATTACGCGGGTGTCGAGGAGCGGGAGGGCCGCTATCTTCTGAAAAAAGCGAAATTCCTCCCTCGGGATCAGTCTTATATGCTCTACCGCTTAAGTCAGGAGCAGCTTTCCCTTTTGTCTTTGCCGCTGGAAGGTATGTCCAAGGATCAGGTCCGAGCCATCGCCGCTCAGGTGGGCCTTCCTTGTGCCAGCGCGCCGGATAGCCAAGAAATCTGCTTTATCCCGGATAACGACTACCCATCCTATATCGAAAAGCGATTCGGCAAAATGCCGGAAGGGGACTTTATCGGGCCGGATGGAACGGTCTGCGGACGGCATAAAGGACTTTTGCATTACACCATCGGCCAACGTAAAGGGCTGGGAATCGCTTTGGGCCGGCCGGTGTTTGTCAAATCCATGGACCCTGTGAGCGGACGCATCTTTTTGGGCGATGCGGGTGAGGAATTTGCCGCCGGCGTCCTTCTGCGGGACTGCCGTTGGATCCCCTTCGATCAGCCGCCCGGACCGCTGCGGGCCGGGGCAAAAATCCGTTCCGCCGCCAAAGAAGCGTCATCCTCCGTCTCTTTTCTGGCAGATGGCGTGGTCCAGGTCCTGTTCGATACCCCTCAGCGCGCGCCGGCCCCCGGCCAGTCCTGTGTGCTGTATGACGGGGACCTGGTCCTGGGCGGCGGGTACATCCAAAAGCAAATCCCTGTAAAATAAACACAAAAGGACCGGCGAAAACGCCGGTCCTTTTCCTTTGCAGCTTCTGCGCCTTCGGCGCATTCTGCCTATGGGAGGAGCCTACAGATCCCGCTCAAAAATCAGGTCCATAGCTTTTATCTTTCCATAATCGCTGATATCGGTGGGAATATACCCGACATACCGGTACCCCCGCGCCGCGTAATCGTCAATAATCTGCCGGTGCCCTTCGGATTTGGCCCCTATAAATTTGCTGATGTGTATCCTGACATATTCATACGTTTTCATGATAAAAACCCCTTTCTGTTCCATTTTTATCGGATCATCCCGCCAGCGCTGTTATCGCTTCTTTATAAAACCGGAAAGCGGCATTGCCTATGCGGCAGAATGGAACCCCGTTTCGCAGTACGTCCCTCCCGCCTGCTCTCTAACGATCAATCGAGCCTCCCCCCTTTTTATCCGCCGCTGCCCCAGAGGATTTTAAGCCAAGCACAAAATCCGCCGAAACCCGGTAGTAGCGGCATAGGGTGATCAGGTGCCGGATCGGCAGCTCGCTGGCGCCCCGTTCATAGCGGGCATACATGGTTTGGGATGTCCCCAGTATTTGAGCTACCCGCTCCTGTGTCAGGTCGTGGTCCTCCCGCAGATTTCGCAGGCGTTGCATATAAGAAGGCATTTTCTCTCACCAACATTCTTTTTCAAAATGTTAGCATAGTAAAGATATTTACTATTGCTTTTAGTAAATATCTTTACTATAATAAGAGAGAAAATGCGCTCTAATCCTTGTAAACTATAAAAAGATTTTCCGCAGGGCTATACTGCCGGCCAGCGCATGTATTCTCCTTCTTTTCGCCGAACAAAACCGACTGAACCGCCAAAGGCGCGCACAATAAATCTTTCCCCGTGCTTCGCTACTTTCAAGGCGATCCCGCCGGGATGAACTTCCACTACAAATTTGATGTATTCTATCAAGCTATCAAGCCGCGTCAGCCCTAGATTTTTTGTCCCCCTTTGTAAAGGAACCATCAATCGGTGAAATTGCCCGTCTGCCGGCGCTGTTCAAGCCGGCGGCGTTCTTTTCATAAAGCGCCGGTTTCACCGGCAGACCTGGCTGTTCTGCCCGGACTTTCCAAAGTCCCTCTCCCAGGGCAAAAATTTCGGCGGACAGCCCCGCAATTTGCAAAAACCGTCGCCGGATGATCCAGCGGCGGTTTGCTGCATCGTCCGATAAAATAGCAAAACCCAGCTGCCCCCCAGCTTAAATGTAGTGGCGGTCAAAGGTTATAACGGTGAAATAGGTTTGCTGTTCCCTTTGCAGGCGGCTGTCAATCTCCTTTTTCAGTTCACTGTTTTTTCTTTCCTCACCATCAGGGATCACCAAATCAAAAATCAAGTTGGTATGGGTGTTTCCCGGCACCATTCGAAAATCGTGAATCGTCATCTCCCCGTTGATCTGGGATACAATCTCTTCTATCCTTTTGCGCATAGCGGTTGTCTCTTCGCAGTCGTCCGCAATGGGATCGTAATGGAGCACAAAGGGCATGTGCAGTACCGCCTGTACATGCTTTTCCGCATTGTCTATCACGTCGTGGGCCTGCATAACGTCTATCGTGCGGGACACCTCCACATGGGCGCTTCCCATCATCCGCCCAGGGCCATAATCGTGTAATATTAGGTCGTGAACGCCGGTGATCTCCGGATAGCTTAAAATCATGTCGTATAGCCGGTGTACCAGCTCCGGGTCCGGCTTTTGGCCCAGCAGTGGACCGATGGTGTCCTTTGCTAGCCCCCAGCCTGAATAGAGTATGAATCCGCCTACCATCAGCCCCAGATAACCGTCAATAGAAAAGGGAAGGAACCGGGCGATGACAATGCCCAAGGTCGTAGTCCCGGTGGAAATGCAGTCATTTAAGCTGTCCTGTGCTGCCGCCCGCAGCGTACCGGAATCAATCTTTCGGTCCAGCTTGCGGTTAAAAGCGCTCATCCACAGCTTGACCAAAATGGACAAAAGCAGCCCCCCAATGACAAAAAGGCTGAACTCTACCGGCTCCGGATGCAGGATTTTGCCAAAAGCGCTTTTGACCACATCAACCCCGACCAAAAACACCAAAAAGGTGATAACCAGCCCGCTGATGTACTCAATCCGCCCATGCCCAAAGGGATGGTCCTCGTCCGCCGGGGCCGCTGCCGCCTTAAATCCAATAAAGGTGGCAACACCGCTGCCCACATCGGACAGGTTGTTAAACGCGTCTCCGGTGATGGCAATGGAGCCGGAAAGCAGTCCCAAAATAAACTTTGCTGTAAATAAAAGAAGATTGCAGACAATCGCAACCCAGCTGCTGAGCATTCCATATCTTTCCCGCACTTTAGGGGAGGTAGTCTGTTCCGCGTCTCGAATGAAAAGCTTAATCAAAAGGTTTGTCATAAAAAATGCCGCCTTCCCACCTGTTTCACCTTTTTGCCGTTTGGCGATAAAAAAATTGTACCCCGCCTTTTGGGAGTTGGTCAAGAGTATCTTCATAAAAGATGGTGAAAAAGGTCCGAAAGATCCGGTCAAATAAGGGCAAAAATAAGAAAAAACAGCCCGAAAAAGAGCTGTTTTTCCCCCCGTTTTTCACCTTTATTTTGCGTGAATTTCACAGATGCGGGTAGCGATGCTGGTCAAAATTTCGATGTTCTTTTCCATCGCCTGTACGCAGGTATATTCATATTTTCCATGGGCGCTGTGGCTGGCCGCACCCAGATTGGGGCAGGGCAGTCCCATAAAGGACAGACGCGCACCGTCGGTGCCGCCGCGGACCGGCCCGCTGATCACCTCAACCCCAACCCTCTCGATGGCTTCTTTGGCCGCGTCGACAATGTACATATTGTCAAGAATCTGCTCTTTCATGTTGCGGTAAGAGTCGGTGATGGTCACCTCAACCGTATTCTCGCCGTATTTGTCGTTAAGATAAGCGGCGATTTTACGAAAAGACTCCTTCTTCTTTTCCAGCTTGGCCGAATCGTGATCCCGCAGAATATAGGACATATCCGCCTTTTCCACATTGCCTTTCATCGAGTTCAGGTGGTTAAAGCCCTCATGTCCCTCGGTATAAGCGGGATTTTCAAACACCGGAAGCATCCCCTGAAATTCCATTGCCACCAAAAGGGCGCTGACCATCTTCCCTTTGGCGGAGCCGGGGTGGACGCTCTGTCCGTTAATATGGACCTTTGCGGAAGATGCATTGAAGTTATCGTACTCTAAGCTCCCGATGGTACCGCCATCCACAGTATAGGCAAACTGGGCGCCAAACTTCTCTACATCGAAATGGTCAACGCCGGTGCCCACCTCTTCGTCCGGGGTAAACCCTATTTTGATGGTGCCATGCTTGATCTCCGGATGCTCCAGCAGGTATTCTACCATACCGACAATGGCGGTAATGCCCGCCTTATTGTCCGCCCCAAGCAGGGTGGTCCCATCGGTGGTGATCAGATCCTTGCCCTTATACATCAGCATTTTGGGAAAGTTTTTGGGACTGAGCACAATGCCCAGCTCTTTGTTTAGCACGATATCGCCGCCATCATAGTTTTTGATCACCTGGGGCTTAATGTTATCGCCGGGCATATCAGGGGAAGTGTCCATATGGGAGATGAAGCCGAAAACCGGAACGTCAAAATCAACATTCGAGGGCAGTGTTCCGGTGACATAGCCAAACGCATCCAGCGCCGCGTCAGAAATGCCAAGCCCCTTCAGTTCATCCACCAGATACTGGGCGAGCACCTTTTGCTTCGCCGTGCTGGGGAAGCAATCGGCGCCGGGCGCGGACTGTGTATCAAAGCTTACATACTTTAAAAATCTGTCTAAAACCGGGGTCATAGAAATAATCCTCCTTGCGGTAAATGATTGCTTTTAGTATACCACCCTTTAAAACCCAAAGAAACCCCGGTTGCTAAATTTTCTTTTTCGCGGTATGATAAGAGCAGAACATCTATACGGACGAGGTATGTATCATTTCAAGGAAAAAACGAAGCGACTAACTTGTATGACAAGGAGACCAAACCACATGAAAAACAATCCCTCTCACTGGAAAAAAGGTATGCATACAAAGCCGGTGAAAAAGACCATTGTCATCAACTGCTTTACCGGCGAGGAGCTGGAGGTTGACCGGCGCAGAATTCAGATTGTCGACGGTATGGAAATCAGTAACACCCGGGTTCTATTGGACAACGGGGTGACCCTTGCCATCATTGGCGAAGGGAAATACCACACCCTCGGCAATCCCAGGCAGCGCTGGGCCGAAGTGGCAGATGTACGGGTTCTGCCGGATGGAGAGTACAAAGACGGTGAATTATTGGGCTGGACTCCTTTGGATAAGCTCGCTCCCTTTAAAGGTAGCCGACCTGCTCCCAACGCGCCAGACGGCAAAGCCGCCAAAATAACGCCCAAAAAGGCGGGGCATAATTCCCAAGCATCTGAGAAAGGCCCCTTTCAAACCGGTACTGGAAAGCCGGGGAAAGAGGTTTCCTCCAGCGGAAAGCTACCGCCCCGCCCCAAAAAGAGAGAGGGTTAATTTTTCAAAACAGAAAGCAAAAACCCCCGGTGCGTATTGCGCCGGGGGTTTTCTATATCATCCTACACAAACACGTTTACTAGTTCCAAATCATGGGAGGGATGTCTTCGCCGCCTTCACCCTCGCCGCCAGGGTTTTCCTCTGGAGGTGGATTGGGATCTCCTTCCTCCGGCGGATTGGGGTCCTCCGCCTTGGAAGAGGATTCTTCCGGGGTAGAGGAGGATTGTTCAGGAGCGGAAGAGGATTGCTCTGGGACAGAGGAACTGCTAGACGGCGGATTCACCGGCTGGGAAGGTGCTGCATTTCCATTGCCGACTTTGACCGTCAGGGTTGCGGTGGCGCCATTGGGCGCTTTGACCGTTATAGTCGCCACCCCATCAGAAATACCTTGGATTTGCCCATCTTCCACAGTGGCCACTGAGGGGTCGGAGGAAGACCAGACCAGTCCCTCGGTAGAAGCGCCTTCCGGGCCAATCTGTAAAAGCTTTAATAGACTATCTCCCCGGCCGACGGCCAAAGAAGCAAAGCTGATCAAATCTCCATTGCCATCTACAAATTCCAGTTCGGAAGGCTCCACTACTTTATCTGTGACGGTAATGCTGATAGAGGCCTGTTTAACCTGGCCATTGTCGTTAATATAGGCGATAACGGTAGCCGTGCCCTTCTTTCTTCCCGTTACCGTAGCGGAGGTACCGCTGCCGCTGACCGAAACGATCTTGCTGCCGCCGGAGGCTACCTCCCACTCCGCCTGACGGTTGGTTGCGTTATCGGGATTGATAACCAAGCTCAAATCGGTGCTGCCGCCGACTGTTATGGTGCCATTTCCCACAATGCTGAGATAATCCACCGGCACATAGGTTCCCACCTTCACCGAAATGGATGCGGAAACGCCGTTTGACGCGGTGGCGGTGATAGTTGCTGTACCTGCTGATTCAGCGTTTACATAGCCGTAAGAAACGCTGGCTACCGACGAATCACTGGAGGACCACTGAAGATCATCCAGATTGGCTCCCTCCGGTTCTACGATCAGCATGCTGGCAAGATCCACTCCGCCGGGCAGCGGGATGCTTATTTCACCGCCGGAGAAATACATCGATGTAATCGCTCCGGCGCCGACAGTGACGGTAGTTGAAGCAGTAAAGCCGCTTTCCTCGGTGGTGACGGTAATCACCGCTGTACCGCTACGGTAGGCGGTTACGGTACCGTTTTGGTCCACGCTGGCCACCGAAGGATCGCTGGAATCCCACCGGATATTCCGGTTGACCGCCGTGTTGGGCAACACGGTCGCGGTCAGAGAGGCGGACTCGCCGGGCTTTAAGGTCAAATTCTCCGGCGAAAGAGAGACACCGGCCACCAATGCGGCGATCTTCTTTGCCTCGTACCAGGCTTTAGGCATCACCGGATTGGGGTTGATTTTTGCGGCGGAGGTGTCCACCGTTTCCGACTCGCCCTCTCGCACCCGGCGGGCCACGATGGCAAATCTGGCCTCTTTAAAATCATAGGTACAGGTAGACAGGGTAATCAGTTGGTCGCCGGGCTGAATATCCACCCCGGTGATAATCAGCGACCGGGCCAGCACATCGTTGGCAAAGTTCATCAGATCCTCGTCGGAGCTGGCCTGGATAAAGTTATGGTACTCGAAATTGGGCGCGTGCTCCGGCAGGGTCGACGCGATAAACATGCCGACAATTTTATATTTTCCCTCTTCATACAGGCTGTCGAAATTGATGACAGGGTGCTGTTTATAATAGTTCAGGTCCTGATAATTGATCAGCTCGCCGAACATCTGCCCATCCTTCATGTTATGGCTATAGATGGGGATATTGGTACTGGGGATCGAAATATCCACCCGGCAATCAGCAAAAGGAATGCCGTGTTTATTGTCCGCTTTGGAAAAATCCTTACGCAAATAATACTCGTTATCATCGGTCTGCACCACCGGATAATTGACCTGGGTCCCGTCGATGGTGAGCCATCCGATAATATCCTCGTTCATTTCCCACAAAGACGCAAATTTGGTCAGATAGGCACGGGGATAGTTCTCGCTTACCTCGCCCTTGCCCAGCATACCCGCAACGCCATCGTAAAACTTGGCGTTACGGTCCGATTCGCCATAGTAGTTGACCAGGTAGGTGCATGAGCCGATAAAAACCAAAATCGCCAGATCAAAAATGATCTTGCGGGCTTTATCCACCGTGCTGTCTTTTTTGGTCGGCACCATCATCCGAAGGATTTTTTTATACCATGGCAGTTTCTTTTTCCGCCTGGTTCCAGACGCTGCCGCACTGGAGGAAGGCGCTGCAGATCTTGCCGGCGGTTTTTGCGCCGGGGTTCTGCCATAAGGTTTTCTATCGTTTGGAAGCATGTACGCATCCCCTTTTTCGTGTATTCCGCTATGCTTTCACATAAGGCTCGCATAATAAGTACCAGCTAAAGTCAGATTTGTTGCAGGAATCGCCGGATTTTCACCGTTTTGTCATTATTTTTTATCATTTATCCACAGATGCATAAAAACAGGTCTACAAAAATCTATCCGTTCTTATTTTAGCATCAATCGAAAAAAAAACAAGAAAAATCGAAAAAACGATTGGAATTTTCCTTGTTTTTGCGCATTTTCCTACCCATTTTTCCGGTGGATACAAAAGAATACCGGCAGCTTTTGCCGCCGGTATTTTTTCGCCAAAAATCAGTCTTCCTTTTCGCAGTACTCCACAATCTTTCGGCAGGCATCGGCCAGATAATCCGCCGAGACCTGTTCGATCTTTCCCTGATCGCACAGCTGGGCCAGCTGCGGATCAATAGGCATTTTCGCCAGCACCGGCAGGTTAAACTCCCCGCCGATTCGATCAATATGGCTTTCGCCAAATACCTTGATCTGTTTATGGCAGTCCGGGCATTCCACATAGCTCATGTTTTCCACCAGGCCGATTACATTGACCTGCATGGCATTGGCCATGTTCAGCGCTTTTTCCACCACCATACCCACCAGCTCCTGGGGGGAAGCCACGACCACCACGCCGTCCACCGGGATAGACTGGAACACGGTAATCGGCACATCGCCGGTTCCGGGGGGCATGTCCACAAACAAAAAGTCGATGTCGTTCCAGATCACGTCGGTCCAGAACTGTTTGACCACGCCGGCGATCATAGGGCCGCGCCAGATAATCGGGGCGGTCTCCTCCTCCAAAAGCATATTGGCGGAGATGACATGGATTCCAGTTTCCGTTTCAGCGGGATAGATGCCCGCCTCGTCCGACATGGCCCGGCCAGTGACGCCAAAAGCGCGGGGGATAGAAGGGCCGGTGATGTCCGAATCCAGAATACCCACCCGATATCCCAGGCGGCTCATGGTGATCGCCAGCAAGGAGGTCACCAAGGATTTTCCCACGCCGCCCTTGCCGCTGGCCACCGCGATGACCTTGCGGACCGCACTCATTTCATGAGGCGCTTCCAAAAAATCCTTTAAACTCTTGGTTCTAGAGGGGCAGTCTTCCCCACAGCTGCTGCAATCGTGGGTGCAATTTTCCGGGACCTCCCGGGAAGCGCATTCCTCGCCGCAGGCACTGCAGTCGTGATTACAATTTTCAGCCAAAACAATTCAACTCCCAATCAAATATTTTTTCGATAGAAATATAAAATGTCCACAGAACGTTTTACAGCTTTGTGCATTTGATTTTGTAACGCTCTTATTGTAGCCTTTTGCCGGCCGGCTGTCAACTAATCCTCAAACAATCCCTTTTTTAAAACGTTGCCAGCCTCCATCAGCACCTGACCTTTTGCCACCACCGTTTCGATTTCCATCCCGGGTCCGATCACCACAAGGTCCGCGTCGCTCTCCGGCGCAAGGCAGCCTTTTTGGGGATAGAGCTCCAGCGCCTGGGCCACGTTCTTTGTCACAAAGCACAGCGCCCGCTCCAGCGGCATTCCCTTGACCTGTACCAGCGACCGGATCTGCCCGAACAGGCTGGTCATCCTGGCATAGGTAATGCCGATCAGCTCTTTATTGGGTCCCCACTTTGGCATACTGCCGTTGGAATCGGAGCTGATAGTCAAATGATCCTCGGGGATGCCCCGGGCAAGCACATCCACAATCTCCTGTGATTTTTGGTCCGGCTCCTCGCTGCTTGTATAATCCACATAGCCGCCCAGGCCGGCGAATTCCACCACATCGTCCTCCAGCATTTTGCGCATATGGGTAGGCCGGAAATGCTTAATGGGAATATCGGTGGTTTTTACAATGTCCAAAATCATCTGTAGGCCCTGACGGCCGGTGCCGGTGTGCATATGGACCACCCCGGGCTTTTTGCTCAAAAGGCCGGCGATTCTGGCCTCGCTGGCCAGCTTGATCATCTCCTCCTTGGTCAGGTGAGAGCTGCGGTGATCGGAGATAGCCACCTTTACGCCGATGACCTCCTGCAAAAACATAATGTCGTCCCCCACCGAACCGGTGAGGGTAGGAGACGGGATTTCATACGCGCCGGTCAAGCAATAGGCGGTGATCCCCTCCTCGTTCAGCGCCTTCGTTTTAGCCAATAGGTTCCGGACGCTGCGGGTCCGGGAATCGGTACCCAAAAGGCCCACGATGGTGGTAACGCCCGCCGTTACACTATCGGAAAAGCGAAGCTCCGGCACTCGGCTGGTAAAGCCGCTTTCCCCGCCACCGCCGGTGATATGCACGTGCTGGTCAATGAGCCCCGGGATCACCCGGCGGCCGGCGGCGTCGATGATCCGGCAATTTTCCGGCAGCTTTGCAATCTGTGGTTCGATGGCGATAATCCGGCCGCCACAGATCAAAATATCCCTTTTTCCCAGATGGGCGGGGCTGTAAACATCCGCATTTTTCACACATAAAAACATCTTTGCTTCTTCCCCTTTCTTTAATGCAGTCCGCCAAATTGGCTAAATGGCCACAGGGTAAACCGGGCCCAGGCCCGGATTTTTTCCGCCGGGATGAAAGGCTCCTGCCAATAGCGGGCATCCTCTGAATTGGCGCGGTTATCCCCCAAAAACAGATAATGCCCCTCGGGAATTTCAAACTCCATTTCGGCGCCGCCGGCGGGGTGGACCACATAAGGCTCTTCCAGCGGCTGGCCATCCACCAGGATACTGCCATCCTCTTTTATGACGACCGTTTCACCGGGCAGGCCAATGAGCCGCTTGATTAGCGTTTTTTCCAGCTCATCCGATTCAAAAACCAAAATCTGTCCCCGCTCCAGCTTTTCTGTATTATGGATATGGGTACAAAATAGCACGCTGTTTTTCTGGATTGTCGGCAGCATGGAGCCGGAGGGCACCAGCACCAGCATAAATACAACCTTTAATAAAAACACAATGACAAGAACCTCCGCTCCCAGCGGAAGGACCCACTCTTTAAAAATCTTCTTCCATCCGTCCATCTTTGATTTATCCTTTCAGAAGGTGCTGTTTTGGGCAAAATCGCAAATTCATAGCACAGGTGTGCAAATGACTGGAGCCATTTGCAGGGCTGTAGCTTCAGCAAACATTATTATACACGCTTTTTTCCGTTTGTACAACAAAGACCAGCGGAAAATCCCGTTAGAAAAAGGGATTCGCGAAAAATTTCCGCAAATCCCTTTTAAAAATAGCTATTTTTTGCAAGATTATTTTTTCAGCGCCACCGCTTCGATCTCCACCAGGCCGCCCATGGGGAGGTTTGCCACCTCAAAGCAGCTTCTTGCCGGGCAATCGGTTTTAAAATAGGTAGCATAGATGCTGTTGACCGCTCCAAAGTCGCTGATATTCTTTAGGTACACGGTGGTTTTCAAAACGGTATCGTAATCCGCGCCGCCCGCTTTGAGCACCTCGCCCAAATTTTTCAGTGCCTGCATGGTCTGCTCCTCTACCGACTGGCCTGCCAGCTTTCTGGTAGCGGGATTGATGCCCAGCTGGCCGGAGGTAAATACCATATGGCCGCCGACAGTTCCCTGGGAATACGGGCCGATAGCGCCCGGCGCTTTATCTGTCGCGATGATCTGTTTCATGGGGATAACATCCTTTCTTTTTCTATTTTATATGCGAATATAGCCGCATACTTTACTATTTTTATCTTACCTGTTTCCCCATCCAATGTCAAGAAAAGGAAAGGGGCTTTTAGTCCACCGGCAGATAAAGCGCCACGTAATCCAGAGGGACCGGCTGACTGTAATCGGTAAATACATAAAGGCCAAAGGCCTCGCCCTTTACAGTGAGCTTTTGGTCCGCCGCGTAGCGAAGCGCCGGGGAGAGCATCCGCTCCATACCGATCCCCCAAGGGGAGCGAACCACCGTATAGACCGCCTTGGGCGCGCTCACCAGCCTTCCCTCCATCGAGGGGGTTTTCCCATCCGGCGGCAAAAGCGCGGCTGTAAAAAGCCCTGTCATCTCCCATCCGCCGGGGCCGCGGCCGGCGATGAAGCCCCCTTCAATCAGCGATCCCACCGGCTGGACAGAGCTGGGGTCCTCCTGCTCCATCATGCTGTGGAAATACGCCTGGTTATCCGCCGGGGATTCGTGAAACAGCAGCATCGGCGGCATGGGGCAGGTTTTCAGCACATCCAGCCCCTCCTCCATAATCCGGTAATCCTCAATCGTAGCGCGGATTTGTCCAAGCAGGGCCTGCTGCTCCCGGATTTTGGCCTCGACCTGCTTTTCCTTTTGTTCCAGCAGCTTTTTTACGTCTTTATGCTGATAGGAATTCATGATCTTACAGACCTCCTCCACCGGGATATCCATACTGCGGTAAAAAAGAACGTCCAACAAAGCATAGATATCCGCAGAGGTGAAGTACCGGTAGCCGTTCCCTGCGTCCTTATGGGAATAGACAATCCCCATTTTTTCGTAATATCGAATGGTATCGGCAGAAACACCCAAAATGTTTGCCACCTCTCCAATTTTATAAACCTTTCGCATCCGTTTTCTCCTTTTGGGAGCGGAAATCTACCGTGCGGCGCGCTTTTCCACCGTTTGCAGCACCGCATACAACGCATGATTTTCCGCCAGACGGCGCACCCGTTCCCGCTCGTTTCCGCTGCCCCGGGCCAGATGCAGCTCCTTGATTTCTTCCTTCCAGGGGCTGGACACCGCTACAAAAACAAGGCCAACCGGCTTTCCCTCCGACCGGCCGGGTCCTGCAATACCGGTGACCGAACCGCCGATATCCGCGCCGGTACGGGACCGGGCGCCCCGGGCCATCTCCAGCGCCGTATCGGCGGAGACCGCCCCATGGACATTTAACGTTTCCTTTCGAACATCCAGCAAAATCCGTTTCATCTCATTGGTATAGGTACAAATGCCCGCCCGAAACACCAGCGACGCGCCGGGCACATCGGTGATCCGTCTGGCCACACCGCCGCCGGTACAGGATTCGGCGGCAGCCAGAGTCAGTCCCTCTTCGCCCAAGGCCAGCACCACCGCTTTTTCCAACGTTCCCACATCCACGCCATAGATATACCGGCCCAGCCGCCGGCGAATTTCCTCCACCGCCGGAGCCAGAAGCTCCTCCGCCCGGCTTTGATCCGGCGCGGCGGCGGTAAGGCGCAAAAGCACCTCGCCGGTTTTGGCGTAGGGGGCGATAGTGGGATTGATCCCCGCTTCCATCAGGTCCCGCAGCGCCTGCTCCGCCGCTGATTCGCCGATTCCAAACAGGTGTACGGTTCGGGAGAAAAAGGTCTGCCCGGTTTTGCCCGCCAGATAGGGACGGACCTGCTGCAAAAACATCGGTTCCATTTCAGAAGGAGGGCCGGGCAGGAGGAGGAGGATTTTCCCATCTGCCTCCATTGCGATCCCAGGGGCGGTGCCATTTTCGTTCTGGAACACGGCCGAGCCCTGAGGTACCATTGCCTGTTTGCGGTTGTTTTCGCTCATGGTCCGGCCGGTGCGGGCAAAATAGG
>CAJUMG010000020.1:18656-36920 GCA_910587335.1 uncultured Oscillospiraceae bacterium
ATCCGGTCATAAGCCTCCTGGTTCCAGCAAAGCTCTTTGCCCAGGGCCGCGGCGGCGGTCTCCTTGGTAATATCGTCGTAGGTGGGACCGAGTCCACCGGTCATAATCAGCAGGTCGCTGCGGGAAAGTGCCAGGGAGATCGCCTCTTCCAGCCGCTGGGCGTTGTCCCCCACCACCGTTTGATGGTAAACGCCGAGCCCCAAGGCCGCCAGCTCCCGGGCCAGGAAAGCCCCGTTGGTATTCACGATGTCCCCCAGCAAAAGCTCTGTGCCCACACATAGAATTTCACCCGTCATTTTACACACCCTCCTTTTTTCTATGGTAACCCGGCAAAGAAAAAAAATCAAGAGAAAGGGAGGATATCCTCCTTTCCCATGAAGGCTACTGCTTCACCACACAGACGAACAAATTGCATTGTAAAATGGATTGGGTTATACTTGAGAAAAGCAAATCAAAAAGAGAGGTGGAAAAAATGGATCGAATCATAAAATCTATGGAACCAAAATATCTGCGTCCATCGCTCCAATTAGTGGAAGATGTTTTTACAAAATACAAAAATGCAGAAGAGGGAAAAATGGTGCGTCAGCTGGTCGAAGAAATACGGTCAAAGAAATACTATCTTCCCGAATTAGAGCTCATTATGGTCGGCGAGGAGGAGGAAATTTTGGGATACGCCATGTTTTCCCGGTTCCATATTGAAGGGAAATACGAAGATGAATTGTTGATCCTAACGCCTGTTGCGGTAAAAACAGAGCTGCAAAGGCAGCATATTTCAAAGGACCTATTGGAATATGGTTTTAAAAAGGCAAAAGGCATGGGCTATCAAGCTGTTCTTGTAGAAGGCGATCCCCGCAATTACAACCCCCGCGGCTTTCGGCCAAGCTACCAATATGGAATCAACGCGGGGCCGAATGTCCAATTGCCCCATCCCGACTGTCTAATGGTGAAGGAATTGGAAGCGGGGGCGCTGGAGAAAATAAGCGGTTTTGTGGATTATTCGTATTACCAGTCGCTTTGCTAAGAATAAAAGAAAGCGCCATGGTCCTTTGACGCTTTGGATTTTAAAAGGATAAAAGCTGGAGGCGTCGGCATGAAAAAAATTTGGCAGTTTGTTTTGGCGGGAATCGCTGTAGCCATTGGCGGCCTGTTTGTTTCCGAGCTGGCGGGAAAATGGTTTAACGGAATGGACTACGGCTCCGCCTGCATTTTAGGGATTTGTCTATATTTATGCGTTGTGGTGGTGAGCTGCACGGGTATCCTCTTCACAAAGCTTGAGCAAAACGCAAACGAGAGGAAAGATCGGGAGGAATAAAGTACCGTTTGGCCGGCCAAGAACCGGAAAAGCGCGCAAAGAAAAAAGACGGCCCGCTAGCCGTCTTTTTTCTTTATAGGGTTTACTATCAATGGGAGGTAAGAGGTTTTCAAATATCTGGATTTTTCTGCGCGTCGGGGTTCGGTACCGCCGGATGGCGACAGCATCCGCCTGCGCAGCTGGAGCAGCCACCTGGGCAGCCGCCTTCCTTAACGCTTTTGCGGACCGACAGCAGGGCCAAGACCACCCCGACGGCCAAAACGCTTAACACAATCCATGTGCCCATAAATAACGCTCCTTTCGATGCAATGTTTTTATCTTACGCCCGCGCTGGCCACCTGGACAGACCGGGTCGACCCGCTCGCGCCATCGTGGCCTTTGCGCGCCAGCAGCCAGACATAGCCCACTACCAGGATCAGGGCGACAATGGTCCCGATTCCAAAGCTGCCACCGGTGAACAGCAGCCCCAGCTGATAAACGATCAGCGCCACTGTATAGGCAAACACCGTCTGATAGCCGATTGCAAACCAGGTCCATTTGGCATTGTTCATTTCACGCTTGATGGCGCCGATCGCCGCAAAGCAGGGGGCGCACAACAGGTTAAAGATCAGGAAAGAATAGGCGGACAGTGCGGTGAAGTGCTGCGCGATGGGGCCCAGCTCGCCAAAGGCGCCTTCTTCCACCAGCTCCAGCGCGTCACCGGAGACGCCGTACAGGACGCCGAACACGCCGACCACCTCTTCTTTCGCCACCAGGCCCAAAACCGTCGCGATGGTAGACTGCCAGTTGCCAAAGCCCAAAGGCGCAAACAACGGTGCTACAAGGCTGCCGATTGCCGCCAACAGGGACGCGTCCATATCCTCGACCATGCCGAAGGAACCGTCCACAAAGCCAAAGCTCTTACCGAACCAGACAATGATACTGGCCAACAGGATGATGGTACCGGCTTTTTTTATAAATGACCAGCCCCGCTCCCAGGTACCGCGCAGAATATTCACCACCGTTGGCGCATGGTAGGCGGGCAGCTCCATGACGAAGGGCGCCGGATCGCCCGCGAACATTTTGGTTTTCTTTAAAAGGATACCGGAAATGACAATCGCCGCGGCGCCAATGAAGTAAGCAGAGGGAGCCACCCACCAGGCTCCGCCGAAGATGGCGCCTGCGATCAGTCCCACAATGGGCATTTTTGCGCCGCAGGGAATAAAGGTAGTGGTCATAACGGTCATTTTGCGGTCCCGGTCCTGCTCGATGGTACGGGAGGCCATGACGCCGGGCACGCCGCAGCCGGTGCCGATGAGCATGGGGATAAAGGATTTACCGGACAGGCCAAAGCGGCGGAAAATCCGGTCCATGATAAAGGCGATGCGGGCCATATAGCCGCAATCCTCTAATAGGCACAAAAGCAGGAAGAGCACCAGCATCTGGGGGACAAAGCCCAACACCGCGCCAACGCCGCCGACAATTCCTTCCACCACCAGACCCACCAGCCAATCAGCTGTGCCGATGCTGGTCAGGAAGCTTTCCACCGCCGGACTGATCCATCCGCCGAACAGCGTATCGTTGGTAAAGTCGGTGACAAGGGTACCCACCGTCGTCCAGGAGATGAAGTACACAAGCGTCATCACCACCGCGAAAATCGGCAGGCCCAGCCAGCGATTGGTGACAATCCGATCGATTTGATCCGAGACGCTCAGGCCGCTTTTCCTTTTCTTTACACAGCTTTTCACCAGCTTGGCAATGGCGTCGTAACGCTCGTTTGTGATGATGCTTTCGCTATCGTCGTCCTCTTGCTGTTCCAGCTTGGTGATGGCTTCCTCCAGCTGTGCTTTCAGGTTTTCCGCCAGAGATAGGGATTGTAGCACCTTTTCGTCCCGCTCAAAAAGCTTCACCGCAAACCAGCGGGCGCTAGCCTGGGGAACCAATCCCGCCGTTATAGATTCGATTTCAGCCAAGGCATTTTCCACCGCATCGTCAAAGGTGTGCTGATGCTGGAAAGCGCCGCCGGACTGTGCCGCCGCAATCGCCTGTTCCGCCGCCTGCATACAGCCCTCTCCCTTGACAGCTGCCGTCTCGACAACGGGACAGCCCAGAGCCTCGGACAGCTTTTTGGTATCGATCTGGTCGCCGTTTTTCCGGACAACGTCCATCATGTTGAGCGCAATGACCATGGGAATACCCATTTCGGCCAGCTGTGTAGTCAGGTATAGGTTTCGCTCAATGTTGGACCCGTCCACCAGGTTTAAAATTACGTCCGGCTTTTCTTCTATTAGGTAATTTCGGGTCACCACCTCTTCCAGCGTATAAGGGGACAGAGAATAAATGCCGGGTAGGTCGGTGACAATAACGTCCTTATGCCCTTTGAGCTTACCCTCTTTTTTCTCTACCGTAACGCCAGGCCAGTTTCCCACAAATTGATTGGATCCTGTCAGACTGTTAAACATGGTCGTTTTGCCGCAGTTTGGATTTCCTGCAAGCGCGATTTTGATCGCCATATCTCTCAAGCTCCTTTCGCCGCCTAAAGGCAGCCGTACAGTCATATGAATTAGCACCCGCTAACTCATGGCTAAAAAAATAGATGACAGTTACCGGCAATTATTCCACCTGAATATTTTCCGCATCCCCTTTACGGATAGACAGCTCATAGCCCCGGACGGTGATCTCTATCGGATCGCCCAGCGGCGCTACCTTCCGTACACAGATGGAGGTTCCTTTGGTAATGCCCATGTCCATCATTCGGCGTTTCAGCGCTCCTTCCCCATTTAAACGGAGAACTGTAACCGTTTCGCCGCATTTTGTCTGTTTGAGTGTTTTCATCATACCCCTTCTTTCCTCGTATATGAACCGCCAAACTCGGCGCTTCAAATCATAATCCGATTGGCCATGCTTTTGCTTAACGCAATCCGGGTATCCTTGACATTGACGATCAGGTTCCCGCTGACCTTCGAGATCACCTGCACCTGTCCGCCTTCCACAAATCCAAGACGCTCCAGAAAGCGTTTGGTTTCATCCTTTCCACCGATTTGTTTAATTGTGTTGATTTCACCGGATACGGCCATGGTCAACGGCATATCCAACCTCTCCTCTCCCAATTGAATCCCATTCTTCTCATCAAGTTAGCTCATACTAACTTAAGTTCAACCATAGTTTACCTCTGCTAACCAAATTTGTCAACCGATATAACTATATTTTTTTATTTTTTCTATATTGGAAAAAATGCGCGCATTTTTTTGGATTTTTCTATGCAGAATCCAAAAAAACAACACGCATTTTCGGTCAAAATCAGTTTGTCTTCCTGGTGGGTCACACAAAAATGAGCTGGCCTACCGTGGCGATCAGCGGCACTGTAAAAAGGCAGCCCACCGTTGTCACCGCCACGATAACCGAGGCGTATTCCCCATCCAGCCCATAGCGGGCAGCCATCATACTGGTGGCGATGGCCGACGGACAGGCGCCGGCAATCAGGTTGACCAGCACCAGTACGGCGCCACCCTCTATAAAACGGTGTATACCCAGCGCCCAATACAGCAGCATGGTCAAAAACGGAATCAGCACCAACCGGGTGAGGGAGGTGTACAAAATCCCCTTGTCTCCAAAGCGTTTCCAATCCACGCCGGCGATAAAAAAGCCGCATACCAACATCGCCAGCGGTGTATTCAGCGAGGACAGATAATGGACCACCGATCCGATAGGGGAAGGCAGGGTAATATTCAAAACGAACAGCGGGACGGCCACCAGACAGCTGAGGACCCCGGGGTTCAAAAACGCTTCTTTCCAGGACATCGCCCGAAAAGAGCCCTTGAGCATGCCCACCCCCACCGTCCAGGAAAGGACATGGAAAACCACTACAAAGACGACGGCATATACCGCATACTCCGCGCCGAAAATGCCGGTGACCAGCGGGATACCGATAAATCCCACGTTGCCAAAGCTGGCGCCATACCGTTCGATCCGCCGGTTTTCCCCGCCGGCTTTTGGCAGAAACAAAAAGCGCGCGGACAAAATCGCAAGGAAGGAAGAAGCGACAGCAAGAATCAGAGAAAAAAGCAGTTCCCACAAAATCTCTTTTTGGAACGGCCGCTGCAGATTGCTCAAAAGCAGGCAAGGGGTGACAACCATCAGCAGGATATTACAGATGCGGTTGCACTCCTCTTTTTTCATCCCTGTCGCTTTCGCGTAAACAAAGCCGATCAGCATCAGCAAAAACATGATGAAAACCTGTTGGAACACGATAGAAAACATCAAAACACGCCTCCTTTTAGGCAAAGCCGGACCGGGCGATCATACTGAAAGGCAGTCCCGGCGGGCCAAAACCCATTTTTATTGTACTGGAAAAAGCTTTCCAGCGCAACAGAAATGTTCTGCATAAAGGGGCTGATATCCAAACGAAGAAAAGCGCCTGGCCAAAAAGCCGGGCGCTTGATCCGTTCCTGTATTCTATCCCTGGGTGCTGTTATTCTGCAGGCCGGAGGAAGTCGACGCACCGGTATCCTCCATCAAAGTGACCTGCACCTCAAAGGTGCTGCCCTGGACAGTCTGCCCACCAGAGTAATAGCCGTAGCGATATCCACCCTGGGACTGGCTGGCCCGGAAGATGGTCATAGTCACTTTGTCGCCAGGCGCATAATCGCGCAGCAGGTCGGACAAGGAGGTGAAGTTGCTGACCGGCGTACCCTCTACCTGGGTGATGATATCCCCTGACTGCACGCCAGCGGCCAAAAGGGTAGAATCCGCTTCGATATTATCAATCAAAATACCGCTGGGAATTCCATTGACACTGGCCACATACTCATTGACTGCATAGGCCGTAATGCCCAGCTTTACCCGGCCGGTCACCCGACCATAGCGCATCAGATCCTCGAGGACCGGCAGCGCTTCATCAATGGGAATAGCAAAACCGATTCCCTCATAGCCATCCTCGGCAAGTTTTTGGGAATTGATTCCCACCACCTGCCCGAATTCATTCACCAGCGCGCCGCCGGAGTTGCCGGGGCTAATCGCTGCGTCGGTCTGGATGAAGTTGAGGGTATATCCATCGTTAGGCGCCCGCAGAGAACGGTTCAGGCCGGAGATGATCCCCTCCGAGACAGAGCCGGCATAGGTCAGGCCGCCGGGGTTGCCGATGACAATGGCCTTTTCGCCCACCTCCAGCTCGCTGGAGGTACCCAGTTCTGCTGCGGTCAGGCCGGAGGCGTCGATCTTAACGACGGCCAAATCGGTTTTGCTGTCGTACCCTACAACCGTTCCTTTGTAGGTTTCGCCGGTGCTTAGAACCACCTCTAGGCTGTCCGCGCCCTCAATCACATGGGCGTTGGTGGCGATATATCCATCCTCTGACAGAATGATGCCAGAGCCTTCGCCGGCAGGCTGGAAATAGTTGGATTTATACTTGACGATTCCCACCACCGACGGCGAAACCTTTTTGTTTATTTGCGCCGTTGTCAACGTCCCGCTGGTGGATACGGTATTATCCGAGGGCTTGTGATTTTTGTCCAGCTCCGGCACATCCGCGCCCGCCTGTGGACCGTTTCCATCCTGCTGAGACTGAGAGAGCGAATCCACAATACCGGACTGTCCGGTAACCAGGCTGAAGATGCCGAACACCGCAAAGCTCACCAAGGTAAGACCTAGCAAAGCGCCTGCAACACCGGCAAAAATCTTCAGTCCTTTTCTCTTTTTCCCCTTGGTTTTTTTGGGGGCAGCGCCGTATTCCGGGAAGCTCCACTGATCCTGATACGGCGTCTGCGGCGGTTGCGCATACCCTCCATACGGTGGATTCTGCGGTGTGCCGGCCGGCGGCTGATAGTAGTAAGGCTGGTTGTCCTCATTCGGGCCGGCGGAAGCTGCCGGGTTCTGGTCCTCCCCCACAGATGGGGCCTGGCTATTCTCTTCTAAAGGATCGTTCATGCCGTTTCTCTCCAAATCATTCATACTCTGTTCCTCCTTTTATCCTGGAAAAGCCCGATCCACAGGGACCTGACTGTTTTTTAACTGTCTCCATTATAAAAAAGAATTGTGTCTATTGCGTAAAGGACCTTTTAAAAAACTTGGGGAATTATCCGTTTTTTCTGAATAAATTTTGTGAACTTTTTGTACTGCCCTGTGGCAGAGAAAAAGCAAACTCCGTGTACTCCCCTTCCTTGGAGTTGACATGAATTTCCCCGCCATGGAGCTGAATCACCGTGCGCACAATGTAAAGGCCCAGACCAACACCGCTTTTATCCTGGCTGCGGGACCGGTCGGTCTTGTAAAACCGTTCAAATACGTTGGGCAGATCCTGCGGCGCAATGCCAGATCCGGAATTGCGGATGGCCACCAATGTTCGGGCGCCGTCGCTATGGTAGCGAACCTCGATAAATCCGCCTTCGTTGACAAACTTCACCGCGTTTTCGATTAGGTTATAGACCACCTGATGGATCAAATCCGGGTCGGCGCTGACCAAAATTTTATCCACATCCAGGCCGATGATGTCCAGATTTTTTGCCTCGATCGCCTGCTCAAAGCTGAAAATCACCTGGCAGACGGTATTGTTCAAATCGAATTGGGAGGGGTTTAGCTTCATCTCCCCCGCTTCGATCTTTGCCAGATCCAGCATGGATCGCACCATTCTCGACAACCGCTTAACCTCTTCGGACACGATTGCCAGATACTGCCGGTGCTTTTCCTCCGGGATCGTTCCGTCCAAAATGCCGTCCACAAAGCCGCCGATGGTGGTCATGGGCGTTTTTAGCTCGTGGGAGACGTTGGCCACAAAGCTGCGGTTCATCGCCTCGTTTCGGGCCAGCGCTTCGGCCATATCGTTAAATTCGTTGGCCAGCTGGCCGATCTCATCGCTGCTGCTGACCTGTACCCGGGCGGTATAATCCCCCCGGGAAAAGCTTTGGGTTGCCGCCAGCATATCCCGAAGAGGCTTGACCATTCGGGCTGTGACAAAATAGATAACGATAAAAGCGATGACAACCATCGTCAGGGAGCTTAGCAAAAACATGTTCAGAAGCTGGCCCAAAAAGATGCTCAGGCTTTTGGAAGAAGCGCAGACAAAGACAAATCCGGTAATCTGCCCATTTGGCAGGCCGATGGGGCGCGCTACCGTATAGTTGCGTTTTTTATAGGCGCCGTTTAGCCGTCCTGTCTCCTGGAAGCTGCCGGAAGCCGCCTGCTTGAGCACCGCTTCCGGAACCGCTGCCTGCTCCTGGGAAAAAATATCCCCGTTGGTACAAATCAGAATCTTTCCTTCGGTATCGCACAAAAAAATCGTTGCCTCAATGGCGTCGGCCAACACAGTATAGACCGATTTGAGGGTTGTCTCGTCGATATACAGATAGTTGTTTTTCTGATAGTCGGTCAGGGTCAGGGCTGTTGCCTGGCTGACATAACGATCCAGCACCTTCATCTTATCGCCCCGAAAGTACTGAGAGGCAAAGCCCATTAGCAAAGCGCCCAGAATGGTGATGCTCGCCAAGGTAATTCCAACGCAGATGGTGAAATACTTGGTGAAAAGGTTTTTTTGCACGATCGTCCTCATCCTTCCCAAAGTAAAAAACGCGGCAGCCTGCCCCCGGGTTACAAGCAAGCCGCCGCGAAAAGCTCCGCTTTTTTCGCGTGGTCTATTCCTTTACCTCGAACTTATAGCCAACGCCCCAAACGGTTTTCAGCACCCATTTGTCCGAAACGCCCTCCAGCTTTTCCCGCAGGCGTTTAACATGCACATCCACCGTTCTAGAATCACCGTAATATTCGAATCCCCACACCTCGTCCAACAGCTGATCGCGGGTATACACCCGGTTGGGGTTGCTGGCCAGATGGTACAAAAGCTCCAGCTCCTTGGGCGGTGTATCCACCACCTTGCCGTCTACCTTCAGTTCATATTTGGTCATATTGACCACCAGCTTATCATAGCTGACCTCTTTCACATCATTTTCCGCCGCATTTTTGCCGGTGCGCCGCATGACCGCTTTAATCCGGGCGACGATCTCCTTGGTTTCAAAGGGCTTGACCACATAATCGTCAGCCCCAAGTTCTAAGCCCAACACCTTATCAAAGGTTTCGCCTTTGGCGGTGATCATAATAATCGGGCATTCGGACTTTTTCCGAATCTCCCGGCAGACCTGCCAACCATCTAGCCGGGGCATCATCACATCCAGCAGGATAATATCGGGGTTTTCCGCCGAAAAACGGGCAAGAGCTTCCTCCCCATCGCCGGCTAAAACCACCTGAAAGCCCTCTTTCACCAGGTAAAGCCTTAACAATTCACAGATATTTTTATCATCGTCCGCAACCAGAACCTTTCCCATCGCCATTTTTTTACCTCCTTGCCAGTACCCGAACAAACCGGAGCTGTCTCTCTTTTTACCATTATACCCGAAAAAAAGCGCGAAAGGTTACAAATTTATAAACCTTTTGCAGATATTCTGAAACGCACTTGCCGATCCTTCTTTTTCTATGTATAATTATAGACTGCAAGCACCTGTTTGTACAAGGATTTACAGGAAATTTTTTGCTAACCGCACTCTATCAAAGCGCAGTATTTCGGAAAGGACGAAGTTTTTATATGAAATTAGGAATCGTAGGGCTGCCCAACGTGGGCAAAAGCACCCTTTTTAACGCCATCACCAATGCCGGCGCCGAGTCGGCCAACTATCCGTTCTGCACCATCGAACCCAATGTGGGGGTTGTATCGGTGCCGGACCGGCGGCTGGATGTACTGGCCAAAATGTATGATCCGGACAAGTACACCCCCGCTGTCATAGAATTTGTGGATATTGCGGGACTTGTCAAGGGCGCCTCTAAGGGGGAAGGGCTGGGCAACAAATTCCTCTCCCACATTCGGGAGGTGGACGCCATCATTCATGTGGTGCGCTGCTTCGAAAGTACCGAAATCATCCATGTCGATGGGCAGATCGGTCCTGCGCGGGACATTGAGACCATCAATCTGGAGTTAATCTTTTCCGATCTGGATCTGCTGGAACGCCGGATTGACAAGGCCCAGAAGGCGGCGAAGGCCGACAAAAAATATCTGGCCGAAACCGAGCTGTTAGGGCGGCTAAAAGCCCATTTGGAGGGAGGCAAATCCGCCCGCTCCTTCCAGGCACAGAGCGACGAGGAAAAAGAAATCCTCTCCACCATCGCGCTTTTGTCCGCCAAGCCGATTATCTACGCGGCCAATTTAAGCGAGGATGATTTTCTCGGTTCTCTGGAGGAAAACCCCTTTTACAAGCAGGTTTGTGAAATTGCCGACGCAGAGGGCTCGTTAGTCCTGCCCATCTGCGCCAAAATCGAAGAGGAGATTACCGACATGTCCCGAGAGGACAAGCAGATGTTTTTGGACGAGCTGGGGCTGGAATCCTCCGGTCTGGATCGGCTGATTCAAAAGGGCTATGAGCTGCTGGGGCTGATCTCCTATCTGACCGCCGGCAAGCAGGAAGTTAGGGCCTGGACCATCAAAAAAGGCACCAAGGCGCCCCAGGCAGCGGGAAAAATCCACTCTGATTTTGAAAAGGGCTTTATCCGTGCGGAGGTGGTATCCTTTGCCGATCTGGAGGCCTGCGGTTCCATGGCCGCCGCCAAGGAAAAGGGGCTGGTCCGCTCTGAGGGGAAGGAATACGTATTCCAGGATGGAGATGTGGTCCTGTTTCGATTTAACGTCTGATACAATTTTCTATCGGGAAAATGTTGTAAACTCTGGGAGTTACCGCTTGTGGGTGGTAACTCCTTTTGGCGTTTAACCCCTACCTTACCCCTACCCGATATTTTTGTTCAATAATTTACTGCGCTATCCAGTTTTAGAATTTCATTCTGTTTCAGGTCGTCCAATACGTGCGTATAGGTGTCGGCTGTTTCCTTTATGGTCGCATGACCTAAGAATTTCTGCATAACCCGTACATCTACGTTATTTTCTGCCCCTCTGGTGGTGAATGTATGGCGGAGACAATGAGGGTGAAAGTTGCTGACACCGATTTTCGCACAGATAGAATAACAGGTGCGCCGCATATTGGTCGGGTCAAGCGGTCTGCCTAACTGGGTACAGAAAACAAGGTCGTTGTCCTCGTATGCGGTACTGGCTTTTTCCTTGTTTTTCTCCTGTTGTTCCCAGACATCTGCAAGTACTTTGACAGCCGTTTCGTTGAGGGGGATTATCCTCTGACTGGACGGTGTTTTCGGTGTGCCAAATTCTAAGTGCCAATGTTCCTCTGGATTGTCTGGGTCTTTTACCTTGCGGAGTATTCTCTTAATGTGTAACTGGTTCTGCTCAAAGTCTATGTCCTGCCATTTCAGCCCCAACAATTCCCCAAGCCGCATACCTGTGCAGAGGTCGAAAATATAGACAACTCCCATATAGGTTACTTTTGCCTGTTCCACAAAGGCGTTTTGCTGTTCCTGTGTTAAGACGGTGATTTGCGGCTTTGCTGTCTTTGGCAGTTTTACCCTATTCGCAATGTTTCGGACTATCAAGCCATCATCTACCGCCGTTTCTAAGGCGTTGCTTAACAGCTTAAAAACATCTATCACTGTAGAGGGTGCTAACCCTTTATCAGATAAGCTGTTGACAAATTTCTGAATGATGTCCTGTCGTAATGCCTTTAACTTATAGTGACCGATAGCTGGCTTGATATGGTTCTTTACCTTTACCGTATAATTGATGTAGGTGGTAGGCTTTACATACCGCTTTTTGTATTCGAGCATATAATAGTCAAGCCATTCGGCAAGGGTCATTTCTGTAGGATTGGTGATAATGCCCTTTTGCAGATTATTCAGCAAATCAGTCATTTTGTTGTGTACTTCCTGTCTGGTCTTTCCGTATAGAGATTTACGCTGTTGCTTTCCGTCTGCCGATATGCCGATTGTTACACGGGCTTCCCATGTGCCGTCTTTCCGCTTGCGGATAGAACCTTCATTTTGTCCTCGTTTTGCCATATGAATCAATCCTCCTTTTCAAGCATTTCCCTAAATTTTTCTGCAAATTCATTTGTTTTAGAGTTTGATATCGTCCTGCTTTTTTTGCGTCTTGATAGCTTTTTAACATCTACCAAAGAGGGAACTGCTGCCAAAAGGCAGGACTTTTTTATATCTTCTACAGTTTCATGCATTTCATCAAGGTCATTAAAACGTATCAACGCCGAAACAACTTTTTCTGTTTCCAGTTCGTCTTTGCCTGATAGTCTGGAAAACCGTCTGTTGTATTTGGTTGATAATTCAACATATTCCGCCAACGTATAATGTATTTCAGCGATATATGCAATGAATGACCGTCTTTGTGGATTTTCTTTGCTTTGGGCTAAGGTATAAAGCGTCTTTCCGATTGCGTCTGTAAGATATTCCGCTTCATCTTCTGCAAGCATACCTAAGAAGTGGCGTAATTCAGACAGGCATTCATCTTCTGGCTTTGAAATAGTCGTGCCTGTTTCATCGGTACGCCCAAGAAGATAATCTAAACTGCAATCCAGACAATCTGCCATTTTTATGAGTATTTCAATAGTGGGGTATTGCTTGCCACTCTCATAGTTACCTATGGACTGCCTTGCAATTCCGACTCTCTCCGCAAATTTCCCTTGCTTGATATTTTTGCTTTCTCGGAGTGATTTCAACCGATTCCCAAATTCTGAATATTTGTATTCGTCCATAACGTCCTTGCCTCCTTTTCCTTATTATACTCCCAAATTCAGAATAAGTAAATAGTAATTAACCAAAAATTTAAAAATATTTTCTGTTTTTTAGTTATATACTATTGACATTAATTGGGATATGGTGTATGCTATGGATACAAAATGACAAGGAGGTGAATATAAGACAGTTTTTCCACAACGTTCTGTCCGTTGAGGACATACCCTATATAAATACTTTGGATTTTCCAAATACAAGAAAACGATTACAAAAATATATCGAATAGGAGGAATTAGGCATGGACATAAATGTGTATAGTTCATGGGAAACACTTCCTTTAATACTTCAAGCGAAAGATGTTCAGATGATTCTGGGAATTTCCAAAGGAAAGACATATGAAATTATGAACTCCGTTGGTTTTCCGACAATACATCTGAATAAGCGCATGGTAGTGTCAAAGGATAAATTTTACGAGTGGCTCAATAAAGATGAGCGGAAAATCAGAAGGAGGGCAATTTATGTATCAAAGTAGAAAAGATAATTGGCTGGGTGAAAAAAGAACGAAATTTGATAAGGCAGATGTTGTTATTGAAAGAATCCATCTGGAAGTGGATAGAGCACATCAATTTTTGTATATCATCAATGATACACTGCAAAAATGTGAGGGAGTCGGGAGTTGTTTTGAAGAGGGTGAAGAACATGATGTGACACTCATTTTTCAAGCGTATGATGATGTGTGTTTTCCTATAGGATATGCGGATATAGAACATGCAGATAAATATGCAGGTAAAAGACATGTAGATAAATGGTGCTATCTTTTGGACAGTAAGTTTATTTATAAACGATATTGGCATTTTAAAGACAATATCTACAAAGATGACATCGTTGATTCACGTTGTGGAAAGTCCGAATATTATTCTTCGTTGTTTCGGTTGGGCTTACTGAAGCCATATGGTGAATCGAATGAGCCTTTATGCAAAGTTCGCTTTGATTATTATTCCAAGCCAGACTATAAAAAATGTTTTTGTATTTCCAGTGACCTTATAGATTTCGATATGCAGAAAATGAGAATACATTGATTTTGTAACAAAGCTATAGCCCCAGAGACTGCTATGATACGGTCTTTGGGGCTGTTTTCTTCCATACAATTAATGTTATCCTTTCTCCAAAATTCCTTTGTCAATCAATTCCGATACCCTCAAACATTCCTCCTGTGGGTCATAGACATAATGACCGAATGGGGAATCTGGCTTTATATCCTCCCACATACATTCAACGCCTTGCCCTTGCAAAGAACCGAATAAATAAGGGCATTTGTCGCAATTCTTATATTCTGGGGCTATTTTCCGTACCCTGTTTTGGCGTTTACAGAAAACTTTACCGCTTTTCGTTACATAGTTAAAATGATTCACATTTTCCAAATTAACGGACATTTTTATTCCCCCTCCCTGTCAGTGCCTATATCGGGCAGTTGTATATATGTTCCGTCAAATCTCCAAGGTTCTGTAGATGAAATAATCATTTCGTTGTCTTGCATAGTGACGGAAGTGTATACTCTGTTTTCAAATTCCCAGTTAATAAACTTCCAGCCTGTGTCTGCTCCGTTTCTGTCAAGGATAAAGGTGTCTGCTTCTGGCTCAAAATACAGTACTAGTGAGCCGTTCTGCGTTTCCACACTTACAAAATTGTCTGTTTCAAAACATTGGTATCTGCCATAGGCGGTATAATCACCACCTGTAAAGAAATCATTAGGCTGTTGTTCTGTAGATGGTTCATTAGGAAATTCTGACTCTTGCGTAGGTTGGGGGTGTTCTTCCTGTGCCTTAATGTCACTGATATAAGTGCCATCCCAATTTATTTGTGTCTTGTAGAAAACAGGTCTACCAGTAAATCCCTCAGTCAAGCCCATTTCTGTTTCATAAGACCAACCCAACATAATGTTTTCTGTAGTAGCTACACATTCCACATATCTTGTTTCATTATTTTTAGGTGAAGCAGGCATGGCGCAGTATGCGTCTACATAAAAACTAATACGATATTCATTTTTAGACAGCTTTTCTATGGTTGGTTTCAAATAAGTAAATTCTATACCCTTACCGCCGTAAGTGGTTTCGTAATAAGATATTGCTAAAGATGTTGCAGTGTCTGGGTCTACCTTATTTGTAGGACTGGAATCCTGTTTCTCTACTTGTGTTGTTACCTCTTTTACCTGAGTATTCCCACAACCTGAGAGAAGTGCTATTGCTATCAAGGCTACTATGATAAATGTTCGTTTCATCAGATTATCTCCTGTTTTTGTGATTCTTTTCAATTTCTTTGTTCCGCTTGATAGTTCTGATAGCTTTTTCAATAAATTGCTCTGTTCGCCGTTTCCCATAATATGTATAAGGGTCTACGGATTTCTCTGTCTTTTCGTCCATCCACGGATTGACGACACAATAACCTTTGTAATCAAACTTCACCATATCAATCGTAGCCGTTCCAGAATTATCATGCCACATAGCGTCCAACTGCTGCCACGCAAATTCTTTGACCTGTTCAATCGTTATTTCCATAGCATATCCCCCGATTTAATCATCTTCTGCATAATACTCCAAATCGTCAAAATACCCACCCTCGGCATCATCTTCAATCAATTCTTCTGTCATTTCGGGTACATCTTCCAGAGCCTTATTCATTTCAAGGACTAATTCCGCAACCGATTTCTGGGTGAAAGGCAAATTCTTTTCTGATTCAATGAATCTCTCCATGTTGTTATCCCTCATTTCTGTGCCGATAAATGCTTTTTAGAATGAATCTGTATATAGCGTCCATACCTAGCGGTTCTGTATCAATCCGTCCACCCAGTCACATAAATTTTGTTCCTGTTTCGGAGTAGAAGCGGTTACAACAAATTCCTGTCCTCTGCAAGCGGAATTTAATTCTGCGTATCCGTCTTTTAGCGTAGGGCGGTTATCGCCTTGCCATGATATAGAGATACCATTCTCACCAAAGAACGCAGGCAAAGCCCATAGCCGCCGATTGTCCTGTCCTTCCTTTGTAAGCACCAGTGAATCATCATACTGGAATGTGCCGTATGTATCGGGCAGATACAGGCGGTTATTCGGGCGGTCAGAATTTATGCCGTGTGGGTGCCATGAATAACGCTCAATTTCCTGTTTCGCCCTCAATATTTCCCCTACTTTCATATAGCCATAGATGATATGGATAATAGGGGCGTTACGGTCAAAATAAAGTGTTTTATCGGACTGATACATTGTCTTTTGGAACATTCCGTAGAATAAAAATATATCGCCTGCGCCTACGTCAAATTTATCCAGATGTACGGCAGATACGCCATGTTGCCCGAATGCGGGTTTCCATTTGCTTTTTGCCGTTCTGTCCTCTATATCCTCATATATGTCTGGATCAAGGTGGCAAGTCTGATTGTTGTCAAAATCAAAATTGGGGCGTAGCTGACCGATGATTTTCTCAAAACTCTGCCCTTTGTAATACAAGTCCTTATATGCTATTCCTACCGTTTTATCTGGAATGGGGAGCGATAACAGCGTACCGTCTGGCAATATAGGGCTTGCCATGCCTCCCGATTTACTGTCCATGCCTTTTCTGCTCAAAATCACTTTCATAGCGCCATACCTCCTAACGTATAGCACCATTTTAGCACGGAGCATAGCAAAAAGCAACTGACAGCATAGATAAATAACGCAACGTGCAGATTACTTGTAGGATATGCAGTTAGTATCATTTACATATACTATCTGCATTGGAGGGAAAACGCATGGAGCAACAGGCATTGGGCAAGCGTATTCGTGAGGAACGGCTAAAGCTGAATCTGACACAGGAAAAACTGGCAGAAGATGTAAACCTTTCAACCGCCTATATCGGGCAGATTGAGCGTGGGGAACGCAGCTTAACATTAGAGAATCTAGCAGCAGTTGCCAAACGTTTAGGCGTTACCATAGATTATCTGCTGTCTGATTCAATCGTTTCAGACAATGACGGACAATATCGGTTATGGTGTCAACTGATGAACGGCAGAACAGAGGAACAAAAAGCCCTGGCAATCAATATGGTAAAACTTATGTTTGGTTATCTGGATGAAAATTCTTAGATAATGCAGTGATGGGGAAGATACCTCTTGACGAGATTCTTCCTCATTTTAAATGACCAGAAATCACCGCTAACATATTTTAACCGCTTGACTGGGAATAACTCCATTTGCCGCTGAATGAGCCTTAGAACGCAATTTTAGGGCTTTCCTATCCATAAGGAGCAACTTTAGCCGCTTACAAGCCCTGCAAAAATCTTATTTTCGTCCTGCAAGGGCTGATAGAGAATCCATACGGTAAAAATGTCATTTCCCAATCGCTTACAAGGCGGATTCCTTACAACGGTTCATATATTTTTTTCCGTATTCCGCTTACAAACCGCCTGACCGCCTTGAACTCTTGACCGTCAAAGCGATAAGCATTTCAGCATAAACCGTATTCCCTCGCTGAATCCTTTACAAAACAACTCTTTTTCCAGCTCACTATAGCAAAGGTTCAATTCTTCCTCAATCTGTAGATATTCCTCACCAGATATAAGAGCAGAGAGCCTTGTATAAAGCTGTTTTTCCCTCAACTGGGCTTCTGCCGCCTTTTCCGTAACCGTGTGAGCATAAACCGTATCTGTGATATATCGTTCCAACATACAACCTCCTTGCCTGTCAAATTATTTTAAACACAATTCCTATCTAACTATCTGGGCGAAAACAGTGTTTCCGGTCTGCTTTAAAATAAGTTTAAAACCATTTTCACCCATAAACTTCATTTAAAATAAAACCTCAAGTTTAAATTAAATTTTATTTTCGGTGCTTTGTTTTCAGCACGATATACTTTTCATCGCCAGTCAGGCGGCTTAACGGCTCATAGGAGCAGACAGGCTTTTCCTTACAGACAAGGTAGCTTTCCAACGTCTGGTACTCCTGTTCGGTATAGGCTTCTGTATTCAGTTCCTTTACATGATAGAATACGCCATAGCCCTGTATCTGGCGGATATGGGAGAGGGCATAATACAGAGTTTTGAAGTTTTCATACCTCATAAGGCTGTTATCCTCGGAGTACATTTTTGTCATATATCCGAACAGCTTTTTATAATCCTCTGGTTGAAATTTATCCACAATACAGCTATACCGCCCAGAAGAATTGTCTTTACCTAAGATATTATCAGAGGTAAGCCGCCTTTGATTGATTAAGAGCCACCATATTCTCTGGATAATGGATTCAAAGTCAGAAAACAGGCGGTTTCGAGTACCAGAAAATTGATTGGTTATATGCTTCTCCCCAATACCGTTGTTCCCCAAAACAACGGCT
>CAJUMG010000021.1:0-27480 GCA_910587335.1 uncultured Oscillospiraceae bacterium
TCCAGTTCCTTTACATTATCGAATACGCCATAGCCTTGTATCTGGCGGATATGTGAGAGGGCATAATATAAGGTTTTGAAGTTATCGTACCGCATAAGGCTGTTATCCTCGGAATACATCTTTGTCATATATCCAAACAGTTTCTTGTAGTCCTCTGGCTGAAATTTATCCACGATACAGCTATACCGCTGGGGAGAATTGTCAGCACCTAAGATATTATCAGAGGTAAGCCGCTTCCCATTGACTAAGAGCCACCATATTCTCTGAATCATGGACTCAAAATCAGAAAACAGGCGGTTTCCAGTACCAGAAAATTGATTGGCAATATGCTTCTCCCCAATACCGTTGTTCCCCAAAACAACGGCTACATGAAAGTGAGGGTGGTAGACGTCACCGCCGTATGTGATTTCTAAGGAACGGATACAGCCCTTAAAGCCATACTGCATAAGGTCTACTCCCTTCACTTTTTTGTTGCCGTTTAGATACGTTACCAGAGTTTTAAAGCAGTAAGCCATACGCTGTATGGTGTCCCTCAGTTCTTCACCGCTACAGTCTGGAACGGTCAGCACCATATGATACAGAGAATCCTTATACTGTTCCATATAGGGCAGGAAACGGTTTTGCAGTAGCATTTTCTTTACCTGATTACAATTACTGCAAAATTTGTCCTTACATAAAAAGGTTCTCAGCAACACTCTTACATGACTGGCTTCATAGGTTTCCATAGACCAGAATCGGTTACAGTTTTCCAGACGGTTCTTTCGTTCCCTTATTATATGGGCTTCATAAGGTGACAGGTGTTTCTTTACAATGCCGTTTGCAAGCAGTTTCAGATAGTTCATAACCATTTCATCATTTCGCCTTACGTTTCCATGTACTTTTCCCATATGGCGTTTCGTTACTTCCTTTACAACAGGCATATGTTCCATGTTTCCCATGTTTACAATCCCTCCGTTCCCTTTTTCCTATATCCTTTTTGTTTTAGTACGCTTAACTCTAATAGAGAATAGATAATTATTATAGGGGTTCGCCGCCTGTAGTTTACAAGGTTTCCCAAACAGGCTTTGAACCCCTACCATCACCCCTAACCCCTTGACGCAATCTGGATTTTATGGTATATATTGAACTGGTAAAGTAGAAGAAATTCAACTTAATGTGAAAGGACGGAACTGTATAGACATGATGAAAGTTCGGTTTATAGTGTTCCGATTTAACGTGTAAACCATTTGGGGAATCCACCGAAAACAAAAGGGGGACGGCAGATTGCTGTCCCCCTTATCATTTTATTCACCCCAGTTTTTCGGCGCAGTTCGTCTTCCAGCTTTCCCGGTATTCACTGGCCAAAAGGCCCCAGACCGCCGCATCGACTATTCCACAGTTGTTATAATCTGCCTGCCGCAGCGTTCCCTCATGCTTCAGGCCGCATTTGGCCATCACCCGACCGGAGCCGGGATTATTCGGGTCGTGCTGCGCACAGATGCGGTTGGCCCCTACCTGATCGAAAAAGAACGGGATAATCCCCCGAAATGCCTCGGTGACGATTCCCTGGCCCCACCAGTCGACCCCGATGCAGTAGCCGATCTCCACGGTGCTGGTCTGCTCCTGTATCTCCACGGCGCTGATGGATCCAATCGGCTCGTCCGGACCGTCTTTGGGCACAATGGCCCACTGGTAAAAATCCGGCTTTTGGTAGGAGGCGATCCGGCCGGACAAGGTCTCTTTTGCCTCATCCAATGTTTTGTAGGGCGTCCAGCACAAAAACCGCGTCACCCTCTCATCGCTTCCCCAGTTGCGAAAGGCCGGGATCGCATCTTCTGAGACAAACCTACGCAGGACCAAGCGCTCTGTTTCAATTTTCACCGTTCCCAGGTGCCGCACGATCTCTCCTCCATTCTGCACGATACCTACTCAAGGTTTTTTCCATTATAGCAAAAAAGCTTTTCCGGCACAACACAAAAAAAGAGCCCTTCGGCTCTTTTTTTGCAGGGGTACTGTTCGAGGAGGATCTTCTGCTAAAATAAGTATAAAAGCATCGAAATCATCCATTTTTTCAGTCCATCCATTTTCCTTCCTCCTTTATGGTCTTGCGTTTTTTCTCTCTGAAAAATAAAACGCATTGAACAGGGATTTTGCTACAAAAAAGCAGAAAAAATTTTTTCTGCTTTCGTTCTCTTTTATTATATCCCCTTCTTCTGTCGAAAAAGGAAAATTCCTCCCTCCTATCTTCTTTTTTTGAGAAACAAAAAAGACGCTGACCCGCTCTATCGCCGGTCCTGCGTCCTACATTCTTTTATATGATCTACAGCTGGCTCACGCCGGACAGCATATCCTTTTGAACCTGCCAGGAAACGCTGGCCATTGTAATCAAATCAGACAGGCCGTTAAACAAAAAACCGATACCAAGAACCCGTACTGCTACGGTCTGGACGGTAAAGGGATTAAACAGTAATACAACTCCGAACCCAACGGCCAGCAGCGCACAAAAGGTAACCGCGCTCCAGCCACGATACTGCATCTGCTTTAGTTGCAGGGATTTTTGCAGCTTGACCGCTCCGTTAATCGAAAAAATCCCGCCCATCGTCATAGGAATCAGTCCAACGATCTGCTGGGCCTGCACCGCCGCAAAAATCGCCGCCACACCCATTAAAAAGCCGATTGCCAGATCCGCCCCTGCCGGAAGTTTCTGCCGGCGGGAGCTGGCGCCGCTGATAAAATGGCTGGCGCTCCCCACCAGCAGAAGCGCCGCCAGCAAAAGACAAACCATCCGCTCGCCAAGATCCGACCGGGCCATTAAAATCGCTCCCAGCAGGACAGAGCCGGCGGAAAATATCGCCATATTCCCCTTAAAAATCTTGATAAAATCCATGATTTTATCCTCTCCTATCTACGAATAAAACAGCTTTTTGCACGCTATTTTCCCACAAACAGCAAAACAGATTGTCTTTTAACATAGCACAAAGAGGAATTTCCGTCAACCTTTTATCTACCTCTCCCTTTTATGTCTCTGGATTTAGGCGCTGGTGATTTCACGAATTTCAAATTGAACTGCAAAATTGGCCATAACATAATAAAGAGCGGCTGACCGGGCAGCTGCTGTAGAGCAGGCGGTGAATTGCGGCAACAGCCCGATTTTTTGTTTCTACGCACCTGTTTTAGGGGATGGGGGCGATTTTTTACACCTGTCCCGCTCCGCCGCAGACCTGGATTCTATGCTCTACCATCTGCTGGACATTCTTTCTCCCCTGGGCCAGATAATTTTTGGGATCGAACCCCTGAGGCTCTGCACGCAGCACAGCTATAACGCCTTTGGTAAAGGCCTGACGCAATTCGGTCGCAAAGTTAACCTTTGCCATCCCTTTGGCTACCGCTTCCCGGACCACCATATCCGAAAGGCCGGAAGCTCCATGCAGCACCAGCGGCAGGCCTGTCTTTGCCTCTAAAAGCGGAATCCGTCCCAAATCCAGCTTAGGCGCGGTTTGATAAACGCCATGGGCAGTACCGATTGCCACCGCCAGGCTATCCACCCCGGAAAGGGCGGCGAACTGGGCGGCTTGGTCAGGGTCGGTATATCCGTCTGCCTGTACCTGCAGCGAGTCCTCCTTTCCGCCGATGGCGCCCAGCTCCCCTTCGCAACAGGCGCCAAAGGACTGGGCCAACTGCACCGCCTGAGCGGTCACAGAGGCGTTTTCCTCAAGAGGAAGGCGGGAACCGTCGAGCATTACCGACGTATACCCGGCCTCCAAGCACGCCCGAACCAGCTCCAGACTATCCCCATGGTCCAGGTGCAGCGCAACCGGCACCGAAGCTTTTTGGGCCGCAGCTTCCACGATCCCGGCAAAGCAGACCGGCGGCAGATATCGCAGGGTGGAAGGCGTTGTCTGGATGATCACCGGCGCTTTGCACTTTTCCGCTGCCGCCACAATAGCAAAAACCATCTCCGCGTTTTCCGCATTGAACGCGCCGACGGCGTATCCGCCATCCCTGGCCTTTTTCAGCATTTCTTTCGTATTTGTCAGCATAGATCGTTTCTCCCTTTTTCTAAATCAATCGGCACGGGGCCGGACAACTCTACCCGCAGCGGCGTTACGTTTGTTTCGAATGCCAGCAGATGCACGCCCGCCGCCTGCGCTGTGATGAGCGTCTCTCCAAAAGCCGGATGGGTCCGCCAATTGGGAGAAAACAGCTGGACGCCGCTCATCTGAATGACAAAGATGGCGTAGCACAGGTAGCCCTCACCCGCCGCTTGGGCAAGGTGCTCCAGATGCTTTACCCCACGCTGGGTAGGCGCGTCGGGAAAGCGGGCCAGGCCGTCTTCCTCAAGGGTCACACCTTTCACCTCCGCAAAGCCTCTTCCGCCCGTTCCCTCCAGGTAAAAATCGAAACGGGAATCGCCATAAAAGGTCTCTGGCCGAATGATCTTTGTTTCGCCAAGGCCCGGCAGCAGAAGAGAACCTTTTTGCAGCGCTTCTTCCACCAGACGGTTGGGCGCCTGCGAGTCAATATGCACCAGCCTATCCCCTTTCCACACATGGGTTAGGGTATACTGGGTCTTTCTCTTTACAGCGATATGGCGCTGCAAAAGCACCTGAGTACCGGGAATCAACAGCTCCCGGCACCTTCCCGTATTTTTCACATGCGCCAGCACCTCTTCCCCGTTTAAGGAACAAACTGCTACAAAACGGTTGGGGCGCTTATGAAAAACGGCGGAAAAAACCTGCTGATACTCCAAATCTCTTGTCTCCTTTGAAAAACCTACCACAAAATTTGAAAGGCCATCTGCAAAATCCTAGGGGAAAGGCACAAAAAGGCAGCCTCTTTTTCGTTGTTAATCCCGATTTTTGTGTTTTTGCACAAAAATCAGTTTACAAATCCACCGCATATTGCTATAATAGACTCATCAGAACAACAAAGTTTTATTGATTCCTCATCTTATTGCTTCTCCTAATAGATAATTTTAACCGGGAAAAAGGGCTGACCTCATCAATCAGCCTTTTTTTCTGCCCATTTTTACCCATTGATCCGACTACATCGAACGAAAAATCGCAGAATTTTGTAGAATTCCAATGAAAAGGACTATTTTTTATGGCTAAACTCTTTTTGCAGCTGCTGGGCCAGTACATCCGGATGGTTGGTAATGAGAATGTCCGCTCCCAGCTGGATCAGGCGGCGCATCTGCTCCGGCTGATTCACCGTCCAGGTATGGACCCGCAGCCCTTGTTTTTTTAGTTTTGCCATATTTTCATCGGTAAGGTAATGATGCAAGGGATGGGCGCACTCCAGCCCCAGCCTGTGCAGGTACGCGCCAAAATCCACAATCCAGCTTTCTACCAGCGCGCCACAGGGGATGGACGGCGCGATCTCTTTACACCGCAGCAAGGTGTAATGGTTAAAGGAGGAAAGGATCACCCGCCGCTCCATTCCCATGCGGGTGATCAAATCGACTGTCTTTTGCTCAATTCCCGGATATTCCCGGACATTGGTTTTTAGCTCCAGATTTAGCCGCAGATCGGTCCCTTTACACCATTCCAGCACCTCTTCCAGCGCCGGAATCGGATTTTTTTTGTTTTCGCCGGCAAAACGATAGGACGCGTCCAGCTGGCGCAGCCTTGCAAAGGAAGTATCCCCCACCCATCCGGCGGACCCGGTGGTGCGCTCTAACGTTTCGTCGTGGATCACCACCAAGACCCCGTCCGCGGTCAAATGCAGGTCCATCTCAATGCCGTGGCAGCCAGCCTCCGCGGCTTTTTGAAACGCCAGCATCGTATTTTCCGGGTAAGCGGCGGAAAAGCCCCGATGCGCAAAATTTTCGGTCATGCACGTCCCTTCTTTCCAAGCTCCACCATAGCATAAAACGGCCCGGCTGTAAAGACATCGCGCCCTTTTCTGCGCTTTTCCCTTGCCAGCGCCGGGAAAGACCAGTATAATACTGCCATATTTCTTTTTCATTTTGAAAGGATGTTTTTTATGCTCATTGATTCTCACATCCACATTTTCCCGGATTCTCTCGCTCCAAAGGTCATTCCCAAGCTGGCGGGCATCTCCGGTTTTGTCAATCAAACCGATGGGACATTGTCCGACACTTTAGAAAAGATGCACAGCTGGGGGGTGGACAAGGGCATCTTTTTAAGCATCGCCACCAAGCCCTCTCAGCAAAAATCCATCAACGATTTCTGCGCCTCCATTGCCGGGGACAGGGTAATCCCTTTTGGATCGGTCCATCCGGACGCGGACGACTGGGAGACGGAGCTGGAACGGATCGCCGGTCTGGGGCTTAAGGGCATTAAGCTGCATCCGGATTATCAGGGCTTTGATATGGACGAGCCGCGGATTCTGCCCATTTTTCAGCGGGCGCGGGATCTGGGGCTTTGCGTAGTGGTCCACGCAGGCTTTGACCCTCTTTCCCCCAACCATATTCACTGTAGACCCAAGGCTTGCCGGCAGGTGCTGAAGGCCTGTCCAGGATTAAAGCTGATTTTGGCTCACATGGGCGGTATGCGGCTGTGGGACGAGGTGGAAGAGTATCTGGCCGGAGAACCGGTCTGGCTGGATACTGCCTGTTGCGCCGGCGCAATCGACCCGGCACAGCTAAAGCGGCTGATTCAAAAGCATGGAGCAGACAAAATCCTTTTTGCCAGCGATTGTCCTTGGAGCGATCCGCGGCGGGAAAAGGCGATGCTGGAAGAAATCGGTCTGTCTGCCGAGGAAAAGAATTCCATTTTTTCCGGAAACGTCCTAAAGCTTTTAGCCCTGTGAGGTTGTTTTTTTCTACACAAAGTGCTAAAATGTGTTTTGTCCAGCCGGCCCCAACCGGCTGCTTTTTAAGGAGGCGCCATATGGCTTTTTTTAAAGGATCAATCCGTTCAAAAATTCTGGGAATGGATACCAGTTTGACTATTGTGCTGCCTTTTGACCGGGCGGCGGTCCCGGAAAGGGAGTGCCCGGTTGTCTATCTGCTGCACGGGCACGGGGAAAACGCGGACGTCTGGACCCGTATGACCTCGGTAGAGCGGTACGCCAACGCTTATGGCGTTGCACTGATTATGCCGGAGGTTCAGCGCAGCTTTTATACGGATATGGCCGCCGGTCTTGCCTATTTTTCCTATGTATCAAAGGAGCTGCCCGATCTGTGCGAGCAGCTGTTTTCGGTCAGTTCCCGGCGGGAAGGGCGGTTTGTGGCGGGCCTTTCCATGGGCGGATACGGGGCTCTTAAAGTTGGGCTGCGCTGTCCCGACCGGTTCGCGGGCTGCGCCGGGTTTTCCGGCTGTTTGGATATCGAGGCACTGCGCGCTTCCCTTTCCGAATCGGACCCCGGCCTATTGGGAGAGGCCAAAGCAATCTTTGGGGAGGATCTTGTAATAAAACCGGAGGATAATTTGTTTTATCTGGTAGAAAAGACGGCGCTACTGCCGCGGGACCGGCTCCCCAAGGTAATGGTCACCTGCGGCTGCGAGGATTTTTTGTACGCGCATAATACCCGTTTCCGGGACACGATACAGCCGCTGCCTTATGAATTTCGCTATCGAGAGTGGCCAGGCGTTCATGAATGGGGATTCTGGGATCAGTCTATTCAGTATGCGCTGGAATTCTTCTTTCCCGGCCGCCGGGAAGCTTTGCAGCAGTCCAAGCCGTGAGACACAGCTTCCGGCAAATCCACACAAGAAAGGACCTTATCTTTATGATAATAAAAACCAATCGGATCATTTCATTGCTTTTGGCGCTCGTTTTGGTTGCCGTGCTGTTGGCAAGCTGCACCGGCTCCCCTGACGATCGCTGTGTGAAGGTTGATGGGGATACCATTTCCATCCCGTCTATGAACCTTTCTTTCTCCTTTCCCGCTCCGTGGTTTACGGTGACAAACGAGGAGATTGAAGCAATTTCACAGGACAAGGAGCTCCTTCGCAACTATGTGGATGAGGACGGTGATCTGGTAAACTCCCGTCCGGAGGCCTATACGACAGACGAAGTTCTGCTGCTGAACGGACAAACGCTGGAAACCTGTCGGATCTCCGCCAAAGAGGATTTAAACTCTTACAGCTTGGAGAGCTTTGCCTCTAACCTGTTTGACAAAATGCAGGGGGACATGGACCTGATTTCCCTGCCACAGAGCCTGAACATTGGAAAATATAAAGGCTATGCGATCAGTACAATTCCCAAGGATTCCACCCTTCGTTTTAAGTATTATTATCTACATGAAAAGAAGACCTTTGTAGAAATCGTTACCTCTGGTTACTCGGATCATGTCAAGGTAGAAAAAATCATTGAAGAATAAAGCCGCCGCTTTATGTGGTTATTTTTTGCGTGTTCATAATTCTGTCGGTTTCTGTTATCGAGGTGAAAAAATGGAACTGATCAAAATAACGCCTGACAATCTTGCCAAAGAACATATTTGCTGTGCCATTGCAAACGACAAAGACATCCAGATCATATCCAAAAAGGCTTGGATGGAACAGCGGCTTGCGGAGGGACTTGTTTTTTTAAAGGGCAATGTACGCGGCAAATGCTTTATCGAGTACATCCCTGCCGAGTATGCTTGGGCGCCGGTAGTGGCCGAGGGCTACATGTACATCAACTGCTTATGGGTATCCGGACAGTTTAAAGGGCACGGATATTCCAATCTTTTGTTAGACGAATGTATAAAAGACAGTAAGGAAAAAGGGAAAAAGGGGTTGGTCTGCTTATCCTCAAAAAAGAAAATGGGCTTTCTTTCCGATCCCAAATACATGAAATATAAAGGGTTTGAGACGGTCGACAAGGCGCAGCCATATTTTGAACTACTGTATCTGCCGTTCGATAGCGGCTTGGACAAGCCTTGTTTTAAACACACGGTAAAAGAGCCTTGGCCTAATGGCGGGCAAAAGGAATTTACTTTATATTATACAAATCAATGCCCTTTCACCGCAAAGTATGTGCCACTTTTAGAAAAAGCGGCACAGCAAAAAGGGTTGGCTTTCCGAACGATTCATCTTGACACGAGGGAAGCCGCACAGAATGCGCCGGCTCCCTTTACCACATTCGCCTTATTTTATGAGGGCAAATTTTTAACACACGAAATTCTTTCAGACAAAAAATTTGAAAAGCTTCTTGCTTCCATATCCTTATAGGATACGAATAAAAAAGAGCGCGTTTACCAGCTTATTGCACCTGCGTTTTTCATTTTTTATTTGAACCTTTTGCCATTTCGCGTGTTTCTATAAAGATAGAGCCGCATATATTCGTAAGTTGGTTGATATTCTTTTTAAAAGGACGGCGCAGATGGATGAATAAGAAAATAGGCGTATATGGCGCCGTTGTTAATTTCGTTGCGGTATTTTGCTTTGCCCTGTTTTTGTTATTTGGTTTTGATTATGGCAGTTACTTTTCTTCTATGTTCATTGCGTTTAGCTTTGTACTAATGATGTGCGGATATGCTTACTTTGCCAAAAAGGAAGCAAAGTTAGCAGGCTATATTTCAGTGGCTTTTTCCGCCGTATATACGGCCATTATTCTATTAGTCTATTTTGCGCAGCTCACAACCGTCCGACTAAATGATTTAACCTTGCAAGCTGCTGCACTTCTTGATTTTCAGCAATGTGGATTACTATTTAACTATGACCTATTGGGCTATGCTGTCATGTCGTTAGCTACATTTTTTGCAGGATTGACGGTAAAGCCACAGACAAAAATAGACAAGTGGTTAAAATATCTGCTCATGGTACATGGAGTGTTTTTTATCTCCTGTTTCGTTTTTCCTATGACCGGGTTATTCAAAGCTGATAGCCCAAAATGGATAGGTGTGGCGGTATTAGAATTTTGGTGCTTCTATTTTTGTCCTATTAGTATTTTATCTATTTTGCATTTTTCCAGTTGCAAGGAATAGGCTTTGTAAGGTGAGATTTGGACTGTAGGGCAGGAAAAACGGATGCCTTAAACGAAATCTTTTTCGTTTTTTTCATTGTCCGCACAGAAGCTTTCTTTTACGATTGCTTTGCATTCTTCTGTTTACCGATGCGCCCTTGCCGCGCGTGGCCTTTCTTGGGACATTCACCCTTAACAAAAAAACTCTATGTGAGAGATTTTCAATCACATAGAGTTTTTCATTTTTCCGTAGCAGATGAAGGACAAGCAAAAGCTTTCTGCCTATTCACTTTGCACATTGCCCCCGGGTACGCGAAACTTTTGCTTTGCAAGACCGTTTTGATCTTTCGTTTCCACCGGGCAAATAAAATAAGCCAGCGCAAGAAAACAAGTACAAACCATTGCAAAATAGACATACCGATAATCTTGGCAGGTCATAGCAAGGAGCAAAGACAGAGAATTACCCAAGAGAGGTATTGCCGCTAAGAAAAAGCCATATTTCTTTTTCTTAAAAGAAAGGAACAGCAGGATGAGGGACAAAGAGATATAGGGCCCTGCACGCCAAATAAGCATGTCGCTCCAAGGTGAGCGAATACTTTTCAGATAAATTTTGTTTAAGGCGTCCGTTAAAAAATTTTCTCTGCAGTAATATCCAAAAGAATTGCCGTCTACAACAACCAAATATTGATTATTTGTAATCCGCCAGTTGTAACCGCTTGGAACGCTATTCCACAGCAAATTGCTGCCAAGAAGACGGTCTTTTATGATCAAAAACGGATGCCGCAAAAATGTTTTGATATATTCCTGATTTACCTTATCAGCTCCCAGGTCATTGATCTTTCTGTTCAGGTCCTCCCGAATCGCAACCTCGGAAAATCCGAAGCTATTGGTACAATACGGCTCATACACATCCATCCAATCACCTATAAACATAAGCGTGTCCATAAAATCATCGCTTTCCTCCGAAGCAATGCGGGTATACGCCATTCCATGGATCAAGCCATACGCTGTGTAAATATCAGATGGTGTTACACCAAAGCTTGTATAGACCGGCCCTTTGATTCCGCCAAAAATCAGCACGCCAAGTAGCAACATAATCGCTGGTTTCCATGAGCGGTATACGACTGTGAACCCAATCAACACAATTCCGATTAAAAGGAAAACCACGATTCCGTTATGACGCAATAAGACCGTGAGCGGTACGCAAACGACAAGCTGTATCATGTTTCCCACCGAGAAAAACTCTCTTTTTTCCACAGCAAGTTTCGTCAGCAAAAGCGTCAGCCAAAGAAGACAGACCGTGTAAGGAACATCTTTCCACAAAACAGAGGCATAGATTCCGTTTACAATATGCGCACTAAACAAAACTGCGAACACGCTCAGCAATTTTCTGGACAGGCCATGCAAGGACAAGTACCGAAGAAACATGGCTACGACAAAAGCAAAAAACGCCATTTGGAGGAGAGAAAACACAACCGGATGATCTGTTAGCTGGAAGACACCCCGATAGTATATGGTCAAAAGAGCAGGATGCGCATCGTTCATAGGGATTTCGCCCTTTGCCTGTGCAAATTGGTTCAGTGTATCAATCGATATACCTCCCGGATTACCCGCGCATAGGTACACAAGCCAGATGGAAAAGACCGATAGAAATAACGAGAGCTGGTACAATTTTGACGAGGTTGGCATCCATGTTGTATAGACAAGCAGGCCGAAAATACCAGCAAATAGTATACCAATAAAAGCTGCTATCAATGCGGTTTCTACCTTCGACAGCGAGGGGATGATATTGCTTTTTACCCGATAGCTTTCCAGATAATCATCCGATATGTCTGAATACAGGTCCAGCCTTTCTTTATGCGCTCCATCTTCGATTTCTACAATACCAGACCACCGATGTTTATTAAACCGTAAATCAATATCCTCCGCCGCCGGAAAAGAAAATGTAATCGAACTTCCGGGCGCCAATCCCCAAAAGTATCCATACTCTGTATTCCAGCTTCCACTGATATCCACAGGCGTCATCCTAGCCGATGCCCCATCGATAATCGCATTTTTACTCAACAGCACCTCACGGCCGGCAGCATCAGGATTCTTATCCTCAAGCAAAGTCACCGTTACTTCTGTTGGAGCATAGGACGGAGCCCAAAAGTCTGGTAAAAGCTTGTACGCCAAAACAGAGCACACTGCAAATACGCACAACGAAACGCATAACAGCCACACTTTCATCGGGAGCCGCTTTTTATCCGATACGCGTTTTTTTGCCGCTCTCTTTTCTGCTATTTTTCCGGTCAGTGCATCGATACCAAAAAAGATGATAAGCAGAATAAGCCCGTTCCCGATCACCGCAAGGAGATAAAGCGCAATCTGCCCAAGCTCTACCTGCATCTGCCAAAGATCCATAAAAAGGGACTCGGCTGTGAACTGAAAGGCTATGACCATATTGATTAAAATAAAAGCAATCCAGTGATAGTATTTCCAATCTTGGAAATACTTCTCAATTTTCTTTGTGAGCTTGGTCAATTTCATCGTCTTTATTTTCCATCGCTTCCTTCCACATAGGAATAAACTGCCGCACTCGATCATGCCATTTCCAATTCTGAATAGACGCCAGATTCTCCCGCGACAGGCGCGACATCCACTCCGGATGTGCCAATATCTCAAGAATCTTCTCTTTTAGCGCGGCTTTGGAGCGTTCTTTTAAGATAAACCGAGATTGCAGCTCTCCCGCGGCTTCCGGTACGATTCCGACACAGGTGGAGATAAACGGAACGCCGCAGGCCATACATTCCAAAATGGGGTTGGGGGTTCCCTCGATTTTAGAAGGGCATACATAAAGATCAATACCCGCGTACCAATCCGGCATTTCATAATGCGGTATCTTCTTTTGGCTGCTGTCGCAAAGCGATAATTCTACAGGATAACCCTCTGCCTGCAACTCTTCCACGACGGGTTTTAAAATTGTATGTAGTCCTTTAAAATCCTCTTTTTCCGCCTGCCACAGGCTATTCCCTGCCCATCCGAGTATCAGCTTTCGTTTTGAGACGCACTCGTCAAATCGTTCGAGATTCTGAGGGCAAAACAGCTCCAGATCTACGCCGTCTGTCACAATCGAATACGGTTTTAAATGAATTCTCTCATCATTGTCATACAATTCTTTTAAAATGCGAGAGGACACAGAATAATTTTTCACCAACGATTTTTCATCGGAAAACAAAAGCCTGCTGCGGTAAAAGTCCTCCTCGTCATTCCCTATAAACAAATGGTCATAGACAGAGGTAGTGACAATTTTATTTTTTATATATTCCTGATAAAAAATCTCCCGATCCATTCCCCAGCGAAGCGCATAGTTTTTTACATGATCCGCGTCATGATCAACAAGCCACGGTCTCCAGAGGAAATGGATTAAGTCGCTGTCTGCACCGGCAAAAAAGACCGCTGCCAGACTATCCACATCCGATAAATAAATGATTTTAAAGGAAAATGCATCGGAGCAGTATTTGATAATCTGTTTCGCGATATTATCAAGCGCCCAGCCGGGACTGTCCACCACCAGCAATATTTCGGGCCGCTTAGAAGCAGGCGCATTTTCCACCGTTTCTTCCGGCTTTTCGTCCAACAGCTCCCAAAGGCGCTGATTGACCCAAGCTTCTGTAGAAGGATTCCAAACCCGTATACCATGCTTTTTCTCAAAATATCGGGCGGATTCCACCAGCTTCATATTGGAAAAACGCACCTTTTCATAGGACTTGTCGCTGCTATTTTCCGGTTTGGGATGGTCGTGAATGATACTTACGATTCCACAGGAACCGATTTTGTAGCCCTGCTGGAAAAGACGCATAGAAAACTCCGAATCCTCAAAGCCGACAAACATCCCCTCGTCAAATCCATCGCACCGAAAAAAAGTGTCTTTGCGGAAAATGCTTGCCCCGCCTGGAACAAAGGTACATAAAAAGGGATCGTAAAGCTTGTGGACATCAATATTGCACTCAATATATGCAGAGCTTCCGCCAACGCTGATTTCGTTTCCCGTATCATCTACATAAAGATGCCCGCCGTAAATAGAAATCTTTTTGCTGTCCTGATCCTGCAGCGGCATAGAGAGAAAGTGGCAGCCTAATTGAGCAATATCAGAGGATATTTTTTCCAGGGGATTTTGAAAAAAGTATATATCGTTATCCAAAGAGAAGATCCACTCGGTGGCCACTTCACGAAACAGGCGATTTCGGCCGCCTGCAACGCCATAATTGCGGTCAAATTCCACCATCCTGCACCGGTATGGCATCCTTTGCATCGCTTGGCGCAGGGCGGCTTTTTCGGTCTCGGTTGACCCATTATCACCGATCAAAAATTCTCCGGAAAAATTCGGGATTTTTTCTGCGATCGACTGCATCAGCCGTATGGTGAGGGAGGACCGATTCATGCTTAACACTGCAATCGTCAGGTTCTCACCCCGTTTCCCAATATTCTCTATTGCAAAAGCACTCCACCCCTTCCCGGTGGAGCCTACGCCAATCATCCTATGGTGCTTGCTGGATATATATTTATATTCTTCTATCATAAAGCCTGGAACAAGAGTACCGTCCATCATTTTCCATTACCGCCTTTTACCGATGAAAAATCTTTTTAAACTTCATCTTTACACTATAAAGCTTTGCAAGCAAGCGAACGCCTCTTGAAGACTCTAAGCTTTCGACTCTTGCCAGAGCGCTTTCTGCCCTTGCCTCAGCCAGCTGGCGCTGCTCGTTTGCTGCGTCGCGCTCATGTTTTGTCAGGTCTAAAAGAACGCGAATCCGGTCCAATTCCATGTTGCTGGTTTCTAGCTGCTGCTTTAGCTGAAAGAAATCGTCTTTTCCATTTTGGCCGCTTTTTATATGGTGAAGCAGGTCGTAGTCCTTATCTTTATGGTCAATAAAAGTTTCTCTTGGGGCCACGGTAACGCTATACTGGTTAGCCCGTTCCATTCTGCCCCAAACGCCCACATAATAATTGGCGTTCCACTGATTTAAATAACGATCCTGCGGCACACACAGGGCCTGGTCACATTGTGTGTAATGAAACAGTCCCAAAGCGTCTTCCGGTTTGCTGGTTTCCGGCTCTGTCCGTCTTTCAAAGGGCAGGTTAATAAATCCATCCAGCGCAAAAGCCAAATAATAGGCCACGTGGGTTCCCAAATGATTTTCCGCCAGCTCTTTGAACTCAAAAAATGTGTAGGGGCGCTTATGAAACGGGTTTTCCGCATGATCCTGCTCGAAATAGTAATTGTCGTTGGGGCAGGATAAAATGACCGTTCCCCCGGGCTTTAGGACCCGCCGCACTTCTGCCAAAAAAGCGTCCGGATCATCGATATGCTCCATCGTTTCTAAAGAGACGACCAGGTCAAAGGTATGGTCCTCATAAGGCAATTTTTCCACCGAGCCTTGGGTATATTTCAGTCCATCATCTTTAAACAGCTTTCGCGCCTCATCAACCGAGCTCTGGTCAATATCAATTCCATCCACGCTACGAGCGCCCCAGGTTTTCATCAGATAGCTTCCGTATCCTTCTCCGCAGGCGGCATCCAGTACCCGGGCGCCCTTGCAGAATGGTTTTGCCAGGCCGTAGCGATTCAGGTGAATAGCTGCTTCAACTGGATCGTACTTTGTATTATTTGAAAAATCCAATCGTTCCATTTTATCCATCCTTTTCTGTTTTTATCTTTTCATCCTTTGCAAGCATTACACAGCCGCAGGAAATAAAGGCCACCGTCGCCATAGGGAAGAAGTAAATATAGTGATAAATCTGCCAACCGATTAAAAGAACCAGCGTAACGAGGGTTGCTATATTTGGCATAAAAATCCATATACGGCTTAAGCGGCGGTGGGCGCCAAGGGTAATCGCAAACGCAAGAAACCATACAATATAAATACCATTTCTCCACACAAATGCGTCAAGAAGCGGTTTCCCCTCTATAAATGTACTAAAGCTGCTAAGCAGTTTTGAAATGGCGTTTGGCTTAAAATACAAATCCGCGCTGCCAGCTTCTGTCCCCTTTAAAAATTGCGGCAAACACTCCTGCGGCATAGAAATATGAATACCAGCTATATATCTATGATTCCACGCCCTGCTGTCCGGGTTATTCAGGATATTCCAGCATAGATCTGTCGCCTGCAAGCGGTCTTCTATTACAATATCCGGGTAGCGAAGAAGCAGCCGCAGATAAATGGAAAGCCCCTCTTTTGTAGACATATCCCCATAGTTTGGCCTTGGCTTTGTTGCCGCCATGATATCCGCATTATAAGGATTAAATCGCGCGTAATATTCTTCCTCTGGCAGAATCGTTTCCATTGTTTCTTTTATATCTTCTGGTACTTCCACCTGACTTACCAATATCCTACTGTAAAGAGTAGTCAGAGGAGGCTGACGCGCGCTGCTCGCTCTTTTGATAATTGTATAATTGCTATAAAGAGGTCCCTGGACGAGAAGGACAATAACTAAAGCGCCAGCAAGGGACGGAAGCGTCTTCCATTTAACAAGTTTCAATCTGAAGCAGGTCATCATGATAATAACAGCCGCCGCCACATAAACCGCCAAAAAGCCATTGCGGCGGACCAAAAACAAAAATGCAAGTGAAATGGCCGTTTCTACATTCCACCAAATCCCGCGAACGCATCTACCAGGATCGTCAAAAAGGCGCACAAGCTGCATTAAAACCCAAAGATTTAAGATGGCAAAGATTGGATTTTTAGACAACAGCGTAAGTGTTAGATTGTTACTGGGCAATATCGCCATAAAGACAGTGAATAGAATAAGCGCTTTTAACGAAACTCCTTTTTCATATAAAAATAAGAGCCATTTGCTAATTACAAACGCACAAAAGAGAATCTGAAAGACAATATAGACATAAGGGGTCAGCGCGATTTTCGACAGAAGTCTGATAAACAGCGGGAAAATCACCGGATGTCCATTTTCCAAATCCCAGTACCCAATGGCTTGCAGCCAATGATCCACACTGTCTGGAGACATGTTGGCGGGATAAAATCCTAAAGAGAAGACCAATTCAATGCCTGCGAATAGGAAAAAGAGGATTACTCCTGCACGAAAAATCTTTTTTCTGTCTCTTTGGGGTTCTAATTTTTTAGATTTGGCGATTGCAAATTCAAACAAGGCCAGCATGGCATAAAGAATCGGACAAAGCGCCACCGCCAATAAAACAAAGCAGGAAATTGTATTTCCGCTTAAATCCATCCGTACCCCTTTCATAAAGAGGTCATTGCCGGCCAGCGCGAAGGTGAAATAGACGGACAAAAGGAACATCGCGACCATTGCTGGCGTGCAAAAATACCGTTCTATTATTGCGGGCCGGGTATAAAGCCAAAAAGCTGTACACATAGAGATTCCCAAAAGCAGTGCGAATGTGACATTCATCTGACCTACATAAAAAGCGCTCTCTATCACCGCGATCCAGGAAATTCCAAACAGGACAAACCAACTCATACTGTGATTCTTTAGGAGGAACCACAAAAGCATGAGCCATACAAAAACACCGCAGGCCAGGTGCAGCACAATCTGGAACCAATCATAGGTTACTTCTATGAAACCAGTCCATGGCGCTTCAAGCGTTACGACCGAGCTGCCCTCAGAAAAAAAGTCATAGATTTCCCACTGATCTTCCCACTGAATAGAAACGCTTCCGGTCCACGAGTGAGACATGAAGGAAAACTCCATATCGCTGGGTATTTCGACCGGTATTGTCATGACTGATCCCGGCGTTGCGGACAAAAAATACCCATCTCGTATCGTCCATCCACTTTCCTCCTGTGGAATGAAAATTTTTTCCGGTGCGATTTTTCTTCCATTCTCAAGCACTTGAAGCCATACTTCACCAGAGACGGACTCAGGGTCTTTTCCCTCGTTCACAAAGGTTACTGAAGAATCCTCCTTGTTAATCCAAAGAGAAGGGTGCTGATTGATCTGTTTAACAAAAACAGCGCTTACAATCAAAAGAGATGCCACGCAAACAGCGCAGATCTTACGTTTTGAGGGCGGTGTATATGGGCCTTTCTGACTTGTCCGCTTTTGTTCAGCACTAAGATAGAGCTCCCCTATCCAGGAAAAGAAAAATGCGAGTATAAGTAACGCTCCAAGAAACAGAACTGCTGACATCCAGCCTGGCACCGCTTGTCCGGCACCGAAATCTGCCTGGGGTAAAAGGATATCCTCAAACAGCAAGGAACAGACCGCTGCACAGGAAACGGAAATAAGATAAGCAGATGAGCTTAGCTTTCTACCCTGTTTTTCGCTTCTGCCCTTTCTTATCATAAGTAGTACAAAGGACATTGCCATAAAATACAAAAAAATGAATCCGCGCTGCAACCATGTCGAAAGGGTGACCTGATCGACCAGCCAGGTCAAATAAATGCTTGAAATTCCTAACGAAGCGCCTGCTCCGATTCGTTTGCAAGTATTCACCATTTCACCTTCTTCTAAAAATATCGACCGCCGTATCTGAAACGATCGCAAGGCAATTCACTCATTCAAACAATGCCGCCAGCTTTTTCTCTACCGCCAAGGTATGGTCTTGCCATTCTTCCTTTGACAGTGGCTTGCCTTTGATGCTTGCGCATTGCTGAATCTTTTTGCAAACATTCTCTGTTTCAGACAAAACCGCGCCATACCTTCCGTTTTCCAGCTGCTCTTTGATTCCGCCTATGTCCTTTGAAAGAACAGGAAGGCCCAGCACCTTTGCTTCATCAATTGTAACCGGAGTGCCCTCATAATCGGACAATAGCACCATCATGCTGCATTGCTCCATTAGAGGACAAGGGTTTTTCAGCATTCCAGTGAAGGTAACCACATTTGTAAGCTGCAACTGCTTGCTTTGCTGCCGCAGCTTTTCTAACAATACGCCGTCCCCCACCAGATACCAATGAAAATCTATTTTCTGCTTTTTTAGCTCTGCCGCCGTTTGCAAGACCAAATCATACCGTTTTTCCTGCTCCATTCTCCCGATTGTGACAAGATTACATTTTGCACGGTCCACTATGATCTTGGTTGGTTGTCCGCCCAATTCCCGGATTCTGTCATACTGGATAAAATTGGGAATGGAAACGGTTTTTGCGTCCAACTGGGGATAGATTTGTATAAATTTTTCTCTCAACCGCCCTGACAAGCAAACAATTGTATCAAAGCGCTTATAAACCTTCCCGTCCCGCTTTGTCATTGCCCTTGTCCATGTTGTCTGTTCCCGCCAAGCCGCATAATCCGTATGGATCCATTGTATTTTCTTTGGCCCTTTAAGCTGCGATACAGTTTCTCGCAATTTAGAAGCTTCGCTTACTACACACACAGCATCATATCCGTTTAAGATTCCCTTTAAGCTATCTGTAGAAGCCCACCGAAGCAACAGCTGCTCTTTTCCCAGCCGTGCCAATACGGCATATACCATACGAATCCATTTCCACTTCCAGGAATACTCGTTTCCCCTTAACACTTCCCGTCCGGGTGTAGAAAGGCACCGCATACCCTTTCCCTGGCTGGATTCGCTCATATCTATGGTTCGATAAGTACTTTTCAATTTTTTATCCCGACACGGCTCGACCGAAAAAAGGTCCACCTGCATCTCTTCGCTTAAATGCCGCATTTGCTCTAAGGCGGCATTTCTGGCACCACTTAAATAGTTGATATCATCAAACAGATACAGGATTTTTTTACGGCTATTTTGTAAAAGCGGGGTGATCTGCTCTAATGTATCGTCACTAGAGGAAAAGCCTTGCAATCCCGCTCGTATCCTCTGCTCGGTCTCCGGTTTTTCCAAATATGCATAGATCGTCTGCGCGATATCCTCTTCGGAAAAATCGCAGAGCAAGCCGGTTTTTCCACCTTCCAGCTGCTCCAGCGCGCCGGAGGTACGCGTTGCGATAACCGGCACACCCAAAGCCTTTGCTTCGGTTATCACCATGGACCAGGATTCGTGGTCCGAAAGCACGCATACTGCGTTTGCCTGCTTCATAATCGAATAAGGATTTTCCATTGCGCCGGGCAAAAGAAAATACTCTTCCAGTCCGGCCTTTTGTACCGCGGCCTTTACACGAGAAACCAGCTCGAAATTCGCCAAGGATCCTATATTGATCCAGTAAAACCGTTTGCCCTTTTGAAACACCTTCTCCATCGCTCGTATTTGCCGCAAGTGGTTTTTTTCCGCCCGGATGTTCGCCACCGTCACCAAAACGGGCAGATCTTCTTTTAGCTTTGGCAGCTCTGCTTTTTCGGTGCTTTCTATTTGTAATTGTTTTTCGTTCACCAGATTATGCACCACAACGCCTCGGCCTTTAATAAACGCATACCGTTCCATCCCACATTCCATAGAGCGCTTTGAAACGAAAATAAACCGATCAAAATGCTGCTGATATTTCTCAATATCCGGATGTACAAAGGTCGCCTTATCAATGTCCGCATGAATCCAGACGTATTTCCACCTTGCCTGCACATATTCCGCAACCAATCTGCTGGAAAACCACTCCCCATAAGAAATCGCAACATCATATTCTTTTCCGCGCAGATAGTCTATCGCCGCTTTACGGAACAGCTGCCGATGGGTCATTTTGCGATAAAGCCGGAACCAGGCTTTTTTCAAAAACGCGTTCTGCGCTTCTCCCTGCGCTACGTTAGCAATATGCACCCAGCTTGGAATATAAGGAAGCAATGAGATGGTTCCCGGCAAATCAATTTGGTCATATACCAAAAAATCAATTTCATATTGTTCTTTGGGCAGAACGCGGAACAGATTCAAAAGCGCCGTTTCCGCCCCGCCCTTAAAGAATTGGTTGATTACAAATAACAGCTTTTTTTTCTCCATCATACGTTTACGTAAGCGGAGCAGACCGTCTCCGCATCTCCAAATGCTTTTACCACTCCGTGTTCCAACCAAAGCGCTTTTTTACAGATCTGCTTTACCTGCTCCACAGAATGGGAAACAAACACGACTGTTGCGCCGGAATGGATCATATCCTGCATTCTCTGAAAGCTTTTTTCCTGGAATTTATAATCGCCAACCGCGAGGATTTCGTCGATAATCAAAATATTCGGAATATTCATTGTTGCAATGGCAAACCCAAGCCTTGCCACCATACCAGAGGAAAAATTTTTTATCGCGGTGTCAACAAAATTTTCCAGCTCTGCAAACCGGATAATCTCCTCGAACCGCTCCTCCATATATTCCCGTCCGTGACCTAAAATAGCGCCGTTGAGAAAAATATTTTCACGCGCAGACAAATTGGCATCAAAGCCCGCGCCCAATTCAATGAGCGGAGCTATGCTGCCAATTGTTTTTACCGATCCGTTTGTTGGTTTTAGAATTCCCGAAATGATTTTTAACAGTGTGCTTTTTCCGGAGCCGTTTAATCCAATAATCCCCAGAGAATCCCCCTTTTCCAGCTGGAAAGAAACATTTTTCAGTGCCCAAAACTCCTGAAAATGCAGCTCTCGGCGTATGGCTTTTATGAAATACTCTTTAATACTGTCAATCTTTTCTGAACTCAGGTTGAACATCATGGACACATCATTGACCTGAATTACGGGATCCATTTTTTGGCCCTCCTTATACATATAAAACAAACTTATCCTGCTTTTTATAAAACACAAAAAGCCCAATTGCGATTGCGACAATGCCCATCATAAAACACAAAAGGTTTTCTTTCATGCCGGGAAACTCTCCGGCAAGCACCAAATCCCGCATGAAAGAGATATAATGGTACATTGGGTTGAGCTGCATAACCTTCATAATCGTGGGATTTAAGATATCTACAGGATAAAATACCGGGGTAAAGTAGGTCCATGCAAGGATAAACACACTATAAAAATGGGCAATATCCCGAAAATATACCGTTAGCGCTGAGAGCAAGATTCCCAGCCCGGTAGCAAAAAGAAATGTATAAAAAATCGGAATTGGAATCAATAGCAAGGTAATGCGAAAAGGAGTTCCCGTTAGAACCATTACAATAAACATGGCGATTAGCGAAAAGCCCAGATTCACCAGTCCAGAAAGAATATTGGAAAAGGGAAACAGATACTTTGGGATATATACCTTTTTAATCAGCGACGCATTAGAAATGATCGAGTTTAACGCATTGGTAGTCGATTCGGAATTAAAAGAAAAAATCAGCGAACCGGACAAATAATAGATCGGAAAATTCGGAATATTTTGCTTGAATAAAGTGGAAAAAATAACGGTAATGACCACCATCATCAAGAGCGGATTCAGGACAGTCCATAGCATTCCCAAAACAGAATGACGATACCGCACCTTAATGTCCCGTACCACCAGCTCTTTTAAAAGGGGAACGAATCGTTTGAAAGCGCCTATCTTTTCCGCAAGATATTCTTTATTCAGCTGCAATTTCATACCATCATCCTTTTACATTCAAGTCCGCCACTGAAAACATTTCACCCACCTGAGCAGCTTATGGGGAACCATGGCCATAATCACCGGCTTACAAAGATAAATATAGTCCCAGAACGGGGCGCGCATCTGGCGTAGTCCGTTGAAACGCACCAAAACCTCGTACCAGCGGGTTCGTAATGTGTGGCGCTGGTAAGCGGCTTCCGGCTCATACACACAATATAGATACTCCTGTAAATTCTTTCCAATAATTCCTTTTGCCGCAAGCCGCATCACCAGGTCATAATCTTCTGTTCGTTGGGTTTCTTTTGCCGCACGATACCCATTTACCTCTTCTAAAACTTCACGTCGAAAAATCATGGTTGGGTGGAAAAAGGGGTTTTTCTGCGCTATGATATGGCGTGTAATCTCCTCTGGGTGAATCCGCTTACTCCAAACGCCATGAGCGTCAAATACCAAAACGCCGCAGCCCACATAAGGTGCGTTCTGAAGCTGGAGATATGCCAGCGTTTTCTCCAGCCGGCGAGGGTGCGAAATATCATCCGCGTCCTGGCGGGCGATATACGTCCCCTTGGCAAGCTTCAGACATTCGTTTAAGGATGCGCCCAGCCCCACATTCCGCGAATTTTGGAAAACGAGAATACGGGGATCCTTTGCTTTATAATCACAAAGCACCTTCCAGGTGTCATCTGTGGAAAAATCATCGCAGATAATCAATTCAAAATCCCCGAAGGTTTGTCCAAGGACCGAATCAATTGCCGCGGGAAGTGTCTGCGCTCCGTTATGAACACTCATCAAAACTGAAATGGATGGAGCTTTCATTCCATTTTCCTCCCACCCGACGGAAGACAGCTTTCTTGGGCTGTCTCTCTATAAACCTCTCTGCCAGCAGGGCAAAGACCGGGACTTTTCCCGTTTTGCCGCGGCCTTTGACAAACACAGGCGACCGATTCCCCAGCAAATATGCTGTCGATTTGTGACGGGATTTTTCTTTTCCTGTGGTTTAAGTGGCAGAATATACAGCATTTCAATAAAATCAGGACAAAAGAGTTGCCTTTTGCCGAAATTTCGCCATAAACAGTATTAGTCTATCATAAAGGGTAGGGGATTGCAAGGGTTCGGCCTTTTTCCGCTTATCGTTTCCCCTTTTTGCTGCAAAACCACCCCCGACTATGGCCGATCTCTTTTTAATCTCTGCGATTTTGCGCCTTTTTATACCTTTTATCTTACCCTATTAAAATAAGCCACAGCCGCTTGATCTGCCAAAGAGGAACGGTCGGTCAAATCATATAAACCATTCCTTTTTATAACGTCTCAGGCTCTTCGATCTCTTCCCCAAAGGTCTCTACCGTAGCCTTGGCTATTTTCTGATCTTCCAGCGGTTTATCCGACAGGTTCCGTTTGACCGACACGATCCGGTCAGCCTCCTCAATTCCCTCAATCACCTTGCCGAAAGCCGCATAGCTGCCATCCAGGTGCGGCGCATCATCCACCATGATAAAAAACTGGCTGCCCGCACTGTCCGGCCGGGAGGACCGAGCCATAGAGATCACACCCTTTGTGTGCTTTAAGGTATTTTCAAACCCATTGGCCGAAAATTCCCCCTTAATGCTGTAGCCAGGACCGCCAGTCCCTGTTCCCTGGGGATCCCCGCCCTGAATCATAAAGCCGGGAATGACCCGATGAAAGATCACCCCGTCGTAAAAGCCCTTTCTCACAAGGGAAACAAAATTTTTCACCGTGTTCGGCGCGATTTCCGGATAAAGCTCCACCTTCATTTGATTGCCGTTTTCCATTTCAATGGTTACAACTGGATTTTTCATGGGCAAATTCCTCCTTTAAAATCGTTTTATAACATTTTCTCCATGACAAAATTGATAAATACCTGACCGCGCAGCGGTTTTTCCTGTTTTTTGACCACCTGGTATCCCTTTTGTATAAAAAAGGGCCGGGCGGTAATAGACGCTTCGGTATATATACGATGGCATCCCTGCTGCAGGGCCGCCTGTTCCAGCCGGTACAAAATCGCAGAGGCAATTCCCTGGCGCGTATAGTCCTTGTGGACATACAAGCGGTCCAGATATCCGCCTTCCCCCAAATCGCCAAAGCCGACCACTTGACCGTCCTTCCGTGCGACCCAGGTTTCATGGGCTGCCAGCGATGTGCTCCACCGGTCCCGGTCCATCTCCCGCGGCGCCCAAGCGTCTACCTGCGGCCGAGAATAATCCGCCCGGTTGACCTGGTGGACGGTATCATAAAAAAGCTGGTAAATTTCGTCCAGATCGACTGGATCATATCTGCGAATTTCCATCGTTTATCTCCAATCTATATAGCGGTTGTTTGCTGGATGGTATTTCAGCGAGGCTCCTTCAGCGATTTCGCCCTTTCGTATAAGCCCAGCTCCCAAACCGGTCTCGCATGAATGTTCTCTCAGGCATCCCGGAGACTGCTTTGCAGTATCTGGGAGCATGCCGTGAGGTTATTATAGCATATCCTGTCCCTTTTTGATAGAATCAAAATGTCAATTTTCGCCTAATTTGCCTTGTTTTCCAACACAGGTAGGCGAGATCTTAGCCGGAGTGCTCAGCTATCTACACCCTTCTCTATTAAAAGAAGACAAGCTATGGACCTTTCCATTCCAAAGGCTTTGCAAACAGATAGTGACGCTATTACAGCCCTGCTTACATTTCACCGGAACAGCTTTTCACAGTCGAAAAGCCAGGCTGATTAAAAAAACGGAAAACTTTCATTTTCCCCTTGCTTTTTTCCAAATTTCGGTCTATAATCTGTAAAAGATGCAGGAATTGCGTCTTTTTGTCCTTGGACTGCAAAAATTCCTGCTTGGATTGTGGCACCCGACCTTTGCCGGCAGTCCCTTTTTTCATATTAACAAACGTCTGCTTTTGCGGGAGGAAAAATCATGCGTGTTGAAACTGATTTGATTGGAACAAAAGAAATTGAAAAAAGCGCTTATTATGGTCTGCAAACCCTGCGCGCCTACGAAAACTTCAACATCACTGGACGGAAAGCGAATCCGGAATTCATTCGCTCTTTGGCGGCGGTGAAAAAGGCGGCTGCTATTACCAACTGTCAGACCGGTGAGCTGCCGGAAAACATCAAAGACGCGATTGTACAGGCCTGTGACGAAATTCTGGCGGGCAAACTGCACGACGCTTTTATTACCGATTCGATTCAGGGCGGCGCCGGAACCTCCTTTAACATGAACGCCAACGAGGTAATCGCCAACCGCGCCATTGAGATTTTGGGCGGCGAAAAAGGGGATTACAGCATTGTTCACCCCAACGATCATGTCAATATGTCCCAGTCCACCAACGATGTAATTCCCACCGCGGGCAAAATCACCGCCATCAAGCTTTTGCAGGGAGCCAACTTCCAGCTGACACGGCTGATCGGCGCGCTGCGCAAAAAAGAAAAAGAATTCGACCACATTCTGAAAATGGGCCGCACCCAGATGCAGGACGCGGTGCCGATTCGGCTAGGGCAGGAATTCGGTGCTTACCGGGCGGTGGTTGAACGGGATTTGGGCCGCATGACCCATATCACCGACGAGCTGATGTATGTCAACATGGGCGGCACCGCCATCGGCACCTGCATCAACGCCGACGAAAGCTATGTCAGCGCTATTGTCTCCAACCTGTCCACCGTAACCGGACTGGACCTGCGTCAGGCAAAAAACCTGATTGATTCCACCCAGAATTTAGACTGCTTTGTCACCGCCTCGGCCACTATGAAGACCTGCGCGGTGAACCTGTCAAAAATCTCCAACGATCTGCGGATGATGTCCTCCGGTCCCCGCACCGGCTTTCACGAAATCAACCTGCCGCCTAAGCAGAACGGCTCTTCTATTATGCCTGGCAAGGTGAACCCCGTTATTCCCGAGGTGATGAGCCAGGTGGCCTTTAACATCATCGGCAACGACGTGACCGTTACCATGGCGGCAGAAGCGGGACAGCTGGAGCTGAACGCCTTTGAGCCGGTTATCTTCTATAAACTGTTTGAGTCCATTACCACCCTCACCGGCGGTATCCAAACCTTTACTGACAACTGTATTTGTGACATCACCGCCAACGAAGCCCACTGCAAGGAGCTGGTGGATCACAGCGTTGGCATCATTACCGCAATCTGCCCGCGGGTGGGTTATTCTGTGGCGGCGGACATTGCCAAGACCGCCATCCGCACCGGCGAGTCGGTGAAAAGCGTACTGCTCAGCCGCAATCTGCTGACCGAAGAGGAGATCAATAAGCTGCTGGACCCCTATGCAATGACCTGATCCAGCATATTACCAAAAAAACCAGTTGCACCTTGGGTTTACGGTGATAAGGAAGTATAGAAACTAACTTATCGATGACGCTGACAAATAGGGTGCTATAAAGGGGTATTGCTCTGATAGATTATTTATCTACTTTTGCAACAACCCCTTTTTTTCATAATAATTGGCTTATCATTTTTTCTATACTTTTAATATAATCATCTATCCTTTTCCTTTTATATACATAAATATACGAGGGGTGATGTATAGGAACATAATGAATCTTTTCAAATGTTTTATAAGTATACTCAAAATCATTCCACTTTTCAAAATCAATATTCAAATGCTTTCCAACCGAAGAATATACTTTTTCACCTAATAAAAAAACAATCTTAGGAGACATTGTATGTATTTCTTTAAGTAAATTTCCAAAACAACTGTCAATTTCCTTTTTATTAGGATATCGAAGTTTTTGTTGTTCTGTTAATGGCAAACATTTTACCAAATTAGTTTTATATGTAACGACATTGCAACACGAATTTTCGATTTTTTGAATTAACATTCCAGTATTAGTTTCTGGGGATAAAGGAATTTCAGTATCAGTTATCGCTTTTTTAGCTGATAAACCAACCCAAAAAACTTGACACCGTTTTTCTGTATCTAGCAAAGGCTTTTGATTAATGCATAAACCACATTTTTGACAGTCACGTATTTGCTTTATCATAATTATTCCTCTGTAAGTTTCTGTGTTTTTATAATGTATTCATTCAATATTTCGTCCGATTCTGAACTATAATTTCCAAAATCAAAATTGAATTGTGCCCTTCCATTAAATTGACTTATTGATTGATTAAATTCACACCCATGTATAATACCTGTATTTTCTAATATTTCATTATATAACTGTGTACCATGATAAGGTCTAAACTGAAATACACTTACTCTGAATGTTCCATTCATATCTTGTGAAATAGCTTTTAGTTTGGATGCCAATTCA
>CAJUMG010000021.1:27490-29128 GCA_910587335.1 uncultured Oscillospiraceae bacterium
ATCTTCTTTCGTTTCCTGTGGAAATCCATAAATAAAATATCCTTTTAAATCAATTCCACAACGCAATATCTCTTGCGAAACCTTTATGATATCGTCTGGTTGTCCCAATTTATTGATTTTCTTGCGTATCGATTCCGAACCAGATTCAATGCCAATAAATAATTCTTTACAGTTTCCAACTTGAAGTTCTTTTATTTTGTCAATTGCATTTACTAAAGATAATACATGAACCATCCCTCTCCAACTTAATTTAGGAAATTTTGAAAATATATTATTTGCCATATCTATACTTTTAGCATTGCGTAAAAACAAGTCATCTAATATTCTTACACTTTGTACATCTGGATATGAATTAATTATATAACCAAGTTCTTTAATAACACTTTCCTCTGTGCGAATCCGAGTTCTTACATCTTTATTGAGGCTCTTAGCGCCACCGCAAAAAGCGCAATCAAATGCACATCCTCTTGATGTTATAATTGCAACTTCTTTTTCTCCATAATGATTAGTAATCAATTCATTTCCCAAGTATTTTCTATTTAAAAAAATATTAGATATGTCATTAGGAAAATATATTGAATTGTCGTTCACTCTGTATACGTATTTATTTCCTTGTATTATTTCTGGTCTTTGTTCACACTTTTCCCAAACAAGTGCAGGAATAATATATTCTCCTTCACCGATTATAATATTTAGCCTGTTTCTAGTATTCCATTGTAATATTTCATGATAAATACTTTTAACAACTTGCCCGCCTATAAATAACTCACATTTTATGTTTATATTTTCGATAATATATTTAACTATATCATAATTTTGAGTAAATATATTGATTCCCAAATAATCTGTACAACTCTCATCGACCAAAGTAATTATATCAGATACAGATTTCCTTTCTTTCACACAATCAATAAGGCTAACATCTATATTAGCCTTCTCTAAATATGTAGCTATATAACCTAATCCCAATGGCGACAAATATTGTTCATTTTCTTTTGTGGAATCCCAAAAAATAGGGGAATTTAATAAAACAAATTTTTTCATTTTGTCCCCCAATTTGCAACAATATATGATACTATCTTTTGTACATTTTCTTTAAGATTATCGTTGTTATTTATCATTAAAACATCTATACCTTCTCTTTGCAATTCCTTTACACCTTTTTCCATATAATAAAGTTCATTATGCGATTGATTTCCCTTTTCAAATCTTGTTAGGCTTTTTCGTTCTGACAGTCTCTTTTGCAGAATATCTTCATTTGCTGAAACAGCTATCTGTAAGTTTGGTTTTAAAATTTCTGAATTTAAACCCAAAATAACCGTATTCTTTACATTATCCATACATTGTAAAATCAAAGAGGACAAAATATATCTATCAGTAATAACAATTTTACCTTTGTTTAATTCTGGAAGAATTTCTGCCAATATATGTTCATATCTATCTGCCGCAACTAGGCAAGCTAAACTTATTCCCGAATGATGTTCAGCAAATTTTCTTGTGAAGTTTCCCAAATCAGTGTTTGTTGGTTCTCTTGTTATATATACTTCATTGTTTTCTATTTCCAATTTTGTTTTTATTTCTTCTATAAAAACTTCCTAAGCTGACTACTTGCGAAAAAACCAGTAAAATCAATACTTT
>CAJUMG010000022.1:0-13080 GCA_910587335.1 uncultured Oscillospiraceae bacterium
CGATCAATTTATGTCCGCACCACAATAATGAAAATCAACGGATAACTTTTGTCCGTTGATTTCGTGTTACAGTAGTTGGTGGTGACAAACTTTGTCACCACCACAAATTCAAGAGGATGGAAAAGGGCGGCAAATCGGCGTGATTTCCACGCTTATGGACGGAGGGCAGCGATGGAAACAAAATTGACGATACAAGAGCGGTTGAAAGATTTGCGGGTCGTTGACCGGGGCCTGAGCCTGGAACAGCTTGCGGAGCAGACTGGACTTTCCAAATCTGCCCTCGGCAAATATGAGTCTGAAGATTTCAAGGACATCAGCCCCTTTGCCATTGTGACGCTGGCAAAGTTCTATGGCGTGTCCACTGACTATCTGCTGGGTCTGACAGAAAACAAAAATCCCGCAAACGCAGAGCTTCAGGCCCTACATTTGCGGGATAATGCGGTGGATGTGATACAGAATGGGAAATTCAACAAACGGCTACTGTCGGAGTTATTGGTGCACGAAAAATTTCAGCAGCTGATGGTCGATGCTGAGGTCTATGTTGATCGGATTGCCGACAGCAGAATTAACGATATGAATGCCATGCTTGAAGCAGTACGTCAGCAGGTTATTCAGCAGTATAGCGTAGAGGACGGAGATTTGCATACCCGGACGCTGGCTCTTGCTCAAATCCAGATGGGGGACTACTTCAGGCAAATGCTGTCCGATGATTTGATTGATATTCTCTCCGACATCAGAGAGGATCACAGGCAGGATGCCACTACCGCCGATGAGGAGTCTACTGCCGAAGCGGTCTGTGGATATTTGAAGGCTGCCATGAGCTATGAGGGAAGTCCGCAGGAGAAACAGGCGAGGGTTTACCTTCAGGACTGGGTATTGACTATGACGCAATATCCAAGGAGGAATTTGTAACCCTGATTGGGATTTTGCAGAAATCCAAGAAACTGCAAATCCGCCAGTCCAGTCAGCGCGGGAAGAACAGTTCTCGCCAATCTCGCGGTAAGGGCAAGCGAAAAGAGCAGAAATAATGGGGCAACGGTTCGATTTGAACCGTTGCCCCCAACTGTTTCACAAACTGTCCTCAGATACTGCTGTGCGAACCGGATATCCCTCTGAGGTACTCCGCCAAGCCACCACCAAGCACCAACTTTACATAGTCCAGCGGGGCATTGTAGACCAGCCAATCCAGTTCTGACCGCTGGCTGATTGTGTGGGCAAACTCATGCTCTACCTCAGTACAGTCAATGGAAACCATACTCCCGTCCGAATACCGCAGTTCCACATCCGCTGTGTCGATGTTAAACTCGCACGATAACAGCTTGCTCATGGTGTAATCCTCCGTAAAACCTTGATTTTTGTAACCAATACCGCCTGACAACTGCCATTCATTTCTAATTACTGTTTTACGGACACCCAGCTAACTTAAGGCAGTCTTTTTTCTTAGTCCAGTTGATTGATTAAATAACGCATATAGGTGGCGTAGTGGGCAAATACAATGCCCGGCTCCTGCAAATCCGGACACCAGCGCTTCACCCATTCCAAAGAAATGTATCCTTCATAGCCGCCTTCCCGCAAAAGCTTCAACGCGTCGAATACCGGTACATCGCCATATCCCATCATCCGGTATTCTACCTTTCCATCCTGCATCACAGAATCCTTTACATGCAGATAGCAGATCCAATCTTTCAAACGATCATAGGTCTGCTTGGGCGTTTCTCCATAAAAGCGATACGGATGATGAATGTCCCATAAAACACCAGCGTTTGGCGAATCAATCGTTTGCATCATCTGAGCCAGCACCTTGGAATCGGCCAAGATACCGTTGGTCTCAATCAGGACCTTTACATCTTTCCCCTGCGCGTATCGGCACAGCTCTTCATACAAATCACGCGTCTGGGAAAGATTTTCTTTCCCTGTTGGATGGGGAACCGAAGACACCATCACCCGGACATAAGGCGATTTTACAATCTGCGCAAAATCAATATAGGCCCTGGCCTCTTCCATGTACTTTTCCGTATCCGAACCGCCTAAGCAAGCGCCAGAGGTCAACATAGAAAGCTGCATACCAGATTTTTCAATTCGCTCCAGCGTTTCTGCTCGCTTTCCCATATTAAATACCGGAATCGACGGCGCAAACATTTCATTGGCTACGCCGCGAACCTCAATGCCGTTCATTCCAAGATCCTTGGCCGTAGCAAAAATTTCATTCCAGGACCAGCCAGGACACCCCAGCGTGGATAAAGAAAGCTTCATACCCCATCATCCTTTCATTCTTTTATCAGAAGAGTTATTGCGTTCTCATCAGTCGTCTCCCCGTTTGACGCCAACCGAAGGACCTCTGAAAATTCCCGAAGGCATATCGTCAGAAGTGGAGCTGGTAGTGACATTTTCCTCTTTAATATACAGGTAAACCGTACTGGTCTTTTTGCTGACCATCTCCCCTTCTGCCGGGTAGGTGCGGATAATCAACCCCGGTTCTGCCGAAGCATCCATAGTAGGTACCACTTCGTATTTTAATTCATTTTCAGTCAGGATTTTCGTCGCAAATTCCAGCGTACTTCCCTTCAGTCCAGGCATTGCAAGCATTTCAGACCCTTTGCTGACATACAGCGTAACATATCCTTTGTTCGGCATTGGGGTGCCCTTCGCCGGTTCTTGATCATATACGATTTTTTTCGAATAATCCTCATTAAAATCTTCTTTTTCAATAAAGATAAATCGGTTAGCATAAGACGGATCGTTTTTAATAACGTCAATATCCTTGCCAATAAAATCCGGTACCCCATCCGCGGAAATAACAGAACCTTCGTCGGAAGACTGATCGTCTAAATAGGAGACGCTCTGGGTCGGCCTGGAATTCTCTTCTTTTTCAAAAATTCCCATTTTATGTAAAAGCCAGAACATCAATCCCAAAAGGATCAAAAAGGTCACGACCATCGCCCAGACAGCCACATGGGCCTTTTTTTGCTTCTGTTTCTTCTTTTTGACCTCTAAATTCACCTTAGAAGATTCAAAAACCGCTGTATGACTGTCCGCTTCCTCCAGTAAAATTCCGGTAAATTCATCTATACTTTGGATACGTTTTTCGCTGGATACACACATCCCCGCAAAAATCGCGTCAGAAATATTGGGCGGAATCTTCCTGTTCAACTCATTGGCAGGACACAGGTCATCGCTGATGCGCCGGCTGTTTCCGTCACTTGGACGGGTACCGGTAAGTACTCGATACAATACCGCCGCGATACTGTATACATCGGTCCAGGTCCCCTGCCAATTGCTCAGCGAATACTGCTCCGGCGCGGCATATCCATCAAAAAGCTCCGCACCCATATCGCTGCCCTCTGTTCGAGCGTCTGCAATACAAAAGCCCGACAGCCACAGCTTGTTGTCCTGATCGACCATAATCGTTTCCGGGCTGATTCCCCGATGAATAATCCCTTTTTTATGCAGCTGAGACAGTGTGTTCAGCAGCGGCAAAAACATCTTTTTCGTCTGGCTCCAGGTCAACTCCCCGCCATTTCGCTGCAAAAAGGCGGATAAGCTCAACGCATAAACATAACGATATACCACGTAAACCGTGTCATTGTCCACAAAGCGGTCCAGCACTGGAACCATGCCGCTGGTTTTTTCAAGAGCCAGCAGTTGGCGGGAAAGCTCAACAAAATCCGACAAGGCTGTTTTATACTGGCGCTCATACCCTGTTTTCGGTCGGACATATTGGTTCGATTCGTTCCGTTCTGCAATCTGCTCTGGCATAAATTCCCGAATCAGAACCTTTTTATCCTCCGCCTGATCATAGGAGATATATGCCGCGCCCTCGTTATTTTTTTCCATCACCTTGCCGATCAAATATCTCTCTTTGAGAATCGTCCCCGGTGAAAGATAGGTCAGACTGTGGGGCATTCCCTTTTGATAACCACAATGGCGGCATTTATCCTCCCCTTCCGGTAAAGGGTTCATACAGCCCATACAAAGATTCAACTTATTTGGAGTCATTCCACTACACGCTCCCGAAAGAATTTTACGCAGTTTCTATCGAGGCCGCTTCCTGGAGATTCAAATATTCAACCGCCCACTCCCGCAGCTTAAACTTTTGGATCTTTCCTGCTGCATTCATTGGGAAACCATCGACAAAAGCAACAAAGCTGGGAACCTTGTGCCGCGCCATACTGGAGCGGACAAAATCCTTTACTTCCTCCTCGGTCAGTGTGCAGCCTTCTTTCAAAATGACGCACGCCATAATCTCTTCCCCATACCTTTTGCTGGGTACACCGATTACCTGCACATCGCTAATGGACGGATTGGTATATAAAAATTCTTCAATCTCCTTTGGATAAATATTTTCGCCTCCGCGAATAATCATATCCTTCATTCGGCCTGTAATCTTATAATACCCTTTTTGGTCTCCTGAGTGCAGCCAGCCATCTTTATCAATCACCTGGCGGGTTGCTTCCTCCATTTTGTAATAACCCTTCATCGTATTGTAACCACGGGAGCAGAATTCTCCCGTCTGTCCGGCGCCCAGTGTTTCTCCCGTTTCCGGATCAATAATTTTGGTTTCCACATGGGGCATGGCGCGTCCAACCGTGCTGACCCGCAGCTCCAGGCTATCGTCTGTCGTGGTCATGGTTGTTGCGGGAGAAGCCTCCGTTTGGCCGTAGGTAATGGTAATTTCCCGCATATTCATCTTTTCAACCACCTGCTCCATTACCTTAATGGGACAGGGCGAACCCGCCATAATTCCCGTACGCATATGGGAAAAATCATACTTGTCAAAGTCCGGATGCTCTAGCATGCCAATGAACATTGTTGGCACACCGTGGACCGCTGTACATTTTTCGTTTTGCAGCGCGTCCATAACCTTTACCGGACTATATACATCCACCGGTACCATAGCGGTCGAGTGGGTCAGGCAGGCCATCATCGCAAGGACCATGCCAAAACAGTGAAAGAACGGAACAACAATGCACAGCTTGTCATTATGGGTAAACTTCATGCAGTCGCCAATTGCCTTTCCATTGTTTACAATATTGTAATGGGTCAGCATAACGCCTTTGGGGAAACCGGTCGTGCCGGAAGTATACTGCATATTACAAATATCCTGCGGATCTACACTGTTATAAATTGTGCGGAAGTCTTTATCATCTATCTCTTGCGCTTTTTGGTACAGCTCTTTCCAATGAAGCATTCCAGAAGGGGCCGTCTGCTTGCTTCCAGCATAGACGACCGTCTTCAGATAAGGCAGCATCGGATTGCTGTACTCGCCGGGTTTTGCGTCCTTTAAGGTGGGGCAAAGTTCATTGACAATATCTACATAATTATTCTGCTTAAAGTTATCAATCATGACCAACATTTTTGAATCAGACTGGCGCAGCAGATACTCCAGCTCAAAAACCTTATATGCCGTATTAACCGTAACCAATACTGCACCAATTTTAGTGCAGGCAAAAAAGGTTAGCATCCATTCCGGTACGTTGGTCGCCCAAATGGCTACATGATCACCCTTTTGAATGCCCATTGCCAGAAAGCCTTTGGCGATTGTTTCGGCCTCTTCGTTAAATTCTTTCCAGGTACGGCGGTAATCACGATCTGTAAACTTAACCGCTTCATCGTCTGGATATTGCTTTGCAACCTGCTCCAGAAGCTTACTCACCGTAATATTCATCATATCATCCATTTTGCATTCTCCTCTCATGCTTTCTATAAACTCAAAAAAGCCTTCGTCTTCTTTATTAGAAGACGAAGGCCAAACCTCCGCGGTACCACTTCTGTTGACATAAATGCCCGCTTTAACGTGTCAAACAACACGCTTTTCTGATATCGGAGAAAAACCGTTCTTGCCTACTGAGAATCCCGTTCAGCCGACCGCTCAAGGGTGAGTTCAAAAACTTTGCGATAACCGCTTTTCAGCAACCCGCGGCTCTCTGCATACCGCATAGAATTCTACTAATCCCTATCAACGCGTTAAATTTATGAATTTATGATTATCATAGCATTTTTTTCGGAAAAGTCAACTGTAATTTTTTAGTTTGACAAATTCAAATAAAAAAGTACTGTTTTTTATTTATTTTTTGTATATTTAGCCATCAAAAAAAGAATATTACATTTTAGGCGGTTTTCTTGATCTCTTGGCGCCCGCTCAAAACGTATGTTCCTTTCTCGGTCAAGCATTGATATGTTTTTTGCATCCGGCGCATATGACGTTCACGCACTTCTTCTATATGGCAAACTTTCAGCCCCAGGATACCTGCGAACAAAAAACCAACCGATGCGATTCCCTGTACACAAGCCTGCTCAATCCCAATGCTGCCAATATCGCTGGCCCCTGCTGTGCCAAATAAAATAACCATACCTAAAATCATCAAGCCTACAAAAAATCGTTTCATTTTAAAATCCTCCCTCAAATAGCAGAATGTATGTTCTTTTACAGTTATTGTAACATATGTTCTTTCAAAAGTCAACAAAAAAGAACAAATATTCTCATTGTTTTATCCTTTATCCGTATCTTTTTATTTTAAAGGTGAACGGACAATATTTAGCCAAATAAAAACTCCGCCTGTGAACCAGACGGAGTTTTTATTAACCTTCGTAATCCTCTTCGTTTTCCCAATTATGCCATACGCTTTGGATATCATCGTTATCGTCCATAACCTCAAGCATTTTTCCCATTTTAATAATCAAATCCGGATCGTCAATTTTTGTCATCGTGCTGGGAATATACTCTACTTCAGCCGAAGCCGGTGTATAGCCTTTTGCTTCCAACGCTTCGCGCACCTCGCGCAGGCTGGGCGGATCGGTAAAAATTTCAATGGAATCCTCGTCATATTTGAAATCCTCCGCACCCGCGTCCATACAGTCTTCCATAACTTTTTCTTCGTCTATCCCCGTATTTTCAATAACAATCAGACCTTTTTGCTCGAACATAAAAGAAACGCAGCCATTCTGCCCTAAATTGCCGCCGAATTTATCGAAATAATGGCGCAGATCTCCCGCCGTCCTGTTCCGATTATCAGTCAGCGCTTCTACAATTACCGCAACACCACAAGGGCCATACCCTTCATAAAAAATGGTCTCGTAATCGTTTTTGTCCCCTTCTGAACTTGCCTTTTTAATAATACGATCAATATTATCGTTAGGAACATTATTAGCCTTTGCCTTTGAAATCAGATCACGTAGTTTGCCGTTTACTGCTGGATCCGGACCACCTTCTTTAACCGCTACGCTGATTTCACGGCCGATTTTTGTAAAGATCTTTGCCCGTTGGCTATCGGTCTTTTCTTTTTTCCGCTTGATTGTACTCCATTTCGAATGTCCGGACATGGATAAAACCGCCTTTCCAATTCTCACATTAACTTTAATATTTTAGCATGATCTCGGCAAAATTACAAGTATTTTATCCGTTCCTAAGACTGCTCCTAAGACTGCACCCTTTTTTCCGAAACGGTCAAGCACAGTATTCATAGCAGAGTTGATAAAACGGATAACCACACGCTGCGTATCGCCGCTGAACATGGAAAAGGACTGTTGCGCGTATGTATTGATTTCAATTAAGGCGGCGGCCTCCTGCCCTTCTCTTGGTTCGCCCATCAGACGCACATCTATCATACGGTCAACACGGTATGTCATGATCTTTTGATACTTATCATCAAAGCCCATCAAGTAATAATTTCCGTTTTCCTTCCATCCAGTGTTTTGCTCATAGCCTCATGGATAGTGCTGATATGATTTAAGACACTTCTATTGTTGGTCTTTACACGATCAGTCAAAAGCGCGTCATGCCGGATTGTTTTTGCCTGTTCCTCGCTGACAAACTCGGATATCACATTTACAAGGCGTTCCGCTTGTCCCTGTGCAATAAATTTTGCGTAATAGACGCATTCGGCCAAAAGGCGAATATCATTCAGGTCATGATGCCGCTGCCGTACATAAAATCCTTTTCGGCTCTTGTCATATACAACGATTTTTTCTGTGCTGTATTCATCAGCAGCAATGGCTTTTTCCGCTTCATCTATGGTGCTATCGGGATTCTCCATCATCCATAAAACCTTGTTAATATCCTCTATATCTCTGTAAATGGAGCGGCGTTCTGCCGTGATTCCACATTCCTCTAAAAAGGCGATAATGTCATAGGCGGTTGCAACGTGGTTTTCATCGGTGGCTTTCAAAAGGTATTGGAGAACGATATATGGTTTTAGCTTTTGATTTGGCTTTTTCCCGTGTTCTGCGGGCTTGCTTTTTGATGTGCTGATCTGCTTTTCGTGCCATATTTGCCGCCCCCTGTCCGTAGTATTTTGGATAGTGTAGCACATTTCCTTTTAAATATAAAGGTTGTACTTTTCAATCTAATGATTTTAGATATACCGATAGCAAATTCAAGGCGGTTTCCCTGTTTTTTGCTGAACAAGAGTTCAGTTGTTCAAACAGTTCAGCTTGTCTTGCCACCAGCATAGGAGTATCTTCTGTCAAGATTTCATCAGGCGTGATGTGCAAAGCGTCACAAATTTTTAAAACGGTTTCAATCCGCATATTTGTACTGCCACGTTCTATATCTGCGTATGTGCGTTCTGATAGTCCTGCGGCGACGGCAACATCTATCTGTGTCATTCCATACCGCTTGCGGACGGCAAGCAATTTGTTTCCTATCATACGAAAATCGAAAATAAGCACCTTTCTTCCTCCTTTTATAGTCTATACAGGAATATTACTGCCTATTCACGTTGACACGAAGGAGGAATAATGGTATAATAACAAGAAGAATAGTTCCTATTTAAAGTGATTCCTATAATATATTTGAAAGGATTGTAAATTATGAAAAAATGGATTGTTCTGCTCTTGGCAGTGTCTATGTGTCTGACACTGGTAGCTTGTGGTAGCGGAAATAAAGTACCTACAAATGCCGAAACACCATCCGATAAAGCGATAACGCCTGAAAAATCTGAGCCAGAGGAGATGAAGTTGGCGCTGGGTGAAACGGCCAAAACAGATATCGTCGAATTTACTCTTGACGCAGCTAAACTGACAGAGGCTCTTACCAATTCCGCATCCACAAATAATGCAGATTCTTATGGATTTCCCAAAGAATACAACGCAAATGAAGACGCTTCCAATCCATTTGTAGCTTCCGTTGGGCACGTTTTAGTATTTGCTTCTTTCACAATACATAACACGAATAGAACCAGTTTAGACTTAGGTGGAAGTTTCAACGGAAGTTTTACGAAAGTGGAGTATCAAGGTAACAGTTTTTCCAATCAAATGAGGTTTACAGCTGAATTTAGTGGGGACTCCACCCATTGGAACACTTATTCTTCCAGCAACATTCTTCTGTCTCCTGACGAGACCTCATCTTATCGCGGATATATTGATATTGCCGCAAATCCTGACAGTTTAGATGATTCTTTTGTTTTGTCATTTATCCTTCCTACCTCTTCTGGAGAGCAAAAAACATTTTCTTATGAAATAAATGCGGCTGATGTGTCTGCTGCTATGGCAAAGGAACAGGCGAAGCAGGATGAAATTGCCGCTGCTGCTGAGGCTGCTATCCAAGAACGAAAGACCGAGACTGACGCAGAAACCGTTACCACAGTGAAGAGCCTGCTTCAAGGCGAATGGGAGTATACGGATTATTCTTCTGGAAACGCTGTCAAGCAAAATATTGTATTTGATGGAAGTAAGGTTGTGGTCACTTCAACTGCTTTGGGCCTGACATTAGAAAAAGTCGGAACATATACAGTGTGTATTAAAGATATATTTATAGACTTTGAGGACGAGGACTATATTGATTGCTTCATTCCCTATGAACTGGAAAATGGCGAACTTACGATTTATCACATTGAAAATATTGTAAAATAATTGACTGGGCAAAAATGTGGGCGGGGTTAATCCCGCCTACATTTTTATATGAGGTAAGCATGTCCCTGTATTGCTGCCTCTATCCTTTGTGGCTCAATGCCGATATAGCGTTGCGTGGTAGCGGTGCTACTGTGTTGTAAAAGCCGCTGGACAAGAGCAATGTCATAGCCATTGGCCTTGTAAATCTCGGTTGCATACCATTTTCTAAAACTGTGGGTACTGATACCCTCATAGCCTAAATAATCGCACACTATATGAAGCTGTTTTTGTATGGCCCGCTCGGTAATGGGAAACATAAGCGCAGCCCGATCAATCCCATTCCGCAGACAGTAATTCTCAATATACTGTTGAATAACAAGAGGAACAGTGAATACCCTCCGCTTGCCTGTCTTTTGTTCCACGATTTCAAGGCGGTATCTGTCCCCGTCTTGTACAATATCGCAAAGCCGCAGCTTTAGAATGTCGCACATTCGCAAACATAGGCCCATTGACAGGCAAAATTTTGTATACATAGCTTTATTCCAACGCATGGCAAACTCCGACCGTTCGCGGCCGGAAGTTCAATTTACAATGTAAAAGAATCAAGTCAAACATTTAACAGTGGAATATATTTATATTTATGTTAATAGTCCGACTTTTTTATGCAGCGGGTTTATCGGTAGGCTCATCAGTGGGTAATTTCATAACTTTTGTTTCCTCAGTTGTGGATACACGTCCGAATTTTGCAATCTCAGGATATTTCTGTAAAAACCATTTTTTGATGGTGGGATAGCGGAACGCTTTGGAGTAACAAGCTCAATTAGCCGCATTTCCGCAAACGCAAAAGATGAATCAAAGATGTCCCTCTTTTGTTCGTATTTTGCTTTGGAATCGTTCAGAAGTTGTAAAAAGTATTTGAATAGTTGATTGAAAGGTATTGTTCTCGGGCATATTGTGCGGTATGATAGGGACTGTCAATGGACAAGTTTTGTTTGGACAACTTTGATGGTCTGGCGTCTTTTGCTTGAGGGCGTTGGACAAGAAATGGACAACTTGAATAACAAAAAAGAGGGGGAGCATCTCGCTCCGCCCTCTTAAAAACGCTTATTTTTTTAAAAAACTGCCGATTTTATCCAAATGGATCTTTGCCTTGATCCCATCAACTATTTGATTGATCTGGTCGTCCGGAAGATCAACGCCCAGCAGCTTTTCAACGGCAGCTACAGGATTCTTCATGAAACTTTCCTGCAAAGCCTTGTCATTCTTGATTTTATCGACCAGCTCTTCTATGCTCTTTTTCACATCCATGGCTTATTTACCAAAGTAGCGGTTCAGCAAGCCCTGGAAGCCGCAGCCGTGACGCGCCTCGTCCTTGGCCATTTCGTGAACGGTATCATGAATTGCATCCAAGCCCAGTTCTTTCGCACGAGCAGCCAGTTTCTTTTTGCCCTCACAAGCACCATGCTCCGCAGCCGCACGCAATTCAACATTCTTCTTTGTGTCAGGATAAACAACCTCGCCCAACAGCTCGGCAAACTTCGCGGCATGCTCTGCCTCTTCAAAAGCATATCTCTTATAAGCTTCGGCAATTTCAGGATAACCTTCCCGATCTGCCTGACGGCTCATAGCCAAATACATACCCACTTCGGTACACTCACCAGTAAAGTTCTGGCGCAGACCTTCAACAATTTCCGGATCAACGCCCGCTGCTACACCAATTCTATGCTCATCGGCCCAAACGAGTCCCTGTGTGCCCTGCTCCTGAAACTTAGAAGCTGGCGCTTTACACTGAGGGCAAAACTCTGGCGGCTCTTTACCGGTAAAAACATATCCACAAATTGCACAAATAAAAGTTTTCATGTTAAAATCCTCCTATTATATCTAGGTTGTAGTAATCTTATTCGTATAGATTACGAATAAGATTATATAGCAAAATGAATCAAATTACAACTGCTTTGAACAAAAAAAGAAAAAGCTTTTTTCAAGTGATTTTGGCTAGATGTACATTCCATTCTAAATCTGATAAACCTTTATTGCCCCAGTTGGACACTCTTTTGCACAAACGCCGCAGTTGGTACAACTCTTCGGATCAATATGGGCAAGATTGTCTGTAACGGAAATCGCCCCACTCGGACAGGCTTTCTCACATTTTTTGCATCCAATACAACCATCCTTACAAACCTTCCGAGTCTGAGCGCCCTTATCATGGCTGGAACAGCTGACAAAAACCTTGCTGGTAGCCGGGATAATATCAATCAGATGGTTGGGACATTCCTTCGCACACATGCCACAACCTACGCATTTGCTCTTATCCACCACCGCAATTCCATCGATAATATGGATCGCATCATATTTACAGGCCAATACACAATCGCCAAATCCCAAACAGGCATGGGAACAGCTTCCCCTTCCCTGATAGAAAGAATTACACGCTGCGCAGGTTTTAACGCCCTGATAATCCATAATATAATCGGTAGCATTACAGTTGCCGCCGCATTTTACAATCGCAAACTGCTCTTCCACATCGGCAGCCTCTACACCCAGTACCTTGCTGACCGCTGCACTGACACTATCGCCGCCGGGGATACACAAATTGGTTTTTGCCCCGCTGCACAGTGCCTTCGCATAATCATCACACCCTGCATAACCACAAGCGCCGCAGTTGACACCGGGCAGCTCTGCCCGGACCTTTTCATAGGTTTCATCGGTTTTTACCGCCATGAATTTCGCAGCAACCACCAGAATAGCCGACAGCAGCAGGCCGCAGCCAGTAACAAGCAGGATAGGAAAAATATAAGCTTCGAACATTTTTCTAGGCTCCTTTACTATCAAATTGACAGTGGATTATTTAAACAATCCGTCTACAACACCACCAAAGCCCATAAACGCAACCGACACAATCGCCGCAGCGATCAAAGTGATCGGCATGCCCTGAAAGCATTTGGGTGTTTTTTCCGAATCCAGTCTGCTTCTGACACCGGCAAACAGAACCATCGCCAGCATAAAGCCCAAGCCTGCGCCAACCGAGTACAGCAGAGCATTTCCAAACGAAACACCAAAGCTGACAGAAGGATCCCAATTATCAATGTCCAGCATGGTAACGCCAAGCACCGCGCAGTTTGTCGTAATCAGGGGCAGATAGACACCCAAAGCCCGATGTAGCGCAGGCATAAATTTTTTGAGCACCATCTCCACAAGCTGAACCAGAGCCGCAATGACCAGAATAAACACCAGTGTCTCCAGGTATGCCAA
>CAJUMG010000022.1:13090-27974 GCA_910587335.1 uncultured Oscillospiraceae bacterium
ATAGGGCTCCAGCAGGAATACATAAATCGGAAAGGTCACTGCGGTGGCAATGACCATAACAAAGATCACCGCAGCGCTCATACCAACAGCGGAATCCAGTTTTTTGGAAACGCCTAAAAAAGGACAGATGCCCAAAAACTTCGTCAAAATGAAGTTTTCCGCCAGAATCGCGGTTAAAAGAATGACCATCATGTTTTTCGCGAATTCCATTATTTGCCGCCTCCTTCCGCAGCCTCAGCACATTTGCCCGCCATCGGACAGCCAGAACAGCCTGCTTCCTGCTTCGGTTTTTTGCCCTTGCGCATCAGAATAAAATTCACCAACGCAATCAGACAGCCAAATACAAAGAATCCACCCGGCGCCAATGTCATAATCGACATCGTCTGTATTGACTCAGGAATAATCTGCATACCAAACCAGGTGCCGGAACCCAAAATTTCACGAATAGAACCCATGCACAAAAGCGCCAAGGTAAAGCCGATTCCCATACCAATTGCGTCGCAAGCAGAAGCCAGTACACCGTTTTTGTTAGCAAACATCTCAGCACGGCCAAGGATGATGCAGTTTACTACGATCAGCGGCAGGAATAAACCCAGCGCTTCGTAAATCGACGGAGCATATGCTTGCACCAAAAATCCAACGATCGTAACAAACCCTGCAATAATGACAATATAACTGGGAATGCGAACTTTGTCCGGGATGACCTTTCTCAACAGCGAAATGACAATGTTGGAACCCAATAAAACGGCGGTAGCCGCCAACCCCATTCCCAATCCGTTGACTGCCAGAGAAGTGACAGCCAACGTTGGGCAGGTACCTAAAATCAGCACTAAAACAGGGTTTTCTTTAATAATGCCGTTGAGCAGAACCTTCAGATTACTCTGTTTACTCATTCAGCAAGCTCCCCTTTCACCAATTCAAAACCAGCGACCGCTTTATCAATTGCCTTTTTCACCGCATTGGAGGAGACAGTTGCACCACCTAGCGCGTCAACAGCATCGGTAGAGGTCTGACCAATATACTGATCCAGATAAGAAGGCTTTCCTACACGGTCTCCAATGCCTTCGGTCTCCGCAAAATCAACCGGTTTTACACCGATAATGGTTCCGGTAGGATCCATCGCTACCACCAACCGAATCAGGGGCTCTTCGTGATAGCCCTGCGCGGTTACAACCATCGTAACAGCGGATTTATCGTTGGCAATATAAACCTCTTTCACCTTGTCAACTTCCTGCTCATATTTGGTTACACCGCCGGGAACCAACGCCGCGTTGGCATCGTCCACCGTATAGGTAACCAGCTCTTCTTCAGGGGTATCTACCACTTCAGAAATCTCAACCTGATTGCCGGAAGCCGCACTGTACAGCTCAAACGCGGTGCCCAATGCCTTTTTGTATGCTTTGGAAGTAATGGTCGCGCCGGAAATACCATCCACGCTGGTATAGTCAGAAGCGCCCTTGCCTACATATCCCGCGCCGTAGCTATCCTCGGCCAATTTTGCACCAAATCCGGGCGTCTCAGAATGCTCCAGCATCTTAACCCCTGTAATGGTGCCGTTTGCGTCAAAGCCGACCATCAGGTTTACCGGCCCGCCATAACCCTGTGCAGAAGCGGTTACTACATAACCCTTGCCGCTGGTTTCCTTATACGCATCAACTGCGCCTTCTACATCGGCGGGTACCTCTACCTCTTCAAAACCGGAGGCCCCAGGCAGAACAACCGCTCTGGCCGAATTCGCCTCGGCGTTTTTCGCTTCTTCAATAATCGGTTTGGTCGCCTGATAGGTGAATACCAGAGCCGCGGAAACCACAACACAAATAACGGTTAAAACTACAACGGGAACGAGAAAATCTTTTACAAATTTCATTTCGCAAGACCTCCAAACGGTTTTGTTTTCGTCCATCTATCAATCAAAGGCGTTAGGATATTCATCAGCAAAATCGCGAACGAAACACCCTCTACATATTGTCCATACAGACGGATCACAACGGTTAAAAGACCGCAGCCAAGGGCAAAAATGACCTTGCCCTTTTTGGTAACGGGAGAAGTGGAATAGTCGGTCGCCATAAAGAAAGCGCCCAGTACCAGTCCGCCTGCCAAAACCTGAGAAATGGGATTTACACCCAAAATCCAGGACAAGACAAAAACCGTTCCAATATAGGTCAAAGGAATAGTCGGGCTGATCACCTTTTTGTAGATCAAATAGCATCCGCCGATCAGCAGTGTAATAATGCAGGTCTCACCCAAGCTGCCTCCCCTAAGGCCAAACAGCAGCTCAAACACGTTGGGAACCCCTTCTACCGATCCCAGCGCCATGTTGCCAATTTCACTCAGCCCACTGACATGGGTGGTATTGATCGCCGCCAGCGGCGTTGCACCGGCTATATGGGAGATCGCTCCGTCAGCAAAAACCGGTGTATGAAACGCGCTTGGGTCGCCCATTGCGGAAGCAAAGGAAACAAGCAGTACAACACGCGCGCCAATTGCCGGGTTGGCAAAGTTTTTGCCGATGCCGCCAAACAGCATCTTCATTACGACAATTGCTACAAAGCAGCCGACCATCGCCATCCAAAACGGAAAGGTGGAGGGCAGATTAAATGCCAGAAGCATACCTGTGACCACTGCGCTGCAATCGGAAATTGTGTTGGGCTGTCTGGTCACAATATTGTAAAGATATTCAAAAATAATGCAGGAGGCGACGCAAACACAGATCAGCATCAGCGCCCGCAACCCAAACAGTAAGGTCGCCGCAATTGCGGTGGGGACCAACGCAACAACTACCGTAAGCATAATGTTGGAGGTTGTCACAGGATCCTTCAAATGCGGCGAGGTAACGACCAAAAGCTTATTTTTCAATTTGATTCACCTCTACTTTTTTTCTCTCAACATCTGCTTACCCATCCGGTTGTAAAGCACCAGATAGCGGTTTGCAGGACACACATAGGCACAGCAGCCGCATTCGATACACAAATTCACCTTCAACGCAGCCAGCGACTCTTTATTTTTACCGTGAACCGCTTTATCTATAGCGGCCGGCATCAAATGGACTGGGCAAGCGTTAATACACCGGGCGCAGCGAATACAAGGCGTCTCCAACCGTTCCAGGGCATCCTCTTCTGCAAAGGCCAAAATCGCGTTGTTGTTCTTTACCACCGGATACTGATCGTTGGGAACCGCAATGCCCATCATCGGTCCGCCCATTAGGATCAACCGGGGTTCTTTTACGTACCCGCCACAGAACGCAATAACATCCTCGAATTTCGTGCCAATTGGAACCATGACGTTTTTGGGAGTCCCTACCGCAGAGCCATCGACGGTCACCCTTTTTTGGATCAAAGGCATACCAGTTTCCATATAGGAGGCCACAAACGCCACCGACGAAACGTTCATGACAATCACGCCTTGATCGGCGGGAAGCTGCCCTTCCTTGACCACCTTGCCGGTGGTTTCATAAATCAAAACCTTTTCCGCTCCCTGCGGATATTTGGATTTTAAAACCGCCAGCTGATAACCATCTTTCCCCTGAATCAGCTGCTGCATCTTGTCAATCGCTTCTTTTTTATTGTCCTCAATGCCGATAATGACATTTCGAATCCCCAGGAATTTGGTTACTAGGCCAATGCCTTTCATGACATTTTCGCCGTTCTCCAAAAACTCCCGGTTGTCCGCCGTGATAAACGGCTCACACTCGGCGCCGTTAATGATCAAAGTGTCAACCTCATCAAGATTTTTCGGATTCAGCTTGATAAAGGTCGGAAACCCAGCACCGCCTAAGCCTACCAGTCCGGAACGACGGATTGCCGCAATAAAATCCTCCCGGGTCTCGGCCACCGGCGGCTGAATCGATTCATCTACCGTCTGCTGGCCGTCACAGGCAATGACGATTGTCTGTGTACGTACGCCATTCGAAGTGATGAAATCCTCAATGGCGGTGACTGTACCGGATACACTAGAATGAATCGGTACACTCATAAACTCCTTCGAATCCGCCAATAGCTGACCTACCTTCACTTCGTCTTTTACCTTCACCACCGGGGTGCAGGGCGCACCCATGTGCTGTAAAAGCGGAATGGTCACGCTGGCCGGTGCAGGCATGGATACAGTTTCACAATTCATAGTATTTTTATGATGTGGAACTTTTACTCCATTCAAGTTCATCTTCAACTGAAAATTCCTCCTGTCCTCATATTTTCCATTGCAAAACATCTATAATAATATGGTAACCCATAGGTTTCCCTATCGTAGCTGACGGTCCAATTTTTCCACTGCCGGAAGTAGTGTTTTTAACACAAGTCCGGTGACAATCCCCATTCCAATCCCCGAGAGAATCAGAATAGGAAAATAATATAAAGTCAGCGTTGTCCCCATCAGGAGCGAGGACCCTAAAAGCTGACCCATATTATGGGCGATCGCTCCCAGAATACTGATGATTAAATAAGAAAGACCGCCTTTCTTTGACCAGGTGAACAGCAGCATGACTGTTACAGAAATAAACCCGCCCAACAAACTCAACAATGCGCCGGTAGGGCCCCGCATCAGTAAAACCGAAAGAGCCTTAAGCGCAGCCAAAATGTACGCGTTAGGCGCTCCCAGAAAAAAAACACAGTACATCGTCACAATGTTAGAAAGTCCCAGCTTTATACCAGGCGGCAGACCTGGTACTGTCACAATCCCTTCCAGATAGGAAAGTACCACCGCCGTAGCAAACAGTAAACCCATAAAACAGATTCGTTTCGTTTTTATGCTTTTACCCATTTGTAGCGTATTTCTCCATTCTAGTCCAATATGTTTATAAAATGATAATCCACAGCCTCTAAATTTGGCGTAAAAAAGGGCTTAATCCCTTCCGAAAGATAAACATTTTTCTCCTGATCAATCAAAACGAAATCAAAGCTGTCAGCATTTGCATAGGCCATCGCCTTTTCCCTTCCCGCCAAAAAGAGAGCGGTGGAAAGAAAATCCGCCATCCCTCCATCCTCACAGATCACCGAGACGGAAATTAGGTCTCCCTCCCCCGGATATCCTGTTTTGGGGTCCAAAATATGATGATAGCGGATGCCGTTCTTTTCAAAAAACCGTTCATAATCACCGGAGGTCGCCATCGTTGTGTCTGTCAATTCGACAATACCGATATAATCACTTGCCGCCCCTCTGGGATTTCGAATACCAAACCGGTAAGCAGAGCCATCCTCTTTTTTTCCAAGTGTAAAGATATTGCCTCCAACCGAAAGATATCCAGAATGCACACCAAAGGATCTAGCGATTTCTAATGCCTGCGAACCTGCCGCACCTTTGGCCATGCCGCCCAGATTGAGCTTTTGTCCCTGGCGGTGCAGCATGACTTGACAATTCTCCTCATCCAGCAAAAGATCCCGATAATCTACCAGCTCTAGCGCTTTCTGAATCTCTTTTTCGTCTGGAACACGCGGATTTTCTCCTGTAATATTCCATAAATCGGTCAGTGGTCCAATTGTAATATCAAACAGTCCTTCGGAAATCGTACAGTAATCCTTTGCCAGTTTTAAAAGAGCAAAGGTCTCCTTGCTGACCTGCACATAAGAAAGCCCAGCATTTTGGTTAATTTGGGCAATTTCGGAAGAAAGATCATATGCTGAAAAGCGCTTTTCAAAATCCTGTAGCGTTTGATTTACTGCTTGAACTGCTTGTTCGCTTCTACGTCCCACTAATTTTTGATCTACAAACGTGTCCATAATAAAGGCGCTTCCTGCTTCGACATTCCATTCTTTTTCTCTGCTGTCCCAATAAAAGCCAAAACAAGCGAAAAAAAGAAGCAGTATGAAACCGATGGCTACGGCAAACACGGTCTTTACTCTTGAATGACTCCGCAAAAAATTCAACCCCGTTTATAAATTCATACTACATCTACTATATTGTAGCGTATTTAAACACCGATTTCAAGTATTCTCTCATCTTTTCCACAAACTTATGATATTAACAAAGAAAATTTCGTCAATATTCTCTCAATATCACAAAAAATTCTGCAAAATATCGTTTATTTTATGATATTAAATCACTTGTTTTTGGTAAAAAAAGAATATTTTTTTCGAAAAATATAGAGTTATTTTATAAAATTTTATAATATTCATTTTAAAAGAGAAAATATACGATAAAATGAAAAAAATTAAGTTTTAAGTAAAAAGGAGACGCTTTATAAAGCGTCTCCTTTTTACTTAAAGTCTTACCGAAAATTACTCGTGATCACAACCACAGTCATCACAGCCACAGTCGTCGCAATCGTCGCATTCAAAATCGAATTCAAGCTTCTCATGGCAGTTTGGACAATGGATAAAGCCCTCGTCCAGCATCTCTTCATTGACATAAATGCTGTCGCCGCAAGCCGGACAGGTCACTTCATACAACTCATCATCGCATTCGTCGTCACAGTCACAGCCGCAACCACATTCATCGTCACACTCGTCGCCATAAAATTCCTCTTCCAGCGCGCCCAGATCCTCATCAATTTCATCCAGACCGTCGGACAGCTCAGCAACATCATCTTCCAAATCTGTAACAGTTAAAGCGATATCGTCCAACACATCAATCATCGCTTTAAACACTCTTCCCTCTTTGCTTGTTTCGTCTATCCCAAGTCCTTCGCTCAAACCTCTCAGGTATGCAACTTTCTCAAGAATTGTCATCAGTAAATCCTCCTTTAGCTGAAAAATGTAAAAACAGCTGCTTGCAGCTATCTTCTTAAATTGGACCCGCCTTTCGGACAGGCTATCCGGAGAATAAGCTTTCGCCCGTCACGCCAAATCGGACTTTAAGCCCGCTCCATATACTCACCGGTTCTGGTGTCCACCCGGATCATATCTCCTTCTTCAATAAACAGCGGCACATTGATCTGTGCGCCTGTCTCCAGGGTCGCGGGCTTGGTGGTGTTGGTCGCCGTGTTCCCCTTAAAACCGGGATCGGTCTGGGTCACCTGCAGTTCCATAAAGAAAGGCGGCTCAACTCCAAAAATGGAACCCTTGTAGGACAAAACCTTCACATCCGTATTCTCTTTCACAAATTTAAAATTGTCACCGAGAATGCTGGCGTTAATCGGAATATTTTCATATGTTTCGTTGTCCATAAAATAATACAGATCGCCATCACTGTACAGGTATTGCATGTCCTTACGCTCAACATAAGCGGTCGGGAATTTATCGGTAGGGTTAAACGTTTTTTCCACAACAGAACCGGTAATCACATTGCGGATTTTAGTGCGGACAAAAGCCGCGCCCTTTCCAGGCTTAACATGCTGGAATTCGATGATTTGGACAACATTTCCGTCCATTTCAAAAGTCACGCCATTTCTGAAATCTCCTGCAGATACCATATATTATACCTCCATCGCCATACTCATAAACGAATATTTAGCGCTTTTTTAACATTTTAATTCTATATTATATTCCAATCTTTTGCAAGGGATTCTGCAAAAATTATGCAAGGATTTTTTTGAAAGCATCTACCGCCAGTAAATAGCTGTGTTTTCCAAAGCCCGCAATAGAGCCTGCGCATACCGGTGCAATGACCGAAAGATGACGAAAATCACTTCTGGCCTGGATGTTGGAAAAATGAACCTCTATGCAGGGAATTTTTATCGCCGCAATCGCATCATGAATTGCGTAGCTGTAGTGGGTGTAGGCCCCAGCGTTGAGGATGATGCCGTCAAACCGCCCTATCGCCTCATGCAACCAGTCAATAATCTGCCCTTCGTGGTTGGATTGGAAAACTTGGCAGTCAAAGCCTTCCTCTTCACAGTATGCCCGAATTTCCTCGTTAATCTGGTCCAAGGACTCCGAGCCGTAAACCCCCGGCTCCCGTATACCTGTCAAATTGATGTTTGGACCATGAATGACCAGCAGTTGTTTTTTCATCATTATCCTTCCTTCACAATAGACTTTGATAATGCTGCCGCATCGCCAGCGCATCCTCCGCCTGGGTGCCCGCAGACTCACAGATGACCGTTGGACTGCAATTTTTGCGGACAATCCACTCAATCATCGGTTCAAAATCCGGCCCGTAAACCGTGTCTGAAAAGGTAAGATGCCGTTTTTCTCCGCCATTTTCTGTATATTCAATTTTAGAAAAATGCGAATGAAAGCTGCGCAGCCGGTCAATCCCCAGCTGATTTTCGATCGCTTCAAAAACCTTTCCAAAATCTTCTTCGGTTTGTAACCCACCCAACGTTCTTGCGTTGAGATGGCCAAAATCAATACAAGGCAAAAAGCGTTCATCCACCTGGCAAAGGGACAGAACCTCCTGCAAATCGCCCAGCTGATTGATTTTCCCCATTGTCTCCGGGCAAATATGCACGTGACCCAGTCCATTCTGGTCCAGTGTCTGGGCCGCCCGCCGTAAAGTGTCTCTTGCCAGCTCCATCGCCTGTTGGCGGGTTATTTTGGAACAGGAGCCCGAATGAACCACAATTCTATCTGCGCCCATCGCATCCGCAGCGGTGGCGCTTTGCAGGATGTATTCAATGCTTTTTTCCCTTTTTTCTTCTTCCAGGCTGGAAAGAGAAATAAAATACGGCGCATGTAAAGAAAGGGTGATCCCTTTCTCTCGAGATCGTTTTCCCAGCTCCTGAGCCGCTTCCCGCGTGATGCGCACACCCCGGCCGCACTGATACTCAAAGGCGTTCAGCCCCATCCTTTCCAGATATTCCGGCATCTGGACGGTTTTTTTGTACCCCATAGTCCGAAAGCTTTCCGCACTGCCGGCCGGCCCGAATTTTGCATTCAAACAAACTCCCTCCTTTGCTTTTTTCGATACCGTTTTAAAATGCCTTTTTCCAGAAAACGCTTTACACGAAAGCGGAAAAACGGTTCCACCTGAAACGGTTCCACTAAGATGGAGGACATCCCCGCCAAATGAGCGCCTAAAATATCCGTAAAAATCTGATCTCCCACCACGGCCGTCTGCTCAGGCAAAAGACCCATAGCCAAAGCCGCGCGGCGATACCCTCCCGGAAGAGGTTTTTTTCCGTCCGCTTCAAACGCAAGACCAATTTTTTTGGCAAAAGGCTCTACCCGCGGCGGATGATTGTTGGAGAGCAAAATCAAATGAATCCCGTTAGAGCGCATCTGCTCCAGCCACCGCAGGATCTGCTGATCCGGCTTGGGATGATCATGGGTGGTCAGCGTATTATCAATATCCAGAATAAGGCCCTTTACTCCCATAGAACAAAGCATCTGCGGCGTAATGTCATACGCCTTGGGAACCATGACCGTAGGAAAAAACAAACCCATCCGCATTTTCCTCTCTTTTGATAAAGAAAAAGCGAGCAAAAGCTCGCTTTTCCAATATTATTTAAATTTGCGCTTACGAGCAGCCTCAGATTTTTTCTTGCGCTTTACAGAAGGCTTTTCATAATGCTCTCTCTTCCGTACTTCAGCAAGAACGCCTGATTTTGCACAGGATCTCTTAAAGCGTCTGAGCGCGCTGTCAAGAGATTCGTTTTCTTTGATACGAATTTCTGCCATTTCTAAATCCCTCCTTCACCACAGGGCAGGAGTAATCTACCAAATTCCCAGGCGAATGCCCGCTGCTTACTCCCATCTATCCACAAAATCCCAGCTGTTGTTTGCAAGCAGCCGAATCTGGTACCAAAAACCACAAAAGAAATTATACTATGATAAAAACCCTTCTGTCAAGTAAATCCTGACAACATTTTGGGATAAAACAAAGGTACTTTATTAGTATAACCTAAACAGCAAAAAAGTGCAAGCAAAATCTTGTATTATTTTACCACCAGATTTACCAGTTTACCTGGCACATAGATTTCCTTGACTACGGTTTTTCCTTCGATCAGCGCAGCTATAGCAGGATCCGCCTTTGCCGCCGCCAATACCGTTTCCTTGTCGCTGTCTGCCGGCAGATGCAGCCGGGTCTTAATCTTTCCAGCCAACTGGACCACGATTTCCACCGTCGCTTCCACACACTTGGCCGGATCAAACGAAACCCATTCCTGCTGGTTCAGCATACCGCCAAAGCCCTGCTGTTCCCAAATCTCCTCCGTAATATGAGGCGCAAAGGGATTTAGCAAAATTAACAGCGTTTTATACTCCGCCCGGTTAACAGAACCAGTGTCCGCCAAATCGTTTAAAAGCGCCATCATCGCCGCGATTGCCGTATTAAACTTTAGCTGCTCAATATCCTCGGTGACCTTTTTGATGGTTTTGTTCATCACAATTTCCACCTGCGGACGGTAATCTTCCCCGGGAATCAGGTGCTCCTGTAAATTCCAAATGCGGTCCAAAAAGCGCTTACAGCCTTTGATGGAAGAGGAACTCCAGGGCGCGCTCTTCTCAAAATCACCGATGAACATTTCATAAAGACGCATCGTATCCGCGCCATACTCCCGAACAATATCGTCCGGATTGACAACATTTCCGCGGGATTTGCTCATTTTTTCGCCGTTTTCACCTAAAATCATGCCGTGGCTGGTGCGCTTGGCATAAGGCTCAGGCGTGGAAACCACACCGATATCATATAAAAATTTGTGCCAGAAGCGGGAGTACAGAAGATGCAAAGTGGTATGCTCCATCCCGCCATTATACCAGTCAACCGGCAGCCAGTAGTCCAGCGCTTCCTTCGAGGCCAGCGCCTCCGAATTGTGCGGGTCGCAGTAGCGCATAAAATACCAGGAAGAACCAGCCCATTGGGGCATGGTGTCGGTCTCCCTCTTCGCCGGTCCTCCGCAGTGGGGACAGGTTGTGTTCACCCAGTCGGTCATTTTTGCCAGCGGCGATTCGCCGGACTCGGTAGGTTCGTAAGAATCGACCTCCGGCAATGTCAGCGGCAGTTCGCTTTCTGGCAACGGGACATAGCCGCATTTTTCACAGTATACAACAGGAATCGGCTCCCCCCAATAACGCTGACGGGAAAATACCCAGTCGCGCAGCTTGTAGTTTACCTTGGAATGGCCTTTTCCCTTCTCCTCCAACCAGGATTTGATCTTCTCTTTCGCCTCTTCTACCGTCAGTCCGTCAAGAAAAGCAGAGTTAATCATCACGCCGGTCTCGCAGTCAGTAAAAGCTTCCTGCTGTACATCACCGCCCTTGACCACCTCGATGATCGGAAGATCAAATTTTTTCGCGAAATCCCAGTCACGGGTATCGTGCGCTGGCACCGCCATAATGGCGCCGGTGCCATAGGTCATCAGCACATAATCAGAGATAAAAATCGGAATCTCCTTGTCATTGACCGGGTTGATACCCATAACCCCTTCAATTTTCACACCGGTTTTGTCCTTGACCAGCTCGGTGCGCTCAAAATCGGACTTTTTTGCCGCCTCTACCTGATATTCCTTTATTTTGTCCAAATTGGTAATTCGGTCCGCCCATTTTTCGATATAAGGGTGCTCCGGCGAAATAACCATGTAGGTAGCGCCAAATAGCGTGTCTGGACGGGTGGTATAAATGGTCAGCACATCGCCGGCGGTCGTGGCAAAATCCACCTCCGCACCGACAGAACGGCCAATCCAGTTGATCTGAGAGGTTTTTACCCGGTCGATATAATCCACCTTGTCCAGATCGTCAATCAGCCGCTGGGCATAGGCGGTAATTTTCAGCATCCACTGGCTTTTTACCTTGTGGACTACCTCAGATCCGCAGCGTTCACACACACCGCCGACCACCTCTTCGTTTGCCAAAACACATTTGCAGGACGTACACCAGTTAACCGACATTTCCTTTTTGTAAGCAAGCCCTTTTTTAAACAGCTGTAAAAAGATCCATTGGGTCCATTTATAATAGTTGGGATCGGTGGTGTTTACCTCCCGGTTCCAATCGAAGGACAATCCCAGGCTTTTTAACTGGCTTTTAAACCGGTCAATATTCTGCCGGGTCACAATCTCCGGATGAATGTGGTTTTTAATCGCAAAGTTTTCGGTCGGCAGGCCGAACGCGTCCCAGCCCATGGGATACAGTACGTTATATCCTTCCATCCGGCGTTTCCTGGCCACAATGTCTAACGCCGTGTAAGAGCGGGGATGTCCCACATGCAGTCCTTTACCAGATGGATAGGGGAACTCCACCAGCGCAAAATACTTGGGCTTTTTGTAGTCATTGGTCGCGGCAAAAACATTCTTAGCGTCCCAGATGTCCTGCCATTTTTTTTCAATTTCCGCAAAATTATAATTCACTGTAAACCCTCCTGACAGTGTCAATCAAAATCAGTCCGTCAAAACCTTGGAAAGATCCACCTGCTCTGCACCGGCCCAAAGCCGTTCCAGCGAATAGAACTCGCGGGTTTCTTTCAGGAAAATATGCACAATGACATCGTAATAATCCAGTAAAATCCAAGAAGCGGTCTGATATCCCTCAATGCGCTTTGGTTCCAGCCCCATCTTGGAAAGCTTCTCTTCTACCTCATCGGACATAGCCTTAACCTGCGGCAGATTCGCGCCGCTTGCAATGACGAAATAATCTCCAATAGAGGTCAGCTCCCGCACCTCAATCGCCTTGATATCCTCGCCTTTTTTGCTATCCAAAATTTTCGCGATTTCATAGGTTAATTCCAAAGAGTTCATGGTTTCACTCCTTTTTCAGCGTTTTTTCCCTGCCCAAAACCAAATGGTTATACGCTTCCCAGCAATCCCGGCAAATGGGACCGCCGTTAACAAGCAGCTTGCCAAACGTATACCGCAAAATGTAGAAAACCGCCTGATCCAGCGACTGTTCCGCCAGCGTACGGACTGTCTGGACATCTGGGTAATCCCGGTTTACCTCGGTTAAATCCGCCGTGAAAATAATTTTCTCCAGCAGCGACATATCCGCCCGGCCGGTGGTATGATAACGCACCGCCCCCAGAATTTCTTCATCCTCCACGCCCAGCTTTTCGAAAATAAACTGGGCGGCGGCAAATCCATGCCAGATCGGCGGTTGGCAGTAAAAAGCATCATCCAAAATTATAGCAGACCTTTTTATCCATTGCAACTGTTCTTCTGCCGGCATATTTTTGCAAATGTCATGGCAAAGCCCGGCATAGTAGGCCTTTTGCTCATCCGCTTTGTGCAGCGCCGCAAGCCTTGCCGCCTCCTTTGCAACCCCGTAGGAATGCTGAAGCCTGTCCGGCCTTAGCATCTGCTCCAACAGCGCCTCTACCCGTTTAATCGACTCCATCCACGTCGCCCTCCTTCGGCAGATATAAACCTCTCTTTTCCATGTATTCTTCCACCAAAGCTGGCACAATCCCCCCCAGGGAATCCCCCCGCTTTCGCATAAAGCGAACCTGTGTGGAGGAAATCTCCCGCACCTGGCAGGAAACGATCTCTCCCTCTGCACCCAAAGCTTTTAGCCGGCCAAGATGCGCCCGCAGCAAGCTTTCGTCTCCCTCATGCCGTGCCCCGGCGACCAAAACCGCCCGCCGAAATATTTCTTCGGCCAAATACCAGTTTTGCACCGTCAAAAACATATCGGTTCCCAAAAAAAGATAAAACCGCGTGTCCGGATATAGCGGCTCTAGCTGCCGAAGCGTCTCGACCGTATAACTGCTGCCCTGTCGGCGTAGCTCCAGATCGGAAACCTCAAACCGCTTATCCACCTGCGCCGCCAAACGGCACATGGACAGCCGGTCTTCTCCGCTGGCCAGCTCTTTGGCCCGTTTGTGGGGAGGAATCGCCGTCGGAATCAACAGAACTCTCGGAATTTTTAACGCGTCGGAAAGCTGGGTACACAAAGAAAGATGCCCGTTGTGTACTGGATTAAAGGTGCCGCCAAAAATCCCCAGCTTTTCCATGGCCATCCCCTTACATTTCGTAAATTGGTTTTTGCGGATTGCGCTTAAACAGAATAAACCGGCTGCCGATCACCTGTACAATCTCCGCGCCACATTGTTCCGCCAATTGCTGCGCCGCTTCTTTTGCAAAAACCGGCGCGTTTTCCAGTACCCGCAGCTTGATCATCTCCCGTGCCTTCAGCGCATCGTTTACCTGTTGGACCAGCGTGTCGCTGACGCCACCCTTGCCGATTTGGAAAATGGTTTCCATCCCATTGGACTGAGAGCGCAGAGCCGCCCTTTGTTTGCTTGTAATCAATCCTTTTCCCCCGTCCATTCATCTGATATCCGATGTTTTTTTAGCGTTTCGCAAAACAGTCGTAGCGCCTTTCCCCGGTGGCTGATCGCGTCTTTTTCCTCGTCGCTGTACTGGCCAAAGCTCCGCTCACCCACATAAAACAGTGGATCATAGCCAAAGCCCTGCTCGCCGGATAATTCGTATCCGATTGCGCCTTCACAGCTTTCCTGCGCCGTCAGCCGCGTCCCGTCCGGAAAGCAGCAGCAGATGGCGCATACATACCGCGCCGTCCGTTTTTCCGGAGGAACATCCGCCATTTCATCCAAAAGCTTTTGGTTGTTCCCGTCATCTCCCTGTCCGCTGTACCGGGCGGAATAAACACCCGGCGCCCCGTTTAAAGCATCCACACAAAGCCCCGAATCATCCGCAATGGCAGGCAGACCAGTCAGCCGGCAGACAGCTTCCGCCTTTAAATAGGCATTTTCGGAAAAGGTTTTTCCCGTCTCCTCAACATCCAGGACCAATCCCAGCTCCTTCATGCTGACCGCACCAAACCCCATCGGCTCCAGGATCCGCTTGAATTCCCGCACCTTTCCTTCGTTTCCGGTGGCGATTACGAACTTCATGCCATCACCTCGCCTTGATCCTTTTCAAATAGCGCCTCCACAAAATCCTGTGCATTAAACGGCTGCAAATCGTCAATGCCCTCTCCCACTCCAATATATTTTATCGGTACACCCAGTTCCTCTTTGATCGCGATAACCACGCCGCCCCGCGCCGTACCGTCCAGCTTAGTCAGCACAATGCCGGTAAGCCCGGCGGCGTTTTTAAACTCTTTCGCCTGATTCAGGGCGTTCT
>CAJUMG010000023.1:0-9786 GCA_910587335.1 uncultured Oscillospiraceae bacterium
GTAACACGGATGCTATGTCCTGCGGTATTGTCATTCTTTATGAGAGCCTATCATTTATTAGTTTCTGGAATTGCCCGTATGTCTCACATTTATTGAATTGAGTTATCCACTTTTTACGAACAGCCTTTTCTCTCTCGGCTTCTTCGTATTGCTCCATGGCAATTCTAGGTGACTCGACCGCGACAGACGTGATTGTGTAATCTATAAAATGCCTCTCTGCTAATTCTACTTAGGTCAATTTTGTATGTAGAAATTTCTTCTTGCGTAAAATTGTACTGATAATAGCAGGCATTTTCATATATATGTCCATCCAAAAATCTAAAGTATGAATTAAAATCCGGAAATGTAGTTTCTAATACTTTCTCAACTTCTTCACCGCTGAATTTTTGGGTAATGACGCTTTTATTAACAAAAAAACAGATTCCTAATTACATCAAATCCTCTTTGACCAGACATTCTTAGACCTAATTTGCGTTCAATATTTACTATATCTTGGTTTTGCCTGTGTTCTTCTTGTATGTCAAAAAAGTCAATTTTTTTTGCGAAGCTGTTTTACATATTTCTTTATATCTACAAGATTGGTATTACTTTCCATTGTATAACTCCACTTTATGTTTTGGCTAATTATATCCTATGTCTTCTATAGGTTCAACACTAAAAGGCAATTTAGGGATGGGCCGGAGTTGTCTCCTACCCATCTTCTGAAGATTGTCAGACGAATTGAGGTATCAGCCCTTTAGTGTCTAATGGCAACGCCCGGCGCTGTAAACTTTGATATGAACTTGTGCAGAGCAATCTGTTTTCAATGTAGCTGAATATTTCCTCTGCCTTTCCTGGCGATGTTAGGTGTCCATTCTTTTCTATCCACCAGAACAATAATAGATTGAGGTTTAAAAACTTTGTTGCTGGAAGCCTTTGACCATTTTCCGGCCAGTATGCAGATAGCTTTGAATGCACTGAATTTAAATGGGCTAAGCTGAATGGGCCACGACTATGCTGTGATGATGGAATTTGCTCATGCTGTATGTTTCGTAACTCTGCAAACCATTTGTAAGCGTTGCTACCATCTGTTACCATGATGATATCAGATGATACCTTGTCTGATAAAGCCTGTTCAACGTGCTTTGCTTCTATAGAACCCAGACAAGTCGGCTCAAACAATTTGATGTTTCTGTAAACATCTTTCCGCAATCTTTGCAGTTGTATCTTTGTTTTCCGTTCCTTTTGCCATGCTTTTTAATTGTTGCACTCCCACAATGAGGACATGCTATTATTTTTCTTCCTTGACTGTTAATCCTTTACTGTCCTCCGGCTGTTCACGCCTTGACTTTTCAATTTCTATGCTGGACAGAAGTTCACTGAATTCATCTTCTGTCAAGCTGCCCAGATATTTTGCGAAACTAAGGTCAGCCATAGATGTCAGTCCTTTCAGAAGTATTAGGTTGTTTGCGTCACCAACGCTTGCTCTTCAAAGAAAACCTAAATGTCTAAGCATCTCCTCCCGCTGCATAATGTTGCCTTTTGCTCCAGTTCAGACGCTTTTTGGCGGGGCCTGTCAGCCTCTTTGCGATATTTAAGCAGCTTGTCAAATTCATCTATAACGATTGTCCTCAATGTATCGCTATTATCTGTCTTAGCGACAGGTACTTGCAGATTTTGCGTTGTAATCTCTTGATTACTAGACAGAATGCCTATAAGTATTCTTGCTAAACCTTGTTTGTCTGAATTGATAATTCGCTTGTTACGATGTGCTTCTTTTAATTCTGTCTACTCTGGAGCACTGATGATTTCAACGCCTAATGCCTTGGCATACTGCCTGCTTGATATGATACATGATTATTTGTAATCAGCACGGGTGTGCTGTCAGCACCACAATAAATAGATATTACACGCATCAAGAATTGCTCCGGCTATTAACCAGAGCAATTCTACCAAATTTTGTATGAGACTGTACATTTATTGGACGTTTTAGTGGAATCGCCGGAGTTTATTCCCCAGCAAACCATTATTTCAAAAGGGACAAACCGTATATCCGATTGACATTTACTACAACGGTGTTGGTATTATCACAGCACCTATCTGCTGAAGAATATGAGGAGATGTTTCAAAAACACTTAAAGAGCACAAGCGTGTAAAGGAACAAAAACGGCATAGCCACGAATGACTATACCGTTTTTTGTCAGAGCCGCCCTTGTCCTCTCACTTCCTTATGTGAAGGGGACGAATCTGCGCCTTTTGTTTTATTTTTCATCTATTCTATTAAAACCAATAAATCTGCCGGCACTTCCACAATGCGACCTGCTCCTGCCTCGTTCAATTCTTCTATACTTCCATATCCGTATAAAACACCAACCGAATCAATTCCCGCCTGTTTCGCGCCCTCTATATCGTAGCTTCGGTCTCCAATCATTACCACCTGCGCCGGGTCTTGAACTCCCAATTCTTCTAGCACATAGCGAATAACATCTACCTTGTGCGGCCTTTCACCTGATAAAGAGCTACCGCCAATAACCGTAAAATAAGAGGTTAATCCCAACTCCTCCAAAATCGGCAAAGCTACTTCAATCGGCTTTGAAGTGGCTACCGCCAATTTTTTCCCTTGCCGCAGAAATTTTTCCATTACTTCCACGACACCTGGAAAAATCTCATTTCCTTTCATCCCGTGTACAGCATAATAACTGCGATATATTGGTACCGCCTTTCGAGCGGCTTCTAATGTGAAATGATGAAAACGGATTAACGCGTCCACAATAGGCGGCCCTACATAGCAAATAAGCTTTTCCCTTTGCTCTTCGATTCCATACTGAAAAAGGGTATGCTGAACTGCATCAAGAATTCCATCCTTCGAATCAATAATTGTACCATCCAGATCAAATAACAAAAATTCTTTTTTCACCAAGATATTTCCTTTCATATCCACTCTGCTTTTGTGCAATCTAATATTTGACTTTATTTTATCACAAAGGAGCAAAAATATGGAGTGCCATTCTAAAAAAAGTCCGCAAAAAAAAGCAAAACAGGTAGCCGAGGCATTTGTCAAAGCCTCTTCTTTTCAAACGGATCCGCAGGGAAGCTATACTGGAAAAACCGCTACTCCTTATGAAAAGCCGGTTCAGGATGCAGATGATCTTTAAAAACAAAAGCCGCAGAATCTGCGGCTTTTGTTTTATAGTACAAAAATGACACCTTATTTGCGATCGATAAAAACTTTTACCGGTTTAACAACATAAGGAAGGATACTTCCAAATACAAATGCAGTCAAGATTCCTGTGAAAATTCTTGGGATCACTGCACCAAAAACATAGGCAAAAGAGTAATATCCATAGATTTTACTGTCCAGATACATAACACCTGTATTAAGCGCTGTGACCAAAAGCGCTGTGGAAATCGTAATAAATTGTGTTTGCCCAAAACTCATAGAAAACCGATGCCGTTTGGCAAAAAGGCCGATCAATAGGCCACGGACTGCGGCCGGCATTACCCATAGGAGAGTCGTGGGTGTAAAGCCAAAAAGTAAAAGCTGGTTCAAAAAGCTGCCAAAAAATCCAATGATCAACCCATCCAAGGGGCCGAACAAAACAGCGCCTACAATAATGGGAAAGCTGTCCAATGTGATTTTCATATTTCCCAGGTTAATAGAAAACAAACTTAACACCACATACATCGCAATTAACATAGCATTAGTTACAAGCCGTTTTACCTTCATAAAATCATCCCTTTCTTTTGTTCAGGTTACTACTTTTTGTTCTTGAAGCGCTCCTGAAGCACCTTACCCTGTTGGGATGTTTTGACACATAAAAACTCCTCCTCTTTCTGTCGCCAGCCACTGCGAGCCACAGAAAGAGAGGGAGTCTCTCCTTCATGTAGCAGCGGGATGCGAAATTTGTACCGCAAGTTTCCTTTTCGTCCGTCTGACAACTCCCCGTCCAGACAGCACTTAACGCACAAAAATCTACTCTGCCAATGACTATTGATTTTTATTTGCTATAATCCAGCTTGGGGCTGGTTACGGCGCAAAACAATCCTTCGCTTTTTGATCTTACCTACTTGCCATATACCTCTTCTCCACGGACAATGGGGATGCCGCCTTCCTCTAAAGCGCCGACAGCTTTTTTGTTATCCTGCACACGAAGAATCACATATGCTGTATCAGCCTTAGGGGAAACAAACGCATACATATACTCCACAGTAATTTCTGCTTTCGCCAGAACTCTAAGTGCTTTTGCCAATCCTCCTGGATGGTTGGATACTGCTATAGCGATGACATCCGTCAGCGAAACCTTAAATCCAGCTTCTTTCAACACTGACTCCGCTTTTTGCGGATAATTGACAATCAAACGCAAAATCCCATAACGTTCTGTATCTGCCACAGACAGAGCGCACATATCGATCTGGTTTTCGCTCAAAATCTCTGTAATTCCCGCTAATGAACCCGGCTTATTCTCTACAAAAACAGATAATTGCTTCATCGTCATATTTTCTCTCTCCATTCCATACAGCTTAGCAGTCTATCAGATTTTTCGTTTGTCTATTACCCGAACCGCTTTTCCTTCGCTTCTAGTAATGGATTTGGGCGGAAGAAGCGTGACCTTTGCCGAGATTCCCAAAGTTGAAGCAACCGCAGATTTAATTTTTGCTTCTGTCTCTTCAATCAGACGAACTGCGTCAAACTCCATATCTTCTTTCATCTCAACCTGGATCTCCAGTGTATCCAGATTGCCAACGCGGTCAACGATTAGCATATAATGCGGAGCCGTATCTCCCAGCTCCAGCAACACCGCCTCTACCTGTGAGGGGAATACATTTACGCCACGGATAATCAACATGTCGTCTGTTCTTCCGCTGGGTTTTTTCATCTTTATCAGCGTACGACCGCAGCTGCACTTTTCCCTAGTCAACGACGCGATGTCCCGTGTCCGGTATCGAATCAAAGGCAGCGCCTCTTTGGTGATACAGGTAAAGACCAATTCCCCTACTTCCCCTTCAGGAAGCACTTCCCCTGTATCAGGATCGATAATTTCTGGATAGAAGTGATCCTCGTTCACATGCATTCCCGTTTGTTCACTGCATTCAAAGGCAACGCCCGGCCCCATAATCTCTGACAGGCCATAAATATCATAAGCTTTTATACCCAGCAAATCTTCTATTTTCTGGCGCATTTCATCGCTCCAAGGCTCTGCTCCGAAAACGCCTGCCTTCAAATGAATCTCTGACTTATCAATCCCCATCTCCCGTAGGCTTTCGCCTAAAAACAGTGCATAAGAGGGTGTGCAGCATAAAATCGTCGAGCCAAAATCTTTAAAGATCTGTAACTGACGCTTGGTATTTCCAGACGAAACCGGGATAACCGTCGCATGAATTTCCTCCGCCCCTGCATGCAGACCCAGTCCACCGGTGAAAAGACCATAGCCATACGATACATGAACAAAATCACTGGCATCTCCCCCAGCAGCTGTCAGTGCGCGTCCACAGCAATTTCCCCAGATTTTAATATCATTCGCCGTGTAACCAACTACTGTCTGTTTCCCCGTTGTGCCGCTGGAAGCATGGATGCGAACCAGCTCTTCAGCTGGTACCGCAAAAAGCCCATAGGGGTAATTATCTCTTAGATCTTGTTTATAGGTAAACGGAAGTTTGGAAATATCATCAATAGATTGAATATCCTCTGGTTTGATATTCATTTCATCAAACTTTTTTCGGTAGAAAGGTATATGCTCATAAACATGCCGAACCGTTTGTGACAGCCGAAGACTTTGCAGCGCTTTCATTTCATGGGCAGGGGCTGTTTCAATTGAATTCCAATAGCGTTCCATTTATACTTCCTCTCCTTTTTTAAGCTCTTATGCAGCTGACGACTCCCATTAGACAGCGGCTTCCCGCCCCAGGGAAAAGGCTTTTAGATTTAAGTCTACAAACTTTGGAGGGGCAATTACCCGGATTGCATCTTCCCATTTTTCTTTCGCAAAAGGCATCATTGTGGAAAGAAGGCCGATCAAAACTGTATTGGTGGCTTTCGGCGATCCCGCTTGCTGTGCAAGATCTAAAGCATCTGCCTCCATCAGATGAACACCGGCCTGACGCAACCTTGGCAAAATACCCTGCGGATATTCAGCTGCCCCGGTAATCACTGGCATAGGCTCAATTTTTTGGGTGCTCGCAACCATGACACCGTCTTTTTTTAGATAAGAAAGCCATCTTGCCGCCTCGAGCTGTTCAAAAGAAAGGAGATAATCCGCCTCTCCCTTTTCAACAATAGGAGAATAAACCTTTTCCCCATATTTGATATATGTAACCACCGATCCGCCCCGTTGGGACATGCCGTGAACCTCCGAGACCTTGACGTCGAACCCTTCTGCCATAAATACATGACCCAAAATCCGGCTGGCTAATAAGGACCCCTGCCCTCCGACACCAACGATCATAACGCTTTTTGTCTTCATTTTTCTTCTCCTCCTAAGGGTCCAATGGCATGGAATGGGCAAAGAGATGCACATAAACCGCATCCGACACACAATGTCGAATCAATTGCCGCTTTCTCTCCCTCCATATGGATAGCAGGACAGCCGATTTTAAAGCAGGCTTTACAGGTCCTGCATTTTTGCGTGTTTACAGTAAGCGGAGATTTTCTCGGTACCGATTTTAGTAGCACACAAGGGCGACGGCTGATAATAACCGAAGGTTCTGGCGCCGCTAACTCTTCTTTCAGCACCGACTCTACCTGCGCTACATCATAAGGGTCAACTACCCTAACTCTGTTTATTCCCGCTGCATGACAAACCGCTTCAATACTAATTTGGGGTACTTCCTCCCCCTTCAAAGTTCGGCCGGTAGTGGGATTTTCCTGATGGCCTGTCATGCCAGTAATCCGATTATCCAGAATAATGACAGTCGAATTTCCTTTATTGTATCCAATATTTACAAGGCCGGTCATGCCCGAATGCATAAAAGTAGAATCACCAATCACCGCAACAGAGCGTTCCTCCATATTCCTAGCCTTGTTAAAGCCGTGCAGTGCAGAAATAGAAGCGCCCATACAGACACAGCTGTCCATTGCGTTTAAGGGAGCGGTTGCCCCAAGAGTATAACAGCCTATGTCTCCGCTGACCATAACACCCAGCTTGGATAACACGTAGTATAGCCCTCTGTGAGGGCATCCGGGACACATAGCCGGCGGACGCGCCGGAACCTCTTCGTCAAAGACCCGATACTCTGTTTTTTGACCCAGAATCTTTTCCGCAATGATCTGCGGAGAATACTCGCCAAGCCTTGTAAACAGCGATTTTCCTTCGCAAGGAATACCCAGCTTTTTAATCTGGGTTTCAAAAATGTCATCTAACTCCTCAATGACATAAAGCTTGTCCACCTGCCGGGCAAAATCGCGGATCATCTGTTCCGGCAGCGGATAAATCAGGCCCAACTTTAAAACGCTTGCCTGATCCCCCAAAGCCTCTTTTACATACTGATAGGCAATCCCCGAGCATACTACGCCCACTTTTCTGTCCGCCCATTCAATTCGGTTCAGACCGGTTTTTTCGGCTAAAAGAGACAACTCCTCCAGCCGTTTCTCAACCACCACATGCCGACTTTTGGCAAAGGCCGGCATCATAACATACTTTTGCGGATTTTTCACATAATCCTTTAAGGGCACTTCTTTTCGCTGACCTTCTTCAACGATACTTTGGGAATGAGACACACGGGTCGAGAGCCGAAACAATACCGGTGTATCATACTTTTCAGAAATTTCGTAAGCCTCTTTGATAAAATCTCTGCACTCCTCAGAATCAGCCGGTTCCAGCATGGGCAGTTTTGCCGCGATGGCATAGTGCCGAGAGTCCTGCTCATTCTGAGAAGAATGCATTCCCGGATCGTCTGCTACAGCAAAAATCATACCGCCATTTACACCTGTATAGCTGGAGGTAAACAGCGGATCTGCCGCCACATTCAATCCCACATGTTTCATAGCGCAAAAAGATCTGGCTCCGCCGAAACTTGCGCCCAACGCCACCTCTGCCGCAACCTTCTCATTAGGAGCCCATTCCGCGTAGATTTCTTCATACTTCGCCGCATATTCAGAAATCTCCGTACTGGGTGTTCCCGGATAGCTGGAAACAACCCGACAGCCAGCTTCATATAATCCCCGGGCCACCGCTTCATTACCAAGCATCAGCCTTTTCATAATTTTCCTCCTCTATTCTATTATCCGAGCATATGCTCCGCAAAAATCTTAATACCGATTGATACCAAAATCAGCCCACCTAACAGTTCCGCCTTTTCCTGGAGAAAAGAACCAAATCTTCTTCCAATCCAAACACCTAGAGCGGAAAAAAGAAATGTTGTTACCGCAATAAAACCGGATGCTGCCCAGATATTGATATCCAGAACCGCAAAACCAATTCCAACTGCCAAAGCATCAATACTGGTGGCAATCGCCTGCACAATCAAAAGACGGCCGGTAAAAATTCTTTCTTCAGTCACTTCCTCTGGGTGCCGCATCTGAGAGATAGATTCCAAGACCATTTTACCGCCGATAAACCCCAATAAAATCAAAGCGATCCAGTGATCAAACTCTTTTATGTATATGCTGAACGTCTGCCCCGCAAAATACCCGATCGTTGGCATTAAACCCTGAAACAGGCCAAAGGCAAAGGCAATGAGAAAGAAGCCTGACCGCCGCAGCTTACGGAAACAAAGCCCATCTGAAATGGATACTGCCATCGCATCCATGGAAAGGCCAACCGCCAGAAAAAATAACGTTAAAATGTCCAAAGCATCCCCACCACCACTGATTTCAATGAATTTAATTATAGTATAATCTCTGTATGATGTCAATTCAAAGCTTTAAAGCGAAAGATGAACCATTTCCCTCATTTGTAAAAAATAGTCATTTCCTTTCGAATTCACAAATTCTTCACCAAATAATCTGCTCGCATGTTGTAAAATATTTTATTAGAATATGGGCAAAACAATGCAAAGGGTGGACCGTTTTTTGTTTGGATATATCAGACCATTTCAACCAGAATTGAGAATGAAGGAATATGAAGCGTATAGGTCTGTGTACTGTGGTCTTTGTAAGGAATTGGGCCGTCAATTCGGCGTTTTTTCCCGTTTGACCCTCAGCTATGATTTTACTTTTCTCGCGATTCTCTCAATGGGCTTGCAGCAGTCTTCTCCGGATTTCTTTAAAATTCGCTGTCCTGTCAATCCACTCAAAAAATGTTTTGCCTGTCGTTTAGAAGGTATTACCAACCGGGTTGCGGCCCTGGCTGCTATCACATTATATTATAAATGCGAGGATCAGCTTTCCGATGAGAAGCTGTTGTCTCGATTGCCTGTCTATATGGCGCTTCCTTTCTTTGGGCATAGTCGAAAAAAAGCGCGGGAAACCGTACCGGAATACGATCGTTTGATGGAAGAAATGACAAAGCATCAAAAGCAGGTGGAATTGCAAAGCGCCGGGCCGGATCTTGCAGCAGAACCCACTGCCCATGCTTTATCTGTAATCTGCGAAAATCTATCAGACCATCCTGTACAAAAGCGGGTTCTTTCTCGTTTTGGTTATTTACTTGGACGATACATCTATCTGATAGACGCTCTGGACGATCTGGAAAAGGATGAGAAAAAACAGCGTTTTAATCCGTTTTTGCAGCAGTATACCGCCGCAAAAATGAAAAACCTTTCGTATGCGCCTGCTACTGAAAGTATTCAGGGCACGATTGCAGAACTGGAGAAAGCCTTTGCCTTGCTGGAACTCAATGATTGGCAGCCGATTTTAGAAAACATTATTTT
>CAJUMG010000023.1:9796-26374 GCA_910587335.1 uncultured Oscillospiraceae bacterium
TAAAACAATCTCTGCAAAAAATCCTGCAGAAAAAGGAGAAAAACACATGATCGACCCTTATAAAGTGTTAGGAGTTTCCTCCACAGCCTCTGACGAGGAAGTAAAAAAAGCATATCGTGAACTGGCGAGGAAATATCACCCTGACCATTATCAGGGTGATCCTTTATCTGATCTGGCTGAGGAAAAGATGAAGGAAATTACCGCTGCTTATGACCAAATTATGGATATGCGGCGCGGTGGTGCGGCGCCTGGAAGCGCTGGTAGCACGTCCTCACAGTTTTCTGATATTCGTCGTATGATCAATAATAACCGCATTACAGAAGCGGAAGAGTTATTGGACGGTGTTCCTCAAGCTTCTCGTGATGCAGAATGGTACTTTTTGAAAGGAAGCGTCTTTTATACCAGAGGTTGGCTGGACGAGGCTTATCGGCACTTTAATCAAGCGGTACAGAAAAACCCCAACAATCAAGAATATCGTATGGCTCTCCAGCAGATGAGCTGGCAACGCGCCCATGGCTCCAATCCCGGTTCAATGCCTGGCGGAATGTACTGTTCACCCTGCAACTTTTGCACTTCTATGGTTTGTGCCGATTGTTGCTGCCAGTGCATGGGTGGGCGCGGGTGCTGCTGATGTGAAATTGACATCATTTTTGAAGGAGGAGCCACCATGCTGAAAAAAAGTTCTCAGGTCGCATTGGGCGGTGTCATCGCATCGCTTTGCATCCTGCTTATGCTCATGACCGGCTTTTTTCCTTTTCTGACTTACGCCGCTCCCGCTGCTGCCGGTTTTCTGCTAATCGCCATTGTTATCGATTGCGGTTACCGGTGGGCTTTACTGGTGTATCTGGTGGTTTCTCTACTCAGTCTGTTTATTGTACCAGATAAGCAGGCTGCTATCATTTTTGTTTTTCTTGGATACTATCCAGTCGCCAAGGATTATTTGGATCATCACGTGAAAAGAAAGCTTTTGCAATGGATTATAAAATTTTCTATCTTCAACCTGTCTATTTTATCGGCTTATGGTCTAATGCTTTATGTTTTTAAAATGCCGGATATAATGACCGATATGGGATCTTTGGGGCGTTTTACCGGCATCATCACTCTTTTGGCTGGCAACGCTGTCTTTATCACATTTGAACTGGCTTTAAGCCGTATATTCTATTTTTACCAGCATTTCTTCCGTCCGCGGTTTTTGCGAAAAATCAAATAAGGAACTTTTCTTATTTTCTCGTCTCATTTCGACAACATTTTTTGTCAGGATCTGTTAATATCTAACTATTCCCCAATACATTTTGTGAAAAAGGTCGGCGTCCAATTAATAAGGACACCGACCTTTTCTCTTTATTTCTGTTCCGCAGAAAAAATCTCATAAAAACGGTTGGCATATTCCCGGCAAAAAGACTCTGTCGCCTCAGGGGTTCTTCCCAACGGAAAAGGAATTTCCATCTGCTCATACTTCTCTTGACAAAGCTTTCGGAAAGGAAGAAATTCAACTTTCTGCACAGATTTTTTCCCGGCAAGCAATTGCGCCAATCGAATAAGGTTTTCCTGCGAATCGGTTACGCCTGGTACCACAACCTGCCGAATCCAAACCGGGATTTCCCTTTGCTCCAGTTCATCTAAAAAATCCATTACCTTTTTTAAAGAACCACCTGTGTTTTGAATATAGTCCTGCTCGGTAGTCATTTTAAGATCCAGCAGTACCATATCCGTTTTTTCCAGCAAAGGAGTCAAGCTCTCTTTTTGCACGCCATGTCCACTGGTATCTAATACTGTGTGGATTCCTTCCTCTTGACACCGTGCAAAAATTTCAGTAACAAACTCTGCCTGTAGCAGCGGCTCCCCGCCGGATACGGTGATGCCGCCATTATTTCCGAAGTACGCACGGTAACGCGTTACCCGCTCGAGTACTTCCTGCGCACTCATAGCCATGCCTTTGGATTTATCCCACGTGTCAGGATTATGGCAATAGATACATCTGAGCGGGCATCCCTGTAAAAAAACAACACAGCGCACGCCTGGACCATCTAAAGTTCCCAAAGATTCAAACGAATGCACTAAACCCTTTAACATATTTCCTCCTGTGCTACATGGCCTGATGGAAGGTACGGCTGATAACCTCTCTTTGCTGCTCTTTGGAAAGACGGTGGAAATGAACGGCATAGCCGGAAACACGAATGGTCAAATTCGGGTATTTCTGTGGATTTTCATATGCATCTAGCAGCTTCTCTTTATTAAGTACATTTACATTGATATGATGCGCTTTTTGTACAAAGTATCCGTCTAAAATGCTGACCAGATTGTTCTCCTGTTGCTCTAAGGTCTTTCCTAACGTAGAGGGAGTGATGGAAAAAGTGTTGGAAATGCCGTCCCGGCAAACATCGTATGGCATTTTGGCCACCGAATTAAGCGACGCCAACGCCCCGTTATGCTCACGGTTATGCATGGGATTTGCGCCTGGCGCAAAGGGCTGCCCTTTTTTGCGGCCATCCGGTGTAGCGCCTGTTTTCTTGCCATACACCACGTTAGAAGTAATGGTTAAGACCGACAGGGTATGAATTGCCCCACGATAGGTGGGATTGCGCTTGAGCTGCGCGTAGACATCTTCCAAGACCTTTTTGCCTATTTGATCCACCCGATCATCATCATTCCCATACTTGGGAAACTCTCCAACTGTATCAAAGTTTTCAATCAGTCCATTTTCATCCCGCACTACTTTAACCTTTGCATATCGAATCGCGCTCAGAGAATCTGTCAGAACCGAAAGACCCGCCACACCGAACGCCATAAAACGTTCCACATTTGTATCATGCAACGCCATCTGGGTTTTTTCATAGGCATATTTATCATGCATATAGTGAATGACATTCATCGTGTTGACATATAGCTTGCACAACCACTCCAGATAGATCTGCCATCTGCCGCACACCGCTTCAAAATCCAGGATATCGCCGGCATACGGTTCCATCTGCGGCCCCAATTGTAACCCGGTCATCTGATCCCGTCCGCCGTTCAGCGCCAGCAGCAAAAGCTTGGGCAGATTGCAGCGCGCGCCAAAAAACTGCATCTGCTTTCCTATTTTCATAGCGGATACACAGCATGCGATTGCGTAATCGTCTCCATAAATCGGCCGCATAACATCATCGTTCTCATACTGGATCGCATCCGTTTCAATCGACACACGAGCGCAATATCGCTTGAAAGCCTCCGGTAGTTTTTCCGACCACAAAACGGTCAGGTTTGGCTCCGGCGCTGCACCCAGATTATATAACGTATGCAAAAAACGAAAAGAACTTTTTGTCACAAGCGGATTTCCGTTTTCACCGATACCGCCAATGCTTTCTGTAATCCACATCGGGTCGCCGCCGAACAGCTCATTATACTCTACCGTGCGCAGATGGCGCGCCGCACGAAGCTTCATAACAAAATCGTCTACCAGTTCCTGCGCGCCGGTTTCATCCAACAGACCCAACTGGATATCCCGCGTAAAATAGATATCCAAAAAGGTACTAACCCGCCCCAAAGACATAGCCGCTCCATTTTGCTCTTTAATCGCGCCCAAATAGCCAAAGTACAGCCACTGAACCGCTTCCCTGGCGTTGGCGGCCGGCTCGCTGATATCATAGCCATACATAGCGGCCATCTCTTTTAGTTTCTGCAAAAAAGCGATCTGCTGAAACAATTCCTCGCTTTGGCGGATTGTATCGGTATCCATAATCCCCATCGCAATTTCTGCTTTATCCCGCTTTTTTTCCTCGATCAACCGGTCAATGCCGTAAAGCGCTACCCTGCGGTAATCTCCAATAATACGGCCCCGGCCATAAGCGTCAGGCAATCCGGTGATAACGCCAGATTTTCTCGCCTTTCGCATCTCATCCGAATAAACACGAAAAACACCGTCGTTATGGGTTGTGCGGTACAAAAACTCCTGCTCAACCTTATCAGACAGCTGGTACCCATAGGCTTCGCAGGCGGAACGAGCCATACGGATGCCGCCAAAAGGGTTCACTCCGCGTGTCAAAGGTTTTTCCGTTTGATATCCAACGATCAATTCCAGCTCTTTATTGAGATATGCCGGCCGGTAATTGGTCAGCGAAGAAACATGCTCTGTATCTACATCCAAAACGCCGCCTTTTTCCTGTTCCTGCCGCAGCAATTCTTCAAATTCCGCCAGAAGCTTTCTTGTCCGCTCGGTAGGTCCCGAAAGGAAATTTTCATCTCCATCATAGGGAGTATAATTCTCTTGGATAAAGCTGCGAACATCAATACTGTTCTTCCAGCTCTCTCCAACAAACCCCATCCAATTTTTATGATCCATAAAATTTCCTCCTTTTTTCTTACGATAAATCGATCTCCTAATTTTTAAACTGCCCATATATAAGAAAAAGGGCAATCTAAAATAAGATTGCCCAGACGGTCGGCGAAAACCCCCATGCTCCCCTGTGGTTACCCACTTACCGTCAGTCACATGGTTGTGTGATTTGCCATCAGTATAATAAAATCCCGCATTTCTGTCAAGTAGGCTATTTCCTTTTTGGGAATCTGGCCAATATTTCTTCACAGAAGCAATCGGAATATATCGTTTCAAACAACAGATCAAAAATGCAGTGGACGAATCAACAGATAGTTCCATTCCTGCCAAAAATAAACAACTACCAAAGCTTCAATACCAGCGCTAATTGCTAAATCAATAAAATCTTTCCGTTTAACAGCCCACCCAAACAGAAATAAGGGGACCAGGATTCCGATAATCCCCATTTTTTTATCAAGATTAAAAATAGGATTCATCACATATAAATTATATGCATGAAAAAGACCAGAGAAAAACTTTCCCATATCATTGTCACCCATAAGCCACCCCAGAACAAACATAGCGACCGGCAGTACAACATAAATATAGACCATCCAATGCCAGCTTTTTTTCAGTTCAAAAATATTTTTCTTCTCTTCCATATTTCCTCCTAATTCATTGCTGCGCCGCCATAATTTTTAGAATATGCCACATATCCATCTGTATAAGCAACCGTATCATCCTGCATCACCCAAAAGACCTCTGCACCAAGCTCTTTTGCAGCCTTTTCCGCCTCTTCTAAAGGCAGGGTAAACAGCCAGGTAGAGAGCAAATCAGCCTGAGCGGAATCTTCCATAATGACTGTTACCGATTTATAATAGCTGGCCGGATACAAGGTTGACGGGTCAATGATATGATGAATTTTCTTGCCATTCACCATATAATAGCGCTGATAATCACCGCTGGTAACGACCGAAAGATTATCCAGATACAAAAAATCTACCGGTTCTGCATCTGGGTCCTCCTCTGTATTAGGGTTTCGAATGCTGATGTTCCATTTGGACCGTTCACCAGCGGCTGGGGGCGAAAAAGTCCTCACATTTCCGCCTGCGCTGATGCTGAAGGAGGTAAAGCCCATATCAAAGAGCTCTTTTCCCACCTTTTCTGTTGCATACCCCTTGGCTAAAGCCCCTACGTCCAACGACATGCCTTTCTCTGTCAAAAAAACCGTTTGATGTTCTGCATCCAGCTGAACTTTTTGAAAATCGGTCAGCCGATTTGCCGCTTGTAGTTCTTCCTCTTCCGGAAGCGTTCCTTCCGCAGCATTCTCATATCGTTCCCGGTAATCGTGCCAAATTTCTAATACCGGCCCCAATGCAATATTGAACCGGCCATCACTTTTTTCGCACCACTGCAAGCAATATTCTAAAAATGCAAATAGATCCTCCGAAACCTCTACCGGCGCAACGCCCGCATTGTCATTGATGGTTTTTATATTAACCACATTTTCATAAAGCTCATATCGGTCAAAAAGCTGATGGAAATACTGAAAACGTTCCTGCGTAAACTTAAGATACCGGTCAAAATCCTTCTCCTTTTGGACATATCCGACTACCGAAACGACCGTATCAAAGGTACCGAAAAACTCACCGCGATATCGTGTATATTCAGACGAGCCGCATCCTGAAAAAATAAGGCAAAGAAACGAAACAAAAAAACACGCAATCTTCTTCATATTTCTCATTTTCCAATCCTAAAACAAAGAAATCTTTCTTCACAAGCACTTTCTTCTCTATTATAGCAAAAAATAGGTAGGATGCAAGCCAATTCTTAGTGGAAAAAGCTAGCTTGACTTTTACATCTTTTAAGGTATAATAATCAGCGTAGTATTCAGAATTTATAGTTGTGCATAAATGAGGATACTAAAAAGACGACACTTGTTCTTTTATAACAAGAATTGGAGGTCTACAAAATGAAAAAAATTATCGCTTTGACTCTGGCTCTGCTGATGCTGGCTGGTTGCGGAGCCACCACTGTGAAAACTGGTCTGGGTGCCATCACCACCGGTTCTGCTTCTGACGCTTCTGACGATGCGGATGGAAAATTCCAGGCGAATGTAACCATTTGCGCTGCTACCTTTGATGCAAATGGCAAAATCCTGGGTGTATCCTTCGATGCTATCCAGCCGCAGGTATCCTATGATGCGACCGGAAAAGTCGTTTCTTTTAGCGAAGAGCGCAAAACCAAAAAAGAGCTGGGCGACGAGTATGGCATGAGATCCTACTCTGGAATCGGCAAAGAGGTTGGCGAGCAGATGGTTGCTCTGGAAGATTATCTGAAAGGCAAAACCGCTTCTGATGCGATCAACACACCTGTAAAGCAGAGAGATGAAGAACATACCCGCGTACCGGATGTAACCGATCTGGAGAGCAGCTGCACCATCGATATCGGTACTTTCCTGGATGCTTTGAAGAAAGCAAACGACAACGCAAAATAATCTTATTTTGTAATATTTTAATTGGGGCACAACCACTCTTATAGAGTGCAAAACAGAACCGGCGAAATGCCGGTTCTGTTTTTTATATACATTTTTACCCTATCGCAAAAAATGTAATTGCATGGATGATCTAAAAGTGCTACACTAAATCCAGTACAATTTAGGGGATGAACAAATGAAAAAACTGGTTCTTTTTGATCTGGATGGGACTTTAATTAACTCAATTGATGACCTTGCCGACAGTGCAAACTATGCGTTAGAAAAATGTGGTCTTCCGCTCCATACAGTTGAGGAATACAAATATATTGTCGGCGATGGTGTTGATACAAAAATTCTCCGGTGCCTTCCTCCAGAAAAGCGGGAAAACAAGGAGCTTTTCCAAAAGGTAAAGTCTATCTATATGCCCTACTATTCCGCCCACAGCCAAGATAAAACCCGTCCCTATCCTGAAATAGAGGCTCTTTTGTCCAGATGTAATGAAAAAGGAGTACTAGTGGCAGTTGTTTCCAATAAGCCCCATACTATTGCTACAAAGGTTGTTGAACACTACTTTCCTAAAATTCATTTTGTCGCCACTATCGGACAAAATGATGAGACTCCAAAAAAACCAGATCCAACCGGTGTAAAACGTGTGCTAAATCAAACTGGCGTCTCCCCTGCCGATGCCTTATATGTAGGCGATACTTGTGTAGACATCCAGACTGCCAAAAATAGCGGTTTACCCTCTTGCGGTGTATTGTGGGGATTTCGCACAAAAGAAGAGTTGATAGAAAATAAAGCCGACTTTATCGCCACTGATGTTCAGGAACTTTCGAAAATAATTTTTTCTTAGGGCTTGACATTTTTTCAGAAAATCCTTATAATGCTAGTAAATTTAATAAACTACCAGAAAGGCAATGACGGAGACGTGCCGGTTTTATCATCCTTTTCAGAGAGTTGTCGGTTGCTGCAAGACAATAAGGACAAAGCAGGCGAATCCCTCCCAAGCCAAGGCACCAAAGCGATATGCGCAAGTAGATGTCCTTCGTAAGGCTGCGTTAAAGCCAGGGGTTTGTTAGAACCCTGCCGAGAGGCGCAACCGGATTGCGCAAATTGGGTGGTAACGCGGGTTTTGGCTCGTCCCATGTGGGGACGAGCTTTTTATTTTTTTTTTTTTTTTTATTTTTTGAAGTGGAGGTATTTTATCATGGAAACCAAACTCATTGAAATTGCAATGCGAATTCGGGAACTGAGGGAAATATTGGAAATTGCTCCTGAAGAAGCGGCAAAAGCGACCAATGTCCCAGTGGAAGAATACCTTGCCTGTGAAAAGGGTGAAAGAGATTTTTCCTTTACTTTTTTGTATCAATGCGCCAAATTATTTGGTGTTGATATGATGGAACTGGTCACCGGAGAAAATCCCCGTCTAAGCTTTTATTCTATTGTCCGCAAAGATGAAGGGCTGCCAATCAAGCGGCGCGCGGGATTCAGCTACCAACATTTAGCGTACCTTTTTAAAAACAAAACCTGCGAGCCTTTTCTGGTAACCGCCCCCTATTCAGAAGAAGATCAGTCAAAGCCAATTCACCTTTCCTACCATAAGGGGCAGGAGTTCGATTATATTTTAGAAGGCGATTTAAAAGTACAGCTTGAGGACCACTGCGAAATTCTGCATCCTGGCGATTCTATCTATTATAACTCTGGACATGGACATGGCATGATTGCCACTGGTGGAAAAGAATGCCGTTTTATTGCAGTTGTATTGAAGGAAGAGGAGGAGTAACCCAATGAAAACATTAGCCGTCGAGGACTTGTACGAACGTTTTTGCGATGAAAGCTTTGACAAACATGGTGTATTAAAAACCCTCCACCCTATTTATGAAGAAAATTTTAATTTCGCTTACGATGTGGTCGATGAAATTGCCCGTATCGAACCAAATCGGCGCGCAATGATCTGGTGTAATGACCTGGGAGAAGAAAAAATCTTTACTTTTGAGGATATGCGCCGGTACTCAAATAAGGCAGCTAATCTGTTTGCAAAGCATGGAATTAAAAAAGGCGATAGGGTTATGCTGGTTTTAAAACGGCATTATCAGTTCTGGTTTTCTATCCTAGCGTTACACAAAATTGGTGCAATAGCTATTCCCGCCACAAATTTGCTGACAAAAAAGGATTACATCTATCGGTTTAATGCTGCCAGCGTTAGCTCAATTGTCGCAACTGCGACAGGAGAGGTAGTCGATCAAATTGAACGAGCCTGCACAGAATACCATGGTCTTACTTCCCGTTTCACCGCCATGGGCTCTCGCTCCGGGTGGATTGACTTTGATACCGAGCTGAAATCCATGTCAGATGAATTCTCAAGGGCCGACACCAAAGCGCTGGAGCCGATGCTGATGTACTTTTCCTCCGGCACCACCGGTTATCCCAAAATGGTCCTGCACGATTATACCTATGCGATCGGCCATCTGATCACGGCAAAATACTGGCACAATATACCGTCCGACGGCCTACATCTGACAGTATCCGACACCGGTTGGGGGAAAGCCGTCTGGGGAAAACTATATGGCCAATGGATGGTTGGCTGTACCATTTTTGTATACGATTACGAAAAATTTGCCCCCCACGACCTGCTTCATCTCATTGAGAAATACCGTATCACCTCTTTTTGTGCACCGCCTACAATCTACCGATTTTTTATTAAAGAAGGCATGGAAGGATACGACCTCAGCTCTTTAAAATATGCCACCACCGCTGGCGAAGCGCTGAATCCGGAGGTATACAACCGTTTTTACGAGTATACAGGTCTAAAGCTATATGAAGGTTTTGGTCAGACAGAAACAACCTTGACTTTAGCAAATCTAGCTGGAACAAGTCCAAAACCGGGCTCGATGGGAAAACCCTCTCCCCTTTACAATATTGCATTAGTTGATGAAAATGGCAAGGAGGTCCAGCCTGGACTGGTAGGCGAAATTTGTGTCCGCACACATGGGGAAAAACAGGTTGGCCTGTTCATGGGATATTACCGGGATGATGAAATGACCCGAAGGGCCTGGCACGATGGACTATACCATACTGGAGATACCGCTTGGATGGACGAGGATGGCTTCTACTGGTATGTAGGCCGCACAGATGACGTTATCAAGGCATCAGGGTACCGAATTGGGCCATTTGAAATAGAAAGTGTACTGATGGAGCACCCAGCTGTATTGGAATGCGCAGTCACCGGCGCGCCAGACCCGGTTCGTGGGCAGGTGGTCAAAGCGACCATTGTGTTGACAAAAAACTACAAGCCCTCTGACGAATTGGTAAAAGAACTGCAAGTCTATGTGAAAAAGCAGACAGCACCTTACAAATACCCTCGCATCGTAGAATTTGTAGAAGAATTGCCGAAGACCATCAGCGGAAAAATTCGCCGGGTTGACATTCGAAAAGCTAGCAAAGAATCTTTGGGATAAGCAAATATTTTACCACCACAGGGGCTTTGGCTGTTGTTGGCTCATGTAGCCAAAGTCATATAGAAAAGTCTTGGGCGCCCTCCGTAAGGAAGGTTCCCAAGGCTTTTGTTTCTGCGTGAATATAGTCATTTTATCTGTTCTTGTGTATCCATTTGGGCATTAGGCATCTTTTTACACTTTATAAAGGAATTTGGGCAGGCTTTCTATCCCATCTATCTCAGGTTTCATATCATGCCACATTTGGGGAATATCCGCTTTCGGTCTTTGTGTGTTTCTTCATGTAATATTAAAAAAGGCATCTCACTTTCTCTTTATCTTTTGACCAATATCACCTGTGTGCATAGATCAGTTCCACGATCCCATTATAATTTTGTGTTTGAATGAGTGACAGCTTTTGTTGGTTTTCCATTTCCCCAAACAAGCGGATACCATCACCTAAAAGAGTCGGAATAACAGAAATGTAATATTTGTCGATTAAATCCACACGCTGGAGCTGGCCTACAAGATTTGCACCGCCGCAAATCCAAATATCCTTTCCATCCTGATTTTTTAGCCGCTTTACCAAATCTACCGGGGATTCCCCTGTAAAATAAACATTTTCTGCCGAGCTCATCTGCTTGTGTGTAAACACGTAGGTCAAAAAATCGCTATATATCCATTTATTGGGAGAAAGCTCTGTTGCCACCTGATGATAGGTATTCCACCCCATCAAAACTGTGTCAATATCTTTCGAAAACTTGGAATAGGTATCAATATTTTCACTGTCATCTCCTTGTCCATTCAGCCAACCCACGCCACCGTTTTTGTCGGCAATATAACCATCGAGGCTCATTGCAATAAATAAAACAGCCTCTCTCATTTTTTGTTCCTCCTTTGTTTCCATAAGAACACTTTTTCGCCAGCCCTTTCATAAAATTTTCTTTGCCATTACAATATCCGTCGGCATAAGTACATACAAGCGCAGGTTTTTCTTTTAACCTGTCTGCTGCTTCCCTTGTGTACGCAGATAATCACGCGCTGTCAAGTGTCATTTCTGTCCCTTGTCCAGATCATTGTATATTCGCCTTCTCCTGTAGCCTCATCAATTGTTTCTGATAGTACGGAAAACCCTTCTCTGCGATAAAAATCCATCGCCCGTGTATTTTTTTGATATACGCCCAACGTCAGCGTATCATGTGTCCTCTTTGCATATTCTAACAGTTGCTTGCCAATACCACAAGAACGACAGCTTCTATCCACAAAAATTCCCGCAAGATACCCGTCCGTGATACCGATAAAGCCTTGAATGTTCCCGTCTGTTTCATAGACAGAAACCTCCGCCTGCAAAAGCTGCTCCTGTACCTCTGCAAAATGGGAGCGCCAATACTCTTGGGGAATGAAAGGATGTGCATCCTCATTTCCAGAAAGCCATATTTGCATAACCTGTTCAGTATCCGGTGTTTGAAATTGCCGAATCATCTTTTTTACCTCCTATACTTTGCTACATATTGAATGAAAACAATTGTTTCTCTTTTAAATAAAGGCAATATCAATTGTGATAAGTCCCTCATCTTTATGAATAATCCAATCAATTCTGACCGATTATAAAAAACCCAAGGGAGGCAGCTTTTTTACGAAGTGCCTCTCTTGGGTTTTGTTTAGAAAATCAACGAAAATCCTCTATTTAGAAAGATCTTCCACGTAAAGGATACGTTCTCCCGCTTCATTTACAGGGGCAGTTTCTGTAACTTTCGGATTCTTCGCCTGTTCACGGGCATCAAAAAACTTTGTGGCAACTTGTGGGAACAGTGCATAACTCAGAACATCCTCTTCCTGTTCCATGCGATCTTTAATCTCTTCGCGATATTTTGCCAATTCCGGCTCTAAGAGATCAGCTGGACGACAGGTAATAACTTCTTCATCCCCGATTGCCTTTTTCCGCACATCCTCATTAACAGGGGCCGGAAGCGCGCCGTATTCACCCCGAAGTAAGCCTTTGGATTCTTTCGGGAACATCTTGTATCTCTCACCGGATACAACATTCAATACAGCCTGGGAACCGACTATCTGGCTCGTAGGCGTAACCAGCGGCGGATAACCAAAATCTTTTCTAACCCGCGGAACTTCAGCCAATACATCATAATATTTATCCTCTGCATTGGCCTGCTTGAGCTGAGAGATCAAGTTAGAAAGCATACCGCCGGGAACCTGGTATAAAAGGGTATTGGTATCCACGCTTAAAACCTTAGGATCCAAAATGCCATCTGCTTTCAGCTTATTGGCAACTTTGCGGAAATGGGTTGCTGCCTGGCTGAGTTTCTCCAGATCCAAGCCAGTATCGCGTTCTGTTCCCTTTAAAGTGGCGACCAAAGATTCGGTAGCCGGCTGAGAAGTACCGTTCGCCAAAGGAGATAACGCACAATCCACAATATCTACTCCGGCGGTAGCAGCCATCAAATTGGTCATGTCACCCGTTCCGGTGGTATTATGGGTATGCAGATGAATCGGTACATCCAGGTTTTCTTTCAGTTTTTTTACCAGAGAATATGCGTCATAGGGCAACAGCAGGTTCGCCATATCCTTAATACAAATGACATCTGCTCCCATTTCCTGCAATTGAACTGCTAACTTTACAAAGTAATCCTCATTATGAACCGGACTTACGGTGTAGCTGATTGCAGCTTCACAAATGCCGCCATATTCTTTGGTATACTTCATTGCAGCAGACATATTTCTCGGGTCGTTCAAAGCGTCGAAAATACGCACTACATTAATGCCGTTTTCAATGGATTTCTTGCAGAATTCCTCTACTACGTCATCCGCATAATGCTTGTAACCCAAAATATTCTGTCCACGCAGTAACATTTGCAGCTTTGTTTTTGGCATGGCCTTGCGCAAGGTGCGCAAGCGTTCCCAGGGATCTTCATTCAGAAAGCGCATACAAGCGTCGAAAGTCGCTCCGCCCCAGCACTCCAAAGACCAATATCCCATATTATCCAGCAATTCGCATGCAGGAAGCATGTCTTCTAAGCGCATACGGGTAGCTGCCTGAGACTGATGCGCATCACGCAAAATCGTATCAGTAATCTTTAACGGATTTTTCGTCATACTATATCCCCTCCTTATTTAGCGCCAAACAGCGCCATGAATACACCGGCAGCGATTGCAGAACCAATAACGCCGGCCACGTTGGGACCCATAGCGTGCATCAGCAAGAAATTTCCAGGTTTCGCCTTCTGGCCTTCAACATTCGAAACACGAGCTGCCATTGGCACAGCAGAAACGCCAGCGGAACCGATCAGCGGATTGATCTTTTCTTTGACAAACAGGTTCATAAATTTTGCCAACAATACACCACCGGCTGTTCCAACACCAAACGCCACGATGCCCATTGCTAAAATAGCCAGGGTCTTCACATTCAGGAAATTTTCAGCAGTAGCAGTGGCGCCTACAGAGATGCCCAGCAGAACGGTTACAATGTTCATCAATTCATTTTGTACAGTTTTGCTCAAACGCTCTACCACGCCGCACTCTCTCATCAGATTTCCAAGCATCAGACAGCCGATTAAAGCCCCTGCAGAAGGAACTAAAAGTGCTACAAAAGCGGTCACAACGATTGGGAAAATGATCTTTTCGATCTTAGAAACCGGTCGCAGCTGCTTCATTACGATTTCGCGTTCTTTCTGCGTAGTCAGCGCACGCATAATCGGCGGCTGTATTACCGGCACCAATGCCATGTAAGAATATGCCGCGACAGCAATCGGTCCCAACAGTGCGGGAGCCAGCCGAGATGCCACATAAATGGCAGTCGGACCATCTGCACCGCCGATGATACCTACAGAAGCTGCCTCTTCCGGCAGAAATCCCAGATAACGCATACCAATAAAAGTGATAAAGATACCTAGCTGCGCAGCAGCACCTAGCAAAAGGCTTTTGGGATTGGCAATCAGCGGGCCAAAATCGGTCATAGCGCCTACACCAATAAAGATCAAGCAAGGATAGATTCCCAGCTTAACACCTAAGTACAAAATATCAATTAAGCCTGCATTGCCTGCGGCAAACTGTGTCCAATCCACATGGCCGCCGAGGAAAAAATCTGCATGGTACATGCCGGCTCCGGGGAGATTTGTTAATAACATGCCAAAAGCGATTGGCAAAAGCAGTAATGGCTCGAACTGCTTTTTAATAGCTAAATACATCAAAACACAGGCAATCACCATCATGATCAGGATCTTTGGATCCGAACCGATGAGGTAAAAACCGGTTTGGCGCAAAAAATCTAAAACTGCCTCCATGTGTTTTCACACTCCTTTCAAAAATTTTAAGGGATTAGTCAATGGTTACAAGGAGTGCACCGCTTTCAACAGTAGAACCTTTCTGCACATTCACTGAGGTAACCGTTCCATCCTTCGGCGCCATAATTTCATTTTCCATCTTCATCGCTTCCAGAATCAACAGAACCTGACCTTTTTTCACAGCATCTCCAACTTTTACATTAACGCTCAGAATATTGCCGGGCATTGGACTGACAATTTTTTCACTTCCAGCAGTAGCCACAGTTGGAGCGGCAGCGGCAGGTGCTTTAGCCGGCGCTGTTGCAGGTTTAGAAGCCTCAGCTCCAGTGACTTCTTCTAAAGTAATTTCATAATCGGTTCCGTTTACATTTACACGATACTTTTTCATCTCAAACGACCTCTCCTCTAAATTTAATATTAGATTTTTTGAACAGAAAGAATGCGGATTTTGGAGACATCTGTACCCATTTCCTCAGCAATTACGGCAGATACAGCCGCAATAAACTCCTGCCGGTTGGGAATATTTGTTGCAGCAACCGGAGCAACAGGTGCAGCAGCAGGAACGGCGACTGTCGGCTGAACCGGTTTTTTATTGAATTTTGCGCAAATTGTACTCATCAACTTACACAGCACAATAATACAAATCAGGCCAACAAAGACAGTACCAACGCCTAAAACCAACACAAAAAGATTTGACATTTTTCGTACCTCCTTTCCTCCACTATTGCCTCTTCATACTATTTAATCTTTTCATTTTTAGGTGAAAAGGATCAAACAAAAGGAATAAAAGATGATCATTTTTCTACAATTTATATAGCATTTTAAGGAGTCATCTATTCATGACTAAAAAATATCCAAATCAAATCTATACTAGCATATTTTTTAAAAAATTACAATCTTTTTTCCCTTTAAAATGCAAGTATTACTTATAAAAACTATTGATTATCTCTGAAAAGCCTTAAAAACAGGCACTTTTATAGATACAAGCAACTGAATTTACTACCAATTTACTACTTTTACGGAAAAGGTCTTGATATGCACAACCACAAGAACCAAACACACGAATAGGACAATTTACAGAAAATCTTTACCATGACAGCGTTTCTTTGCTCTGCAAAATGTAGAGAAAAGAAATGCTGTTTTTTATCTCCAGTGTTACGCAATAGAGTCATTTTCAGGGTATAGAGTATAATTCCCTTACCTCTGCTCTTTTTGCGTCTACAAGCCGCTTAAATCAATGGGAAAAAGGCTTCTATTGCGTAACAATCTATCCCCAAAAAAGAGTACCAGCGCAGAAACAGCTTTCCAAGTGCGATATACAGCGGCTCTGCATTTTCAACTGCCTATGTTGGATTTACCTACATTGGATTATCCAACGTTGGAAAAACCTACGTAGGAAAATCCAACGCAATTAAATAAAGATATATAGAGTAAAGATAAATGAAATACTGATTCTATCAATTACCCATTCCATTCCTATCCTTTCCAGTGGAGGAACGGAAACGAAAAGAAACGGCTATACCGAAATTGACCTTAACTTGCCTTTTATGTTTTGTTACGCAATAGAACGCCATTTTCGATGGTTAGAGTATAAATCCCTTACCTCGACCGCTTTCAAGGCTTTATGACCGCTTAAAACGCCGAGAAACGGATTCTAACGAGTGGCAACATACCCCATGTTATCACAACACCCCTTTGAGTGGCATATAATTCCTGCCGCCGGTGTTGGATTAGCCGATATTGGATTTTCCGACATCGGCTAATCCCACGTCGGAAAATCCAATGCAAATAAATAAAGATATATAAAATACTGATTTACCAAAGATATAAATATCTCTTCCTTTCCCTTCCTATCCGTTCAATTACCTTACCCATCTTCTTTTGACAGGAAACAATACGGTTATCGGAATGGAAGCGAAAAGAAACGGCATACAGAACCAGCTTGAAACTTATCAGAAAAACAGCAGGGAGATTGATTTTTCGTATAGTATATAAAGTGCGGTTTGTCTTGTAGAAAGAAAAATAAGTTTCGGAGCAAGCATAGGAAAAGAGTACCCTTTTCCGTAAGTCTGCCCGTTT
>CAJUMG010000024.1 GCA_910587335.1 uncultured Oscillospiraceae bacterium
CGATCAATTTATGTCCGCACCACAATAATGAAAATCAACGGATAACTTTTGTCCGATGATTCCGTGTTACGGTAATTGGTGGTGACAAACTTTGTCACCACCACAAATTTCGGTAGCCGCTCCCGAAAATCACTGACCATATCGGCATACGGGAGGAGTGGGCCACTTTGACCCACTCCTCTTTACTTTAGGAAATTGAGGTGGACAAACTCTGTCCGCCCCATATTGGCAACCCCAATGGATAATGATTGCCCACTGATTATCTGTGGTTCACTTTGAACTACTGATTGCTGGTAAGTGACCAACTTGGTCACTTACCAAGGAAAAGGCACACAGATTTCAGACTATCTCTGGTAACGGGTCAAAATGACCCGTTACCAGAGAGCGCAATCAAAGGGCCAATTTGACCCATTGATAAGATCAAATGACAAATTTTGTCACTTGATTTCATCGATCCCGCTTCTTCCAGATGATGTCATACCCCAGTGCGTCCGCCAGTTCCACGGCCTCGCCGTAGCGGAGAGAACCCCGCCGCAGTTTGCCGGACAGGTTGGGAACGCTGGCACTCCAGCCGTACTCGTCCGACAGGTAATCCACCACTTCCGTCATGGTCATGCCCGCCCGGACGATGTAGGACTTGATCTCATTTCGATAGGCTTCTGCTTTTTTCGTGTTCATGTTCAAAACTCTCCTTCCTTTTGCCTCGCTCTGTGATATAATGAGGATGCTACTGCTTGACGGTTGTTCGCCACAGAGCGTTGATTGCTCGTTGATGGTCATCTGCTCAGATTTCAGCCCATGATGCCCTGCTCACACAGCCACCCTATCATCTTTGCTGTTGGGTGTAGTTTTCTGATGAATGACGAAGAGACTTGCCGGATGGCGCGATGCGTTCACCGCTGAGCGCATCGCTTTTTCCTATGGGTGCAAATACTCAAATGAGCGTTTTTTCGCTGACTTCACAAGGCTTGAATTCGGATTGTGATTTTAAGCGCCGTTCTCCCCGAATGCTGTTCCTGCCCGGAATCTCACCCCGGCGTATCGCTTTCCTTGGTGCGCTCATATCATGGCGTCACTTAACCGGAAAGCATATCCCATTCGGACGGTCATGCAATTTTCAAGGTTCAGTGGTGCGTGTCAGGTACATTGTAGCGAAAAAAAGCGCCCTTTCCCGTTATATCCAAGAGGATGGAAAAGGGCGACAAATCGGCGTGATTTCCACGCTTATGGACGGATGGCAGCGATGGAAACGAAATTGACGATACAGGAGCGGTTGAAAGATTTGCGGGTCGTTGACCGGGGACTGAGCCTGGAACAGCTTGCGGAGCAGACTGGGCTTTCCAAATCTGCTCTCGGCAAATATGAGTCTGAAGATTTCAAGGACATCAGCCCCTTTGCCATTGTGACGCTGGCAAAGTTCTATGGCGTGTCCGCCGACTATCTGCTGGGCCTGACAGAGCAAAAAAATCACCCAGACACAGCTCTTTCTGAGCTGCATTTGAGTGATGATGCTATTGAAATATTAAAGAATGGGAAGTTTAATAAGCGGCTTCTGTCCGAAATTCTTTGTCATCCTGATTTTCAGAAGCTGATGTTGGACACAGAGATTTTCGTTGACCGGATTGCCGATATGCGGATCAACGATCTGAACACTTTGCTGGAGGCTGTTCGCCAGACTGTCATTGACAAGAAAAATCCCAGAGACAATGATTTGTATATTCGCACTTTAGAGTTGGCGCAAGTGAATGAAGATGAATACTTTGGCCATGTAATCCATAAGGACATGAACCGCATTATCCGTGACATTCGGGAAACTCACAAGACAGATACCACAACTGCTGATGTAGCCTCTCCCGCTTTTGAAGCACAGAAGAAACTGCAAGAGGCCATGAACCTTGAAGGCAGTGATGATGAAAAGAAGGCACGAGCGTTTCTCGTCACCTATGGTATCGATTATGAGGCACTAACAATGGATGAGTTCGTGACACTGATTGATATTCTAAAAAAATCTAAATACATGAAAAGCCCATACAATCAGCGGGGCAAAAGAAATATGGTACACGGCAAGGGCAAACGGAAAAGAAAATAAATCATCGATAGTTGAACAGAAGAGATAAGGAGATAACATGGAAATTCTGTTAATAGGAAACGGTTTCGATTTAGAGCATAAGCTGCCAACCTCTTATAGAAGTTTTCTTGAATTTTGTGAGAAAGTCACAAGAATATTTACTTTTTCAGAATCAGCACATTTGAGTGAGTACCGAAGTAAGAATATTGATAATTGGGAAATAGACGACTCAATTAAAGAGGTTTTGCTATTAGGGTTTGAAAAAAGAACATTTAAGCGGATTTTAAAAGAGGATACTCATATTTCCGAAGCAACAACACCGTATGATGTATTAAACGAGTTATATGTTCATCTCTGTAATAATGTATGGTTGAATTATTTTCTGACATGTCCATCCTACATAGGTGAAAACTGGATTGATTTTGAATCGGAAATATCAAGAGTAATTCAAGCCCTTGATGCTACAAGGTTTCAGATTTCTCACGGTGGTAATATTCAAAATATTAATAATAGCGACAGTAAGGTAATAGTCGCATTGCTAAAGGCCGCAAAAGGCTCTATGCGAGCTGCATTACAAGATACAGCAGCCATAGATAAATTCACTGAACTTTTAAATTTATATAGTAGAATTTGTTGGAAAAATTGCAATAGTTACAAAGAGCGTTGATATTGAAAATTTACATCCAGATTGTGTGTTGTCATTCAATTATTCTGACACATATGAGCGAATATATGGAAACGGTAAAAAAATTCAATATGATTACATTCACGGAAAGGCGGATATTCGAAAAAGTGTTAAATCCAGCAATTTAGTTCTTGGTATTGATGAATATTTAGGTGATGACCGCAAAAATTGTGATTTGGAATTTCTGCCGTTCAAAAAATATTATCAGCGCATATACAAGTCTACTGGAAATGCGTATCTCAATTGGGTGAACAGGATTAAAAAGGATGATGCCGAATATCATAGAAAAGTGAATCTTGCTTACACAGGAGAAGCAGACCCGCTTTATAGTTTTCCGTGGCAAAAGCGTTATTATTTGAATGTGTCAAGCATTGATCGTCCAGAACATACACTATATATTTTTGGCCATTCACTGGATATTACCGATAAAGATGTATTAAAACTTTTTATTTGTAATGACAATGTGCAAACAAAAATATTCTATCATCGCAAAAGCGAAGATGATAAAACTGCTCTTAAAAAGTTGATTAGAAACCTTGTGCGAATAATGGGACAGGACGAGTTAATACGAAGAACAGGCGGATCCTATAAAACCATCGAATTTATACCACAGACATTGTCATATAACGAATAATATTCCAAAAATGCTAAACCGCACATGGATTTATGTCCATGTGCGGTTTAGCGTTTACCAATCCTGCTTGACAGATGCCGTGGTTATAATCTGTGGATTACTGTTTTACGGACATCGGCATAATGGAGTGCGTTCCTTTTTCTATGGCAGCCTATTTTTTTCGATCATCTGTGATAATGTGGACGATACCGGGATGATCCTCCCCAAGATAGTCTTTTAAAAAGCTGGGGAAAGCTTTATATTGGTCCAGCTGTCCGGTGGGGATCCAATGCATCTGCTCCCGCACGCCATATACATAGCTGTTGCTTTGAAGCTCCTGGGTTCCTCTGGGCTTCATCAGAAAATATAAGGATATTTCATGGCAGTCCAGGCCCTTTAAGGTCCCGGTGTTTTCGTCAAAAAAATTCTCATGAATCACAGCCAGGCGATCTATTTCATACTGGACGCCTGTTTCCTCATACACTTCGCGTTTTACCGCATCCTCGGCGGTTTCTCCCAGATGGACACCGCCGCCAATGGAATACAAATAATCTTCCTGTTCATTTCCCGCGAACAGTACGCAGCCGTCCTCTAGGATAATTGCGCCGACCCGATACCGAAACCAACGATTCTCTTTGGTAAATCCACAATCAAAGTCCACTTTTTCCCCCCCGTTTCTGTCTCTTTTCTCATACCCCAGCTGTTTCCCCACCAGGATGATCTTGACCCGGTCCGGTGTGCGCCGCATTCCCATACACACGATGTTACAGCAGATGCGGCCGCCGCTTTTTTGGATTACACTTTTTTCACCGCATTTGACCGTTTTCGTCCGGCGGTTATTTTTAGAATTTTACCACATATATCTCGCAAGCTCAAGGTATACCGGTAGAACATCGATATAACAGCGCGAGCCATTATCTAAAAAGTCAAATTCTTCTTACCTGGCACTGAAAGATCCCGCTTGTTTTTTGATTGAAGCGAGGAACCGGCCGTGATATAATCAAGATAATCAATTGGGCTTTACAGAGAGGAACACAAAAAATGAATGATATATTTAGAAAAATCGAGAAGGATGAATTTGATAGATTACATGACCTATTCCCAGATAATGAACAAATGTGGTTAAAATATCGGGACAAACGATGGAAGGAATTTGATCAAAAAGAAATCGACGTTTATGTCATCGAACAAAACCATGATTTTATAGGGGAATTGTCCGTCCATTATAAAAGCCGCGATTTGGCTTCTGAAGCGGTTCCGAATCAAAGAGTTTACCTTCATACTTTTAGACTGGATAAAAAGCATCAGGGATTGGGACTTGGACAAAAGCTCATACAATTTGTTTTATCCGATTTAGAGCGGCAAGGCTATACCGAGTTTACGGTTGGTGTGGATGAGGATAACAAAAGAGCAAAACATATTTATTGGAAATTGGGATTTACCGAAGCTATTGATAAAGGCTATGGAGATGAATTGGATCCGAGCGATTATACCTTATATATGAGAAGCATTCCGAAACCTGGCTCCGAGCAACGCAAAAGACGGCAGGGATAAATGCCCTTCGCTTTTCTTTGGCGGTGTTTTGCGGTATAATAGCTGTAAAATAGTATGATACGGATTTTTCGCAAGGAGGTTTTATACATGGATTCCAAAATCACCATCACCTGGCACGGGCACTCCTGTTTTTCCCTATCTGCCGGCGGGTACACGCTGGTACTGGACCCCTATGACGACAGTTTGGACGGATATGCGCCGCTACATCTTTCGGCCAACGAGGTTCTTTGCAGCCACAGCCATCACGACCACGCCTGGCTGGCTGCGGTATCCTTGGAAGAGGCGCCCGCTTCGCCGTTCGCTTTGCGCGCTGTAAAAACCTGGCACGATGACTGCCAGGGAAAAAAGCGGGGAGAAAACCTGGTTCATGTCATAAAGGCTTTTGGAAAAACGCTGGTCCACTGCGGGGATTTGGGCCATCTTCTCACCCGGGAACAGGTTGAACAGATTGGTCCCTGCGATGTTTTGATGGTGCCGGTAGGCGGGTTTTATACCATCGACGCGGCACAAGCCCGGCAGGTGGCTGATCAGCTAAAGGCTTCTGTAATCATTCCCATGCACTACCGGTTCGCGGGATACGGCATCTCGGTTATCGGCGAGGTAGAGGATTTTCTCGCTCTGGCCGGTGATTTTCCAGTACATCGCTATCCGGGAAATCAGCTGGTTTTAGAGGACGGGATGTCCCGACAGATCGCCGTACTAAGCTACCAAAAAACATCAAAAGAAGGAGCGGATGTAAAATGAACCGAATTGAAGAGTTTGTCCAGAAAAATCAGGTACTGATCCTCGATGGCGCAATGGCTACCGAGCTGGAGGGCAAGGGGCTGGACCTAAACGATGCGCTGTGGTCGGCCAAGGTACTGGCAGAGCATCCGGAAGTGATTGAGCAGGTCCACTATGAATATTTTCTGGCCGGCGCGGACTGCGCCATGACCGCCAGCTATCAGGCTACCATCGACGGCTTTTTGAAAAAAGGATACACCCTCTCTCAGGCGGAAAACTTCATCACCGACTCGGTAAAGATTGCGGCCAAAGCCCGGGACCGGTTCTGGCAGGATCCCAAAAACCGGGAAGGGCGGCCCTATCCGCTAATTGTGGCGGCGGTGGGTCCTTACGGCGCATATCTGGCTGACGGCAGTGAATACCGGGGAGACTACGATGTTTCCGAGACCGAGCTGATGGACTTTCACCGCCGCCGGATGCAGCTTTTGTTAGAGGCTGGCGCGGATGTTTTGGCCTGTGAGACCGTCCCCTGCCTGTTCGAAGCCCAGGCTATGGCGAAAACGGTCGGTGAATTCCAAGACGCGTTGTGCTGGGTCAGCTTTAGCTGCAACAGTGAGGATACCATCTGCGACGGCACCTCTATCGCTGTTTGTGCCGCGGCCATGGATGTTTTTGATCAGGTGGTGGCTGTAGGGATCAACTGCACGCCGCCGCACCTGCTCCCCTCTTTGATCCGCCAGGTGAAAACCGGCACAAAAAAACCGATTGCTGTCTACCCCAACTCGGGAGAGATCTATGATCCTGTTACCAAAACCTGGATGGGCACATCCCAAGGGAAGGGCTTTACCCTGGCGTCTAAAAGCTGGTATGAAGCGGGAGCGCGGCTGATTGGCGGCTGCTGCCGCACCACACCGGCAGATATCGCCCAGGTGTACGGCTGGGTAAAAGAACTGCGCTAAGGCTTATTTGTGAAAATCCAGGAAAAAATCCTTTTTATTCCAGAATAAAATTTACCGATCATTCATTTTTCCCGGTTGTCCTGTACGCCGCTTTTATGGTAAAGTGAAGGTATATGATTTCGGCCGCTGTCCGCCGCAAGGAGCAGCAATCGCTTTGGCTTGCAGTCATTGCTATTTTTAGGAGTTTGCCCATGAAGAAATTAAAATCTGTTTTTTCCCTTTTGCTCGCTTTCGCTCTGATGACCGTTTCTCTAACCGGCTGCGGCGGCGATAAGAAGGGGGATTCGCTGGTGAAACGGATCACCGGTCTGGACCCCGAAACAACGGTTATGACCATCAATGATTCTGCGATTTCCGCCGAGCTGTACTACTACTGGCTATCTATTGTCTGCGAGGACACCGCCGCTTATTACACCGACGGAATCCAGTGGGATGAAATTCTTTACGACAACGTGACCGTTTCAGAATACATCAAGTCCACGACCCTTGACACACTGATTCAATATCAAATTGTCACCGATCTGGACAAGGAATACCATTTGCAGGATCAGGAAGAAGTACAGACCTATCTGGACCAGATGGTCGCCAACAACGTAGAGAATTTCGGAGGCGAAGAGGAATTCGACAAAAGCTTAGCGGACGCTGGCGTGACACGGGAAACCATTTTATATCTGTATAAAACCCAGTATCTTTACAGTGATTTGCAGGATAAGCTGTATGCGCCAGGCGGCCCTTTAGAGGTGAGCGACGCTGACATACAAAGCTTTATCGACCAAAATTACGGCGCGGAAAACGGGGTCTATTCAGCCAAGCACATTCTATTTAAAACGGTAGATGACGCGGGCGCGGCGCTGTCGGGTGAGGAAATCGCCGCGCAAAAGCAAAAAGCCCAAGGGGTCCTGAGCCAGCTGCGCGCCAGCGAAAATCCCCAGGAGCTGTTTGATCAGCTGATGGCTGAACACAACGAGGATCTTGGCGAGCCGGCCGAGGGCTATAGCTTTGGTCCCGGTGAGATGGTGGACGAATTTTATCAGGGGACTGCCGCTTTAGAGGAATATGAAATCAGCGATCTGGTAGAAAGCCAGTTTGGCTATCACATTATTCTGCGCCTTCCCAGTGAAAAACCCACTGTGGAAGAATCCCGGGAAGGTTATATGCTGGAGCAGTTCAGCACCATGTTCCAGGAACGGGTAACCGGCGCAAAGGTTGAATATGCAAAGGACATCACTTTAATGGAGCCGAAGGAATACTATACCCAGTATAGCAAAGGCGAATAGCCTGGACCCTATAAAAAATCGGGAGGAGCAAAGCCGCTCTTCCCGATTTTTTATAGACCGATGTGAAAAGTTTCGATCAGGCTTCCCGTTCCGCCACAGCTTCTTCCGCTTTTAGCTTTCGCATAAACCGCGCCAGGAAAACCGAGCTGATCAGCACCGTCAAAGCATCGGACAAAGGCTGTGCCAGCTGAATGCCCAAAAGACCAACTGTCTGCGGCAGGATCAGGATGATCGGCAGGTAAAAAATTCCTTGGCGGGCACAGGAGAGGATCGTCGCCTCCAGCGATTTGCCGGTAGACTGCATTAGCATATTGGTGGGGATGGACAGGGACATCAAAGGCAATGCGATGCACTGGGCCCGAAAGGCCAAAGCGCCGATGGAAATCACGTCCAGGTCATCCTTGCGGAACAGCGAGATAATCTGCGGCGCAAAGATAAAACCGATGATACAAAGCGAGGTCATGAGAACAAAGCCCGCTTTAACGGTAAACCAATAGGCTTTTCGCACCCGATCGTATTTGGCCGCGCCATAATTGTATCCGGCCACCGGCTGAAAGCCCTGGCCGATTCCCAACATGACCGATTGGATAAACATAAAAACCCGGCCCACGATGGACATAGCGGCCACGGCTGCATCGCCATAAACCGCCGCGTTGACATTCAAGGCCACGTTGGCAACGCTGGCCAAGCCCTGGCGGCACAGAGACGGAAGGCCGATTTTAACGATCTGCACATAAGGGCCGATCTTGCGAGATACATTACGGATGGAAAGCTTGGTGATGCTTTTTCCGCTTAAAAAGCAGAACAGCAGGATGGAAAAACTGACACACTGGCTGATCAAGGTGGCAATGGCCGCGCCGGAAATGCCCAGATCCAGCACAAAAATAAAGATGGGGTCCAAAGCGATATTCAGCACGCCGCCCAAGGTCAGGCCGATCATAGACAAAGCGGCTTTCCCCTCTGCTCGCAGCAGGTTATTGAGCACAAAAGAGGCGCACATAATCGGCGCGCCAAACAAAATATACTGGGCATACCCTCTGGCAAAGGGCAGAATCGTCGCGGTGGCTCCCAAAAGATCCATCAGTCCATCCACAAAGGAAAGGCCAAAAATCGTAAGCAGCAGTCCGAACGTCAAGGCGCTGAAAAAAGCGGTGGAGCCGATGACGTTTGCCTCCTTTTGCTTTTGCTGCCCCAGCAGCCGGGAAATGGTACTGCCGGCGCCCATTCCCAGGGTAAAGCCGACCGCCTGGATAATCGCCATCAGCGAAAAAACAATTCCCACGGCGCCGGTGGCGCTGGTCCCCAGCTTGGACACAAAAAAGGTATCCGCCATATTATATATGGATGTGACCAGCATGCTGATGGTAGTGGGAATCGCCAATGAAACAATCAGTTTCGACACCGGCGTTTGGGTCATTTTTTCATACTGTGCCTGATCTCTTGTCTTCTCTTCCATCCTTTTGCTCCATCTCCTATCTCCTTTTTATTCCAGTTCCTTGCCGGTGAGGTTTTGGTAGATCCGCCGCAAAAACTCCCGCAGCTGCTCCTCTTCTTCTTTGGAAAAGCCCGCCAGCTCCCGGCGTTCTACTTCTTCGAAATGGACCTGCATCCGGGCAAAAACCCGCTTTCCCTCATCGGTAATAGCCACTGTCGAGGCTCGCTTTTCCCCTTGGCGGCTCTCCCGGTGGACCAGGCCCTTTTCCTCCATATTGGATAGCAATCGGGAAACGGTGGCCGCCTCGATATTATAATAGTCCGCCAATTCCCGCTGCTTACACCGATCGTGCTGGACTAAATAGGCTAAAATCTTAGGCTGACCTGGGGAAAGGCCCTCCCGCGCGAGATAGGGAAAAATGCTGTTTCGTTGCGCCGAAAGCGCTTTGACGACCATTACATGAAACGGAATGTGCAAGTCGATCCCCCCTCGCTCCAATTATTAGCTTTGCAACTGTTAGCTTTGCAACATTTTGCATTATACTCTGTTCTATGGTTTTTGTCAATCCCGGCCGAAGAAAGCCTCTTTCGTCCTTTGCACAAAAAAAGACGGGGAAGCCCGCCTTTTCTTTTTATTGGGACAACTCGACACCGTAGCTACACACCCATGCGGGACAATATCCGGCCCGCCAGGCGGTTCGCTGGGAAGCCAGGTTACTGCTGGAGGTCCCGTAATAAGGAATTTTCCCCTTCTCCAGCACCGCCAGTGACAGGGCGCTGACCAGAGCCGAACCCAATCCTCGGCCGCGCCAATCCAGCAGGACGTCTATGCCAATCTGCCAAAGCATTTTGCAATCCTCGCTGGCCCCTGCAACGCCGACCAACCGGGCTCCATCCCAAGCGCAAAGGGCCAACACATCTGGACGGGGGGCGCACAGATCATAACCCAAAGCATTGGTAAAGCCTGGAACCTGATAAAGTCCTTTCATATCTTCCGCCCGCTTCCATTCCAGCCGCAGGCCGTCCGGCAGAGGGAGACGGTCCATCCGGTCCGGGTCCGGCAAAAAATAATGTCCCAAGCTGCGCAAAAAAGGTTGGGACCACAAGGAATCCCGCCCAAGGCCGGACAGCTGCCGCTGAAGCTGGGGCAGAAGCTCTGCGTCCCCGCTGATCACCGTTCCCTGCCCGAAGCTCACCATATCAAAAATGGGTTTCTTGCGGGGAAAGGGCCTTCGGCCCGGCAGGTCGGCGGCGGGGACAAAAACAGTGGAAGCTTGGTCAAAATCCGCCGGAGAACAGGCAAGGTCCACCGCTAATTGCTTTTTTGCTTCTTCCCATATTTTTTGCCGGTTCATATTTTTCCCCCCTATACAATAAGGCAAAATCACCTGATAAGCTTCCGACAGCTTTTCTACCGAAACAGCGCAGTTGGCCGGGCTGGTAGAGGGCAGCAAAAAAGCTTCCATACCCGTCCGGGGCAGGCAGCACCGATTGTAAAGCTCATAGGCTTTTCGGCCTGTGACGAACACCGCCTGGACCGGCGCCTCCCGCAGGATTTTTTCCACCGGATTGGGCCGCGGCTCCCGAATGCTGCTGTCCCCGGCGCCTTGGATGATACAGGAGGACAGAACATCCCACAAGGCGATGTGGTGTTTCAGGCAAAAGCGCCGCCGCTCTTCGGTCGTTTCTGGAGCCGGTTCCTCCCAAATTCGCCCCATCACCGGCCAAAAGCGGTTTCTTGGATGGGCGTAGTAAAATCCCTCGGTTCGGGACCGGGGCGAAGGCATAGTCCCTAACAAAAGTACCTTGGACCGGCTATCGTAAACCGGCGCCAGCGGATGACACACATATTCCGGCTTCACGGATTATTCCCCAAAGGCTTGATAAAGCAGCGGATCTGACCGGCCTCGTTAAAGCCGCTGCCCAGATGAAACCGCTGGCTATCCAGATTGCCCAACGAGCAATCCGAGCCCATCTCGCGGCAACCCTTTTCCCTGCTCCAACCCTCGCACCGGGCAAGCAGTTCCCGGGCCAAGCCCCGGCGGCGGTAATCCGGCAGGACGTAAATTCCTTCCAGATATCCCACCGGGGAGGAGGAAGATCCCTCCACATAATCCCGCCGGATGCCACATTGGGCAAAGCCCACCGCCTGATCCTTCTGCCAGGCAAGGAACACCGCTGCGTCGGGGTTTTGCAGTAGCGCCTGAAATTCCCGCTCCAGCTCTTCTTTGGAATGGGAAGGCCACAGCAGCAGCGCTAAGGCGGCAGCCTCTTTCCACTGATCCGATTGGGCGTGTCTAACCTCCATTTTCTCCCTTCTTTCGTTATATTTTGATAAAATATTTCATTTTGTATTAAAAAAGTGACAGCTGCGACTCTTCGTATCCTTTCCGAATGATTGAAATGATGTGGGACATCCGATATTCCACCTGATTTTCCCGGCAGGCCTGGACATATTCCTCCCACAAAGGCCCCGCCAGCGGAGAATTGCAGCCATAGTCCAGGCCATACGTTTTTTTGTACCGGGCGGACAGGCCAGGATACCTCTCGTCCAGACGCGCATAAAAATATTCCCGCTGCCGGTCCCGCATGGTCAGGCCAAACATCTTTTTACCGCCGTTAAACAGGTATTTCGCTCCGGACAAGGCCGCTTTTTGCACGATCTCCCGGATGTTTGCCGGATCGTCGGTAATCCAAGGGAGCACCGGCATCAGCAATACACCGGCGGTGATACCGGCGCCGGACAAAGCGCGCAGAGCCGCAAAACGGCGGGAGGAGGAGGGTGCAAAGGGTTCGACCTTTTCGGCAACCGAATCCCGTGCCGCGGTAATGGTGATATGCACCGCCACAGGGCTAAATTTCTGAATCCGCTGCAAAATCGGAATATCCCGCACCACCAGGTCGGACTTTGTGGCGATGACAACGCCAAAGCCATGCTGGGCGATTTTTTCCAGGGCGCCCTGTGTCAGCTTTTCGCTCTTTTCAAAGGGATTATACGGGTCACTCATGGAGCCGGTATGGATGATCCCTGTCCGCCGCCGGGCGCGCAGTTCCCGCTCCAATATATCCAGCGCATTTTCCTTGGCGCGCACCTGGTCAAAATTTTCGATTTGATAGCACTCGCTGCGGCTGTCGCAGTAAATGCAGCCATGGCAGCAGCCCCGGTACAAATTCATATTGTAGTGGCAGCCAAACCAATCCTTTTGCTCACGGTAGCCGGAAAGGATGGTTTTTGCAGGGACATATTCCATCATTTTCCCTTTCCTTTTCAGATTAACACTGTCCAACCCCGTTTCTCGAAATCATGCGTAAAAATTTTCAAAGTGAAGACAGCCGCTTTAATAAAGCCACGTCTGTTTTTCATCTGGCGGTTGCCCAATGTGGGATTCCCATTGACACTCTATAAACTTCATATTGGTAAAAACCGCTTTAAATGAAGACTCTTCTGGTGAACAAGCGTAAATGCCAAACTGAATTTTTCCCTTACCTTTGTTCATATGGCAGATCCGCAATTGTGTAAAATTCACACCATCTTCAGAGCATTCAATGCGATAATCATCCTCCCGGCGGCTAAAACGATACCACATGGACTTGACAGAGGCGGGAATAGCGGTAGTTGCCCAGTCAGAATATCCGCCATTTGTCACAACCGTGCCCAAATGCTGATAATCTTCGTTTTCGTATTCGACAGAACCTTTCAGCCAATTTTCGCTGTCCAGATACATAACAATCCCACACTGGTCAAACCTGTGATGGCTTTCTGAAAAATCTGTTTTTACCACAAAACTAAAAAATTTCTCATCCGTTTCCATTTGTAAAATGGGTGCGTTATCATTTTGAAAATGGTAATAGGTTCTCTGCCACAGGTCAGTGTATGGTACTGTGACAATTTCTACCCTCTCATCATCAATTCGATAGCACTGCGGTTGCCGTATCCACTTAAATTTTGTTATATCCAGCGTTCTCCCCTCCCAAAATCTCTGCTTACTTTTTCATTCTCTGTTTTCTCAATGTATTTTTATAAAATTTCCAGCATGTATAAGACTGGCAGAATCTTTCTTAAAATAGGCATCTACTCCTTTATCAGGTAATTGAGCCCCGCTTTTCTCGCCTGGCTGTGCTGGAATTTTCGCGGGATCCGATACACCCTGCCGTCCCGCTCAAACAAAGCGCCGGTCTGCATAAATCGGAAGGGAATTCCCCTTAGGGCGCACTGGCGGCGCAGGTCCAGCACCCAGTCATACCGGCACAGCCGCGCCTGCGGCCCCGATTCGCCGCCCACCGTAAGGCATTCGACCCAATCGCTCAGATAGTCGGACAGGTCGATTGCCTCTAAAAGCGGGGAACAAACCAACTGTTTATGGCGGATGGGCGCCGCCCGGTAAAGCGGGAGACGAAAATCCGCCCGGTCCTGGTTTTCCACCGTACAGCAGATGGTCACATGGGGATACCCATCCCCCCAATCCGGCGGAAGGCACTCCGGCAGCCGGTGAATACGCTTGGTAATCATAAAAAACCGAAGGTCCCGCCGCTGGGCGATCATCCGCCAAGCTGCCGGACGCCAAGGGTCCGCATCCTCCAGAAAAAAATCCGAGGTAAAGCAGGTATCCACCGTTTCTCCGGCGGGGATTTTATAGCTGCCATCCTGCTTTTTGCGAACGGGCAGATCAAAGTCCTTGTTCTGCCGCACCTCGTCCGGCTCCCGCCCATACTGTTTGTCCATCCGAAATACATAGCAGTGGCGGCACCCTTCGCTGATTCGATGGCATCCGTGCCAGGGATTCCAACCGGTCATTCCCACCGCCTCCTTTTAAGTGAGCCTTTGCTTTTTCGATTTTTTATGATACAATGGGCGTAAATCTGCCTGACTGTCCCCAGTCTTTGGAGGGAGGAAGTCTAAATTCGATGCCTGATTTTATTTTTGTCGTCAACCCAGTGGCGGGCAAGGGTCTGCATGTACAAAGGCTGTGTGACCAGATTCGGAATGTTTTTTCCGCCTGTGGGGAAAACTTTGCCATCCACCTTACCCGTGGTACAGAAGACGCGCTGGATTTTGTCCGGTCCTATCCCCAGCAGCAGGGACGCTCGCTTTGTTTTGTGGCCTGCGGCGGCGACGGAACGCTTCACGAGGTGGTCAACGGCGCAGTCGGCCGGCAAGATTGCACCGTTTCGGTCATTCCCTGCGGTTCCGGTAACGATTATGTGAAAAATTTTTCCGGTATCGAGGCTTTCTCCGATCTCAAGCGGCTGGCAAACGGCCGTCCCTGCCCGGTGGATCTGCTAGACTGTTCCGGCGAATATGCCGTTAACCTGTGCAATATTGGGTTCGACGCCCGGGTAGCCCACCACATGTCGAAATTCAAAAAAATCCCGCTGGTTTCAGGTCCGCTGGCCTATACCCTTTCCCTGATTTTTTGCCTTGCCGGTCCGGTCAGCAGTACTGTCTCCCTTTCGTTCGACGGCACGGACCCGGTGGAGGAGCATCTGATTTTAGCGGTGGCGGCCAACGGTTTTTGCTACGGCGGTGGCTACTATCCCGCACCGGACGCCTGCCCGGCTGACGGGATGATGGAATTTTGCGGTATTCGAAAAATGTCCCGGCTGCAAATGTCTCAGTTCATCCGTATTTATAAAAAAGGGCAGCACCTAAAAGATCCGCGGCTGTCCGAGAAAATTTTGTATCATACCGGCCATTCCCTCACCATCACTGGCAAGCGGCCTCTGATTGTTTGTCTGGACGGCGAGATCCGGAAAAAGCAGACATTCTCTGTCCGCCTTCTGCCAGGTGCTTTGTCCTTTTGGCTCCCGGACGGTGCGAATCTGGCCGCTCAGCCTTTGGCGGCGGCTGCACAGCCGCACATATAGCTAGTTTTTACCGATCCTTTTGGCGACTGCATTTGCGGCCGCCTTGATCTTTTTACAAAGGATTTCTGCCACGAAAAAAAGGAAAATGCCTGTCAGCACACCGGCACTGTCCAAAAGCACATCCCGCAGCTGACCGCTGCGGCCCGGTACAAACAGCTGATGAAATTCATCGGTTGCCGCGTAAAACGTTCCGGTCAGCCAGGCCAGGACGATTTTTTTGCGCGATCCCCAGGAAAGGGAGGAAAAGCTCCAGCACAGCAAAAAGCCCAATCCCGCATAAACCAGAAAATGGGCGCTTTTTCTCACCCAAAACTGGACGCTCTCTACCCAGGCAAGCTGTTCCTCCGGGGACAAGGCGGAAAATCCTGGCCAAAACCAAAATGCCGAATGAAAAGCTGTCTGGCCGCTGAGCTGAGAGGAGCCGGCAGCATCCTGCGCGGAAAAAAGGAAAATCATTCCCATCCATAAAAAGGTCAGCACCCAGGGCAAAAAGGAAAGCCATCTTCCCTTCCGGCTACTTTTTTTCACAAAGATTCCCATCCTTCCAGTTCCACCATCTGCACTTTTCCGGGTCCGGGTTCGGGGTCTGCGCGAAATAAACCGCGCAGCGATAAACATACAGAACACATCGGTCCTGGTAGCCATTTTGCGCGCAATCCAGATCGTACAGCTTTTGGGGATCCTTTCCGCAAAGATCCTCGACCCAATGGATGCCCAGCGATTCCAGGTGGGCGGCCATATTTTTCCCCACGCCGGGAATTTTTTGCAGGGATGTCTTCATCCTTACCCCTTCAGCTCCTCCCATTCCTTTTCCCGAAAGCCCACAAGAACCCGGGTACCATCGATCAAAATGGGCCTTTTGACCAGCATACCGTCGCTGGCCAAAAGCGCATACTGCTCCTCCTCGTTCATGCCGGGCAGCTTATCCTTTAGGCCAAGCTGCTTATATAACTGCCCGCTGGTGTTAAAAAACTTTTTTAGCGGCAGCCCGCTTTGATGGTGCCACTGCTTTAGTTCCTGGGCGGAAGGATTTTGCTCCTTGATATGCCTCCGGTCAAATGGCAGGCCCTTTTCGGTCAGCCATTTTGCCGCCTTTTGGCAGGTTGTGCATTTGGGATATTCGATCAAAAGCATCCAAATTCCTCCTATTTATACAGCTGGGGCTTTTGGACGGCTCTACAGCGACCACGCCGGAAAATCCCTTGGCGCTGTTCGTTTAAGCGATCTGCTTAAGATCCCTGCGAGCCTCCTGCTCTGTATCGGCAGAGAATACAAACCGGCCCCATCCGTCAAAAACCTCGATATGCCCGTTTACCCATTTCATCGTATACTCCATGATAAAGCCCGCCTTTCTCTTTGTTTGGCTTTATCTTACCAGAATCACTGTACGATAAAACGGACTTTGTATAGAATCAATCACTTTTCTGCTTGCATATACCGGCAGTTCAGGTGATTTTTTGATAAAAAACGATCTGTGCCTCTCTGCCGTAATCGCCATATTCACAGACAAAAAGGAAGGTCCCATCGCTGATCAGTCCATAGCAGCGGTCGCTGTTTTCTTTATGGATTTGGTTACACCAATAGATTTTCTCATCCTCCCAAAGCCGGACTGTCTGTCCGCTTGGCAGGGTGTATTCTAGGTTGACAGCCCGTCCGGGCAATTCGTTGAGGCTCTCAAGCTTTTCAAGCTCCGGGATCCCTACGGTGCGAAAAGCCTGTATCAATGGTTCCTGTTTCATATGTCCTCCCAAGCTGCGCCAAAGATTTTCTTTATCCGCGGACGATATACGCCTCGGTCGAGCGGGACAGCTCGCCCGGCCCTTCAAAGGTGAAATAGCCGTAGCATTCCCATCCGTCCAACAGCATGGAAAAATCTGCCTGATAGGCGCCGGTAAAGGGATTTTGGTAAACCTCACTCAAATCCACAAACAGGCTGATGTCATAATAATCCATGCCGATGTAGATTTCGTCCGAAAACCAAGCGTTCTGGTACATCCACACAGAGGAAACAACGCTTTGGCCTGTGTAGGCCGTATCCTGCGTGACGAAGGAAAATCCTTCATCCATATAGAAGAAATCGGTCGCGTCCGGCGCGGGGAGCAGCTGATATCCGTCGCCAAAATAGTCCCACACCGTTTGCAGACTCTCTCCCAAATACCAAATGCCCGTACCGATGCTGGCATTGGTTCCGCTGGACTCCTCGCCACTTATGAAATAGATCACATAATACACCTTGCCGGACTCATCGAAGTAAGCGGCAAAGTGATTCTCCCCATCCTGGCCGATGAGCATATCGCCGTATTCCTCCAGGTCGGGCACGGCGGCACGCGCAGCGGCAGACGCCGTGGTCTGGTTCATGCCCACCGATACGCCGCAAATGGTAAAGCCCACATCCCGGTCGCTGATGATCAGCATATCAATATAACCGTCGTCATCCAACGTTGCGGTCACCGAACCGTCCAGATTGGTATAGGCGTCATCGTTGAAAAACAATGGAACGCCGGTACCGTTTTTTAGATCCTCCACCGTCTGTCCCAAAAAACCGCTTAGCTCCCTTTCATTAAGCAGCGTGGCCGCTTGCGAGGTCACCGGCGCGCTGGTCTGATCGTCCTTGATTGTCCGGTATATGGTATAACCCAGAATACCGCCGACAATGATCAGTGCCAACACCAAAACCGCCACGACTACAATAACCGGGACCAGCCACGGATTTTTCTTTTTTACCGGGGCCCCTGCCGGCGGTTGATAGGGATAGGACAAAGGGGGCTGCCCGTTCTGGGAAGCCGGCGGAACTGGCGGAGCAGACGGAGGCTCCTGCCCTCTCGGGCCGGCATTTGACACCGGTGAGGCAGGGCCCATCCCCTGAGATTCTTCTATTTTCTGGCCGCATTTTGGGCAAAACCGATCGTTTTCCGCCAAAACCTGGCCGCAACGGCTGCAAAACATATGCGTCCTCCTTTTTTAATTCTTTTCTTCATCATACCGTAAAAGTCGCCAGATTTCAACAAAAACGCGGAGGAAAAAGAATTCCTCCGCGTTTTACGGTTTTATCCTTGTATGGCGGCAGGTTCCGGTGTGGGGATCTCCTGATCAGGTGTTTGGAGTCCCTCTCTGGCAACCGCCAACATCAGCTTGATACGGTTTTCCTGATTCACACGGGTGGCGCCGGGATCGTAATCAATCGGCACAATATTGGCTTTTGGATATAAGCTTTTGATCTTTCGGATCATCCCTTTGCCCACAATGTGGTTGGGAAGGCATCCAAAAGGCTGCGCGCAGACGATATTTTCATAACCGCTTTCCACCAGCTCGATCATTTCGGCGGTTAAAAGCCAGCCCTCTCCCATTTTGCATCCGTATCCGATAACCGGACCGACCATCTTTTTCACCTGGCTGTAGGCCGAAGGCGCCGTAAAGCGGGAATGGCGGCGGGCCGCCGTGATTACCGCGGCCTCTATTTTGGTCAGGTACTGAATCAGTCCATTGATCACCGCGAATTTCGCGCGGCTGCCGCCGTAAAGCTTAATGTCCTCCAACCGGTTATCCACCTTAAACAGCATAAAGCCGATCACCCCTGGGACCATGACCTCGCAGTCCTGCCCGTGCAAAAAATCCTCCAGGTGATTATTGCCCAAGGGAGAGTATTTGACATAGATTTCCCCCACGATGCCCACCTTTGTAATACTGCGCGGCCGGATAGGCAAAGCGGCATATTCGTCGCTAATCGCGTTTAAATTAGCCTGAACCTCTTTTAGGCTCAACCCCTTGCCCGCCGACATCTGCCGGGTGAGAATATCAATCCACCGGTCCATCAGCCTTTGGCTGCTGCCTGCCGCCTTTTCATAGGGCATGGTCTGATTATGCAAAAGCATGAGCAGATCGCCATAAGCCAAAACCGCCAACGCCTTGCGCAAAAGCGGCAAGGTCAGCTTGAATCCGCTGTTCTTTTCCAGTCCCGACAGGTTTAGGGAAATGACCGGAATTTTTTCAAGACCCGCTTTTTGCAGCGCTTTTCTAAGCAGATGGATATAGTTAGAGGCCCGGCATCCGCCGCCGGTCTGGGTGATTAAAAGCGCCGTTTTATCAAGATCATACTCACCGCTTTGCAGCGCATCCATAAATTGGCCGATGACCAGCAATGCCGGATAGCAGGTGTCGTTATGCACATACCGAAGTCCCGCGTCCACCACCGCCTGACCGCCATTTTGCAGAATTTTCAGGTGATAGCCGTATTCCTCGAACACTTTTAAAAGGAAGCCAAAGTGAACCGGAAGCATGTTGGGTACCAAAATCGTATAATCCTTCTTCATCTCCCGGGTGAATTCCACCCGCCCGACCTGCTGGCTCATTGGGCCGACTCCTTTCCAAGTCCCAGGGCGGCAAACAGGCTACGCAGCCGGATTTTCACCGCGCCCAGGTTCGTAATCTCATCAATTTTGATCTGGGTATAAATTCGATTCTTTTCCTCTAAAATACGCCGTACCTCGTCGGTGGTAATGGCGTCCACCCCGCAGCCGAAGGAA
>CAJUMG010000025.1 GCA_910587335.1 uncultured Oscillospiraceae bacterium
CGGGACAGAGCCCCTTGCAATCCTCGGAGCAGAGGTTTTTTGTGTCCATTTCAAGGAGGAATACCTCCCGCATCAGCTCATCCAGCTCCAGCTCGCCGTCCTGGTTCAGCTCCACGATGTCGTCGCTCTCCCCGTTGGCCAGCTCAAAGGCCAGCAGGGTTTCGTACTCCACCGTCTTATCCCGCTGAAAGGGCTTGGCACACCGATCACAGACGAGGGACAGCATCGTGCCCATCCGGGCCTTCAGCTCTAGAGCGCCAGCAGGGTTTCGTACTCCACCGTCTTATCCCGCTGAAAGGGCTTGGCACACCGGTCGCAGGTGAGAGACAGCGCCGCGTCCAGCCGGGCTTTCAGCTCCAGGGCGCCCGCCCGGTTGCGCACCTGTCCCTCCACACGGACAGGCTGAACAAAGGGACTGGTCCCATTCCACTCCAGGCCGGACAGATCCACCTGGAGGGCGAAGGGCAATACCTCGCCGGGCTGTTGGGCTAAGGGCTTCAAATCCAGTTTCATGGCACACCTCGCATAATGGCACGACTGGTATTATACTAGACCTGGCCGGAAATGTCAAATCTTTTCCGCAATTTTTTCTTGTTTCCCCCTCTTTTCTTTGATAAAGAAAAAAGGAAACGGAATGAGAAGCATCTAATCCTTCCCCATCATGTGCCGGCGGGCGGAAAACCGCCCGGATACTGCCCTGTCCGCCAGCGCATGAAAGTTCTTTTAGGACATCAAAAATTTCTCCAAACGGTCCATGCCCCTTTTGATGTTGTCCATGCTGACGGCGTAGGACCAGCGGACAAAGCCGGGGGCTCCCATGCCGCTGCCCGGCACTGTGGCCACCAGGCCGTGCCTGAGCAGGGCGCTGCAAAAGTCGTCGCTGGAGCGGACCGTCTCTCCGCAGAGGGTGCGGCCCAGCTGCTGTTCTATGTTCATCATCACGTAGAACGCGCCCTCGGGCTTGATGCAGCTCACCCCGTCTATGGCGTTCATCCGCTCCACGATATAGTCCCGGCGGGCCTGGAAGGCGCGGCGCATCTCCTCCACGCAATTCTGGGGGCCGGTGAGGGCGGCCACGGAGGCGGCTTGGGAGATAGAACTGGGGGACCCGGTGGAGTGGCTGAGGCAGCTGGCCATCACCTTGGCGATCCGTTCGCTGGACAGCAGGTAGCCGATGCGCCAGCCGGTCATGGCGTAGGACTTGGACACGCCGTTGATCAGGATGGCGCGCTCCTTCACCTCTTGGCCCAGGGCGGCGGCGGAGGTGAACAGCGCCCCGTCGTACATGAGGTTGCAGTAGATCTCGTCGGAGATGATATAGATATCCCGCTCCACGCACACCCGCGCCAAAGCGGAAAGCTCCTCCTGGCTGTAGGCCATGCCGGTGGGGTTGCAGGGGTTGTTGAGGATCAGGGCCTTGGTCTTGGGGGTGATGGCGGCGGCCAGCTGCTCCGCCGTCATTTTGAAGCGGCTGGACTCCCCGGCGGAGACCACCACGGGCTTGGCCCCCATCATCTTGATGAGCTCCAGATAGCTCACCCAGAAGGGAGCGGGCAGGATCACCTCGTCGCCGGGGTCCACCAGGGTCCGCAGAGCGATATAGACACAGTGCTTGGCGCCGCTGGTCACCACCACCTGAGAGGGCTGGTAATCCAGGCCGCAGTCCTCCCGCATCCGCAGGCACACCGCCTCCTTGAGGTCCGGGGTGCCGGAGGCGGGGGTGTAGCGGGTCATATTGCCGGCAATGGCCCGTTCCGCCGCCGCCTTGATGTGGTCGGGGGTGTTGAAATCCGGCTCGCCGGCGCCGAAGCCGATCACGTCTACGCCGTCCGCCTTCATCTGCTTGGCGGCGGCGACCATCTCCTCGGGGTAATAGGACTCGGAGGACGCGGAGATCACAAAGTCAAAGTAATCGTCCGCACGGTTGGGCAGCTGATCCTCAGCGGTGCCCTGTTCCTTTAAAAGGGTCCGCTCGGTCTCCTTTAAAATAGAGACAAAATCCTCGCCGCTCCGCGCGCGGGTAATGGCGTCGTCCACCACGTCCTTGCGTTTTTGCAGCTTCTCCCCCTCCATATCCTTGGTGGAGACGGACAGATACTGGATGTTTTGGTAGTTATCCGCATAATATTCCTTCAGCTGCGCGTCGCTGACCTCTTTTTCGCCGCCCTTGCCGTAGATGGAGTTAAAGATCATCCGGGAGCGGTAGCGGGACTCCACCTGCAAACGGACCGATTCCTTGGAAACGCCGGTTTTCTCGTAGGAATCCTTCCCCTCGGACCAGTAGTTTTCCACCTCCTGGTCAATGAGCGCCTGGTCCGCCTCGTCAAAGGAGAAGCCCAGCTCGTTAAACCGATTTAAAACGGCGAAATAATTCTTTACGCTGTCCTGGGTTTTTTCGGTGACCCAATCGTTTAAGGACATACCGTCCAGCTGGTTTTTCCACAGATTTTTTGTATTCACCGATTCGGCGTTTTCGGTATACATCTGCTGCAAAACCGAAACGGCGGAGGTGTAGTTGTTGGAGAGGTTTAAAATATACACGCCGGCGGGCAGGGTAACCTCTCCGGATTTGGCGATCCAGGTGGTGGATTTGTTCAGGGTGCAGCCGCCCAGCGCCAAAAGAACCGCAAAGGCCAGTGCCAGTGCGAGAATGGATTTTAATCGCTTCATATGCATTACTCCTACATTGTGTTTTTGAAAGCCTGTTTACCCTGAAACAGGGACAAAGGCTACAGCTTGTACTATTATACACGTCCTGACCCCAAAAGTCCAGAAACATCTGATGAATTTTTGCGCTGGAAAAAAGAGAGGCTTTTTCCAGGAAAACAGTTGAGAATCCGCCGGCGGGATGATAGTATAAAAGAAGAAGCAAAGGAGGGGAATGCCATGACCCAAAGCGGAAAACTCATTTCGGTGGCGGTGGTCCTGTCGCTGCTGGCGATTTTGTCCGGTCTGTTGTTCGGCCAGGAAAAAATCCCGCAGATGGGGGAGTGGATGGACGTTTGGGTCAGCCGGGCGGATCGAAGTCTTTTGCACTGTCTGACCGAAACGGAAAAGAGCCTGTTTATGGATATTCTCGCCAAGCAGAAAAAGCGGGAGGATACGGGCCAGTATGAGGATTTGGTGCTGTGCTTTGAGGTTATGTTTAACGGCCGGGAGATCATGCGGCCTGCGCTGTACCGCCTGAGCGACGGAACCAATGATTTTGTGTTAAAGTATCCCGACGGCAGATGTTACGGACTGGGTACCCGCGAGGTACTTCAGTTTTTGACCAGCGACCTAATGGACGAGCTGTTCGAGTACATCGAATCCGCGCCGACCATGACGGTGACCGAGAGCGGCCAGAGCCTGACGCTCCATTGTGTGGAAAACGGCTGGTATTACCAAAAGATCGACAACAGCTTTTTTATGGATGGGGTGCTGGTCAAGGACGAGCTGACCGAGCTGACCCCTCAAAACTATCGAAGGATGGATATTTCCTTTTCCACCATACCGCAGTCGGTGCAGGTGAAGATCACCCTGGCCGGCGCTTCGGAGCCGATCTTTGAGGGAAGGGCCGGTCAGCTGTACCGGTTTAACCCGCCGGTCAGCGGCCTGTACAAAATGCAGGTGACCGCCTATTGGACCGAGACCGATCAGCACCAGTACGGCGGGTACTGTGTGTACGAGCTGGACCTGCAGATCAAAAAGGCCCCGAGAATCCGCCTGTCCGCCTGGCAGGTATTCCAAGGCAACCTGTTAGAGGTAACGGTGATGGGCCCGCAGGAGCCGGACAAGCTGTCCGCCCGTTTTGACGGCGGCCGGGCAGGCCCTTTTATCCGGCGGGACGAAGGGATCTACAGCTGTCTTTTGGCGGCGCAGTATCCGGGGATTTACTCGGTGAGCGTGTCCGGTGCAGGAGCGGAGGCGGAGCAGCCGATTCGGGTGGTCGCCGCGCCGATTCAGACGGTGGAGGACCCTTTCCCCCTTCAGACAGAGGAAACGGCGCCCCAGCTATCCTTAGAAGGGGTTCGGGACCAGCTGGTCACCGGTTCCGCGGGAAAATACTGGAGTGGAACCTTCCGCTATCCGGTGCAACGGGACCCGGATATGGGCAGCCGCCAGCGTTTTGAGGGGCAGCCGGAGCGGATGGACCGAACGGTCTGGTGGATGGCCGAGCACCAGGAGACGATTTTTGCCGCCAACTCCGGTCAGGTGTTTTTTGTAGGGCAGCTGGATCAGGGCGGATTGACGGTGGCCGTCTACCACGGGATGGGGCTGTATACCTGGTATTATGGCCTGTCCGAAGCCCTGGTGGACGAAGGGGAGATCGTCTATGCCGAAACGCCGCTGGGGCTGGTGCTGGTGCGGGAACAGGAGCCTGCCTGGTTTGGGGTGCAGGCGGTGTTTCGCGGTGTCCCGCTGGAGCTGTCCTATTTGTGCGATAAGGCCCTGCTGGAGGGATAGTCCAGCCTTTTTGGCCAAAATAGATAAAAGCGGCGGGCCCCTAAAAGCCCCGCCGCTTTTTCGATCTTTTGTGGCAGAATGCCCAGGAGAAACCGCCTGCACCGCCGATGCCACCGAGAAAAAGGAAAGGACCGCGATCCCTTTTTTGGGATCGCGGTCCTTTTGCTGTTCCGCACAGCTTTTGGCCGGGCAGGATTATTCTACATCGTAGAGTTTGGACAGTCTTAACAGATGCTCGTACTTGGCCTTGGCGTTCTCCGCCGCTTTGTCGAACAGAACGTCTGCGCGGTCCGGGAAGGCACGGGTCAGGCTGCTGTAGCGAACCTCTCCGCTGATAAACTCCTTGTAATCCGCAGAAGGCGCCTTGGAATCCAGCTGGAAGGGATTTTTGCCCTCGGCCGCCAGTCTCGGGTCAAACCGCAGGTTGTTCCAGTAGCCGGCGGCAACCGCGTTCTTGATCTCGGTCTGTGCCTGGCTCATGCCGGCGCGGATACCGTGGTTGATACAAGGCGCGTAGGCGATGACGATGGACGGACCGTGGTAGCTCTCCGCCTCGGTAAAGGCCTTGATGCACTGGTTATAGTCAGCGCCCATGGCCACCTGTGCCACATACACATAGCCATAGCTCATGGCAATCGCCGCCAGATCCTTCTTCTTCACTTCCTTACCGGCAGCCGCGAACTGAGCAACCGCGCCGGTGGGGGTGGATTTGGAGGACTGTCCGCCGGTGTTGGAGTAAACCTCGGTGTCGAATACCAGGATGTTGATATCCTCGCCGGAGGCGATAACGTGATCCAAACCGCCGAAGCCGATGTCATAGGCCCAACCGTCGCCGCCGAAGATCCAGACGGATTTCTTGTTGAGGAAATCCTTGTACTGGAGAATCGCCTGGCAGTAGGGGCAATCGGGAGAAGCTTCCAGCACCTTAACGAGCTCTTCGGTCGCGCCCTTGTTGGCCGCGCCGTCGTTGACGGTGGACAGATACTTCTCGCAGATGGCTCTCTTTTCGTCGGACTTGGTGATCTTGGCCAGCTCCTCTACCTTGGCGATAGCCGCCTTGCGCATATGATCCTGAGCCAAATACATACCATAACCGTACTCGGCGTTATCCTCGAACAAAGAGTTGGCCCAAGCCGGACCCTTGCCCTCTTTGTTGACGGTGTAAGGGGTAGACGGTGCGGAACCGCCCCAGATGGAGGAACAGCCGGTGGCGTTGGCGATATACATTCTGTCGCCGAACAGCTGGGTAACCAGCTTGGCGTAAGGGGTCTCGCCGCAGCCCGCGCAGGCGCCGGAGAATTCCAGCAGCGGCTGCTTAAACTGGCTGCCCTTAACGGTATTTTCCTTGAATTTCTCTGCGACTTCCGGCTTCGCGTCAAGCTGCTGGCCGTAGGCAAAGACGTTCTGCTGCTCTCTTTGGGAATCCAGGCTCTGCATAACCAGCGCCTTGTTGCCCTTCTTGCCGGGGCAGACGTTTGCGCAGGAGCCGCATCCGGTACAGTCGAGCACCGAAACGGTCATGACGAACTTCATGCCGGGCATACCGGTCATATCGGTCGCCTTGGCGCCGGCCGGAGCCTTGGCAGCCTCTTCCTCGGTCATGACCACCGGGCGGATAACCGCGTGGGGGCAGACATAGGAGCAGAAGTTACACTGGATACAGTTTTCCGGGTTCCAAACCGGTACGTCCACCGCGATACCGCGTTTTTCGTAAGCGGCAGAGCCCTGGGGGAAGGTGCCGTCCTCCGCGCCCTTAAAGGCGGATACAGGCAGCTCGTTGCCGTGCTGATGGGTGGAGGGGATGAGGATGTTGTTGACAAAGTCCACAACCTCTTTGCGTCCGCCCTCGGCAACCGGCAGCTTGTGTTCGCCGGTGGCGTTTTTCCAGGAAGCGGGAACCTCGATCTTCACAAGGCCGTCAGCGCCCCGGTCGATGGCGTCGTAGTTCATCTGAACCACCTTGTCGCCCTTTTTGCCGTAGGAGGCCTTGGCAGCGGCTTTCATATAATCCGCGGCCTGGTCGGCGGGGATGATATTCGCCAGCTTAAAGAATGCGGACTGCAAAACGGTGTTGATTCTGCCGCCCAGACCGATCTCCCGGCCGATCTTGATGCCGTCGATGGTGTAGAACTGAATGTTGTGGTCGGCGATATACTTTTTGTCCTTATCCGGCAGTCTCTTCTCGATCTCGGCCATATCCCAGCCGCAGTTGAGCAGGAAGGTACCGCCGTCCACCAGATCCTCGACCATATCGTACTTGCCGATATAAGCCGGGTTGTGGCAGGCCACAAAGTTCGCCTTGTTGATCAGGTAGGTGGATTTGATCGGATGATCGCCAAACCGCAGGTGGGAACAGGTCAAACCACCGGACTTTTTGGAGTCGTAGTCAAAATAAGCCTGTACATATTTATCGGTGTGGTCGCCGATGATCTTGATGGAGTTTTTGTTGGCGCCAACGGTACCGTCGGACCCCAGTCCCCAGAACTTGCAGGCGGTAGTGCCCTTCGCCTGGGTGTCGGGCGCTTCCTCTCTCTCCAGAGAAAGGCCGGTTACATCGTCGTGAATGGCGATGGTGAAGCGCTCCTTTTTGCCGGTCTGGGCGTTTTTGTAAACGGCGAAGATGTCGGCGGGAACGGTGTCCTTAGAGCCCAAGCCATAGCGGCCGGAGAAGATCGGCAGCGCGCCGTAGGGGGTGCCTTTCAGCGCCATGACCACGTCAAGGAACAAAGGCTCGCCGATGGAGCCGGGCTCCTTGGTTCTGTCCAGAACGGTCAAAGTCTTGGCAGAGGAAGGAATCGCCTTCAGCAGATGCTCCTTGGAGAAGGGACGGTACAGACGAACCTTTACAAGGCCGGCCTTGCCGCCGTTGGCGTTGATATAGTCGATGGTCTCTTCAATGGTGTCGCAAACAGAGCCCATAGCGATAATGATGTGCTCCGCGTCCGGCGCACCATAGTAGTTAAAGAGCTTGTAGTCGGTGCCGATTTTGGCGTTGACGGTGTTCATGTACTCCTCCACGATGCCGGGAACCGCGTCGTAGTAGGGGTTGCAGGCCTCTCTGGCCTGGAAGAAGATGTCCGGGTTCTGGGCGGTGCCGCGCAGTACCGGATGGTTGGGGTTCAGTGCCCGGTCCTTAAAGGCCTTGACCGCGTCCATATCCAGCATATCGCGCAGATCCTCGTCGTCCCAGATCTGGATCTTCTGAATCTCGTGAGAGGTACGGAAGCCGTCGAAGAAATGCAAAAACGGCACCCGGCTTTTAATGGTGGACAGATGGGCCACCGCGCCCAGGTCCATAACCTCCTGCGGGTTCTGGGAGCAGAGCATTGCAAAGCCGGTCTGACGGCAGGCGTATACGTCCGAATGATCGCCATAGATGTTTAAAGCGTGGGAAGCTACGCAGCGGGCGGATACGTTGATCACGCAGGGCAGCAGCTCGCCGGCGATTTTGTACATGTTGGGGATCATCAGCAAAAGGCCCTGAGAAGCGGTAAAGGTGGTGGTCAGTGCGCCGCCCTGCAAAGAGCCGTGTACCGTACCGGCAGCGCCGGCCTCGGACTGCATCTCAACAACCTTTACCTGCTGGCCGAACAGGTTCTTTTTTCCATCGGCAGACCATTTGTCCGTCACCTCCGCCATAACCGAAGAAGGGGTGATGGGGTAAATCGCAGCAACGTCGGTAAAAGGATACGAGGCGTACGCCGCAGCGTTGTTACCATCCATGGTCTTCATTTTTCTTGCCATAGTGTTTATTCCTCCCTTTAAAATTTCTGCATCTTAGCAGAGCCGATTTGGGCTTGATCTGCTTGCAAACCAGATCAAACGCAAAAAAAGGCTTTACCTTATCAATCTTAACACGTTCCACCTTCGGTGTAAAGTGAGAAAACCGGGAATTTTGCGGAATGTTTACAGTTTCACAAAGAATTAACGCGTTTTTTTGGCAAAATGCCCTTTTCCCTGTGCCTATCCCCGAAGTCCCCGGGCCTGCCGGTCCATATCCTCGATGACGATATCGTAAATTTCCCCCAGGCCCGCGCAGTATTCTAACACCTTCCAGGGCTCGTTGGTGTGAAAGTGAATCTTGATTAGGTCCTCGTCCCCCACCGCCAACAGACAGTCCCCTTTAAAGTGCGCGGTAAAGTAGTCGTTTATGGCGTCCTCGTCCAGGTTTTCTCCCTCAATTAAAAGCTGTGTGTCGTACCGAAATTCGGTCATCTGTATGATCGCTCCTTTCCCGCCGCCCAGGCGAAATTTTTCTCTATTTTACACCCTTTCCAGGGCTTTTTCAATCATATCCGGCATAGATTTGACGGACGGTGCAATTTATAGTATACTAAATTATAATTATGGGTATCATCCCGGCCGCCTATGGCGGAGGCTGAACTTTTTGTTTGAGGAGGACGAAGGATAAAATGGACCCGGACGGCAGTAGTTTATTGACCCACAGTATGTTGGCGGCACCCGCCGCCGTGCAGAATGTCTTGGAAATCAGGACCGCACCGGTGGCCGCGTTTGCGGTGTGCATCGGACTGTTTGTCGTTTTTTTGGCGCTGTGCGCCTTCTTCACCCTATGTGAAACCGCCTTGGAGGAGTATTCGGAAAGCCGGCTGGAAAAGCTGGCGGACCAGGGGGACCGAAAGGCTGAACGGTTTTTGCAGCTGGCCCAGCGGTATTCCTCGCTGGCGGCCAAGATCCGCACCGGCTTTGTGCTTTCGGCCATGGCCTGTCAAGGGCTGCTTTTAACCGGACCTTCCACCTGGCTTGCCGCGGCGTTTGTCCGCCGGCAGGGGCTGGGACTCAGTAGCGCCCAAGCGCTGAGCCTTGTGATCAGCGTGCTTCTCGGCGGTGCGCTGGTGCTGATCGCGGGATACCTGCTGCCGCGGCGCCTGGCCTGGCGGGACCCCAACCGAACGGCGGTCAGCGCCGCCGGTGCGCTGGGCTTTTTCGTCCGGCTGCTTTCGCCGTTTAGCGCCCTGTGCTCGGTTATCTCCAACGGCATTTTGCGGCTGATGGGTATCGACCCGTCCGCCGACCCCCAGGAGGGCACCGAAGAGGATATCCGGGAGATGGTGGACGCGGGCAACGAAAAGGGGCTGATCCCCCAAAGCGAGCGGGAGATGATCTACAACGTCTTTGAGTTCGACGACCGCACCGCCGAGGATGTGATGACCCACCGCACCGAGATCGAGGCGGTACCGGTGGAGGAGGATATCGACGAAGCGTTAAAAATCGCTATTGAAGAGGGCTTTTCCCGCATCCCGGTGTATGAGGACACGCTGGACAATGTGGTGGGCGTTTTGTACGCCAAGGATCTTTTGATGCTCATCGGCAAGGGCAGCGGGGCTCCCCGAACCATCCGGGCGCTGATGCGCCCCGCCCTATACGTGCCCGAAAGCACCCGCTGCCGGGACCTGTTCCGCCAGTTCCAGCAGAAAAAGGTGCAGATTGCCATTGTGGTGGACGAATACGGCGGCACCTCCGGCATGGTCACCATGGAGGATTTGCTGGAATCCATCGTGGGGGAAATCCAGGACGAGTACGACGAGGAGGAGGAGACCATCACCCAGGTTTCCGACTCGGTTTATCATATCGACGGGTCCGCCGCCTTAGAGGATGTGCAGCGCCTTTTGCCGCTGGAGGTCCCGCCGGACGCGGATTACGACACCCTGTCCGGCTTGTTGACCGATGCGTTGGGCCGCATCCCCGCCCCGGGCGAACACCCGGAACTTACCCTGTCCGGTATCCGCTTTACGGTGCTGGAGATGGATGAGCGGCGCATTGGCCGGGTAAAGGCCCAGCTTTTGCCCCCGGATGTGGAGGAGGAAGCCTGATAGAGTCCTTTTGTAAAACAACGGAAAAAGCGCTGGATCTCCAAAAAAGGATCCGGCGCTTTCTTTTTTTATCATCGAACCGCCTTACCGGCCCTGTTGCTGCTCGTACTCCTCCCGCAACAGGGAATAGCAGACGTTGTCCAGCACCTGTCCGTCGTACCGAACAGTGCCCCGGCGCAGGGTTCCGTCGTAGTGAAAGCCGCATTTTTCAATTACCCGGCGGGACCGCTCGTTGAAGGCGTAATGGTAGATGCTCACCATCTCCAGCCGCAGCGTTTGGAAGGCGTAGCGCAGCACCGCCTGCGCCGCCTCGGTCATCAGCCCCCGGCCCCAGTGCTCGGCGGACAGAGCGTAGCCCAGCTCCCGGCAGCCCGGGTTGCTGCGGCGGCGATCCTCCGCCAGTCCCACCGAGCCGATCACCCGGCGGGACTGGCGGTCCACCAGCGCCCACACATCCCCGGATTCCATAAACTTCCACAAAACGTTCCGGGATGTCCCCTTGTCCTCGTGGGGCGGCCAGCCCGCCGCCGGCCCCACCTGTGGATGGCGGCAATAGGCAAACAGATCGTCCACATCCGATTCCCGCCAGCCGCGCAAAAGCAGCCGCGGGGTCTGAAGCTCGCTGTATTTCATGCTTTTTCCTTCCTTCCCTGGATTGGGGGCGGACCGTCCCTTCCGTCCTGCCCGCCGCCCTCCACCAAATGGACATTCAGGTGCGGATAGGACATCTGCACCCCGTTTTCCTCAAAGCTTTGGCGGACTTTTTCCAGCAGATCATAATAAACGTCCCAGTAATCGGCGTTTTTCACCCATGCTTTTATCACATACTGAACGCTGCTGTCCCCATACCCGCTGATCCCCACAAAGGGGGCCGGATCCTCTAAAATGCCGGGGACGGCCCGCAGCGCGCTCCAAAGGGCCGCCTTGACCGCCGCGGTCTCATCCTCGTAAGAGGCCGAGACCAGAAGGTCTACCCGGCGGGTTGCCCGGGCAGAGAGGTTGGTGACTCTGGCGCTGGCGATATCGTTGTTAGGCAGATAGACGAGCTTGTTGTCCGGGGTGGACAGACAGGTGTAAATGAGCCCGATTTCCTGTACCGTGCCGCTGACCGTGCCAAGATCCACATAGTCCCCGACCACAAAGGGCTTGGCGGCCAGCACCATCAGCCCGCCGGCCAGCTTGGTCAGCGAGTCCTGTACCGCTAAGCTCACCGCCAGACCCACAACCCCCAGTACCGTCACCAGCGAGGTGACCGGAATGCCAACGCTGTCCGCCACGATGAGCACCGTTAAAAACAAAAGGGCGAACCGGGCGGCGGAACGGATAAAGTGGTGAAAGCTCTTTTCCACCCGCAGCTTTAACAGCATCCGGTCTACCAGCTTCATCAAAAGCTTGGTGGCGCCAAGACACACCCCCAGCAGCACAAGGGCGGTGAGCAGGCTCCCCACCGAAAAGGACCCGATGGGATGAGAAAGGATCTGTTCCAGCTTCATACAAGCGTCCCCCTTTTGCTAAATCGCCGCCCTTTGGCGCGGACCCTCCCGTCCCGCTTTACCGCCGGCGCGAAGGGCGAAAGCGGCAAAAAGGCCATGCCGCCTTTGCGGCTATTCTACCACAAACCGGTCCCGATGGCAACCGGACGGTCTTATCCGCCAATACCGCCGAACGGCTCCTCCAGGTACCGGTCGGACCGGATCAGGCCGAACGGGTCGTGCCGCTGGCGGATGTCCTGAGCGGACGGGACTGTCCAGCGCGGCTCTTCTCCGGTCTGGCCCCAAGCATCGGCCTGCGGTCCGGCGGACTGTGGGTGGTTTTTTGGATGGTTCATACTGTATCCCCTTTCTCTTTTGGGTCTTTGCCCGGGCAGCTTTTCCCCGCCCGGCGGATTTAAAAGCGCTTTGCTTGACTTTTACGCGTCAGTATCCTATACTAAAGAAGTATAAAATAAAGCTGTACCGCGCAGCCGCAGCCGTTTTCCCCTCCCGTTTTTTGTATTCTGTACACAGAAAAGGTATGCGTGGCCACAGCGTTTTGATCGGATGGATAAAAAGCGCAGGGAAGGGGCGTTCTGTGCAGATAAACCCCTGATTGTGCGTTTCCCCCATCCTGTTTCAGTAAGAGGCTTTTGCTAGGATGTATTATGTTTATATGGTTCGCTGTGCCGACCAGACCCTTTATACCGGCTGGACCAACGATCTTGCCCGCCGTCTGGCCGCCCACAACAGCGGCCGGGGGGCCAAGTATACCCGGTCCCGGCGGCCGGTGCAGCTGGTGTACGCCGAGGTGTGCCCGGACAAAAGCGCCGCCCTGCGCCGGGAATGGCAGATCAAGCGTCTGCCGGCCGAAAGAAAGCGGCAGCTGACCGAAAGCGGCAAAATAACCGGCTGGGAGAAGGTAGAATAGAATGGAATATCCGGAAATTCTTGATAAGATCCAAACAGCCTACCGAAGAATCCTGGGGGAAAACCTCGTGGGGATCTATGTCCATGGCTCCATTGCCTTTGGCTGCTTTCGGTGGGACAAAAGCGATATAGATTTTCTGGTGGTGACCCGAAGGGAGCCGCCCCTTCCCCAAAAAGAGGAGCTGCTGCGGTGTCTGCTGGCGCTGGAGCGGGAGGGCGCGTGTCCCCCCAAAGGCTTTGAGATGAGCGCGGTTTTGGAGCGGGACTGCCGAAACTTTGTCTATCCTACCCCCTATACCCTGCACTATTCCGCCGCCTTTCGGCAGCAGTGCCAGCAGGATCTGTCCGGCTTTTGCCAGCGGATGAGGGGGACTGACCGGGATCTGGCGGCCCATTTTACCGTTATCCGCGCGGTGGGGATCACCCTTTGGGGCGAAGAGATCCCGTCCTTGTTCGGCCCGGTTCCCCGGGAGGATTATCTGGACAGCATTTTGGGGGACGCCAAAAGCGCCGGGGAGAATCTTTCGAAGGACCCGGTCTACGGCATCCTGAACCTGTGCCGGGTGCTGGCCTATCAGCGGGAAGGAGCCGTCCTTTCCAAAAAAGACGGCGGCCTGTGGGGCCTAAAGGCTCTTCCGCCTTTCTGCCGTCCGGTGGTGGAGGCCGCCCTCTCCTCCTATGGCTCCGGCGGTCCCTTCGCGTGGGACGAGGCGGACCTGCGCCGCTTTTCGGCCTGCCTTTTGGGGCAGATTTTTCCCGATAGAGAGAAAGAATGCTAAAAAAAGCCAGGAAAATTGGAAAAATCTTCATACTGGACCTTTTTTGTGACTTTTGTGTTACCTGCATTTGCTATAAAAAGAGTATAAGAATGGCAGAACACTGGCTTGACAGCTTGGAGGGCTTGCGATATGAAAAAAATGAGAAGGAAACGCAGATGGCCGGCGTGGATTTTGTCGGTGCTGATCCTGCTGGGTCTTTTCCCGCTTCAGACTCTGGCGGCGGAAACCGAAAACCCGGTCCATGCGCATACCGCGGATTGCTATGAAGAAATTTTAATCTGTGAAGAAGAGCACCTGACCCACCAGCATGAAGAGGATTGCTGGCAGACCGGGCAGGTCCTATCCTGCCAAGAGGAGCACGACCACACCGAGGACTGCTACCAGGAAGAGCAGACCCTCATCTGTGAGCTGGAAGAGGGCGCCGGCGGCGAGCATACCGCAGATTGCTACCAAGAAATTTTAATCTGTGAAGAGGCGGCGGACAGCCAGAACGATCCCGGCGAGGGCGATTCCTTGGACGCTGCTCTGAGCCAGGCGCAGGATGATGCGCCGGACGAGGTTCAGCAGCTGAGCGAGGCGATCCGCCTGTTTTTGGAAAAATACGATCCTGACGAAACCTATGACGAGGAGGAACTGGCCCAGCTGCGGCAGGACGGTGCGGACATCCGGACCCGGTATGAGGCGCTGGACGAAGAGGCCCGCCTTCTGGTCGAGGGGTACGACGAATTTGTAAAGACGATGGCAGCTTTCGAAGCCTCCGAGGAAGCGGAAACAAAGCCCGAAGCGGTGGAGCCCTCCCCGGCGGTGAAAGCGCTGAACGAAGAGATCCAGCAGTTTTTGACCGAATTTGATCCTGAAAAACAGTATACCCAGGAAGAACAGTCCGCCTTGCTCGAACGCTTCGAGGCGATTTTGGAAAGCTATGAAGCGTTGGGCGAAGAGGAAAAGGCCCAGATCGTCGGGCTGGAAGATATCCTGTCCTTTATACAGGACGGGGGGGGGGTATTTACTGTCGCAGACAGCGAGGCTGCGATTGACGGTACTCCTTATGCGACCTTGGAAGAGGCGATGGGCGCGGCGCAAAGCGGCGATACGGTCGTCCTGCAGCAGGATGTAGATTTAGAAAGCTATTACTATTTAAAGAGCGGCAACTCGGTTACCGTGGATTTGAATGGACACAACATCACCTCCCAGTCGACCGCGTTTATGGTTAAGGCCGGCTCGGAATTGACCCTGACCGGCTCCGGCACCGTCAGCGGCCAGGGCTATGCCAGCGAAAAGGCCGGCGGCGCGGTGGTCGCCTGGGGCGGCGTGATCAATCTGGAAGGGGACGTGGTCCTGACAAGCGGCGCGTCGGATCTGAAAAAAGGCGGCGCGGTGTGGATTTACTACGGCGCCTTCCGCATGAACGGCGGCCGGATCGAGGGGACCCATGCCCAAAGCGGCGGCGGCGTGTATGCCCAGGGCTATAGCAAAGGCTATCCGGGAACCTTTGAGATGAACGGCGGCGAGATCTCCGGCTGCTCGGCCGAAGAGGGCGGCGCTGTCTGTACGGAATATTACGGAGTCTTTCAAATGAACGATGGCCTGATCACCGATTGCTCCGCCAATACCGGCGCCGGCGTTCGGGTGGGCAACCAGATGGTCATGAACGGCGGCCAGATTGCGGGAAACTTTGCCGAATGGTACGCGGCGGGCGTTTTTGTGGATGACTGCGCCAGCTTTACCATGACCGGCGGAGCCATTGCCCACAACCGGTTGGGCGACGAAAACAGCGGCTTTCCCGGCGGCGTTTTCCAGCGGTGGGATTCTTCGTTGACCGTCAAAGGCGGCGCGGTATATGATAACGATCAGGGCGACTTTGCTCTTTGTTACCCAGGTACCAGCTCGGTCATTGCCGCGGGCAAAATGCAGGCGGAGAACATCGCCTTTACCGGCTGGCGCATCAAGCCGGAATACGGAAGCGGCGAACGAGAGACTCAGGGCGCTTTGCCGGACAAAATGCCCGATTATTATAGCTATATCTATTGTACCGCCATCTATGAAAAGGGCGAGGCTGTCTATTCCCAGACCGTCTCTCTGGGCGGCGAGGGCTCCCAGACACAAACCTTTGACGAGGCTAAGGCCCTGGCGGAGCAGATGACCGCGTCGGCGGAATGGAACGGCGAGCCCATCGTCATCGAGGTGGGCAAAACCCTGAACGTCTCCGGCGACGAGGAGTGGACCTTTGGGGAAAACGCCGAAAATATCGTGGTGGAGCGCAGTCCTTCCTTTGACGGATATTTGGTCAACGTCTCCGGCTCCCTTACTTTAAAGGACATCACCATTCAGGGCACCGGCATCGGCGGAAAGAACCATTCTCTTATCAAGGTGACCGATGGTCAGCTGACCATCGAGGACGGAACGGTTTTGCAGAACAACGGCGCCGGTACACCCGGCCCGCTTGACAGCATCAGCCGCGGCAATTACGATGGTGGCGCGGTGTACGCCAACGGCGGCAGCGTGACCATGACCGGCGGACAGATTCGGGGCAATACCTCGGAGTATCTGGGCGGCGGCGTCTCGATCAACGGCGGCAGCTTTGAGATGACCGGCGGCGAAATTTCGGAAAACGAATCCCACTGCGGCGGCGGTGTAAGCGTTGTGCGGGGCGGCGAAATGCTTTTGTCCAGCGGCCAAATCGCCGATAATAAAGCGATGATCGGTGGCGGCATCTGTGTCGGCGGCCGTACCACGGCGGAGTCCACCGGCCAGTCAGAGCTGACCATGAAGGGCGGCGCCATCTCCGGTAATACCGCCAAATCCAACGGCGGCGGCATCTATGTGCAGATGAATTCGGTGGCCACCGTCACCGCTGGCGAAATTGTCGGCAACCAGACCACCAACGAACAGGATCTCCCCACCAGCCACCGGGGCGCCGGCATCTATGTAAACGGCGGCTCCGGCACCAATTCCGGACTGGGCCACGAAAAGCCCGTTGGCCTTAATACCGGGTTGCTCCGGCTGGAGAATGTGGAAATCACCGGCAATACCGCTTCTAACGGCGCGGGCCTGGCCGGCTGCGCCACCTCTCAAATCGAGATTTATGTGACCGACGGCGCGGTCTTCCACGGAAACTATAGCACCAGCGGCCTCCGCAATGACATTGAGCTGGACCGCTCGGTGAACAGCGGGACCATGTACTATATTTCAGACTTTATGTTGGGCGGCGGTATGTATCGGTGGTATTGGAACCACCCATCCTCCGGGCAGCTGGCCCAGCCTTCCCAGTACCAGTACACCTCTAATAAGGTTTCCTTGGGCGGCGTTTGCCGGGATGAGGACATCCAAAAAGCTCAGGCGAAAGCCACCGTTCTGATCGCGAACAATACCACCAACGGCTTTGGACCCGGCGGCGGCATCGCCTCTAACGGCGCGGTGGTCATCGGCACCATGGACGAAAGCACCGGCAGGGTGACCGTCAACAAGCTGTGGGAGGATAATAATAACCAGTACGGCAAGCGTCCCCACTCGATTCAGCTTAGCCTGCAATATGGCGATTTGACCATGAATGACCTGACGCTGACCGCGGAGAATCAGTGGACCGTCACCCGAACCGGCCTGACCCAGGACATTTTGTCCGGCCTTGCCCAGGCGGAGTTGACCGTGAAGGAGGTCCAGGTGGACGGCTACCGGTTCCAGGGCGCTACAGCGCAGGTGGTCGGAAACGAAGTGGTCATCACCCTCACCAACCAGTATGTTCCCCAGCTGGGTTCCTTAAAGATCAGCAAGACGGTCACCGGAAATGGCGGCGACCGGAACCGGAGCTTTACCTTTAACCTGATCCTGCGGGATGGGAACGGCAACCAGCTGACCGGCCAGTATCCCTATACCGGCAAGGGCAGCGGGACGGTGAGCAGCGGCAGCAGCTTCACCTTAAAGAGCGGCGAAAGCGTCCTGATTAGCGGCCTGCCCGCCGGGACCACCTATACCGTGACCGAGACCGAGGCTAACCGGGACGGCTATACCACGACCGCCACCGGCGCTCAGGGTACCATCGTAGCGAACGAAACGGCAGAGGCTTCCTTTGTCAACCACCGGCAGGCCGGTTCCTTAAAGATCAGCAAGACGGTCACCGGAAATGGCGGCGACCGGA
>CAJUMG010000026.1:0-13941 GCA_910587335.1 uncultured Oscillospiraceae bacterium
GAGTTGGAGGCGTATCAGCAGGACACCGATGATGTCCAGCGGTCTTTACTTAGGCGGACCGTTTCCCGTCCGCCATCCCCTCAAGGTATTCCCCGAAGTCGCTTGACTAATGGTAGCTTTATCAACTCCGTGTTCACGCAATACTTTTTCTTCCGCTTCTCTCTAGATACGCCATTTCCTATCTTCACGTCCATGATTATATGCCATTCTTTTTTCCTCTAATTTGCATTTTTTAAAATGCTAAAAACTCAAATCAGCAGGCGGTGAACGGCATCCACTCCCAGAAACAGCCCTATGGCGAATTTTTACAAAAACGACAAAAGAAAATCTGCAGAGGCTATCAACCAATGCGGATATGGGCGTTATTATTTCTATTATGTAGATATTTGACATCTGTTTTTAGGGTATAAGAGTGCCACGAAGAGGCAAAGATTTTTTTAACAGGTCATTCCCACTAATCCGTGGGGATATGTAGAAAGCTGCTGTTTCGTATGAGAGCAATGCGGTCACACATAGGAAATCCCTCCGAACTCAAACGAGGCTGGGGGAGAGTAGCTTGCTCATTTGGGCATGGTAAACCCGCCCACCACACGCCGTTTTTTATATGGTGGGCGGGTTGCCTTAAAATTCTTATAAAATAAAACAGAGCCGACAAACTGTGATTTCTCACTTGTTTTTCGGCTCTGCGTCTTATGTGTCTGGCTTTTTGATGACCATTATATGTAATTCTTTTGCGTTGATTAAAGTTTCCTGCTTACATTTTGGACAATATAAAGGGAAGTTTTTCAATTAGGTAGCGTATCCATTCTGTTTCTTTCAAATTTGTACCCCCAAGTTAATTAGATTCTTGTTTTTTCAAAAGAAAACCACACACAATAATTGCTACCCCAAGTACAAGTATTAAGTACCATATATTTTCAATCTGAAAGCCATCATCTATCATTAACTTATATCCCCAAGAAGCAGGAAATATTTTTCCAACCATCCCAAAGGTTTTAGGGAGTAGCTCAATCGGAAACATAATGCCCGACAGCATAATTGACGGTAAAAATACAAGTTGTGCAATCATTGTCAGCTTTGCTTGATTTTTTACAACTAATCCAAGGATACTTCCTATACTCAAGGATACAATCACATAGACAGCAAGTGCCATAAAAAATAGCGGCAGGTTACTCGGCAAAGTTGCTTCAAAAAGAATAGGGGCAAGCAAAACTATAATAATACACATCATCAGCAAATGAACAAATGCAGAAATAGCCATTGTAATTAATCCTAAATAAAGAGGTACTCCGTTCGCTTTATAAACCTTTTTGATGTCACTACCATAAGTTTCAATCAAAGATGGGGGCAACCCGATAAATGCTCCCATTGATACACCCATTACAATCATTGATGGTATCAAAGTATCTTTCATTTCAGGCATTACCGAAGTAAAAATACCACCCATCAGCAGGAAAAAAATAAGAGGAACGACATAACAGGTAACGAGCAAAGATTTACTCCTTATGTCCAATCTCCATTGTAATGCTACACCATACAAAAAAGCATTCATTTTTCCACCCTCCTTGCTATCTCCATAAAATGCTGTTCAAGTGTACCTCTATCCACCTTAATATCTAAGACCTTTATCTCTTTTTGCTTTAATTCTCCAAGCAAAGACAATAACACATCTTCAATACTGTCAGCTTCAATGGTTTCAGTTCCACGCTCTGTTTTAATATGAATAAAATACTTTTTTCCTATTGTATCAGTTAGTTCTGAAGCCGTTCCACAAAATGCGATTTTACCATCGTTCAAAATAGCAATTCTATCGCACAGAGTTTCAACTTCTGCCATATCGTGACTTGCTAATACAACCGTTTTACCCTGCGATTTCAATTTGCGTATTTGATTGTGCAAAGACAATCTACCCTCTACATCTAAACCCGCTGTTGGTTCATCGAGAAAAATAATATCGGGATTACTGACAAGGGCAAGTGCCAAATGCAACCGCCTTTTTTGCCCCGTAGACAGCTGTCCATACTGCTTTTTCTCAATTTCTTGAAGTCTCAAAGAGTGAATTAAAGTGCCATCTATTTTAACATTGCTCCACTTTGAAAATAAGCGCATAGCCTCCATCGGCTTGATATGGGCAGGTAATGAAGATGATTGCAGTTGGATTCCCATTGTTCCGTTGACAGTAATTGTTCCGCTTTCATATTTTTTCAAACCTTCAATACATTCCAATGCTGTTGTTTTTCCTGCACCGTTAATACCAAGTAAGGCGAAGATTTCCCCTTTCTCTATTTGAAAACCAATTTCCTTTAAGATGGTGTGACCGCCATAACTTTTCCTTAAACAATCAACCCGGATAGCTTTATTCATTTTGTACCCCCTCAAATGGATTTACTCCAATACTTGAAAAATAGATTTCCAAAGCAGGCTCTAAATAAGCACTGACAATTGATTGTTTTTTCTCCCAGTCATTATCCGCATTTTCAAAGTTTCCGATTTCCACTAATTTAGGAAGCATACTCATATCACCATTTGTAAATTCAACAATCAAATCCCAGTATGCTTTTGTAAGCTGCTGGCATCTTTCGCTTTCAGGTGGTACATTCTCCTTTTGAAGTTGTAAGATTTCATCACTCAAATGATTAAATCTATCCATAAAATCTAAACCACTTTCTTTATCAAATCGGCAGCGAATGTGGTCAAGTGTTTCGTCGTCAAACTTCTTAATCAGATAATAATACTCATTGTTCATCTGAAGATTCACAATAATATCCGCATATTTTTTGAAATCCACCGTCTGCATTTGCAGCACTTCTGTCTGTAGCTGTTCTATGGCAGCCAAGGAATCAGAAAGCCGTTCTATTTTTTTGCGAATATCGTTTGCCTGTTCTGCCAACGCATTTGCCACATCAACAGGCGTATCCAAAGAAATCAACCTTCCCTTTATGTCACTCAAAGAAAATCCTAAAGACTTCAAAGAGATAATTTGATGCAAAAGAACTAAGTCCTTATTTGTATAAAGCCTGCGGCCTCCCTCGCTCTCTGCCGATGGTGTAAGAAGCCCCTCTTTGTCATAATATTGCAGGGTACGCACGGTAACACCAAATTTTTTTGCTGCTTCACCTACAGTCATATACCTCTGCGGTATTGCTTTGTATTTTGCCATCTTGATAGCACCTCCTATGGCTATATTGTAGCTCATTACGCTGCGTCACAAGCAAGACTTTTTCAAAAAAATTTTGTGGTCAAGATTTCTCCTTGCCGCCGTTGATTGCCTATGCGAGGATAATCTCATTATTCATAATCCTCCTTGCACCTGTGATGTTTATCTGTTCTATGAGCATTTCAAAAATTTATGGGGATTTAGGGGCTTTTGCCCCTAACAAGCGAATTTGGCTAACCAAATTCAGTGCTTGGTAAGACCTAACAGGGTTTTTGTAGACATAGCAAAATTATCTTGTAAAAATAAAGAAATTGAGTGATTTTCGTGTAGCGAAAATCACTCAGTTCTGAATAAGCTTTAGTTAAAATTTTCTTTGCAAACACAAAGAATGGTATCAATTATTAGGACACACAAGGTACAAAGTATCTGCATCAATATCATCTTGCTGTTGCCGTTTTTTGTCTTCTTGCCCTTGTTTTTTGCGTAATTTTTCTTCTTCATTACACAACTTCTTTTCTTCAGATGCAATTTCCCCGTCTTTCTGTGCTATCATTTTATCAATAGCGGCAATTTCTTTTTCCGCCTTTTCGATTTCAGATGTTTTTGAACGAATTTAACTGTTTTACAATCCGACAAAAACGCTCTTGTGCTTGTTTATCAATCTCGGAGAGATATTCATTAAGCTCTCCGTCATTACAAATACGTATAAATGCCGCAAGAGACACTTCACATAAGGAAGTGTCCCTTGCGGTTCCGTTTTATTTGAGAAAGGGAGCTATTTCAACAAATCCTTTAAATACTGTCCAGTATAGGATTGTTCGCATTTTACCAATTCCTCAGGTGTACCGCAAAAAACAATTTGGCCGCCGTTGTCGCCACCTTCCGGTCCTAGATCAATCAAATAATCAGCGGTTTTAATGACATCTAGGTTATGCTCAATGAAAATAACCGTATTTCCAGCGTCGACCAAAGTCTGTAATACCTCTATCAGCTTATGAACATCCGCTGTATGGAGTCCGGTGGTAGGCTCATCTAAAATATAGATTGTCTTGCCTGTGGGCTTACGACAGAGCTCCGCCGCCAGCTTAACTCGCTGAGCCTCGCCGCCGGACAAAGTAGTAGCAGGTTGCCCAATCTTAATATAACCAAGGCCAACGTCAAACAAAGTCTGCAATTTTCGTTTGATTTTAGGAAGATTATCGAAGAATGATAGACCTTCTTCCACCGTCATCTCCAGAACGTCGTAAATGCTTTTGTCCCTATACTTTACCTCTAAAGTCTCACGATTATAGCGCTTGCCTTTACATACCTCACAAGGGACAAAAATATCTGGAAGAAAATGCATCTCAATTTTAATAATTCCATCGCCTTCACAGGCTTCGCACCGTCCTCCTTTTACATTAAAGGAAAAACGACTAGAGGTATATCCATGCATTTTCGCCTGATTGGTTGAAGCAAAAAGATTTCGGATATCCGTAAAAACTCCGGTATATGTGGCGGGATTTGAACGGGGAGTCCGACCGATAGGGGACTGGTCGATTTCAATTACTTTATCCAGCTGATCGATCCCCAATATATCCTGATGCTTTCCAGGACGAATGCGCGCCCCGTTCAGGTCGCCTGCTAAACGTTTATACAAAATTTCATTGATTAGCGAGGACTTTCCCGAGCCAGAAACGCCAGTAACACCAGTAAAGGTCCCCAACGGAATTTTCACTGAAATATTTTTTAGATTATTCTCTGTTGCCCCAACAATTTCGATAAATTTTCCATTTCCTTTTCGGCGGACAGAAGGTACCTCAACCTTTCTTTTACCGGATAGATATTGACCGGTGATAGAGCCTTGACAGGAAAGTATATCATCTAGGGTGCCGGCACAAACCACTTCGCCGCCATGCACGCCGGCCCCAGGACCAATATCCACAATGTAATCGGACGCACGCATCGTATCTTCGTCATGCTCAACCACAATTAGAGTATTGCCAATATCTCGCAGGCGTTTTAATGTAGAAATGAGCTTATGATTATCCCTTTGATGCAGGCCAATACTCGGTTCATCCAAAATATAAAGGACACCCATTAAAGAGGATCCGATCTGAGTAGCCAGCCGGATTCTCTGACTCTCTCCACCAGACAGGGTGCTGGCCGATCTGGCAAGGGTCAGATATTCCAGACCTACGCTTTGTAAAAATCCCAAACGCGCGCGAATTTCTTTCAAAATTTGTGCGGAAATCATTTTTTGACGGTCGGTTAACTGCAAAGAGTCCAGAAAATCTAAAGCCTGCACAATGGACATCCGGCAAAAATCAGAGATATTTTTATCCCCAATGGTAACAGCTAAATATGCAGGCTTTAACCGGTGGCCATGACAGTCTGGACATTCCTCTGAGCTCATTAAAGAGACAATATCATTTCGGACCCAGTTACTGGTTGTTGTGCGGAACCGGCGTTCCAAATTGTTAATAATTCCTTCGAAATCGGTGGTAAAGCTGCTTCCACGATTGCCAGATTCCCGCTGTACAGTGATTTTTTCACCATGATTGCCGTAAAGAATAATGTCCTGAATCTCGTTTGGAAGCTGACCAAATGGTGTGTCCAAACTAAAATGATAATGCTTTGCTAGCGCTTCGAAATAGCTTTGGACCAAACCGCCCTCAGCAAAATACCAGCCGCTGGCGCGAATGGCTCCATCGCGAATGCTGCGGCTTTGATCAGGGATAACCAACGCTGGATCCACCTTCATAAAGGTGCCAAGGCCCGTACATTTTTCACAAGCGCCGGCAGGATTGTTAAATGAGAACATGCGAGGGGAGAGGTCCTCGATACTGATACCATGATCTGGGCAGGCATAATTCTGTGAAAAGAGGATTTCTTCGCCGTCTATAACATCGGCTAAAACAAGACCGCCGGATATAGCCATAGAAGCCTCCAGAGAATCAGACAGACGAGAACGAACGTCAGCTTTTAAAATCAGGCGGTCAACGACAATTTCGATAAAGTGCTTTTTATTCTTTTCTAGCTTGATATCTTCAGAAAGATCATACAAAATACCATCTACACGTACACGGACAAAACCAGATCGTTTAGCATTTTCAAATTCTTTTTTGTGTTCGCCTTTTCTTCCGCGTACAACAGGGGCTAAAACCTGAATGCGAGAGCCCTCTGGCAACGCCATAATTTGGTCAACCATCTGATCAACCGTTTGCTGTTCAATAACCCGCCCGCAAATAGGGCAATGGGGAATACCGATTCGGGCATAAAGTAAACGGAGATAATCGTAAATTTCTGTAACCGTACCCACAGTAGAACGGGGATTTTTGGAAGTGGTTTTCTGGTCAATAGAAATAGCAGGCGAAAGCCCTTCAATGCTGTCGACATCTGGTTTTTCCATCTGACCTAAAAACATGCGTGCATAAGAGGAAAGACTTTCCACGTAACGGCGTTGTCCATCGGCGTAGATTGTATCGAAAGCTAGGGAAGATTTTCCGGAACCAGAAAGTCCGGTAAAGACGATAAATTTATCCCTTGGAAGCTCTAAATCAACATTTTTCAAATTGTGCTCTCTTGCACCTTTGATGACAATTTTGTCCAAAGCCATTGAAATTCCCCTCCGCTTTATTTTTCATTTTGTAGTTTTTTAATCTTGTCCCTCAAATAGGCAGCATGTTCGAATTCCAGCAATTTCGCAGCATTTTTCATTTCTGCAGTTAATTTTGCAATCTGCGCCTTTTTCTCAGCAGGGGTTAAACGTTTGCCGGATTTCTTTTTGTCATGATCTTTAGCGGAAATTTCCAGAATATCCCGAACACTTTTATGAATGGTTTGGGGGACAATGTGATGTTCGGTGTTGTATGCTGTTTGGATAGACCGCCGGCGCTCTGTTTCTCGAATAGCCCGCTCCATCGAGTTGGTTACAGTGTCCGCATACATAATCACCTTGCCCTCGGCATTCCGGGCAGCTCGTCCAATCGTCTGAACCAGAGACGTTTCAGAGCGCAGAAATCCCTCTTTATCGGCGTCCAAAATGGCGACAAGAGACACCTCTGGAATATCCAGGCCCTCTCTTAAAAGGTTAATACCCACTAATACATCGAATTCGCCAAGCCGAAGATCGCGGATGATTTCCATCCGTTCCATTGTATCTACATCATAGTGCATATAACGGACCTTAACCCCCATATTTTCGAAATAGGTAGTCAGATCTTCCGCCATTTTTTTGGTCAGCGTGGTAATCAGCACCCGTTCCTTCCGCTCAACACGCAGATGAATTTCGGATAAAAGATCATCAATTTGCCCCTCTACTGGGCGGACCGAAATTTCCGGGTCAACCAGACCAGTAGGCCGGATGACCTGTTCAACTTGCTGTACGCTGTGTTCCCGCTCAAAAGGACCTGGGGTCGCGCTGACGTAAATTGCCTGATGGACTTTACCGTAAAATTCATCAAAGTTTAAAGGCCGATTATCAATAGCGGAGGGAAGACGGAACCCAAATTCGATTAAGTTCTTTTTTCTGGCAGCGTCTCCAGCGTTCATAGCTCTTACCTGTGGCAAGGTAACATGGGATTCATCTACGAATAACAAAAAATCCTCTGGAAAATAGTCCATAAGAGTATAAGGGCTGGAGCCGGGAGCCCTGCCCGAAATAACGCGGGAATAGTTTTCAATTCCCTTGCAAAAGCCGATTTCCTGTAGCATTTCCATGTCGTAACGAGTACGCTCAGCAATACGTTGTGCCTCAATCAGTTTTCCCTGAGACTGAAAATACTTAACTCTCTCATTGCACTCGTCCTCAATCTGGACTAGAGCAGTTTTCATTTTTTCCGGCGGCGCGATATAATGGGACGCTGGATAAATTGCCACATGGGAGACAACGTTTTTTAATTCACCTGTTACTGTATTGATTTCACTGATGCGGTCTATTTCGTCTCCAAAAAATTCTACACGAATGGCAGTATCACTCCAATAAGAAGGGAAGATCTCCACCACATCCCCACGGACACGGAATTTATTGCGGACAAAATTGATGTCATTTCGTTCATACTGCAGCTGGACCAGTTTTTCTAAAAGCTCATCTCGATCCTTCTGCATTCCCTGTCGCAAAGAAATGACCATATTTCGATAGTCGATAGGATCTCCCAAGCTGTAAATACAGGAAACACTGGATACAATAATAACGTCATTGCGCTCAGATAGGGCAGAAGTGGCCGAATGACGGAGCTTTTCGATCTCCTCATTGATAGCGCTATCCTTTTCGATATATGTGTCGGTACTGGCGATATAGGCTTCTGGCTGATAATAGTCATAATAAGACACAAAGTACTCCACCGCATTGTGTGGAAAAAATTCCTTGAATTCGGAGCAAAGCTGGGCCGCTAACGTTTTGTTATGGGCCAGAATCAATGTAGGTTTATTGACCTTAGCAATCACATTCGCCATTGTAAAGGTTTTGCCAGACCCAGTTACGCCAAGCAGGGTCTGCTCATGCATACCGGCTTTCAGTCCGGCGACCAATTGGTCGATTGCGGCAGGCTGATCACCTGTCGGCTGATATTCTGATACCAACTGAAATTTATCCATTCAGCAGACCTCCCATTCTAAAATGAACGAATGTTCTAAACCATTATACTTTGTTCCTTTTTATATGTCAATCGTTCACCGACAAAATTCTGCCTTTGCGTTTTCCTACCGTTCTTTTTTCCAGGAAAGGTATTCATCAAAGGTCATCGATCGATCAATTAGACCGTCTTCGGTTAATTCAATAATTCGGTTAGCAATGGAATCCACAAACTGGTGATCGTGAGAGGTAAACAGAATATTGCCGCCAAAATCAATCAGTCCATTGTTTAATGCTGTAATCGCTTCCAGGTCTAGATGGTTGGTAGGCTGGTCCAGAATCAGGACGTTGGCGCCCTTTAGCATCATGCGGGAGAGCATACAGCGCACCTTCTCGCCACCGGAAAGTACCTTAGCCGGCTTCAGCGCATCGTCACCGCTGAACAGCATTCGTCCCAAAAATCCGCGCAGATAACTAATATCCTGATCCTCTGAAAATTGTCCCAGCCAACGGATCAAATCCAGGTCACAGTCCTGAAAATAGATGGTATTATCCTGCGGAAAATAGGACTGACTGGTGCTGACGCCCCATTTATAAAAGCCCTGGTCTGGCTCCATTTCCCCAGCTAAAATTTGAAAGAGGGTGGTTTTGGCAACCTCGTTTTCGCCTACGAAAGCAACCTTATCACCACGATTGAGCCGAAAAGAGATGTTTTTTAGTACCTCGATTCCATCGACTGTTTTGCACAGATTTTCTACCTGTAAAATTTCCTTTCCAACCTCCCGATCCATTTTAAACTGTACAAATGGATAGCGACGGGAGGAAGCGGGCATCTCCTCGATGGTCAGTTTTTCCAATAGCTTTTTTCGGGAGGTTGCCTGGCGGGATTTGGATTTATTTGCCGAAAAGCGAGCGATAAAATTTTGCAGTTCTTTTGCCTTTTCCTCATTTTTTCGGTTTTGATCTCGAAGCATCTGCTGCATGAGGCGGCTGGATTCATACCAGAAATCGTAATTGCCTACATACAGCTTAATTTTGTTGTAGTCAATATCGACGATATGGGTACAAACCGTATTTAGAAAGTGCCGGTCATGGGATACAACAATTACCGTTCCGGGGAAATCCAGCAGAAAATCCTCCAGCCAGTCTACAGAGGGAAGATCCAGGCCGTTGGTTGGTTCGTCCAACAAAATGATTTGCGGCTGACCAAACAAAGCCTGTGCCAACAGAACCTTGACCTTTTCACTTTCCTTAAACGTTTTCATCTGAGAATGCAAAAGGGAAGGGCTGATCCCTAAGCCCTGCAAAATTTGCTGCGCCTCTGTCTCGGCTTCCCATCCGTTCATTTCAGCGAATTCACCTTCCAGGTAGGAGGCGCGTTCACCATCCTCATCGGAAAAGTCCTCCTTGGCATACAAAGCTTCCTTTTCCTTCATAATGTCATATAATTTTTGATTCCCCATGATTACCGTGTCCAGAACGGTATATTCATCATATTGATAATGATCCTGCTTTAAAACAGACATACGCTCATTATCCGGAATAGAAACTTCACCTGTGGAAGGTTCTAAATCACCGGACAAAATGCGCAGAAAGGTAGATTTTCCAGCGCCGTTGGCGCCGATAATGCCATAACAGTTGCCCGCTCCAAACATGAGATCAACGTTTTTAAATAAAGTGCTGCCGCCAAACTGAAGACTTAAATTCGATACAGTAAGCATGATTACTCCATTTCCGCCCAAAGGCAAATGATCTTCTAAAACGGTGTTAGTATAGCATAAAATGACAGGATTTAACACCCAGCAGAAGTATTTTCTGTTTTTTGGGCAAAGAACAAAGGGGAAAAACCTTTCTTTTGTGAAAAAGACGCAAAAAAGAGAAGTCCTGGTTTAAAATAACTTCCTCCAGGGCTTCTCATTAACAAAAAACGGCTGATATATCCGCTAATAAAAACAACGAGATATTTTGCTATTGGAAATTTTCAATGGTTCGAATCATTCCGTCGGCCACACCTAGGGCAGTTTGATAAATGCGAATAGATTGGCAGAGGTTTTCGTATTCCACCGGATTGACAACGAAGCCCAATTCTACCAGCAGGGAAGGCGCATAGGTCATCCGCGTTACGCGATAATAGCTCTGATAAGCGCCGCGGGCATTGCGTTGGGCGGCAGTCGTTATACCACTTAGAATATTTTCTGCAAATGCCTTTGACTGTTCTTCGTGATAATACACTTCCGTGCCAAAAGATTTGCTGCTGTCTACCGATTCCCCGGTGCTGTTATGGTGAAAGGAAAGGAAGAAGTCTGCCCGCATACTGCGCGCTGGATCCATCCTCTCTTCAAAGCTTAGGCGGGCATTGTCCTCTGAAACCAGATGAACGGTGGCGCCTAAAGCCTCCAGAATCTGTTTCACAGCATAAGAATTGATAAAATTCAAGTCTTTTTCCGTTGGACCGTTGGTACCGGCTACACCTAAAGCACCTGGATCCTCACCGCCGTGTCCGGCATCAATCACAACGATAATTCCTTCTAATGGTTTTTGCGCAGATTCAGAAAGGGAAGGGGCTTTTTTTGCAAAAATAACAATATGATCGCCGTTATATTCCACATTATATCCCCAAAGCTTTTTCCCATCCTGATAGAAGAAAGTCAAAGTAACCGACCCATCCTCATTTTTAACGACGGTAATTTCCCGGAAAAGGGAAGAGCCTGCAAAATCAATTTTTTCCGGGATACCAGAGGTGTTCCATAGCGTTACAGTCAACTTTTCATCATCCATCTGGGCTTTATAAGGGGCTTTTGCAGTACCGGTGAGAGTCAGGGTTTCGCTTCTCTCATCTGTGGTAAAATCCACATGAGAAACTTGATTATCCACTATAGGCGTTCCATCGAGAATATCTGCCGTGGATTTGGGAAGATATCCCCCGGAACGCAGCTTATAATAACTGCCGGTCACCTCTTCTACATAATCGCGGGCGCCGCCGAAAAGCGTCATGTAAAAGTCGTCTTCAATGGTTACATCCCCATAAACATTGTTGATATAGTCGTTAGCCGAAACGGCTAAGGATGCATTTTTACCAATGGCATATAGATCCCCGGAGGAGGTATAGCTGGTGGTTGCCCCCTCGTAGGTAAGGGTATAGGTAACGGGCCCGATTTTTACTGTTGCGTCGTCCTGCCCCATATCCGGCATTGTCATCGTTCCGTTAAAGGTGGCGGGAACGCCGGTTTGTGCTGCCGCTTTCTTTCCCTGGAAGGTCACAGATACACTGGAGCCTGCGGGGGCGGTACAGGTAAAGGAAATCAGATCGCCGCTTTTTACCGCTTCATCGTAATACGGGTACATGGAATTTTGAATGATGCGAGAAATATAAGATATACCGCTTTGCGTGGGGTCGGTACGGGTAATGGAGATTGTCCTGCTTTGGCTGCCCTGCGAAAAGGTATAGGTACTGGTTCCGACTGGAATGTCGGTCAAGTACACGCCGAAACCACCGTTTGTTGTCTCTCTTTCAATTGGTTTTCCATCCAAATACAATGGAAGATCTGGGTTGGAAGTACCCATTACATAGTAAGAAGAAGAGGAAATGGTAATATCTCTGCTTGGTCTGGATACTGAAAGGGTTTGCGGGATTTTTAACGAGTAGCCTTCTGGAATTAAATCCAGATCTTCAGAAAGAACAGAAGGTAGAAGAATGGATATCTCAGAAGAATTTTGAGAGAGCTGTTTGTAATCAGAAACGGCTATTGAAGAAACGCCCAGCTGTTTCATGAAAAAAATCCGGCTACTGATTCCGAAGGGCTGTTCTGAAGAAGTAAGGGCATCGGTTTCCAAGCAGGGGATGACCTCCAAGCTTCCAGAGAGCGTATTCCACCGTGCCGCTTGTTTTTGACAGCCTTCAAAATCTTTTTCCATTGTAGGATAGATTGTGTTTGCAAGCTGATTTTCAACCAATGTCTGAGGCAGCAATCCCGGTTGAGAGAGAAGTCTGGCATTTGCTAAAGTGGGAGCGGAAAAAGCGCGGTAAAGTACAGAAACAGAAAGTCCTCCTCCGCTGGTCCCCTCTAAAAACGATGCCATTTTCTGGGCTTGAGAAACCTGGTCGTTTGCTTGTCCATCTGCAGCGGTATAAAGAAAGGCCGTATTTTGCAAAAGAATTTCGTCAGCGGCGCTTCCAGCGGCAAGAAGCTTCTGCAAATCCCATTGGGCGAGAGACTGATTCCAGTCTAACGCAGGATCAAGACGGAGCTTTTCCCCGTCCAAAGTCCCAATAGATCCGCCGTTTTCCACAACAGTTCGAACAAAGCGATAGGCTGGATGGGTAATGTCGAGTGTAAAAGGATCAAACGCCAGGGAAAGGGAGATGTCTTCTTTATCTAATTGAGCCGTCAAATAAGAGAGTTTCTCATAATTGTCTGTTTTTGGGGTCTGGATACGAACAGCCGGCAATTTTATAAATTTTTCATCGGCCGAAGAAAGCAAAGAAAAATAAATGCGGTTAAATCCGCTGTTTTTAACAAAAGAAAGTAACTGATCGACCTGGGAAACACTTACTTCCTGCTGTGAAAATGTATCGTGATAAAACAGTCCTTTGGAAAAATGAGAAACGGGCGTCTGCTGCACATCTGGTTCCTGAGCCGCTGCCTGTAGTGGAATTGCTGTAAGGACGGCAGCAAGAAAGAAACAAAGATATTTCCTGATATTTTTTTTCATTTCTTTTCCCCCTTGATCCATCAAATGGTGAAATCTTCTTGCTGAAAGGTTTGCCGAATCGGCTTTTGCGGTTTGCGTTTAAGCGGGTCATATTGAAACCGGCGACAGAAAAAATCGCCAGTGACAACGCCTTTTTTAGGGCAAAGAATGCTCTGTCCGGCAGAGGAAAAGGTCCCATGTGTACAGTAGCAGCATTTAGGCACGATTTTAGAATCAAAAAGCGCTTTTGTCATATTATTGTCCTCCAAACATCCGACAATTTTCGATGTTATATTTTATTATAGCAAAAATCGTGAGAAAATGCTAATCCAATCTGCGGTAATTCCGGGCTGACAGAGAAAAAAGAAAAATGCTGCAAAGAAGTAGTAGTAAAAGAGCAACAATAGGCGTGCTGGAGAATTGTGGCTGAAGCGGATAGGAAAAATTTGCAAAAACAGCTTTGGCAGTTTGGGGGAACAAAGAAACGCCGGCTCTTACCAACACCGCAGTAATGAGCCCATGCGCAAACCGGGAAACA
>CAJUMG010000026.1:13951-14587 GCA_910587335.1 uncultured Oscillospiraceae bacterium
GGCGCAGAGGCTTTAAAAAAAGAAATTGATTGAAAAAATACAGAAAGTCCGGAAAAGGAGACGAAAAAACCAATTGATACCAAGTCCTTTTCAGAGGCTGCCTGAATACAGCCGGTCGTCACTTCCATAAAGCCGGCAGCTAGTGAAAGCAGGTGATTGTCTGTACCGACGAAAGCTTTCAATAATTCAATAACAGCGGAAAATAGAAGAACATATCCGATGACCGACAACATGCCGTTTATCCCGCTTTGTACGCCGTGAACCATTGCGGCAGAAAAAGGTTGTCTTTGGTGTTTGTCTACTGTCCGATCGGCCATGGGAGCGGGGCTTTTTCGACCGAGCAGAAAGCCGATTGTAAGGGCGGAAATCCATTGACAGCACAAAAGGAGAAAGCCGGCCCACAGATTTCCCAATAACCCAGCTCCCACGGCTGAAATCAAAAAGGAAGGACCGGCATTTACGCAAAAACAAAGCATACGCCCGGCTGTTTTAGGATCAATCCGTCCTTGATCTAGTAAAGCTGCTGTCATTTTTGCCCCTACTGGATATCCGCCAATCATTCCCATCAGCACGGTGCAGGCAGCGCAGGCAGGGAGATGAAAAAAATGGCGCATCACCGGTGAGAGAACCTTTTGC
>CAJUMG010000026.1:14597-16978 GCA_910587335.1 uncultured Oscillospiraceae bacterium
ACTATCTGCTGCCTGGCTTTCGGACAAAATTCCGGACAGAACCATAAAAGGGAAGAGCGAGGGAATCAGTACAAAGGCGCAGGCATGCAGGCCGTTTATAACACCTTGCCGGACAATATTGGAATAGATCAGCAGCATCATTGCTGCAAACAGAAAGAAAAGGGGAGATATAAGCTTTGGCACTCTTTTTGCCCAGAAAAAAGTCATATGGACACCGCCTTTCTTGGTCCCTATATTTTATAAACGCATTTGCTTAAAAATGTATAACAATTCTTTTTAAAACATATAGTGAAATAGCACTGCCGAGGGGAGGAGTTTAGATCATGAGGAAAAAAGAGAGGAAAACAAAAAAACAAACTTCCCCGGAAAAATTGGCAAAGATTTTAGATGTTCCGCAAAATATGTTTGAATCCTATTCTCAAATTGTTTTATCAGGCAACCGCGAAGCTATTTTAGATGGATGTCAAGGCGTAATTGAATATGAGGACGATTTCATCAAACTGAAAATTGGAAAGCAGATGGTAAAGTTCACCGGACAAAACCTACAGATCAAATGTATGACAGGGGAAAATGTGATCATTGATGGAGTGATTCTATCGATGGAATTTGTGGAATAAAATCGGAGGAATTTATGTTTGTCGTTCGTTTTTTGCGTTTTATAAGCGGATATGTTCGTTTTCGTGTGACCGGCGTATTTATCGAACGTTTCTTAAATTTGGCGTCCCGAGGAGGAATCAACCTGTGGGACGGATCGAAAACGCAGACAGAGTATGTTGGTTACACTTTGATGAGGCATTACAAACAGCTTCGGCCCTTTGCCAAAAAGACCGGGGTACATATGCAGATTGAGGAGCGGTTTGGATGGCCTTTTTGGCGCAAAAAATACCGCCGTAGAGTTGGTTTGGCGGTTGGCGTAGGACTGTTTTTGGGAATTTTGCTATTTTTGGGAAACTTTGTATGGACCATTGAAGTTGTGGGAAACGAAATGGTTTCTTCTGATGAAATATTGGATTATTTGCAGGAACAGGGACTGAAGGTTGGATCCTTTAAAAGTTCGCTGGATCCGCGGGAGCTGGAGCGAAAGACCTTATTGGAGATCAAGGAGCTTTCCTGGATAGCAGTCAATATTACCGGAAGCACTGTAACGGTAGAGGTAAACGAAAGAGTTCTGCCACCGGATATGTATTTGGACAATGACAAAGCCTGCAATATTATCGCTCGATATACCGGACAAATCCAATCAATGGATGTTTACGATGGACAAAGCGATCTTCAGGTAGGAGATACGGTTTTAGCTGGAGATTTGATTGTCAGCGGCATTGTGGAGGATGGAAAAGGACAGACACGATTTGTACATGCCAGAGCGGATATAAAAGCCTATACCAGCTACGAAATAGAGATACAGGTGCCCTTACAACAGATTAAGCGCATTCTAACAGGGGAAACTGCTTTGAAAAAATATTTGAAGATCCTGACGTGGAAGATCCCTCTTTTCTGGGAATCAGATGAGCAAAAAAGCTATGATGTGCAGCAAAAGACGGTATCCTTTGCCCCTTTTGGACTGTCAACCCCTTTTGCGGTCTTGGAAGAAAATAGAATTTACTATACACAGAAAACACTGAAATACAATGAGGTACAGGCAAAGGAAGAGGCTTTGCAGCAGCTGCAAGAACAGGAAAAAATACAGTTGGGAGAAGCGGAGATTTTAAAAAAAGAGCTCTCCGGTTCATTAGATAAAGAGGTTTATAAGCTCAAGGCAACTTATCAATGTATTATGGAAATAGGAAGGGAGCAGGAGATTTTGTTGGACAGATAAAAATATATGAACAGAAGCCGTTTTATTGCGTATCTGTTATCTTTTTATAAATAAGCGCCTGCGGTTTTTAATGCGAATAAAAAAGTGTACAAAAGGGAATACGGTATCATTTTAAAAATCTGTTTTGCCACAAAAAACTTGACTTTTAGACGACTTTATAGGATAATAAATAAGCAATCTGATTGCGGGCATAGTTTAGTGGTAAAACATCAGCTTCCCAAGCTGAGGTTGCGAGTTCGATTCTCGTTGCCCGCTCCATTTAAAATAAAAGCTTATGAGCCATTTGGTATCATAAGCTTTTATTCTGATTTTTTGTTAAATCGTTCTGTCATTTTTTGATGCTAGAATAACGCGGGAGATTTATTTTAAAACTTGTGCTTGACAAAAAGAAGCATATCGGATATAATAATGAAGCGTTATGGAGAAGTCGCCTAGCCCGGTTTATGGCGCACGACTGGAACTCGTGTATGGGTTAATAGCTCATCGAGGGTTCGAATCCCTCCTTCTCCGCCAAGTGGGAAGCTACATTTTAGCCTTGTGAAAGAGGCCGAAATGTAGCTTTTCT
>CAJUMG010000027.1 GCA_910587335.1 uncultured Oscillospiraceae bacterium
TATGTTGGCCCAGGCGAACCAGCAGCCTCAGTCCGTACTGCAGCTGCTCCAGTAATTCTGGTATTGCTCATTCAATTTGTTCGAGAACTCACATTTTCCCCGATGGGGACGAAAATGGGACCGTCTTTCGCCGGTCCCATTTTTTATTTGTCTTCTTGTTTCCCTCTTCCCTATCGGGCGGCCAAGGCGACTACAAAAGCCGCCGGAGCTTTTGGTAAAGAAGCGAGATGGCGATTAAAAGCACGCCGGCGGCAAACATCCAAAGCTTAGGGGTATACTGCTCCAACGTCATGGAAAAAAGATAGAAGACGCCCAGCTTAGGTCCCATGCCGATATTGAGCGCATAGTACAAAAAGGGCGGCAGGTACCCGATTACGGTATTGTGGGAAAGGGCGGCGGTCAGCATTCCGAGCGATCCTAAAAAAACCGCGTCCGCTACCGTTCCCAGCACCAGAACCGGCGTTATGACACAGCCTCTGGCCGCCATATACAGGGAAAAAGCGGTGATTAGCAGTCCGGTGGCAAGGACGGAATAGACGGCCCTGACCAGGTAAATCCTTATGACGCTATGATATTTGGAGGATACCAGGTCGTCGATTTCCTCATTTTGTTCCGGCTGGAAGATTGGCGTCAATACAATCGCGCCGGTAAGGGACAAAAACATCTCCAGCACAAGGGCAGCATCCCGCTGGTCCAGGCTGGCTGTACCGATCAGCACCGGGGTTATAAGGCACAGGATCGCGGCAGCAGAGATCGAAAAAATTCCGTTATGCCGCAGGTTGATTTTTGCGATTTCCCAGGCGGGAAACCGCTTTTTTAAGCGATAAGCTTCCACCGAATCTCCCCTTTCTTTTGGCTTCGTACAGAAAAACCGTCAACGCCACCAAAAGCAGGGAGAGTCCCGCGATCAGCAGCCGGTTCTGCACCAGATTGGAAAAATGATCCAGGTAATCCTGGGTACGAAAGTAATTGGATGGTCCCACATTATGGCGGGGAGACAGGCGGGTTAGCCTATAGCCTGCATCGACCGTCTGAATGCCCAGGTTCACGTCAAACATCCACCAAAGGCCCTGCACGCCGATGGCTACCGGTGCACCGGTGAGCTCGGTCAAGACCATGCCGATTGCGGTGGAGATCATCACGCTGGGCAAAAGCCAGCCCAGGTCATATTTGAGCGGGGCCAAATAATCCAGCTGCATTCCGCTATATGCGCTCCATACCGGGATGTTGGACAGATAGGAGAGGAATAGTGCCGGCAGCATTGCGGCGAAAATCAAAGCGAAATACCGGACAAAAATCAGCCGGGCAGCGGAAACCGCTTTTGTATAAATAAGCGATTCCATCCGGGCATGTCGATCCTTCATGGACAGGATAACCGCCAAAAATACCGGTAAAACCGAAAAAGCGATGACGCTGGCATAATCGCAGAATAGGCGGGCATAGCCGCCGGTGATCTGGTCGGCGCCGACCGCGGTTTCGTAGCGCTGTTTGGCCTCTTCGTAGGTCAAGGGAACCTGACCATACCCAATCAGCGATTCGGCGGCATACTTCGATCCGCCGCCCAACAAATCGTCTAACTGCTGCATCAGCACTTTATACCGGCTGTAGTCTATATCGGCGCGGATTTTTGGCGCATCTTCCGGCAGATTATCAGAGGAGCGCGCGCCTTCTGGCGAAATTACAAAGCCGCCCTCCCCGTCTGGCTGCATCTGACCGGCGCCAATCTCCATAGAAAGATTATTTTCGCTGTTTGGACTACCTTCAGCGCTCTGGCGCAGAAGCTCTTTCGCATCTTTGCCTGTTATTTCGGAGAGAATCTCCGCGGCTTTGGCTCGCTCCTTTTCACCGAGCTTGACCGACTTGACAAATCCGATTGGATAGGTGGTAAAACGATTGGCGCAAAATTCCCCCAAAAAATCTGCCAGCGCCGCCGGCATAATCTGTTCGGGGATTTCTGCCTGTTTAAATCCATAGCTTTCGCCGGGCTGAGGCTCCTGCATCCGGTCATCTCCAAAATGGAAAACATCCTGCGAGTACAAGCCGATTGTAATGGCAATTACAAACAGAAGATACGGAATAGACAGGACGATTTTTTTCATTTCTTTTAAAAAGAGCACCCTTCTTCCCCTCCCAACTCTCCTGCAAGCGGCGCGCCGCTTTGGTGCAGATAAAGCATATAAGCATCTTCTATATTCGGCTCGCTGGGCTGTGCGCCTGGTACTGGGGCATCTGCGATAAATCGAACATACATCTGCTTGCCATGAGGCTGCATACTGGTGATGGCCAGCTCCCGTTTGATTTGGGGCAGCTCCTGTTTCGTAACAGCCAAGGTGAACACCCTTCCCGTTGCGCCATGCAGCAGATTTTCCACTGTACCGTTATAGATCATATGGCCCTGGTCGATGATAGCGATATCCTCACAGGTAGCTTCGATATCCCCTACAATGTGGGTAGACAAAAGAACGATTTTATCCTCCGCAATTTCGGACAGCAAATTCCGAAATCGAACCCGTTCTTCCGGGTCCAGGCCGGCTGTAGGTTCGTCTACAATCAACACCTTTGGATTATTTAACAGCGCCTGCGCGATTCCGAGGCGGCGCTTCATACCGCCGGAGAGGGCCTTAACCTTTTTGTTCTGATGCTCGGTGAGATTCACCCGATCCAAAAGCGCACCAATGCGTTTGTTCCGCTCCGAGCGATCCAACCCTGCAAGGATGGCCAGATACTCCATGGCCTCCCTCACCTTCATAGACGGATAAAGGGAAAACTCCTGCGGCAGATATCCAATGATCCGGCGAATTTCCTTTGCGTTTTCCACCGGAACGCCGCAAACAGTCATGTCCCCTTCCCTTTTTGGCAGAAGGGTGGCCAGAGTCTTCATCAAAGTAGTTTTACCCGCACCGTTGCGGCCAAGCAGCCCGAACATCCCAGGCTGGATGGAGAGAGTCAGGTCGCAGAGGACCTGTTTCTTTTTGTAAAACTGGTTGAGGTTTTTGATTTCAATCGAATGGTTCATTCCCCAAAGCTCCTTTCTACAAATGCTTGAAACATCTGTAGAACTAGCATAGAGGGAATTTTTCAACTTTTTGTCTACAGGCGTATAGTTTTCCGAAAAAACGATCTGCGCGAAACCAAAATAGAAAAAATAAAGAAAATTTGTAAAAATATTGAAAATTTTGCATTTTCACGCTATACTTTTATCCAGGGTATCATTCGATGATCATTACAAAAGTTTATAGCGGGTATATTGAGGTGTATCATGCAAACTGGCCTAGTAATGGTTATGTCGCTGTAACCAGATTTTCAAAATCCGAATTTTTTGATCGCTATAAAGTGGTTCAGTCTGTACAGGATCCGAGGTGATTGCAATTTTTAAAAAAGGTTTCTGCCTGCTGATGGGCTTGCTGCTGTTATTTGCCGGGTGTCAAGGTCAAAAGGAGAATGTTCTTTCGCAGGAATCAGAGAGTCTTTCGGGCGAAAAAGCAGAATCCTCTCTCGGCAGCGTGGAGAGCAGCGATACCGGCGCTGACGAAAGACTTCGCCATGCAGAATACGGGATCAGCCCCATGAAATACGAGGAATACTTTGGAGAGGAGCGGTATTTTGTCCCGGTCAAGATGGACATTCGGTGGTCTATGACCCTCCCCTACATTGAAATCGGATCCGCCATCAATCCGGAGGTGATCCGGCTGTACACCCATGACACGGTGATCGAGAATTGTATCGGCGGGGATTCCCACATCCTTTTCTTTCGGTCGGGTCAAAGCCTTTACCGCCTTTTCCTAAAAGACGCCCTTGCCGAAAAAGTTTTCTCGGCGGAGGACCCATACTGGTTTTATCCTATTACAAACTATCAAACGATGATTTTATTTTGTAATCCCGCCTTTGACGAGGCGCTGAGCCAGTATGGGGACGCGCTTCCGTCGGACCATCCGAATCCGTACATCCCCTATCTTTACGATGTTCGCAGCGGAGAGCTAACGCCATTTGACCCTCAGTCGCTTGGTTACGTCAGCAATATGGACGTTACGCTGATTCCCAGAGAAGAGATCGTCCCGTTGGAATAGCCTCTCTAAATTTTAAAAAAACAGGAGGAAAATTTTTCTCCTGTTTTTTATATGATCCTTTTACAATTTAAAATTTGTGTCGTCACAAATTTCTCAAAGTTTTCCACTTTTTTCGGAAACAAAAGTTGATAAAATATTGAAACTTACGGATTATAATGAAGTTTATCAAGATAGGAGGTGCTTTTGATGGACAGTACAATCTTAATCGTAGACGATGAGGCAGATATTGTATCCACCCTTCGGGATTACTTTTTATATAACGGCTACCGGGTGCTGACGGCGGAAAACGGCCGCCAAGCCATTGAAAAAGCGGGAAAGCAGCCGGATTTGATTCTACTAGATATCAACATGCCAGACACTGACGGACTAGAGGTTTGCGCCCGCATACGGGCTTTTGTCAACTGTCCGATTTTGTTTTTAACAGCCCGCATAGAGGACAGCGACAAGGTGAAAGGGTTTGGTCTTGGGGCCGACGACTACATCGTAAAGCCTTTTTCCCTGGATGAGCTGGGCGCGCGGGTTGCTGCTCATCTACGGCGGGAACAGCGCAGAGGACAGGCGCCAAGGGTCCATCTGGACGATAAACTGGCAATTGATTATACCCGGCGCCGTCTGTATTTTGACGGCACCGAAATTCCCCTTGCTAAAAAGGAATTTGACATCATAGAGCTGCTGTCCAGCCATGCGGGACAGATTTTTAGCAAAGAACAGATTTATGAGCTTGCCTGGGGGTATGATGGCGATGGCGAGGCCTCTGTTGTGGCAGAGCACATCCGCCGAATTCGGGCAAAGCTTGCGGCGACGGGAATGCGGCCTTATGTCGAGACGGTTTGGGGGGTTGGATATCGATGGGCAAAATAAACCATCCCCCCAAAAAGAAATCCATTAAAAACGCCTTTATTCTGTCGATGGTCCTCTGTGTTCTGTGCGCGCTGCTGCTGGCGGTGGTGCTCTCCGGTCTTTGTCAACGAGGACAGTCTGAAATACACAAAAATTACCTGTCCCCATTTGATAGACCGGACGATGGCGTGAGGATCCTTTTTGGACAATCCGGAACATATCGGAATGAGGTGGGCATATCCTATTCCTCCCATATTCAGTTTACGCCGATGGATCAGCTCATTTACAACATTCTGAGCATTTTAAGCATCAGCGTTTACCCTATCTGTTTTATTATTTCAATGGTAATCACCAGCGTTTTATTTTACAAAAGGCAGCTGCAAAAGCCGCTTGCCATTCTCGGGTCAGCCGCAGAACAGATTGCAAAAAAACAATTGGATTTTCAGATTTTTTATGATAAAGAGGACGAATTGGGAAATCTCTGCGCCTCTTTTGAAAAAATGCGGTTGGCTTTACAGGAAAACAGCGAAGAAATGTGGCGGCAAATGGAAGAACGCAAGCGTTTAAACGCGGCCTTTTCCCATGATCTGCGGACGCCGCTGACCGTTTTAAAGGGACAAAGCGAACTTTTAAAACAGTACGCGCCCAAAATGACTGCTGAAAAAATAGCCGACACATCGGACATGATGTGCCGGCAGATTGCAAGATTAGAAGCCTATGTTCAGACGATGGGGGATTTACAGCGGCTGGAGGATATCGAAGTCCACCGGCAGCCCATCGTTTTAGGCGAGCTTTTCCAGCAGCTTAAACAGGTGGGCGAAGCCATATGCTGTGAGAAGCGGTTTTTCTGCTCTGTCTTGGGGGAGGAAAAGCTCCTGCTGACGCTAGATTCGGCTATCGTTCTTCAGGTGCTGGAAAACCTATTATCCAACGCAGCACGCTTTGCCAAAGCAGAAATCGCCCTATCTGCAAAAATACAGGATGGATATCTATATCTCATCGTTTCAGATGACGGGGACGGTTTTTCCAAAAAAGATCTGGTCAATGCTACAAAGCCCTTTTACAAAGCCGTTTCGGAAACTGGGCAAAAGCATTTTGGCATGGGGCTTAATATCTGTAAGATTCTCTGTGAAAAGCACGGCGGTTTTATCCGGCTGGGCAATCGCTCTGGTGCAGAGATTACAGCGGCCTTTCGGGTATAGCCACTGAGCTTTGGCTTGCTGCATCATACCATCTGATGGTTTTTCCATTTTCCGCTAGCCACCCGCCAGACAAACAGGATAATACGGAAAACCCAGTCAATATACATGGCGGTCCACACACCCAACACGCCAAACCCCATATATTTACCGATTAAAAAACTAAAGCCGATTCGGAATGTCCACATGGAAAAAACAGAAACAATCATGGTAAACCTGACATCTCCTGCGGCCCGCAGTCCGTTGGGCAGGGTAAATGCCGCCGGCCAAAGGATCGCCGCTGTCAAACAGTGCCAGACCATAATTTCCCGGGCAATGGCAGCGGTTTCGGCCGAAAGCTGATAAAGGGTCAGCATGGGATCGATACAGAAATACATCAGGATATTTAGGCTTATCATAAACAGGTAAGCTGTGCCGGTCAGCTTCAGCATATAGTTTTTCGCCTGCTTAAAATCTCCCGCGCCAACACACTGACCCACCACGGTGATCATTCCCAGGCCTATGGCCTGCGCCGGTACAAATACCAACGAATTGGCGCTGTTTGCCACCGCATTGGCGGTGATGCTGGCAGTGCCGAAGGAAGCGATCAGACTTGCCACCAGGATTTTACCGATCTGGAACATACCATTTTCCAATCCGGTGGGAATTCCGATCCGAAGGATATTTTTGATCATGGGGAAATCCGGTTTCCAGTGTAACCAACGCTCGATATAAAGCAGATTCTTTTTATTATTTAACAGATACAGCACAAATACTGCCGCCAAAATCCGGGAAATCAGCGATGCTAGGCCCGCGCCGGCCACCCCCATTTTCAGCTGAAAGATCAGCAGTGCGTTTCCCCCAACATTGACCACATTCATAATGACCGAAGCATACATGGAGATTTTTGAATTCCCCATGCTGCGAAACAACGCGGCGCCTGCATTATAGACGGCGATAAACGGGTAAGAAAGGGCGGACAAAAACAGATAGGTCACCGCATTATCCATTACCGCATCTTCAATGGAACCGAACAAAACGCGCAGCAGGCTGCGTTGGGAAGCCAAACAGACCGCCATAATCGCCACAGACAAAATCGCCGTAATAAGAAGCAGCTGTTTGGCCGCTTTTTTCGCGTTCTGCGGCTGTTCCTTCCCGATCAGCTGCGAACAGATGATTGCGCCGCCGGTGGCCAGCGCAGAAAAAATATTGATCAGCAAAATATTGATGGAATCCACCAGGGAAATGCCGGACACCGCCGCTTCTCCACAGGTTGCTACCATCAATGTATCCGCTATGCCGATGGTCATGGCCAAAAGCTGCTCTACAACCAAAGGCAGAATCAATTTGATCAGCTGCTTTCGGGAAAACATTCGCGTACACCTCTCCGCTTTTGCCGCAAACCGCTGCGTTTATCCGCGCTGCCGGGCAGAAATTTTGCTCTTTTACCATAATGCGCCAAGGAGCGGAAAAATGCAAGAAAAAAAGACAGAAATCGGGAAAAAATATGGACCGGAAAAAGAAATCTTTAGAGCGAGGGGCACAAATCCCTTTTCTCCGCCTTTTTTCCGTGCTATACTAGATTTATCAAAATCTGGAAAAGAGGGATCCTATGAAATTTGCCGAATTTCCTTATAAGCGCCCGGATCTGGCGGTGGCTATGACCCAGCTGGAAACGCTGTCCGACTCCATTCGCGGTGCGAAAACAGCGCAAGAAGCTAAGGAAGCTTTTTTGTCTTTCGAAAAAATTACCGAAGAAATTGGGAGCCTGTCCTCCATCTGCTATGTACGGCACACCGTGGACACCCGCGACCCATTCTACGAAGAGGAGAACACCTTCTGGGATGAAAACCTGCCTTTGTTTACGGACAAGCTGCTGGACATCTACCGGGCGATGCTCGCCAGCGGGCACCGTCCAGCGCTGGAGAAGGACCTGGGGAAACTTTTGTTTGACAAGATGGAGATCGAGGTGAAGTCCGCCGATCCTTCCATCATTCCGCTGATGCAGGAGGAAAACCGTCTACAGACCGAATACCAGCAGTTATACGCTTCTGCGCAGATCCCCTTTAGGGGCAAAACGCTGACCGTTGCCCAGCTGACTCCCTACAAGCAGGACCCGGACCGAGCGGTAAGAAAAGCGGCTTTCGAGGCAGAGGGACGCTTTTTCGATGAAAATCAGGCAAAATTTGACGAAATCTATGACAAGCTGGTGAAGAATCGGACCGAACAGGCCCGGCGTATGGGCTACGATAGCTTCGTCCCCCTGGGATATATTCGGATGAAGCGCAACGGTTATGGAATCGCACAGGTAAAGGCTTACCGCCAAAAAATCGCCGAAGAGATGGTCCCTGCTGTATGTGAGATGAAAAAGGTTCAGCAGCAGAGAATCGGTGTGGACTCCTTACAATTTTTTGACGATACCTTCCTCTTCCCTGACGGCAACCCTGTTCCTTTTGGCTCGGCTGACGAAATTCTGGCCGCTGGACAGCAGATGTATCGCGCCCTTTCACCGGAAACCGCCGAGTTTATCGACTTTATGTTTGACGCTCAACTGTTCGACGTGCTGGCTAAGGAAGGAAAGGCGCCTGGCGGATACTGCACCTATATTCCCAGCCAGAAAAGTCCATTTATCTTTTCCAACTTTAACGGAACGGCCGGCGACGTAGACGTGCTGACCCACGAAGCCGGACACGCCTTTGCCGCTTATCAGGCCGCTAAGCAAAATCTGCTGCCGGAATACGCTGACAATACGCTGGAAGCGTGTGAAGTACATTCTATGAGCATGGAATTTCTCACCTCTGACTACCATCATCTGTTCTTTGCCGATGCGACCGAAAAATATCAGCTGTTCCATGCGGAAAGCGCGGTATTCTTCCTTCCCTATGGTTGTATGGTGGATGAGTTTCAGCACATTGTATATGAAAATCCCCAGCTGACCCCTGGGCAGCGGAATGAGGCCTGGATGAATCTGGAGAAAAAATACCGTCCGTATCTGGAATTCGGCAATCTGCCCTTCTATGGACGCGGCGCAGGCTGGCAAAGACAGATGCACATTTACCTCAATCCCTTTTACTATATTGACTACTGTCTGGCTCAGACGGTGGCGCTGCAATTCTGGGCGCTGTATCTAAAGGATCCCAAGGATGCCTGGAATCGGTATCTGACGCTGGTGAATCAAGCTGGTACCGGAACCTTTGTGGATGTGGTAAAAGCCGCAGGACTGAAAACACCTTTCGAGGATGGTTGCATCAAAGAAGTGGCCGAATCTGCCAAGGGTTGGTGTTTAGCTCATCAGCTGAAAAACAAATAACAAAAAACAGGATGGATTTTCCATCCTGTTTTTTTATTTGGATTTATTCTTTTTCCGGGTCAGCCTTTTTTTCCGCCGGCATCTGCCGCCCCGTATGATCGATCACCGTTTCTCCCTCCAACAGCAAATTGCCCACAGTGGTAAATGCAAAGCCTTTTTCCCGCAGGCCAGCGATGACATCCGGCAGCGCCTCCATCGTTGTGGCGGCGCCGGAATGAAACAGTACAATGCTGCCGTTTTGCGCCTTTCCCACTACCTTTTTGACAATTTCTTCGGCAGGCGGTTTCTTCCAATCCACCGAATCAACATCCCACTGGATAACCTCATATCCCTCCTGCCGCAGCAAACGGATGACACGACTGTCATAAGAACCGGAGGGGACCCTGGCCAGCTTTGGCGCAACGCCGATCAGCTGCCGTATTAAAGCATCTGTTTTTTCCATCTGCTGCCGAATTTCCTCTTCTCCCGCTCCCACGAAATCTACATGGGAATAGGAATGGTTCCCAATCTCGTGTCCTGCCTCTGTGATCTGCCGCACCGAATCAGGGTATTCTTCGATCCATTGCCCGACCAAGAAAAAGGTTGCTGCGACATCCTCCCGCTCCAACAATTCCAGCAGCTGAGGGATGTCATTTTCATCCCAGGCACAATTGAAAGTCAGTGCAATCAGCGGCTCATCCCTCTGAACCGAGTAGATCGGAAGCTCCTTGTCGCTAACAGACACCAAGGATACGACCATATTCCGTAAGCCTAACAGGATGACCGCTGTATATACCAAAGCACCCAACAAAATCCAAACCGATTTTCTTTTTTCTACTACGATATAGCGCTGCTTCACACGCATCCCTCCGCTATCTATTCTATGCCGGCAACCCAGCCATTTTGTCTAGCGGGCATTATATTCCTGAATAAAGGAAGGATGCAAAGGGCGGCGGATACAACACCGCTAAAAAATGCTTTGATCGTTTTCCATGCTGAATTTATCTCTAGGGTGAAAGGGCATATCCTTTCACCCTCTTACTCACAAAAGCTCGTATTTACAGCGGCATGAGCCGTATTTTGAAATTTCTTTTCAAAGGTCTGAATAAAAGCCAATTCATTAGGCTGAAGAAAATGGTCCTTTCGCCAAATCGCTAAAAAATGAATTTTTTTATTGGTTTCCAACGGGATTGTACGAATTTGCGGATTTGACAGAAACAACCCCTCCAGCAAAACGCAGGAGGCCTGGCCTGTTTCAATCGCATATTCTATGCTTCTTAAATCCGTAGAGAAAAATTGGACATTCTCGGTAGAAGAATGATTGAGCAGCGTATTCATCATCTTGCCAAACTCTACTTTATTCATGGGGTACTCGGTAAAAGCTACAAGCGGTATATTCTGTATCTGCTGTGGGTCTAATGTATTAAAGCTGCATAGAGAATTATCCTTATGTGTATAGAGCAGCACATCAAAGCTTGTAAGGTTATAAAAATTAAATTCCTGCATATCCTTGATATCTTCTGTTGCGACAATCGCCAGGTCCAGCCTACTGTCAAGTATACACTGGCACAGATAATCGCACCCATAAAAGCCCAGAAAGTCAAGGGAATCCATCTGTTTGCTTATATCATCACTGCCATACAAATATCGTATCAGCTGTTGGATGATAACAGAAATCCCTACGCGCAAGGATGTATTCTGCGATCCAAATTGGCGCATCTCACGGGCGATATGGTCAAAATTTTTCAAAAGGGGTTCCACCAACAATGCCAACCGCCGTCCCGCTTCTGTTGGTTGCAAAGGCTTTGTTCGCAAAAATAGCTTTGTCTGGAATTCTTCCTCCAGGTCCTGGATCACCGCAGAAACCGTTGGCTGTGAAACGTACAACTGATTTGCGGCATGGGTTATATTTTGACATTGGTACACAGTCTGAAAGTATTTGAGCTGAAGAATCGTCATGGTCAGTTCCTCCTTACTGATAAGATCAGTATACCAGAAGTTTGATAATTTACAACGTTTGTGAATTATCAAACATAGTTTTTTTCTTATGTTTTTTGTTTTTTTATCAAAAATCAGTATTTCCCTTTATCATTCTCTATCAGATATACTAAGAAATAGGATCAAAGACCCGTTAGGAGGTATAAAGCGGCATGTCAAATCAAACGGTAAAGCTTTCCATAGGGGAAAAGCTCGGATACGCTCTTGGAGATGTGGGCAATGCATTTAGCTGGAGTTATATTTCCAGCTTTCTCATGCTGTATTACACAGATTCTATGCAAATTGCTCCCACTCTGGTTGCTACCTTATTTCTTGTTACACGTATCTGGGACGCTGTAAACGACCCATTGGTAGGTATGCTGAGCGACCATACCCATAGCAAACGAGGGAGATACCGGCCTTGGATTCTTTTTGGTGCGTTCCCGCTAACGGTGTTAACCGCGCTGGCTTTTTATAATCCGACCAGCCTAGGCAATACAGGACGGCTGATTTATGCCTACATAACCTACAGTCTCGTTGTATTGGCTTATACAGCCGTCAATATTCCCTATACGGCACTGTCAGCCACTATGACGCAGGATTCCAGAGAACGCGGTTCTTTAGCCGGCTGGCGATTGACCTTCTCTATCGTAGGCGCTATGCTGGTGGCCCAGGCCGGAACCTACCTTGTGCCCTATCTGGATACAACATTTTTGCCGGGGCAAGGGTATTTTTGCGTAGCAATTCTACTCGGTGTATTAGGCTGTATCTGCTACTTCACAACCTACGCAAAAACGCGGGAGCGCATTGAAATCAAGCAGGAAACCATTAAGCAGCCGTTTAAAATTCAACTGCAAGCGGTCCTGCGCAACAAGCCGCTCCTCCTTACAACCCTTGTTCATTTTTTGGTGGGTATGACAGTTTACGGAAAAATGGCCGTTATGGCATACTACTTTAAGTATAATGTCGGAAACTATGGACTGTTGGCTGTATTTACCATTGTCATGCAGCTTTCTATGGCGGCGGGATCTATGTTTTCTCCTTGGCTATCTGCCAAACTGAAAAGCAAAGGAAAAGCGCTAAGCATCAGTTTTGTTGGCTATGGTATTTTTTCTTTGCTAAACGCTGCGGTAACCCCTCTTACTTCGCCGGCAATGTTTTGGATCCTTGTAGCTTTAGCGAACTTCTGCCATGGCAGCGGATACGCCATCTCTTATGCTGTCATTCCAGATACCGTGGAATACGGAGCTTTAAAAAGCGGTGTGCGCAGCGAAGGTTTAATATCCGCCTTTACCTCCTTTTTTAATAAGGTGGGAATGGCTATTGGCACCTCTCTTACCGCATTTGTGCTAGGCGCGCTCAGCTATAATCCTAACGGTATACAATCGTCCTCTACACTGACAGCGATCAATATCATTATGTTTGTTGTATCTGGCGTCAGCGCCATCGCCATTGGAATACTGTTTCTTGCCTATAAGCTGGACTACAGCTCCTTTGAACAGGTTTTAAAGAAACTAGAGGAAAAATAAACAACCGATTGCTTTATAGCCGTATCTAAATGAGGCTATAAAAATAAAAATCACGATGAGAGGAAGTTATGTACATGAAACGATTGGAAAACAAAGTTGCCATCATCACCGGTGCAGCTATGGGGCAAGGAGCGGCCGAGGCTTATCTTTTCGCCAAAGAGGGCGCCAAAGTGGTGGCCGCAGATGTGATGGTAGACGAGCTTGAAAAAATAGTGGCAAAAATCAATGGGGATTTTCCAGGGGCTGCGATTGCGGCAAAGCTGGATGTATCCAGTGAGGAAAACTGGCAGGAGGTCGTAAATCAAGCGGTTTCCGCTTACGGAACAGTTGACATTCTGGTCAACAATGCCGGTATCGGTTCTCGTGGTATCAATTATGATAAGACGGACAAGGAAGCCTTTGACAAAATTATGGGGATCAATGCGTGGGGACCTTTTGTAGGCATTAAGACCGTTGCGCCTATCATGAAAAAGGCAGGTCATGGCTCTATCGTCAATGTATCTTCTCTTGCAGCTGTAGTGGGTGTGGAATTCAATGCCTACAGCTTGACCAAGGGTGCGGTTGTCTCTCTGACCCGGGCGGCCTCTGTTGATCTTGGCAAAGACAATATCCGCGTCAACACGATTATTCCCGGTACGATTGTAACACCGATGACAAAGATCATCTGCGATTATCCCAATGTTCTAAAAAGCTGCGAGGAAAAAACCTGTCTGGGGCACATTGGCGAACCCAACGATATTGCTTACGGCGTTCTGTATCTGGCCAGCGATGAAGCCAAGTACATCACCGGCGCAGATCTGACCATTGACGGCGGCGAGCGCTTTAAGGACGTTCTGGAGCTAGAGCTATAAAAGAAAGAGGAGGATAGAGAACGAAAAAAACAAAAAATGGACGCTAGTCGCGCTGTTTTTGGGACTATTAGAAATCCTGTTTATTGATGCTATGAGTTCCATCGTCGGTCCGGCTATCGTATCTGATTTAGGTGATACGAGTCTTTATGCCTTTATGTATACATTAACATTTCTGTGTAATACGTTGGCATTGCCTATCACCTCTATGCTGGGCAACAAAAGCGGCAGAAAATACATCATTATTGGCGGTGTAGCGGTATACGGCGTTTCTTCTATACTGGCTGGCATGGCTGGAAATATGATATTCCATGTAATCATGCGTGGTTTGCAGGGAATCGGCAAGGGATGTATTCTCGGCAATGTGCTGGCCTTTTTTGGCGAATCTCTGGACGAGAAAGGCCGCGCAAAGGCCATGGGCTTTTATGGCACACTGACCGGTATTGTATTTCTTATAGCTCCCCTGGCAGGCGGCGCCATTGGCGATTTGCTGGGTTGGCGGCTTACCTTCTACCTATCCATTCCACTGACAGCAATTGTTTTGCTGGTGCTGTTTTTCAAAATGCCCAATATTCGGTCTGGGGCGGAAAATGTCAAGCTGGACTGGATGGGAACACTGCTACTTTCTGTATTGACCATCGCGATTGTTCTATTCTTCTCCTGGGGCGGTCAGACCTACAGCTGGATGTCCGTTCAGGTTATTGGCGCACTTGTTGTCTTTGTGGCATCGTTGGGTGTGTTTATCTGGCATATCAATCGCTGTGAAAACCCTGTGCTGTCGCCGATTCTGTTCAAAAACCGGGAGTCTTTGCTTGTTATTTTAGGTGTGGTTCTCATCGGTCCGACCCTGTATGCTGTAGGTTCCTATTTGCCAATGGTTTGCCAGGCGCTGGTAGGTACGACTGCTACGATGACCGGTATTGTAACGGCGCTCAAATCCGCCGTCCAGCTGGTACTGGGCTACGCGATTGGCAGCTTTATCGCTAAGACAGGCAAAATTAAGCTGGTGATGATCGCTACCTCGGTTGTATACGCAGTATCCAACTTTATGCTTGGCTTTGCCAGCGCACCGACCGACATGGTCTGGCTCATTGTAGGCATCCTTTTGTCCGGCTTTGGCACCACAACCTATTCTATGGTATATACACTTCATGCGCAGAACGAACTGCCGGAGCATCTGATTGGAGAAGCAACCTCTGCGATTCAGTTTTTACAGTCTTTAAGCGGAACAATCGGTCTTTCCATTGTTGGAATGGTGCTGAATATCTCTTTCTCCTCTCGGCTGGCCAACGTTGTTCCAGAGGGTCTGTCAGCGCTTATCCCTGCTGATCAACTGCAAAATTACATGGGTACTACCTTGTTGACCGATTCTTCTGCTGTATCCTCTGTTATGGAAGGTCTTAGCGCAGAAGGGCAAACGCTCTTTACACAATTCGTAAACAATCTGCACACAGCCTATGCAGGCGCTATGCGCAACGCTTTCCTGGTACTGGGCGTGCTGTGCGCCATCACGCTGATATTCTCCTGCATGGTTCGTGTAACCAAAAAGAAGCAGGAAGCAGCCAAATAAAAGGAACATCTTTCGCCTTTTGTTCTTTCCATTGCAATAAACTACTATTGCGCGCAAAAGAGACGAATCCTATCTTGGGTTCGTCTCTTTTGTTATGATGCCAAAAGTCTATGTTGGAAATGTATTATATCGGATACAGATTCATTCTCAAAACTTTTTCTAATGATCCAGGACAAAATAAAAATCCCAACAAGTAGCATGAAAGCAACCCATTGGGATTTTTTGGAGGCGCCAACCAGATTTGAACTGGTGAATAAAGGTTTTGCAGACCTCTGCCTTACCTCTTGGCTATGGCGCCGGACAAAACGTTACATACCTATTCTGTAACGTTTATATGGAGCGGGTTACGAGGCTCGAACTCGCTACCTCCACCTTGGCAAGGTGGCGCTC
>CAJUMG010000028.1:0-6327 GCA_910587335.1 uncultured Oscillospiraceae bacterium
CGGATCAGCATGCCGCGGTGAATACGTTCCCGGGTCTTGTACACACCGCCCGTCACGCCATGGGAGTTGGTTCTGCCTGACGGCGTTGAGGTAACCCGCAAGGGAGCCTGGCGACCACGGTAGGGTCAGCGACTGGGGCGAAGTCGTAACAAGGTAGCCGTAGGGGAACCTGCGGCTGGATCACCTCCTTTCAAAGACGAAGCGGTTCGTTTTGTACCGTCTACGTATCCTCTAATCTAAGAGAACTGGTGAGAGATCCTTAAGGATATTAAGGGTTTGTAGCTCAGGTGGTTAGAGCGCACGCCTGATAAGCGTGAGGTCGGAAGTTCAAGTCTTCCCAGACCCACCACTTATTGGGGGTATAGCTCAGCTGGGAGAGCACCTGCTTTGCAAGCAGGGGGTCAGGAGTTCGATCCTCCTTACCTCCACCAAAAGATCTTAGAGTGGATAGTTATAAAACATTGTAAATAAGAAGAGAAAACGAATTAGAGTAAAATCTAAGGAGTAATTAAGTATAAGATATACACCTTTTAATATTAAGATATTAAGACGGGTAATATATTTTGACTGAGAAGTATAGATGATATTCTGAAAGGGATATTATTTATACGTAAAATAAATCAAGCGATAGGTAAGAGCATTTGGTGAATGCCTTGGCACTCAGAGGCGAAGAAGGACGTAATACACTGCGAAAAGATGCGGGGAGTTGTGAATAAGCTTTGATCCGCATATATCCGAATGGGGAAACCCACTGAGCAATCAGTATCGTAACATGAATACATAGTGTTGCGAAGCGAACGCAGGGAACTGAAACATCTAAGTACCTGTAGGAAAGGAAATCAACCGAGACTCCGAAAGTAGTGGCGAGCGAAATCGGACCAGCCGATGGATTTAATTGTAAGAACTAGAACAGCGTGGGAAAGCTGACCGCAGATGGTGATAGTCCAGTATAGGTAGAAAGCAATTAAGTTCTTGAGTAGGGCGGAGCACGAGAAATTCTGTCTGAAAATGGGGAGACCACTCTCCAAGGCTAAGTACTACTGAGTGACCGATAGTGAACAAGTACCGTGAGGGAAAGGTGAAAAGCACCCCTATAAGGGGAGTGAAAAAGAACCTGAAACCGAATGCTTACAAGCAGTCGGAGGAGCAATAGGCTCTGACGGCGTACCTTTTGTATAATGGGTCAGCGACTTAATTTATGTAGCAAGCTTAAGCCGGTAGGTGTAGGCGTAGCGAAAGCGAGTGTTAATAGCGCGTTAAGTTACATGGATTAGACCCGAAACCGAGTGATCTAGCCATGATCAGGTTGAAGGTTGGGTAACACCAACTGGAGGACCGAACCCACTTCTGTTGAAAAAGAAGGGGATGAATTGTGGCTAGGGGTGAAAGGCCAATCAAACTCGGAAATAGCTGGTTCTCCGCGAAAACTATTTAGGTAGTGCGGTGTACGAATACGATTAGGGGTAGAGCACTGAAAGAGCTAGGGGGGAGCGATCCTTACCAAACTTTATCAAACTCCGAATACTAATCAGTACTATACACCAGACAGACTGTAGGTGCTAAGGTCTACGGTCGAGAGGGAAAGAGCCCAGACCGCCAATTAAGGTCCCAAAATTATGGCTAAGTGGTAAAGGAAGTGAATTGTCCAAAACAGTCAGGAGGTTGGCTTAGAAGCAGCCATCCTTTAAAGAAAGCGTAATAGCTCACTGATCTAAACAAGACGATTTGCGCCGAAGATGTAACGGGGCTAAAGCCATATACCGAAGTTGCGGAATTGCACATTAGTGTAATTGGTAGCGGAGCGTTCTGTAAGCCTGCGAAGGTGTTCCGTAAGGAATGCTGGAGGTATCAGAAGTGAGAATGCTGACATGAGTAGCGAAAAGAAGTGTGAGAGACACTTCCGCTGAAAGTCCAAGGTTTCCTGCGTAAAGCTAATCTGCGCAGGGTTAGTCGGCCCCTAAGGCGAGGCAGAGATGCGTAGTCGATGGGAATCAGGTTAATATTCCTGAACCAACTAGGAAGTGACGGATTCAGTAAATTGTATGTCCTTATTGGATTGGATGTGCAGTGAATGAGTCCCAGGAAATAGCCCTAGTATAGACCGTACCCGAAACCGACACAGGTGGACAGGTAGAGAATACCAAAGCGCTTGAGAGAACTATGTTGAAGGAACTAGGCAAAATACTTGCGTAACTTCGGGATAAGCAAGCCCCATTTGAAGGCAACTTTAGGTGGGGGGCACATACTAGGGGGTAGCGACTGTTTACTAAAAACACAGGGCTCTGCTAAATTGAAAGATGAAGTATAGGGTCTGACGCCTGCCCGGTGCTGGAAGGTTAAGGAGAGATGTGCAAGCATTGAACTGAAGCCCCAGTAAACGGCGGCCGTAACTATAACGGTCCTAAGGTAGCGAAATTCCTTGTCGGGTAAGTTCCGACCTGCACGAATGGCGTAACGACTTCCCCGCTGTCTCCAACATAGACTCAGCGAAATTGAATTCTGAGTTAAGATGCTCAGTACCCGCGGTTAGACGGAAAGACCCCGTGAACCTTTACTATAGCTTTGCAGTGGTATTAGGTGACAAATGTGTAGGATAGGTGGGATGCTATGAAGTTATGACGCCAGTTGTAATGGAGCAGACGTTGAAATACCACCCTTTTGTTATTTGATATCTAACCTGCTTCCGTTATCCGGAAGAGGGACCCTGCATGGTGGGTAGTTTGACTGGGGCGGTCGCCTCCCAAAGAGTAACGGAGGCGCGCAAAGGTTGGCTCAGATTGGTCGGAAATCAATCGTTGAGTGCAATGGCATAAGCCAGCCTGACTGCGAGAGCGACAGTTCGAGCAGAGACGAAAGTCGGTCATAGTGATCCGGTGGTCCCGAGTGGAAGGGCCATCGCTCAACGGATAAAAGGTACTCCGGGGATAACAGGCTGATTCCGCCCAAGAGTTCACATCGACGGCGGAGTTTGGCACCTCGATGTCGGCTCATCACATCCTGGGGCTGGAGAAGGTCCCAAGGGTTCGGCTGTTCGCCGATTAAAGTGGTACGCGAGCTGGGTTTAGAACGTCGTGAGACAGTTCGGTCCCTATCTGCCGTGGGTGTAGGATACTTGAAAGGATTTGTCCTTAGTACGAGAGGACCGGGATGAACATACCTCTGGTGTACCAGTTGTTTCGCCAGAAGCAACGCTGGGTAGCTAAGTATGGAAGGGATAACCGCTGAATGCATCTAAGCGGGAAACCCACCTTGAAACTAGGTATCCCAATTAAGACCGTGGTAGACCACCACGTTGATAGGTTGGGTGTGTAAGCACAGTAATGTGTTTAGCTAACCAATACTAATAGTCTGATTGGCTTGATTTTTTTGCGTATAAATAATCTCCTTGCAGATTATCCTCTAATTCTTTATGCGGTTTGATGATCTGGTGGTAATAGCGAAAGTGTCCCACCCGATCCCATTCCGAACTCGGCCGTTAAACCTTTCAACGCCCATGGTACTTTGTCTTAAGACACGGGAGAGTAGGTAGCTGCCAGATCTTCTAACCGCATAATCCTTCTTTTTACGTTGTTTTATTTACCCCGTTTCTTTGAAACGGGGTTTTATTTTTCCTATTCCCTTGCCTTATTCTATATCAATCATCTATACCCCTTGCTCAGAAGAAAATATCTCAAAGACCTCTTGCTTATTCCTACATCTCTCTGCTTCTCTCTTCTTTATGTTCAACAAAACGCTCCAAACGGTCGTCTATCCCCCCTCAGATTTGTATTTCTGTCATTCCTACCAGCCTCTTTACCTACCTCCTGCGGCCACCCGCTTGCTGGGGCTCTTAGCCTCTCTCTCCATTACGCTCAACAAAACGCTCCAAACGGTCGTCTATCCCAAGCCGCCCCGGATTTGTAAGTCTAATCTCCGGCTGCTATGCCTATATCTATCCGCCTTACTCATAAGGGGGGATTAAGCTTACCGAATCATAAACAGCTCTCTTACGCTTCATTATTAAAATATCTCGCAATAAATAGAGGCAAACTATCAGCCTGCCTTTGTAAAAGCAGTATTCGATGTCTTGGCATGGAAATGGGGAGATGAGTGTTACCAGACATAAAAAACTGTTTTCCCTTTACCAAAAATAAAACCACTCCGCCTAAGGATAATTCTATTCTCTAAAGCGGGCATTAGTCGAGGCTATCTACCTCAGAAATCCTATCTTAGTAATCTTTTTCTATGTCTTTGCTTTTTATGTGTGTTGAGGGGAAGGAGGGGAACAAAACAGTTGAATTCGCGCTGATTTCTTCAGTAAAACCAAGTTTGATCAGAGATAATGATGATAGTTAACACGTTGAAATTACCGGCTTAATTCTTTGATAATAATAAAATAGTAAATAAAGTAACGCTGATTTTCAAAAAAATGACAAAATGTTGGAAATTTTGTCTTGACAAGCTTTAATGATTGCTGTATATTGAGGTCAATAAATAATTATTGTATCTAAAAATTAATAAAATGAGTAACATCAAAATTCGAGCTGAGCCTTCTGTTCCAGAGCATTAAATTTTAACTTTTAAGTCAAACGCCTTATGAATAGATCTCCGCCCATTAAAAAAGGAAAATAATTTTTTTTATAGCAGTTAAACCTTTTTCCCCGCCCCTTAGAAGGCGGGTTTTCTTTATTATAAAGGTGAATTTTAGAAATTTATTTCTGTATGTGATTTTCTGGCATTATAAAACAAGAAAACCTCCGGATGGGACGGAGGTTCTGTTGGCAATTTTATTTCAATAATATATTTTCTGCGGCAGGTTTTCCGTTATCATTATAAACATCAAATGTAACTACTTGTCCTTCCAATAGTTTCTTTAACCCGGATTTTTGCAGAGTGGTCACGTGTATAAAAATATCCTTCTCGGCACCCTCCGACTGTATGAATCCGTATCCCTTTTTCATATTGTACCATTTTACCACACCCTCTAACATTAATAAAAATCCTAAATTTAAAGTCATTTATGAAAAATCTTTCATTACCCTAAATATAATTCAGTTAAAATATATGACAATATGGCAAAATTCGTGTTGAGATAACGACTTTTTCGTGCACTGTATGGCAGCAAATTTAAATTAAGCAGAATATTATATTGAGGTTGTAGCAAAAATCCGTTATTGATTAGTCAGAATAAAGGAGAATGCATATGACATTATTTGATATATTTCTTTTGGGCTTAGCATTATCAGTCGATGCATTTGTGGTGTCATTTTCTTATGGACTGGTGTTAAAACCACACAAAATTGAAAATGGCTTAAGACTTGGGATTTCTACAGGCTTCTTTCAGTTTTTCATGCCTGTATTAGGATGGTATGGCGCAAGAAGCGTTAATAAATATATTGAAAGCATTGACCATTGGCTGGCATTTTTTGTTTTTCTGGCTCTGGGAATAAAAATAATTGGCGATGCTCTGGAAAATCAGGAAGAGCCATCACAAAAACTAGAGAAAAAGCTCACTGCCCGGGTTTTGTTGATGATTGGCATTGCCACCAGCATTGATGCCTTGGTCACCGGCGCAACGATTTACTTCATGCATACGCCGATTATGCTCTCCGCGATTATTATCGGCTTGACAACTTTTGTCTGCGCCCTGTTGGGGTATGAGCTGTGCTGTGCATTTAAGCGCTTTTCGACTAAATATCTTGAATTGTCGGCGGGTATTATCCTGATAGCTTTGGGCTGTAAAGTTTTGTTTGAGCATTTAACCTCTTAAGGCCGCATAAATTAAGCTGGACAAAAAGTTAAAAGTTGTTACTATGACCGTGATAAGAAGTTATTAACCAATTATTGTCTAACTAAAAAATATCTAAAAATGAAAAAAATGTTTTTTTCTGTAGTTGCCATTATTGTCATTAGTGGCCTTGGAAGTTCATGGAATTGGTGTATTATATTGCCGCTTGTTCTCATCGGGATTTATATCTTATACCTTTACCCGCAAACGACCTTACCTCCGGAACGGGATTACAAAAAAGAGAAGGAAATCCTGAAAAATTTTGAGAAGGAAATCAGTGGCAAAAAAGGAGATGATAACTCCATTTGCGATTTATTAAAGCGTCAAACGGTTCAAGATCTCTATTATTTGCGTGCCGGATTAAAAGATCGTATCTTTTCATGTAGGGCCGGTGGAATGACAACGATGTCCATACGGGAAGAAGAATACCTTGATATGGAAATAAAGTATTACGAACGCCTGCTGACGTTAACGAATAGATACATTCCGGAAGAGGACGAACGATAAAAAAGGAGCGAAAGCTCCTTTTTTTGTGGTTCGAACGTAATACCGCCGGAGTA
>CAJUMG010000028.1:6391-14961 GCA_910587335.1 uncultured Oscillospiraceae bacterium
TCTGTCCTCGTTTCAACCACTTCTCCATAAAGCCCTTCCTTTTTGAAGGCAATTTCAATTTCTTGAGGGGTATGGGACAAACGAAAATTATCGTCAACAGCCTCAGTTGCCCATAACGGATAGACGGCATTGTTGATATGTTTGTTGACATCAATATCATCGTAACGGACTTTAAATGTAACCTGTGTTGAAATTTGAACCGGATCAGGAAGCTTGTCAAAAGAAGTTTCCAATGCCCGTTCAGAAATAATCTGATATTCCGGCAAATGTTCTCTCAGGCTGACGGGACGCTTTTTGCCAAAATCTATTAAAATCCATTGACTGGCCGCGGTGATAATCGTGTTGCCTTGTTCATCTTCCACCCGGAAATCGCGAATAGCACCTAAACGGCGTTCTTCGCAAGGCCAAGTAATAATTTTAACGGTTTCATGCCATCTCGGCAGCCGGTTGATTTTTAAATGGTAATTAGCTCCTACCCAGGCTAATCCTTTACTGCAGCAAAAATCATATCCTAACCCCATTTTATTGGCATGACTGTCCGCGGCATCCTGAAAAATATTCAGCAAGGTAATCAATCGCAGTTGTCCGTTCTTATCGCATTCATAACTGCGAATGGGATATTCTCTGATAAATTTTTCAATCTTTACCATTACTTTTCTCCATTATTAATATGATTTTTGCGTTGTTGTAAAAACATCTTAAAACGTCTGAGGCAGCGGCGATTACTGATGGTTCGTTTTAACAAGCCGCTTCCCGAGGTTGCTTTTTGAAAAACTTCTGTCAGATAGGCCTTGCCGTCATCATAAATGACAGCCAGCCATTTAGCAGGCATAGCGGCCAAGCGTCGATAACCGTTGTTTGTCAGCCGCCAAAGTTCGTTATTGGCGGGAGTTGGAGCAATAAGCTCAATGCCGCAAAAAGCAGCCAGCTTTTGAACATTATCAATCACAAATTTTGGGGTGTGGGTCGGAATAAATATGGTTTTCGGCAAAATGCGGTGCAATTGCTCTATATCGCGCCAAAATCCATGTCCGCAGCCTTGCAGTTCAGGATAATCATCCACGCTGACAAAAGAAATATTATGTGCATTCAGCTGGCCTTTAAGCGGATTAAAAAATGTGGCAGCAGTAATAATGCCAAAACTATTATGCTCATTTGCTTCGAAAGCCGCGGAAAGATGGTTATAAGTACCGATAACCACATAATTGTTGTTAAGAGTAGCAATTTCCTCCGGCTCATGGCTGTAAATAACCTTAATGCGTTCTCCAGCCAGCTTGCTAAAATCAATGCCATATTGCTGAATGAGGTGCAAATAGCTGTAAAAGTCGGGATTCCCAAAGAATACAACGTTTTTCTTAACCTTTAATGCCGCTAAGAAAGCAGTAATATACATTTCCGGGTGGGTCGGATAAACCGGTAGAAAAATTTTGCGCTGACTGTTGTTCTGTAGTAATTTTGTCAGCCTTTTAAATGTGTCTGCCTCTCTGGTGGCAAAACCGTCGTCATAAACGCCATAAAAGTCAACAACCGCATAATCAATAGTATCAGACAACGCTTGCAGGCGTTTAATATCCGTCGGCTTTCGAAAATAGGTGGATTGATCCATCTTCATATCGCCGCTGTGATAAACTGAACCGGAAGCTGATTTAATAATAAAGCCGAAGCTGTCAAAACAAGTGTGGCTGCTGCTGATAACTTCAATCTGCAAACTGCCTATTTTGATGTTGTCACCGGGAGCAATTTCAATTTCTGGCGGCCGTTTGGTGCGCGGAATTTGATAAATCTTATACAGGTCGGCAAGAATCATAAAGGTGTATTTACCCGCATAAAGCGTCGGCAGACGATACCCTGCTTTCAGATAATGAATAATTCCGTTAAGATGATCCGGATGAGAATGTGTCAAAAAAAGGGCTTTAGCCGTGTCTTCGCCGCTGCCCAGCAAAGTCCTGATATCCGGAACTGCGGCTGCGGAATTTCTCACGCCTAAAGCCTGATGATTGTCAAACTTCCCCAAATCAACAAGAATTGTTGTCCGGCTCAGTTTTTTATTTGTTTTTAATTGGAGGTCGGTATACCTGTAACAATGCCCGCTGATTTGGTCAATATTATTTCCACCCAACGGTTGCCAGTATAGGCCGACCTGATTAATTGCTTCATTCATCGTCTTGGCTCTTTTCAAGCCAAAGTTTTATCAGTGTATTTAGTTGCTAGCAATTAATTTGTTTTTTCTGTACTCAGCTAATTTCTTTTCGCGCCAGGCATTTGCATCAATCCGAACATTAGTCTTGCGTGCGGGAGCTTGTTTGAGCGATGCGGTTTTAATCGCTTTAGGCGCTTTTCTGCTTTGTTTTAAAGCTTTTTCCTGTGCTTGTACACGATCGACAAACAGATGGTTGTCGGTATCGTTATTGGCCATTTTGACAATTTCATAGGCTGAAACGATTTTTTTCTTATAACGCAAAGCTTTGTGCGGCGTTTTAGAGTGATAAGCCATCGCGGCTTTCAGCCAGTCTTTGTCATTGTTTTCATACAAATTTTTCAAGTATTTTGCCGCATAAGCCACATTCTGCTGTGGATCTAAAGCATCTTCAATGCTCTTAAAGGCTTTGCCGTGGTATGAAAGGTTAATCTGCATACAACCGACATCAATACTTTTAACGCCTTGTGCCTGTAGATTTTTGATTGCTTTAACGGCTTCAGCTTTGGTTTTGAAAAATTGTCCTTTGCCTTGGGCATTAATTGTCCACGGCCAAGCCAAAGCTTGCTGTTCTTTTTCATTCCAACGCCCGGTTTCGACACTGGAAATCGTTGTTAACAAATGCTTCTTGATATTTTGTTCTTTTTCAATTTTTTGTGTGGCGTTCAGACAGGTATAAGTGTCGTCAGCATAATGTTGGGCGGCCTGTGCCTGCGCCGGCTGAAGTAACATCAGCAAGATTGCAAAAAACATCAAATATTTTGACACGAAATATCGCATCCCTCTGTTCCCTCAAAATGGCCACAAACATCCCTTATGCAACAAATATGCCAATTTCAGTTTATGTTTCGCCTGATTAAAATCTAAAAATTTTGAGGTTGGTTATATCTAAAATATAAACTCCCGATTACTAAAATATCACCTTAAAAGTAATCATAAGTTATAATGATTAAACGTTGCGCTGCACTAGTATATAAACTTAGCGGCGCTGAAAACAAGAGGGCTTATAGCATAATTATTTTTTAAAATCCAGCAAAAAATTGCCTAAAGCAAGAATTGCCTGACAAATATCTTGGCTAAGCTTTGAAAATGCGTCATTTTTTTTGTACACACGTTCATTCATATATAACCCGCGATTAATCTCCATCTGCATGGTATAGATTCCTTTGCGCGGCTGGCAGTAGTTGAAAGTGATATATGCTCCGGAATACGGGCAATTGTCTGAAATATTGTAACCGGAGTCTTCTAATGATTTCTTAAAAATATCATGCATTTCCGCCGGGCAGCTCTGCTCAAACAACGTTCCCAAACAAAAATCAATTTTATTGGTATCTTGCATCAAAGAGCAGATTTCAGAAGGCATGGAATGGCAGTCCAGAACCATGCAGAATCCAAACTTTTTAATAACTTTATCAATCAGCTGCTGCAATTTTTTGTGATAAGTATCATAAACCTGAGCCAATCGCTCGGTGACCTCGTCATAATCCAAAAGCCCGTTGTATATATTATGATTCTTGGCCGTAATACGGTGAATAACCCCTAAACCCACCCGGCAGCGCCGACCGCCGATGTTGGTTTCATTGGCGTGCGGATGATTATAAAACATCGTTGGGTCAAGTTCTATTTTGTCGCGGTTGACATCGACAAAGGAGCGGGCAATATTCATGGCAATCATGGGAATACCCTCATTCGATGCGGCTTCGACAAGCTCGTCTACAAAAGAATCTTCATTGCTGCGCAATTCGGCGATGCTGCATTGGCTGTTAGCCAAAAACTCTTCAGGAAATACAGCCCCTTTATGCGGAACTGACAGGACCAAAGGATATTTAATATCTTTGACATTATGTTCGTCAAAGATTTTGAGCTTGGCATAATCAACTTTAAAATCTATATGCTTATCAGGCACAGCTTATCCTTTCACGACTGTTTTATTAACGTTCAAACAGTCTAACGTAAAAAGATTAACTTTTTCATAATTTTTGTCAGCGAGATAAATCAGAAGATTTTTGTAAATTATTTAAATTCATGTTGCTTCTGTTTTTATGCTGTAATTTGACCTTATCCATGATTGCCGCCATCTCTTTAGCGCATTTTTCGCCGTAAGCATTATCTCGGTATTGTGTCATTGAGGGATTGGTTGTATCCCTGTAGCACCATTGGCCGCCAATCTTGTTCGTGTATTTACGCTTAAGGTCGTTGTTACTTAATTGAAAATCAATAACATTATCTTTAACGTAGAAATCAATGCTTTGCTTGCCGTCTGCACTGAAGCCTTTCATGTGGAGAGAGCCGTCTTTTTCTTTTTTTATTGTTAGCTGCTCAATATCCGGTGCAAAAGATAAACGTGATTTTTCGGATAATGTGACATTAATCCCGCCTTCAAGTTGTTTTCCTAAAGGTATGCTGGGAGCTGTTTGAGATTGGGGTGCGACGGATGAGGGTTCTTTTGTTTTAAGTCCTGAAATATAATTTTGTGCCTGTAGCAGATTGTTTTTGTCACCTTTGGGAAGATATGGATTATCTAAATCGTCACTAGAAAATTGTCGGTGAGCTTTTGTCGGATTATCCGCTTTTTTTTCATAAGTGTCTAATCTAAATTCGCCATTTTCACCATAAATTGCAAAAAATAACAATTCCCCATTTGCATCATAACCGCGGACGGAAACGGGTTCGCCTTGGGGCTTGTCTTTGTTGTCATATTCAATATGTGCTGCGGCACTTAAATGTTCGCTCAGGTTATACATTATTATTCTCCCATAAATTATATCTCTACACTAACACATACGGATGTATTTGTAAATGATTTATTGCAGTGGTCGATTTTTTTGTCCTATTTTAATGTTATCGGAAAAACTGATTAAATTTATAAGATTTTTCATGGATAACAAAAAAAGTTCTTGCATTTAAATTTTGAATCCCGTATACATCAAAACGCAATGGGTGTGTAGCTCAGGTGGTTAGAGCGCTACGTTGACATCGTAGAGGTCACAAGTTCGAGTCTTGTCACTCCCACCAATTTTATAAGAAATATCAATAAGATACTTCAAAATAAGTTTAAGGCTTTCCATTAATCTGGCAAGCCTTTTCTTTTTTGTATACCTGTCAGTATAAATAAGCAAAAACAATGTATTAGCAAAGCAAAAGCGTAATGTTTTTATCTTTTAAAGTCACAAATTTGGCACAATTTTGAACCTAAATAGTTCATTTGTGCCAAAGAATGACCGCTGGATGAGAATTTTGCGACAAATTTATATGTGATAACCTATTGTAAAACAATATTAATTTTTTATATCGAATCATTTTGACAGATTCGCAAAATTGCAGTATATTTATCTCAGTTTTATTTTATGGAGAAAAATTATGTTAACAACTAAAAACAGAAAGGTTACTTATGTCTGATTACAATCTCTATAAAAGAAACGATAATTATTATATTGATTTTATCCACCCTGAAACAGGAAAAAGGATTCGAGAAAGCTTAAAAACAAGTGATGAAAAGCTAGCTCAAAAATATGCAAACACGAGATACTTTAATGTGCTTCGAGATATAGAATTAGGTATTAGTGTTGAAGATAAAGATTTATCCAAAATATTTAAAGAATATGTAGACACGAAACCAACCCAGTATAATCAAGATACTGTCCAACGGCATTGGCTTCCATATCTGGAAGAAAAGAAAATAAAGCTATCCAAATTAAAACAAGTTGATATAACCAGATATTATCCTTGGCGAAGAGCCAGAAAATATCAAAATAAAGATGTCAAAGACATTACTCTAAACCGAGAAAACTGTGCTTTACGAAGTTTTATCAATTTTGCGATGGATATTTATGCCCCAAAAAGGATTTGAGATTCCAACAATTTGAAGTGGTTAGTAACCGTCGAGATGAGTTTTCCCAAGAGGAAGCAGAAGAATTAATAAGAAATGCTAAAACCCGCTATGAGAATGCCAAACATAGCATTCAAAAGGAACAACGGCGTGTTTTGCTAGATTATATACATTTTTTGCAAGTAACTGGGATTCGCTGCGGCACAGCACGAAAGTTAACTTGGAAAAATATGTTCCTTGATGAAGAAAAGCCTTACTATGCGATTGATGCACTGCAAAACAAAGTCAAGAAGCGTTTAAATTTTCCAATATCAAAAAATTTCGCCAATTGGTTAAAAGAAATAAAAAATAAGCACCAACAATTTTGCGATCAAAATGGTATTAAGTTTAGCCGTAATATTCATTTATTTAGCTGTCTCTACGTTTACAAATCAAATAAAGAAGGAAGACCTGCGGCAGAAATCGTTTCCATTGCAAATTGCAAAACAGCGTGGAAGAATCTTCTTAGAAGTTGCAGCTTTTATGACCCTGAAATGTGTTGCAATAAGAAGGTGCAATATAGTTTTAGACATAAGAAAATTACAGATCTAGTAAAAAAGAGAATAGATTCAACGCAGATTGCAAAATATGCCCAAACATCTGTGCGGATGATCAACAAACACTATGATCAGTCAGAAATGCTAGATTTCTATGATGAACTAGCTAGCTAAAAAACAAAATAAAATCTCGGATTTGTCAATATTATTTTTTAGCTCAACAGCAAAAATTTATTTTGGCAGATTCGGGATTTTCAGGTATATTTTAATCATCAGGAAGAGATATTTTGATACCCAAAATATATCAAATTCAGATAAATAACATTATTAATATATTATATCGGAGAACAAAATGAAAAACAATGAAATTAAAAAATCATATTCACCTCTTAAATCTTGGCTTCAAGAATGGATTGCTTACGCATCAGACCTATCCACTAGCCAAGATACATCAGAATCAAAAACAAAATCTTGGATTCAAGAATGGATAACCAACGCATCAAAAGTACAAAAATAATATAAATATTCAATTACCCAGATTAAAAGTACAAACTTAATAGAACAAATTTAAATGGAACAACGATTTTAAAAGTACAAAAGGAAACTAAGTTCCTTCTAATGGTGGCTATGCCATTTTAGAGGTGTTGGCGGAAAGCGGGCAATGCCCCATCCGCCAGAGCTTAAAATTAAAAATCCGCTATAAAAAGCGGACAGTAATATTATTTTATTCTTAATTATTAAAAAGGAAATCAAATGAACACAGCATCAATTATTATAAAACAATGTAAACAAGAATTAATCAATATTATCAAATCACAATACAATGATTGTCCATATCATTCCATCATAACGCTAAATCAACAATATTTTTCCGAAGAGAAGATTACTAAAATCTTTCAATATATGCTTACAAACATTTATCATATTGTTTATGGAAAACATAAACCAGTAAGTAATCAGGAACAATTTAAGCATCTAGCTGTTATTGAATATGGTAAATCAGCATCAAATGCACATCTACACATTCTACATAAGCCATTTACTTCTATTTATGATGAAAACAAATTGATTGATGGGGCAAAAGATTTCATAAAATTATCTAACGACCAGACCAGTAAAAAGACTACTTTGGACGATAAAGCAACAGATTTAGCCAACCAAATCAAAAATCTTTATATTTCTTATGATACCAATCGCTTATTTGTAAAAGCTATCAAAAAAATCGTGAAGCACGCTGATGTGAAAACAATTTATATTGCAAACCAGTACCATTTTGACAATTTATGCAATTACTTTACCAAGGAACTAAATGACAATCATTTTCTTTACTTTCCCGAAGGATATTTCCTGAAAAATTGATAAATACTTTATATTAAAACAAAGGATTATTATGCGTAAAATCGGTGAAAACATAGATTATCCAACCAATGATGAGGTTAGATTTTTGGTAGAAATTGCAAATTTATTACATAAACAAGGTAAAATTCGTTCATTTCGACAATTTAGTGAACAATATCTAGGTAAAAATGAGAACTATATGAATGTACTTCTGTATGATTTGAACATAAAACCATCCATTGCTTCACTAATATCTTTATATCAAAAAATTCGGGAAGAAGGTATTTTAAGCAATATTTGGCATCATTTCCAAAATCATATATTCGGCAGAATTGCTTCGCAATACCGCAGAAAGGATGTACTGATATGAAAAGTATAATAAGAAAATATAACATTGAAGAAATGATAAATGCTTGCCTTCCTTATCAGGAACAATTTAATTTTGGTTATTTTTGCAATGATTTCAAACCAAGAAATCAAAATATTCTGAGGCTAACTATTAGGAACTCTAATGCCTTAAAGGCAAAAGAGGTTTTTAGGAAAGCATTAAGGAAATGGAATAAAGATGTTCGCCTAAATAAATTTTTATCAGTGGTCGGGGTTGCTTGTGATGGTAATAAAGGAAGTAATATTGCTATTCTCTATTTAAATTTTAATACTTTGGGCGAAA
>CAJUMG010000029.1 GCA_910587335.1 uncultured Oscillospiraceae bacterium
CAGGCGTTTTACCCCGATGATCCCATGATGGACCCCATCTACAAAAAATGCTTGGAGTACAATAAGCCGATTATGTTCCACGCCGGTATGTCCTGGGACCCGGATTGCCTCATTAAGTATTCCGAGCCGATCAATTTCGAGGAGGTCGCTGTAAAATATCCGGACCTTCGCATCTGCCTGGCCCATTTCGGCTGGCCCTGGGCAATCGAAACCGCTATGATGTGTCTAAAGTATCCTAACGTCTACACCGACACCTCCGCCATCCCCATGGATTCTCCCGCCGTCTTTATGGATCAAATCTTTAACCGCACCTGGGGCCCCACCTGGTTCGAGCACAACTTTGCGGATAAGGTCATGTTCGGTTCCAATAATCCCCGCCACCGCAGCCAGCGCATGATGCAGGGCCTGGAAAAAATCGAGATGCGAGCGGATACCCGAGCCAAGCTGATGGGCGGGAACGCGATGAAATGGCTGGGAATGGAGGGAAAATAATCATGGTCAAAACCACAACCATCGAGCTGATCAGCAAAAAGGAGTTCGAGCTGATCCGAATTACGAAAGATATCTTAAAAGCGGTGGAGGAATCGGGGGTCAAAAACGGCGTGGTATACGCGATCACCGCCCACACCACCACCGGGATATTGGTCAACGAAAGCCTCGCCTGCCTAGAGGTGGACATCGAGAAGAAGCTGGAGGAGCTGGTCCCCACCTTCGCTTCCTACAACCACAACCACTTCCTGCCGTCCTACGGGGCGATTGGCTGTAACGCGCCGGGGCACCTAAAGTCGATGCTATGCGGCAACCACGCGGTCTTCCCGATTGTGGACGGGCATGTGGTCTGCGGCAACGCCCAGGATGTGTACTTCGGAGAGTTTGACGGGATCCAACGCCGCAAGGTCTATATCACCGTTATGGGCGAATAGAAAAATTCATACAAATTGGCTTTGGAATATTCCAAAGCCGGGTTTGACCGTATCTTCTTGGCCCCAAACACAGCCGATAAATATGCTTTAGAATGATTTACCATCAATTTCAGGAGAGTGCGGCATGAAATTTTACATTCTCGATTGCTTTGCGCAGGAGAAATATCAAGGGAATGAGCTGTTGGTGGTTTTTGCCGATAGACCGATCAACGAGCGGGAACAACAGAACATTGCTAGAGAAATTAACTTTTCAGAAACCACCTTTGTCCTGTCTGATAAACAAGCTAATGGCGGGTATGATGTTCGGATATGGACGCCAAACGCGGGAGAAATCCCCTTTGCCGGACATCCGACCCTTGGAACCGCCTACATCATTCAGCGCGTAATAGAAGGTGGCAAAGCGGAAGAAGTAAAGCTCAATTTAAAGGTTGGCCAAATAGTGGTTAGAACCTCACAAAATGGTATGACCATGACGCAAAATCCTCCTGTTTTTGGAACGCTTGTAAAAAAAGAAGAAATAGCGGCCGCGTTTGAAATCGCCGCAGATGAAATCTGTGGGGATTACCCCATTCAGTTGGTCAGTACGGGACTGGAATCTGTAATCGTTCCAGTAAAAAGCCGTGAATGCTTATCCAGGCTGAAGGTAAATCCGGGGAAATTTCGGGAGTATATCAATAGAATGCCGGAATGCAATTGCAATCACCTATTCTTTACAAAAACAGGGGATCATGTTATTTCAGCCCGCTGTATTATGGAGGATTTTGTCGAAGATCCAGCTACCGGGAGTGCAAACGGAAATTTAGCGGGATATATGTTGCAATACAACTATTTTGGCAGTGGGCCTATTTCTTATGTCGTTTATCAGGGGGAAGATATGGGAAGAAAGTCTGTTTTGCATATCTATGCAGAGAAAAGAAAAGACGATTGGACAATCGAGGTCGGCGGCAATTGTTTTATTGTTGCAAGCGGCGATTGGGTATAACCATTCCAAGCTGTGGCGCCGATTTATACAAAGAACAAACAAAAAGGCTTTGGAGAAATTCCAAAGCCTTTTTGCTTCCCGTTTCTCGCGGACAAGGGGGATACCCGTCTAAAAAACGGCAGAGCCTATCCACCAAGGCGGACCGTTTTCTTGGCCGCACTCTATTTTGTACCGAACAGCCTTTTGTCCAGCCCCTTTTTTTCCAGTACCCATACCAGCAGAACACCCAAAATCAAACAGGGGATCACCTGCCCTAAGGTGACCGATCCGGCACAGGTCCAGAAGATATCCCACTGAAAGCTGCCGGACAGCCAGGTCAGCTCCAGGCCGATAATCAACCCGTTGACCAGTATCGGCGGGATGGCCGCCGGAATCGCCAGCTTTTTGATCCGGATATGCCGCAAAAGATAGGTCAGCACCGCGGCAAGGGCGGTGGCCAGGGTTCCGAACAGGATGTCCACCGGCATGGTAAGCCCCAGCGCGACCCCAACTATGTTGGTCAGTAGACACCCAATGGTCACGCCGTAAATTCCCAGCGGGGACAGCACCGGCAAAAGGGTCAGACATTCCGCCACCCGAATCTGCACCACCCCAAAGGACGCCAGGGACAACGCCAGGCTGACAGCGGTGTAGACGGCGGCAATCATCGCCGAAGCGGCGATGGCTCTTCCGTTTAAATGTTTCATTTTCATTTTCCTCTCGTAGTTTTTATTTATAGTCAGGTTCTTGCGACTGACTGCTCCGGGTGGATTTCAGCCGGCTTTCCCGCCCGCTGACCAGAACGTTTTTTATTGTAAACGTTTTCCGCCCAGGATGCAAGAGAAAAAGCCGCCCCATTTGGACGGCTTTTTTTTGGGGAACCCCTTTTGCTTTTTGGCTATAGAATCTGCCGCAGCTCTTCGATCTCCTCCGGACGGGTGGCCCAGCTGGTGACAAAGCGAACGGTGGTGTGATTTTCGTCCAGCTTCTCCCAAACGCTGAAGGATACCTGCTGCGCCAGCCTTTCCATCTGCCGGTTTTCCAGAATGATAAACTGTTGATTGGTGGGGGACTTTAGGTAGAAGGAATACTGCTTTTCCTCGAATACGCCGGTCATGCGCTGGGCCATATCAATGGCCTGTTCGCTGATGCGCCAGTAAAGCCGGTCGGAGAACAACGTGTCGAATTGGATACCCAGCAGCCGCCCCTTGGCCAGCATTGCCCCATGCTGCTTGGTGATGGTCAAAAACCGGTCCGGCGCCTTTTTGGGAAAGACCACCGCTTCGCCGCACAGCGCACCCACCTTGGTGCCGCCGATGTAAAACGCGTCGCAGTACCGGGCAATCACCGGCAGCGTCACGTCCGTTCCAGGACTGACTAAACCATACCCCAGCCGCGCTCCATCCAGGTAAAGGGGAATATCGTATTCCCGGCAGACGGCGGAAATCTCGCTCAGCTCCTGCTTGGTATACAAGGTCCCGTATTCGGTGGGGTGGGATAGATAGACCATCCCCGGAAAAACCATGTGCTCGTAATTGCCGTCCTGGTAAAAGGTCTTAAGATAGTCCTTTATCTGTTTTGCAGAAATTTTCCCCTCCCGGTGGGGCAGCGGCAGGATTTTGTGTCCGGTATATTCAATGGCCCCAGCCTCGTGAACGGCAATGTGCCCGGTGTCCGCCGATACTACCCCCTGATAGGACCGGAGCAAACCGTCTATTACCACCGCGTTGGTCTGGGTGCCGCCTGTCAGAAAAAAGATTTCCGCCTCCGGCGCCTCGCAGGCCGCGCGGATTTTTTCCTTGGCGCTTTCGCAGTACCGGTCGCCGCCGTAGCCCGGCAGCGGCTCCAAATTAGTCTGTACCAACCGCTTTAAAACCTCTTCATGGGCGCCTTGGCCATAATCGTTGACAAAAAAGAGCATGGTTTTTCCTCCTATGTGTGAAGATGTTGTCATTTTCTTGCGAAAATTCCATAAAAAATGATAGCACGTTTTTCTTTTTGATAGCTCCTGGCGGCTTCAGGCTGCAATCCGATGCATATGACTTTGCTTATTTGCCGGGAAAATTTGTGTAAACGAAAGGCCGCTGCTCCAAAATCTCGATTTATTTGTTTTCTCTCACCACCCGGCAGGGATTGCCATATGCTATGACGTTATCTGGAATGTCCTTTGTAACAACGCTGCCTGCCCCAATTACAACATTGCTTCCAATGGTCACGCCTGGCAAAATAATAGCGCCACCGCCGATCCAAACATTATCTCCTATTGTGACAGGTGCTGTTTGTGTTTTACAAAATGCAAATGAGCCGTCTTCTTTCGGCTGCCCAAATCGCTCAGAAGCATTTGTCGGATGAAATGCCGTATAAATCTGAACATTCGGAGCAATTAAACAATTATCGCCAATACGGATGATATTATCATCTAAAAAAATACAATGCATATTCACTTCGCAGTGGTTGCCAAAATAGATATTATTGCCGTAGTCAACGTAAAAAGGGGCTGTAATCCAAAGCTGCTCGCCTTTTCCTCCCAGCAATTCATTTAAAATTTTTTCTTTCTTTTGTGTATCAGCAGAATCTGTCTGATTATATTCTCTTGCCAGATCTTTTGCCCTATGCCATTGGGATAATAGTGCAGCGTCTCCACAATCATAAAGCTGACCTGCCAACATTTTTTCCCTTTCTGTCATAATTGCCCTCCGCAGTTTATTATTTATACATCAATATACCACAAGGAAAATCAATTTGAAAGAAAAATCTGCTGATTCCCCCGCCGCCATCTGCCATGCTATTAGATCATCCATGCAAGAAGGCCTTGTCAAAAGCCGGAGAATCCAGGCAAAAACAGGGAGAAAAGCGAGAGAATCCCAGCGCCGCCGCCCTTTACCCGCGGCTGCTTTTTGTGTATAATATTTTTTGTAGCTGCCGGCGCAAAAAGTATGGCCGGCAGAAAGGCGGTAGTAAAAACATGGAATGGACCGAAGCTTCGATCTACACCTCCAGCGAAGGGGTGGAGCTTTTGTGTGGAAAGCTGTTGGAACTGGGGATCAACGGCTTTGCGGTAGAGGACGCCCGGGATTTTCAGGCGTTTTTAGAGGAAACCTCTCCCCGTTGGGATTATGTGGATGACAGCCTGATGGCGCTGAAGGATGCGGAAACCCGGGTAATTGTGTACCTGCCCAAAAACAGCCAGGGCAGCGAGATGCTCTCGGCAGTCCGTGCGATGGCAGCGCAGCTAAAGGCCCAGGACGAAGAAAAGCGAATGGGCCGGCTGGAAATTTCCTGCGGCAGCCTTTTGGAAGAGGATTGGGAGAACAACTGGAAACAGTATTATAAACCCATTCGGGTGGGAGAGCATCTGGTGGTGGTCCCCTGCTGGGAAAGCTGGGAGGAAAAGCCTGGCGACATTCTTTTAAAGCTGGATCCGGGCATGGCCTTTGGCACCGGCGCCCACGCCACCACCCGACTGTGCATGGAGCTTTTAGAGCAGTCGGTCCGGCCCGGCTGCACCATGCTGGACGTGGGCTGCGGCAGCGGGATTCTGGCTGTCTGCGGGGTACTGCTGGGTGCAAAAAGCGCCGTCGGGGTGGATATCGACCAGCTGGCGGCGAAAATCGCCGGGGAAAACGCCGCGCTAAACGGTGTGTCCGACCGGACCCGTTTTGTCCAGGGGGACCTGACCGATCAAATTAGCGGACAGTATGACGTGATCTGCGCCAATATTGTGGCGGATGTCATCATCCGGCTTTGTCCGTTGATTCCGCAGTTTTTGCGGCCGGACGGAACCTTCTTGGCTTCCGGCATCATCGACGAGCGGTCGGTGGAGGTGGAAAAAGCCATCAGGGCCAGCGGTCTTGCAATCGTCGACCGCCGGGAGGAAGGCGGATGGGTCGCGTTGGGCTGCCGCCTGGCGGGTGAATAAATATGCCAAGATTTTATATCGACCCTCCGGTAGGGGAGCTTGTAACCCTTTCGGGCGAGGATGCCCGCCATATCAGCCGTTCTTTGCGGATGGCGGTGGGGGAGGGGTTAACCCTCTGCGATGGAGCGGGTATGGACTATTCCGGGGTGCTGCGGGAAATGGACGGCCAGACCGTGACGGTGCAGATTTTGTCCCGCCAGCCCTGCCAAACCGAACCGTCGGTCTTTGTGCGGCTGTATCAGGCGCTGCCCAAAGCCGATAAGATGGAGTGGATCGTGCAAAAAGCGGTGGAGCTGGGGGTGGGGGAGATCGTCCCGGTGCTGACCGAACGGTGTATCTCCCGGCCGGATGAGAAGACACTCTCCAAAAAGCGGGACCGCTGGCAGAAAATCGCAGCCGAAGCCGCAAAGCAGTGCGGCCGCGGCAGGATCCCGCCGTTGCGGCCATTGCTGAGGTTTTCCGCCGCGGCAAAAGAGCTGGGGCAGATGGAAAAGGGCCTGCTTTTGTACGAGAAAGGCGGCCAGCCCCTTCGGGAAGCACTCCGCGCCCCGGCGCAGCAAATCGGGATGATGGTCGGCGCAGAAGGGGGCTTTTCCTCGGAGGAAGCGGACGAGGCCGCACGGCTCGGGGTCCGCGCCGTCAGCCTTGGCAGCCGGATCCTCCGGTGTGAGACGGCGCCGTTGGCGGCCCTGTCCGCCCTGATGTATGAAACCGGCAACCTGTAAAAAGTGGAGAAGGGAGGGGGAGATTCTTATGAGCGATAGAGAAAAGGGGAGAATTTGGCCCCGGATTTTTTTTCCGCCGGTGTTGGCGCTGGCGATCATCTGGAGCGGCAGTATCTGTGCCCATGCTCTTTTGGCCAGCCGCGGCGGACCAAAGGCAAAGGAAATGATCCTGCAAACCGGAGAAGAGATTCGCTCCGCCAATCAGCTGCTTTTTGAGAAGCGCACCTACCAGATTTTCTATAATTATTCCATCGCCTTTTTGGATAGCGCCATCGCCTTTGATTTTTTCCCCAATTACGATGCCGGCGGCCTGTGGAATTTCATCCAGCATCTGCCGCAGGATGTGCAGGTGGAAAAAATCTGGTTTTCCTATAATGCCGTTAGCTTTTTTATCTCTTCTGACTCTCCCCAACAGCTGCTGATGCTTTTAGAATATTTACAAAACTGTGAACAATATTCGGCTGTTTTTTTCTATCCGGACACCTTGTCCGACGCACCCTTTGCCGGAGAATTCTGTTGTTATTTTTAGCTGATTGCCCAATAAAAAAGCAAAAAATCCCGCCCTTTTTGACAAAAAAAGAGCGGGATTTTACATTCCGTAATACTTTGAAAAATAATTTTGGATTTCCACATTTTTCACATCGTTTTCAACAATTCACAAAAGCAAAGAAGGGTTTTCCACAGAAAAAACCATAAAAAATCGGAAAATCAGGTGTTTTCCCCACCAAATGGAAAAGAATCGTGTGGAAAGTTCAGTGGATAAGGTGGAATTTTGGGCAAAAAAAATCGCAGGCAACGGGCCTGCGGGCAAATAAAAAAAGAAAAATTGATGATAAAGGAGGGGGGATTGACCGGAAACAGTACAATACAGTTTCCTGAGGCTTATTATACCATAAGACGGGAAAGAATGGTGAACAAATTATGAACAACCTTCCTTTTTCGGAAGAAAAATGCAGAAAAATTGTAAGATCCTTCCAAGATGAAAAATCGCCCTGTCTAACTGGGACGAGCAAAAGGGTTTTACCCTTTTTTTCTTAGTCGGGCAAAAAAATCATGCAGTAAAGCCACACATTCTGCGGCCAAAACGCCCCCTTCGTAATCCGGACGGACACCGTAGGGCAAATCGAATAGACGCAGTATGCCGCAGACTGCCCCTTCCCTTGGGTCCGCCGCGCCATAGAATACCCGGCTAATCCGGCTGTTGATGATGGCACCGGCACACATGGCGCAGGGCTCCAGCGTCACATATAAATCGCAGCCGGAAAGCCTCCAGTCCCCACAGCGGCGGCAGGCTTCCTCAATGGCCAGGACCTCCGCATGGGCCAGAGCACTGTGGCGGCTCTGGCGCAGGTTGTATCCGCGCCCCAGCACCTCGCCCTGCCGGATGACCACCGCGCCCACCGGAATTTCGTCCAGCTGCGCCGCCAGCTTTGCCTGCTCCAACGCCAGGCGCATATATCTTTCGTGGATGGATTCTCTTCTCATGCAACCCTCACAAAGTTTTGCAGCATAAAATACAAAATGGCTAACAGCCCGATGATCATGGTGGCAGAGGAGAAGAATACCCCGCACTTTTTCCCCATCCGCATCCAGGTTCGGGCCGGATACAGTTTAAAGGAACCATGAGCCCGCAAAATCAAAAATAAAAGCGCCGCTGTCCCGGTAAAAATCCAAAATACAATATAGATCAGATTCACAACAATCAACGTTTCCTCGGTCATATTGGACATAAAGATGCTCATAATACCAGCGGATAGATTGATGCAGGCGTGCAGCACCATGGAAATCCGCAAAGAGCCGGTTCGCAGAACCAGATAGCCAAACCAAAGACCCAGCAAAAACGCATAGGGCGCCTGAATCATGTTGAGATGGAACAGGCCGAATAGCAAAGCGGAAACCAATAGGGCAAAGCTGTCCCCAAACCGCCGGAGCGACTGCATGAGAATGCCGCGGAAGGCAATTTCCTCAAAGATGGGCGGCAGCACCGCCAGCAAAATAAAGTATAAAACCAGCCCCGGTACCGTCACCGGAACGGCAATGTCGCTGGTCACCGGCTGATAGCCGGACAGCGAGAGAATCAGCGATAAAATCGAGGTGAGAATCGACCCGATCACCGAAAAGGCAAAGGAGGTGGGTATGCTTAAAAGAACCGTTCCCACCGGCACCGGACGAAAGGGTACCGCCGTTTTCCAGGGCATCTTTAAAAACAGCAGATAAGCGCCAAAGGCCACCGTAAAGGACAGAATGTAAACGGTCATGTTTAAAAAGTAATAGGCAACCTCCGAATTGCCAAACAGCGGCCGCCCGGTAAGCTGATAGAGCAGCTGGGTCAAAAAGCTAAAGAGTTGACCGGCAGCCAGATTCACCGCAAAATACAGAATAATGGCAATGCCAAAATAAAGAGAGGACTGCTGTAAACGGCGTTTTTCCTGTAAATACGCAGGGTTGACAGCGGGCCAGGCAGGGGGCATGTAAGGATTCTGCGGTCCAGTGGGGGGCGTTTGATAGGGGATCATAGATGCGGTTCCTCCTTCTATTGGTAAGCTGTCAAAAACAGACCATAAAATCTCATTTGCTTTCGTATAAAAAATAAACCTTCAGTCAAAAGAAAATGTGACAGCTGCCAAATGATCATTATGCCATATATGCGATAGAATAGACAGCCTGAAAAGGCGACTATAAAATCAATTATTATTATACCATATTTCGACATATAATACAAAAAAGCAGGGATGAATCTGCCGCCTGCCGAGGACAAGCTTTTGCACCCGCAGGACAGTGCGCGGGAAATGGCCTGTTTTTTTCTTTTCTTCCACTTTAAAATATGCTATAATGCATTTCATATGCTGCATTTGTTAGATCTTGCCGCTTTCGCTTACAGCAGGCGAAATATCGAGCAAAAAAGGAGGTTCTCCTGTGAAACGGGAAAAATCCTGCGGTGCGCTGGTCTACCGCGTTACCTCAAACGGCCAGAAGGAACTTTTATTTATCAAGCATCGGCACGGAGCCCATTGGTCCTTTCCCAAGGGACATATGGAGGAAGGGGAAAACGAGGTGCAGACCGCCCTGCGGGAGGTAAAGGAAGAAACCGGATTGGATATCGATCTGGAGGGAAACTTTCGCCAGAGCGTGGAATACTACCCCAAGCCCAATGTAAAAAAACAGGTGGTTTACTTTCTGGGCCACGCCAAAAGCGACCATGTGGTCCGGCAGGTGGAGGAAATCGACGAAACCCGCTGGATTCCCTTGGAGCAGGCCCACACCTGGGTGACCTTTCGCAACGATAAAAATTTGATCAACAAGGCAAAAAAAATTCTACAGCCCAAGGAATAGACGCATGATAGGGAAAGGATGTCCGGGTTTATGCCAAAAAAGCAGATTTCTTTGTCCTCCAGCCCCGCCAGAGTCATCGCCGGCAGCTTTTTAGGGGTGATTTTAACCGGCGCTTTGCTTTTATCGCTTCCCATATCCGCCAAAAACGGAAGTATCACAAATTTTTTCGACGCGCTTTTTACCGCAACCTCCGCCACCTGCGTTACCGGATTGGTGGTGGTGGATACCTATACCCACTGGAGTTATTTTGGCCAGGGGGTCATCCTGGCGCTGATTCAGATTGGCGGCCTGGGCCTGGTGACCCTGACGCTGTTTTTTAACCTGCTGATCCGCCGGCGGCTGGGTTTTCGGACCTTGCAGCTGGCACAGGAATCCACCAGCGCCAGCAATTTTGAGGATGCCCCCCGGCTGCTGCGGGGCATTGTCGGCATGTCCCTGGCGGTGGAGGGGATCGGCGCGGTTTTGCTGCTGCCCGCCTTCCTGCCCCGGTATGGAACGCAGGGGATTTTTATCTCGATTTTTACCTCGATCTCCGCCTTTTGCAACGCGGGCTTTGACCTGTTGGGCCGGGAGGGCGCCTATTCTTCCCTGACCCATTATAACGGCAGCTATGTGCTTTTGGTGGTCGCGGCCTTGATCATCATCGGCGGCCTGGGCTTTATGGTGCTGTTCGACCTGCTGGGCCTGCGCAAAACCAAAAAACTCAGCTTCCACAGCCGGGTGGTGCTGATCTGTACCGCCTGTCTGCTTTTGGTGGGGACGGTCGGCTTTGCAGCGCTGGAATGGAATAACCCCGCTACCATGGGGGAGCTTCCGTTTTGGCAAAAGCTGAACGCCGCCTTTTTCCAGTCGGTTTCCACCCGCACCGCCGGGTTTAACAGCGTCGACTTTGGCTCGATGAACGAGGTCAGCAAGATTTTGTCCATTGGGCTTATGTTTATCGGTGCGGCGCCCGGCTCCACCGGCGGCGGTATTAAGGTGACCACCGTTGTGGTGGTGCTGATGACCGCGGTTTCGGTGGCCTGGGGATATGAGGATACGGTGATCATGAAGCACAAAATCAAGCGGCAGATGGTCAATAAGGCCCTGACCGTGGTACTGACCGGTTTTCTGCTGATCCTGCTGGTCAGCGGGGTAATGGTCTATACCACCCACAGCGGTACGGCGGTTTCCGCCATAGACGCTTTGTTCGAGGCCACCTCCGCCTTTGCCACCGTGGGCCTCTCCGCAGGGATCACCGGCATCGCCAACCTTCCCTCCAAGCTGCTTTTGATCGTCACTATGTTTGTGGGCCGTATCGGCCCGGTCGCTTTCCTGCTGTCGCTGACCGCGGGGGCCGGCAAGGTCAACAAAAAACAGGTGATGCCCGAGGGACAGATTCAGGTGGGATAAAAACGCTCGATAAAAAAGGAGGAAGCAACTATGCAGATTCGACACACCAAACCGGAGGATATCCCCGCAGTACTGGCCCTTTACGAGGATGCCCGCCGCTTTATGGCCCAAAACGGTAACCCCAACCAGTGGATAGGCGGCTATCCCGGCCGGGATCAGCTGGAGGCGGATCTGGCCGCCGGTGGCAGCTATGTCTGCACCGACGGGGACAAAATCGTCGGAACCTTCTTTTTTATCGTGGGGGAAGAGCCCGCCTACCGCCGGATTGAAGACGGCCGGTGGCTCAACGACCGGCCCTACGGTGTGGTGCATCGGATCACCGCAGCTTCCGGCACCCGGGGGATCGCTTCCTTCTGCCTGGATTGGTGCTTCTCCCGGTGGGACAATATCCGAATCGACACCCACCGGGATAATATCCCCATGCAAAGGGCGCTGGCCAAAAACGGCTATCAGCGGTGCGGAACCATCTATCTGGCCGACGGCTCTGCCCGCATCGCCTTTCAAAAAGAGCGGTAGGACGGTCAAAAAAGGGAGAAGCGGGGAAAGCAGCCTCCCGGTGAGAAGTTTTGAACCCTCCGGCAAAAGCCGGGGGGATTTTTTATGAGAGCAGGACCGGCGGCCATGAATTTATACAAAACAATCCCATCCCTTTGCTGAAGGGAGAATAAGATTGCACAAAAAACATACAAAAATGAATATTATTTCATTTTATAGTTGATTTTATGCAAGATATGTGTATAATTATAAAAAAGCGATTTATAAATACACAGAAAATGCATAAAAGGAGAATGGAAGATGAAACAATATAAAAAAATCGTGCTGGCCTATTCCGGGGGACTGGATACCTCGGTGATCATCCCTTGGCTCAAGGAGCATTATGATGACTGCGAGGTTGTGGCGGTCGCGGCGGACGTGGGGCAGGGAACCGAGCTGTCGGGTCTGGAGGAAAAGGCGGTAAAGACCGGCGCCTCTAAGCTGTATATTTTGGATATGCAGGAAGAATTTGTAAATGATTATATCATCCCCACTATGCAGGCTGGCGCGGTGTATGAGAATAAGTATCTGTTGGGGACCTCCTTCGCCCGGCCGATCATCGCCAAAAAGATTGTGGAAATCGCCAAGAAGGAGGGGGCGGACGCCATCGCCCACGGCTGTACCGGCAAGGGCAACGACCAGGTCCGGTTTGAGCTGGCCATCAAGGCCTTTGCACCCAATATGCCCATCATCGCGCCCTGGCGGACCTGGGAGCTGAAAAGCCGGGACGATGAGATCGACTACGCCCAGAAAAAGGGAATCCCGTTAAATGTCAGCCGGGAGACCAGCTATTCCAAGGACAAAAACCTGTGGCACCTGTCCCACGAGGGGTTGGATCTGGAGGATCCCGCCAACGAGCCGAACTATGATGCCATCCTGGAGATGGGCGTGTCCCCTGAAAAAGCTCCGGACCAGCCCACCTATCTGACCCTGGACTTTGAAAAGGGGGTCCCCGTGGCGTTAGACGGACAGAAGAAAACCGCCCTGGAGATCATCACCGAGCTTAACCAGATCGGCGGCGCCAACGGCATCGGCCTAATCGACATGGTGGAAAACCGGCTGGTGGGAATGAAGTCCAGGGGTGTGTACGAAACCCCCGGCGGCACCATCCTCTATACAGCCCATGAGCTGCTGGAAACCCTCTGCCTGGATCGGGACACCCAGCATTATAAACAGCAGGTGGCGCTCAAGTTCGCCGAGCTGGTCTATTACGGACAGTGGTTCACCCCCCTGCGGGAGGCGCTTTCCGCCTTTGTCAGCACCACCCAAAGGACCGTAACCGGCCAGGTGAAGCTCAAGCTCTACAAAGGCAACATCATCCCCGCCGGAATGACCAGCCCCTATACCCTGTATTCCGAGCAGATCGCCACCTTTGGCGAGGACGAGGTCTATGACCAGATGGATTCCCAGGGCTTTATCAATCTGTTCGGCCTGCCCATTAAGGTCAAAGCGATGTTGGATGAAGCATTGGGCAAATCCCTTTAATTGTGGTACAATAAGACGGACGGCGGATGACTTTTCATAAGCCATCCCGCCGGAGCGCTTAAAATGACTGCATTTTTAGGAGGAAACGGAGAATGGTGCTTTGGTCCGGAAGATTTTCTAAGGAACTTGACAAACAGGTCAACGACTTTAATTCGTCCATCTCTTTTGACAATCGGATGTATGCCCAGGACATTCGGGGAAGTATCGCCCACGCCACGATGCTGGCCCAGCAGGGGATTCTCTCGCAGGAGGACAAGGCGGCAATCGTCAAGGGGCTGACCGAGATTTTAGCGGATATCGAAAGCCATAAACTGGCCTTTGACCCCGCCGCAGAGGACATCCATATGTTTATAGAGGCGGAGCTGACCGACCGCATTGGCGACGCGGGCAAACGCCTGCACACCGCCCGCAGCCGCAACGACCAGGTAGCGCTGGATATGAAGCTATATTTCCACGATGAAATTGGCCAGATTCTTTCGCTATGCAAAGAGCTGGTGGAAATGCTTTTGGAAAAAGCGTCGGCCCATACCGAAACGGTCATGCCGGGCTATACCCATATGCAGCGGGGCCAGCCGACCACCTTTGCACACCACCTGATGGCCTATGTCCAGATGTTTCTGCGGGATATCCAGCGCCTACAGGACTGTGACAAGCGCCTTTTAAACACCATGCCCCTGGGCAGCGGCGCCGCTTTCGGCACCACCTATCCCATCGACCGGGAGATGACCGCGGCGCTTTTGGGCTTTACCGGTATTTCCCAAAACAGCATGGATGG
>CAJUMG010000030.1:0-2392 GCA_910587335.1 uncultured Oscillospiraceae bacterium
AGGTAGTCAAGAGGACGAAAGCAGTAAACTGCTTTCGCCCTCAATTTATTATGGGATTTGTTACGCAGTAGGAGTTGTTTTGTCCTTGATTTATGCGGATTTGCGGGCGTTGAAATGACGGGGTAAGGGTTTTTATATGTCTGCCCTTAAAAATGGCGTTCTATTGCGTAACATTTCAGATATTGCTTTTAACCGTTTTTAGTGATATAATTTTTCGATATGAGGAGGTATAAGTTTATGGATGAAATGTATGCGACTGAACTTTTAGGTCTTGGAACATCTCTAACAGAATTAGCAGTTAAAGGTACTGTTACTGCGGTATCAAATAAAATTAAAGCGATTAAGGAAGAAAAAATGTAGAAAAAATTCGTAATACATATGATGCGATAATCAATGAATTACTTAATGAACGAGAAGAAGCGGTACGAATTGCTCAAGCATATAAATCAGAATTAGAAAAAGTTGTCATCAGCGATGAGGACATTCAACATTTACATAATACTGTATCACGAATTTTAGAAATAATAAAAGGTATACAAATAGCATCGGCGGAGCAACAAGGCGGAGATGTAAATGCTGTAAGAACACAGGTTGAATCTTATGAGCAAATAAAAGAATTAATAAGTGTTGATACTTTAAAAACTATGCAATTAATTGGGTTTAATTATAAATCAGCCATTGGTGAACCTTTGACACTCATGCTTAAAAATTTTATTTTATCAAAGGTGACAGAGCCGGATTCGTTAAAAGCCTTTGAAAAAATTGTGACTCCAGAAATGGTAGAGATTCTAAAAGATAATACAGCATATGAGAATTTTAAGCAAATAACAAATATGTGAACTTAGTGGACATAAAAGAGAGAACAAATATTTTCACAAATTGTTCTCTCTTTTTTGCACCCTGTTTGTCAGCGTTAATGATAAGTTGTTGTAAATACTTCCTTATCACCGTAAATCTAAAGGTTGCAGGCTTTTTTGTGTCTTTTTTGCGATCCTTTTTCCCTTTACCGCTTTTAGCATGGTTTTATATACTGCTCCGCTTTCCGCCGTTTCTCAAAAAGATCCCCGCAGAGAAACTCTACGGGGATCGAAGGATATGGCTTAATTTTGTTCCGCTTCCCATTGATAGGGCTGATCGATGGGCCAGGAGCGGTCGATATTCGGCAGCTCTAGCGGTTGTTCCTCCTCCATGTAATACCAGATGGCCAACGCGTCCGGGTTGCCGCCCTCTTCGGTAAAGCCCTCCTGCAAGGTCTTTTGGATACTGTCTAAAATGGTTTCCGCAAGCTGTTCGGCGCCGAACATGTGAAATTCATCTTTTTGTGGGTCGGGCGGACCGACAAACAGCGAGGATGTGCTGGACAGGCACACGCTCATGCCGTCTTTTCCGCTGGTAACAGCTTCAGCCAGCGACAGATCCCAGCCGGTTAAATCCGCAATGCCCTGGATTAAAATTTCCGGGGTCAGCTCCCCTTCATATTCCAAAGGATACTCCGAGAAGCCGCCTGCTTTTGTCCCCACATATAAGGTGGCAGTCTGGCTTTGAGCGGCCGATTGCGATTCCTCTGGTTCCGATGCGACAGGCTCGCTGGCAGAGGAAACAGCTGAACTGTCTGCGGAAATGGATGGCGACGAGGCTTGCCCTTCATCCGGCTTTTTGGTGCTGCATCCGGCCAGCAGCGACAAAAGCATACACGCGCCGAGCAGCAGGCTTAAAAATCTTTTTTTTGTTTTCATAGAGTTGCTTTCCTTTCTAGCCTATTTGTTTTTGTAAAAGGCAAAACAGGGAACCCGTGCCCCACAGAAAAAGCCCGGACAGAATGGGTCTTTTCAGGCAGACCCAAAAAGACAAAGCGATTTTGTCCCAAGTTTATCGAAGACGGACGCGACCTGTCAGCCTTTTTTCGATCAGAAATTGCAAACGAATCCTGTATGATTATAATAGCAAGGGCCTTCCGTTATGTCAACACATTAGGAACAAATCGTGTGTTTAAAGGAACAAAAACTTTTTCCAAGTCTTGTTTTTTTTTCCTTTGCCTGCTAAAATGAAGAAAAATGCGGGAGAATTTGTGTGATGAGGAAAAAGACAAAGGAAGAAAAGAAAATCAGTCTGAAAGAGGTTGCAGCGCTGGCCAGAACGCTGTTTCACGCCCATTACGCGGGCGAGCCGGAGAGGTGGTTTTCCTATCTTTGCGGCGACAGTATTTATATTGGAACTGGGGAACCGATGCTGTTCGGCGGCAGCGCCATACAGGAGCATTTCAGGGGCTTTAAGGGCAAGCGGGTGAACATTGTGGCGGAGGAATACTTTCCCGTCCTGCTGGGTCCGCAGTCGGCGCAGGTCTATGGACAGATCATGGTGGAGAATCAAGAAAATCTGTTCCGAGTGGTGA
>CAJUMG010000030.1:2402-9974 GCA_910587335.1 uncultured Oscillospiraceae bacterium
ATTTCACGCTGATTTTTCGTCTGATTGGCGGCGAGCTCAAGCTGGTGCATCAGCACAATTCCTATGAATATTTGCAGCCGGGTGAAAACGATGCACTGAACCTGGATGCCAATACGATGCGTTTTGTTCGCAACCTTTTGTTGGACAGGCCGGCGCGGACGCGGCTTTCTTTGCGCAGCGGGACACAGACGATTTTCGTTAACCCAGATACTATCCTGTATGTGCTGGGCCAGCGCAAGCACACCGATTTGGTGTGTATTGACCGGATGGTGACCTGCAACAGCTCTATAGGGGAGATGGCGAAGATTTTGCCGCCGCAGTTCTATCTGATTCACCGCAGCTATTTGGTAAATACCCAGTACATTGTGGCTGTCCGCCGGTTTGAAGCCGAGCTGATTTCCGGGATTTGTGTCCCCATCCCTGCCGTAACCTACCAGCAGGCTAAGCAGGATTTGCAGAATATGATTTGGGGGTCGGAAATCCCGCTGGCGGAATGACGGGGATTTTTGGCGGTGTAGATAAGCTAGGCGCCCTGGAATATCTAGCAAAGATATTCCAGGGCGCTTTTTTCTTCACAGAATAGGAGGATCCGGACCAGAGCATGACGGTTCAAAACGGTAAAAAATGAATGGTGGGCGGCGAAAAAGAGAATTACAAAATCGTCCGGCCGCCCCACACCTGGGACTGTGTAATCGCAAGAACCGTTTCGGTGGGAGTACCGGCAATCATATCTCCCCAAATTTCTTGCAGGTTTTTTGTGCTCATCATTTCGGCCAGCTGGCTTTTTGCTGTGTTGGAAGAAAACAGATCAAAAGCTTGCATATGCTGCTGCATTTGCTTTTCCGCTACCCGTTTCATATATTCGGTGTGGCGCGCCATACGTAAATCCCACCAGCTCTCTTCATTGTCAGAGCCACTTTTGGAATAGGTGATCTCGCCGCCGCCGCTGGAAGAACAGGCGTTGCAGATGTCCCCATCCTCACCAATGGCGACAGCTTGGGACATATCCCATGTGCTTCCAGGCATGATGGCCTCATTCCGGGCCACATCAAAGGCAAACCAGGTATCGATCTTCGCGTAGATTTGCTGGGCGTAGGCCGGGTCCCTCTCCATGCGCTCTTGCACCTTGGGATGAATGACTACAGCCTTACTCCCGGGAGGAACGTTACCCAACGCGTGGATCTCTTTTGGCGCGGTAAACCGGCCATCTATTGAACCATAAAAGGGATTTGCGCCGGTTGGCCGCCAATTTTCCAGCGTTTCCTTTGTCTGTTCCCCCTCTTGATATAAAAGGTAATGGGGATAATCGTTTCTTGTTCTCCAAAAGCTGCTGCTAGCGTCAAAAACATGGTAGGCTAAATGGGGATACTTGGCTTTCAGCATCGCTTCTAATGAAGTGGCTTTTGCGGCTTTTACCCCATCTGCCTGAACCTGTCCAGCGGATCGCGCCGATAAATCCGGTACCGACTGGACGGGTAACGCCGCCGTTTGGGCAAAATCGTTCATGCTAACTGCCGGCGGATCGACAGAGCATTTGTCGGCCCGCGCTACCGCCTCAAGGAAATTTTTTGCCTGCGTCCCAGTTGACCTAGGCTCACGGGCGTTTGTGGAAAGGCTGTATGCCCTTGTTCCATGGCTCGGATCAATTGTATGGCCCAACCCTTTCGCCTCCTTATAATAAATTCAGCAATAGCTCCGCCGCGCTGACAGAACCGCCGTTTATATGAAGCTTCATCAGCATCTGCCACCGGGCGGCTTCTTTTTGCCGAAGCTCCATGCATTTTTCGTGGCTTTCCATGCGCCGTTCCCAAAAGCTCCCCTTGGCTCTCTCCTCAAACATAGACGCGCCCTGGCCGCCCATATAACCCGGATACCAACCCTCGGCATGGCATTCCTCTTTCGTTTCGCCGACGTAAAAAACAGAGTATCCTCCGCCGCAGGCAGAAACCCAGGGATTCGTCTGGGAAAAAGCCTCCCTCAAATCGTTCAGCACCCACGCTTCATATTCTGGATCGTTTTTCATACGCTCAAAAGCCGCGTCTGAAATCTGGACAGAGATGGATTCCATCTTTCGTGTGGCGGATAGGGGCATCTGCGAAATTTTTTCTTGGATCAGCTGCTTGTATGCCTCCAGACACACGCCAGCCTTTTCAGACGTCTTCGGTGTTTCGCCGCTCTTATTTGTATACATCTGTTCTGTTATGCTCAAAAAGTGAGAACCCAATAAGGCCGGCTGCCGACCGGCGCCGCTTTTTGGCAGCCCTCCGGTCTTTCTTGTCAGATTGTTTAGGTAAATGTGATTCATAGACTGCTCCTTTCCTGCAATAGAACTGTCGCGGAAAATTCCTGCTGATCTGTGTTCAGCTCCAATTCTCCCATATACTTTTCCGCTTCCCGGCGCACATTGGCAAGACCGATGCCATGCATGGGGGCGCTTTCGTTTTTTGTTGTGACGGGTAAGCCGTCCTGCCCGAATACCACCTCGCCCACAAATGAGTTTTTGACCTCAATCAGAAAAAACCGGCCTTTTCTCTTTCCGGTCAATGCGATAAAACGTTCTCCCTCCTCCAGCTTTTCGCAAGCCTCTACCGCGTTTTGCAGCAGGTTTTGCAGAATAATGCCCAGGTCAAAAGCGTCATAGGCCGCTGGGTTTGGATAGTGAAAATCCGCTTGGAAACGGATGCCCAAATCAAGACATTGCCGCTGCACGGCGCCGATGATGATATCGGTAACCGGGTTTCCCGTCTGGAACGCCGGGTCAAAGTCGCTCATGCTTTCGTCCATCCGGGAAATATAGCTTTCTAAGCTAGTGTACGCTCCTCGTCTGATCAGTCCCTTGATATTGGTCAAATGCCCCCGCATTTCGTGCCTCAGCCCGTGGACGCGGGCATAGAACTGTTCTGCCTCCTGAATACGCGCACGGATCGCCTGGGTCTGTTGGTACTCCATATAATGGGTAGCCTGCTCCTCCCGCAATGCGTCCATTCCTTGCTGAAAGGCGATGGTCAGATATCCTCCCACATAAAACAGCAGGGCCAGCACCGGTACCACCGCCAGAAATGCCGGGTGCCGCTCGTAAAGCTGGAGCAGAACGCCGTCCTGAAACTCCACCAGTAGCCGGGAGATCACCTGCCCAAACAAAATACCCGCTGTAGGGATCAAGCTGGCATAGCACAGCTCCCGTCGGTGGAGGGTTAGCAGCCGCTTTTTCATCTGATGCTGGAGTGCATAAAGCATGACCGCCAACAGAATGATGTGGGAAAGCAGAAACAACAGAACCAGAATGGCGGCGCGAAGAAAGATCGACTCCGGCGACTCGGCGTGGTAGGGTACCGACCGTTCCACAATGAAATACAGGCTTTGCGCCATCAGGCCGCTGGAAATTCTGGCATTGAAATAAAGCAGCGTCAAAAGGAATACCAAAGGCTTTTCCAGGCCGATCCATCTGGACGCCGCCAGCAGAAGCGCCGCTAAAATCAGTCCGAAAAAACCTTGCGGAAGCGCTACCCGATTGCAGATCCACTCAAAAAGGAGATAGATGGCAAACACGATGAGCGGCTTTCGCCACTTTTGTTTCTGGTTAGGCAAGAAGGGGTAGAAAAAAGCGGTGAGCAAACTAGCGTATAACAATTCTGTTCCAGAAGAAAATACCCTGTTAAAAATCCAGAATGCTGTTTCGCTCATAAACCGGCTCCTTTTTTCAGAAAGCGGAGGTAGGCCTTTACAAAATCCTGGTACTTGTATTTGGAAAGCAGCAGCTTTTCTCCGTTTGTCAGTGTCACCTGCGTTTTACTATACCCGCTCACATAGGAGAGATTGACCAGATACCCTTTGTGGATGCGGTAAAACCGGTCTTGCAGTTCTGCTTCCAAATCTCCGATTTTCGCATAATAGGTAAGCTTGCCGTCTTTTACGTGCAGTACAACCTTATGATCGCTGCTCTCCATGTAATAAATGCTGTCCAGCGGCACCGCTCGGCTGACGCCTGCAGCTTGAAGGAGGAGCGTACGGCTCCCTTGCGACTTTTCCCGGCCGGTCTGGATTTGTTCCGCCGCGCGAGCAAAGACCTGGGAAAATTTTTTCTCGTCCACCGGCTTTAGCAGGTATTGGAACGCCCCTACGTCAAAGGCATCGAACACATACCGGTCATGGCCGGTCACAAAGACAATAACCGGCTGTGTAAGAGATGGCTGTTCCCGGATCCTTTGTGCAAGAGCCATCCCGTCCAAACGGTCTTCGGGGGTATTTAGCTCTATGTCTAAAAAGAGCAGGTTAATCCCCTGGATGTCTGCAAGACAGTCGCTGGCGGAAGCGTATTCCATAATCTCACAAGGGTAGGGCTGCGCCCGAATCAGTGACGAGAGATAGGCACGGGTGTCGGCCTCATCATCGCAAATGGCTGTTCTTATCATATACATACCCCTTTACATTCTTTGTTCGCCCCAATAGACTTTGGAATAAACCGGTTTGACGCAACTGGATGGTTTGGCGCCGTAACTGGACAGCACAGACTTTTTATCCGACCGAATGACGGTATTTTTCTTCTGTGCCGGCAGGCATTCCCCTTGCAAACGATCCCGTAAGAAAAGCGCCGCCCTCAATCTACTGGCAAACCAGGATAAGAGGCGGCGCTTTTTTACAATTTATAAGCTCTTTGACTTTTTCTCAAACAATCCGCCTTTCCTGCTTTTGTACGCCGGCGTATTCCAAAAAAGCTTCTCAGCTTTGGTCTTCACCTGCATCCGCATGGGGACCGGTCTGGCCGACCAGCTTTTCAACAAATTGACGCAGCATCTGGGCCGAGGCATGATCGGATACCCGGTAATAAACCTCTTTTCCGTCTCTGCGGCTGGTAATTAGGCCGTTGGTCCGCAATTGCTTTAGGTGATGGGAAATCGCGGGGCTGCTCATTTCCATCATAGCGGATAAATTGATCACACATTCCTCGCAATGGCACAATATCCAAAACAGGCGCAAACGATTCCCGTCCCCTAGCTGCCGCAGAAGCAACGAAATATTTTGAAATTCTTCGGCGGATGGGCTGTGCTCCATGATTTTGTTACTATTCTGTCCGTGATTGTGGGGCAGATTTCGTTGATCCATTTCATCACCTCCCAGTTAAAGTCTATCCTACCACTTATACTGTACTTGTTTACCCTTTATTCTGTCAAGCAAACGTTTTGCGCCAAACAAAAAATTTTCGAAAACCTATTGACAGCCGGGGATGATCCGGGTATTATAATTACATGAATGATTAAGCAAATGTTTAATCATTCATGTAATTGATTTTAAGGAGCGATGATCTATGAAGAAATCCTACAAGATTGAAGTGGACTGCGCCAACTGTGCCAACCTGATGGAAGACGCTGCCCGTAAGACCGCCGGTGTGCAGACTGCTACCGTTAATTTCATGACCCAAAAGATGATTGTGGAGTTTTCTGAAGGGCAGGAGCCCAAAGCTGTTATGCAGAACGTTTTGAACGCCTGCAAAAAAGTAGAGCCAGATTGTGAGATATTTCTGTAATCTTTTGCCAATTGGGCAGAAGAAGGGGATTTTGTCAAATTGTGAAAAATCGTTTGGAGCGTTTTTCCAACATATCCTGAAAGAATGATCCTATTATTCATAAACGGATCGCTTATGCGGCTCCGGCCGCTATTGGCAAGAGCTGTAAAAATAGTGCTTTAGCGATAGAAGGGAGTCGTTGAAATGCAAGAAATGGTGGTAAACACACTGCTGGCATTTGTGGTTTTGGCGGCGCTGGCGCTGCGCTTTATCATCGGCGGGCGCGCAGGCGGCATGACCCAAAAACAGAAAGCCATGCTTACCCGTATTCTAATCGCTGCCGCTCTGCTGTTGGGCCTTCAATTCATTCCGGCAGAGACTTTCTCCCAAATCGATCAGTACCTATTCCCGTCTGCGGGGCGCTTTGTGCGCTTTGCGCTATACTTGGCCGATTACTTTATTATTGGCTATGATATTCTGAAAAAAGCGGTCAAGGGAATTTTAAACAAGCGGGTGTTTGACGAAAACTTTCTCATGGCGGTGGCCACTGTGGGCGCAATGGCCTTGGCGATTTACGAAAACGGAGATTATTTGGAAGCGATCGCCGTTATGCTGTTCTATCAAATTGGCGAATGGTTCCAAAGCTATGCTGTAGGGAAAAGTCGCCGCAACATCAGCGATTTAATGGATATTCGTCCCGACTACGCCAATGTAGAGCAAAACGGAAGATTAGAGCAGGTTGACCCCGACGAGGTTACGGTCGGCAGTGTGATTGTGGTGCAGCCCGGCGAAAAGGTTCCTATCGACGGGGTGATTATTGAAGGGGACTCCACCCTCAACACCAGCGCGCTGACCGGCGAGAGCCTTCCTCGGGAGGCCAAGGTGGGCGACGAGATCATCAGCGGCTGCATCAACATGACCGGTGTGCTGAAGATTCGGACCACCAAGGAGTTTGGCGAATCCACCGTGTCTAAGATTCTCGATCTGGTCGAGAACGCCAGCTCCCGCAAATCCAGGTCAGAGGATTTTATCTCCAAATTTGCGAAGGTTTATACCCCCGCCGTCTGCTACAGCGCGTTGGCGCTGGCGATTCTGCCCCCGCTCATCCGTATGTTGGGGATGGGTCTGCCGGCGGATTGGGGAACCTGGATCTACCGGGCCTTGACCTTCCTTGTCATCAGCTGCCCTTGCGCCCTTGTCATCAGTATTCCCCTAAGCTTTTTTGCCGGCATCGGCGGGGCCAGCCAGGAGGGAGTTTTGGTAAAAGGGTCCAACTATCTGGAGATTCTCTCCCGGACCAAGGTGGTGGTGTTTGATAAAACCGGTACCCTGACCCAAGGTGTGTTTGAGGTGAACGGCATTCATCACAATAAGATGGAGGATGAAAAGCTTATCGAATACGCCGCTTTGGCGGAAAGCGCCTCCTCCCACCCCATCAGTAAAAGTTTGCGGCGGGCCTATGGAAAAGAGCCGGACCGCTCCCGGGTCAGCAGCATTCAGGAGATCAGCGGCAGCGGCATTATTGCAAAGGTCGATGGAGTTGAGGTCGCCGCCGGCAACGATAAGCTGATGAGACAGCTGGGGATCGAATACCTGAACTGCCACAGCACCGGCACGATTATCCATATGGGGATCGAAGGGGAGTACGCAGGGCATATTGTGATTTCCGACGTTGTAAAGCCCCACTCCAAGGCTGCCATCTCCGCGCTGAAAGCGGCGGGTGTGGATAAAACGGTTATGCTCACCGGCGACGCCAAAAAGGTGGCGGAGCAGGTGGCCGAGTCTCTCGGTTTAGATCAGGTCTACAGTGAACTGCTTCCGGCGGATAAGGTGTCTAAGGTAGAAGAGCTGTTAGAGGGGAAAAGCGGTAAAGAGAAGCTGGCCTTTGTGGGCGATGGCATCAATGACGCGCCAGTTCTGTCCCGTGCGGATATCGGCGTCGCTATGGGTATCACGGGAAGCGAAGTGTCTAAGGATGCCGCGGCGATGGTGCTGACGGATGATAATTTCGCGACGATCGTCAAGGCGGTGGAGAATGGCAGGAATATATACCAGAATATCAAGAATGC
>CAJUMG010000030.1:9984-13134 GCA_910587335.1 uncultured Oscillospiraceae bacterium
ATCGGCGTCGCTATGGGCGCCATGGGTTCGGATGCGGCCATCGAGGCGGCGGACGTTGTTTTAATGGACGACGACCCGCTGAAAATCGCCAAGGCCATCAAGATTTCCCGAAAGTGCCTGGGGATTGTTTACCAGAACATCGTTATGGCTTTGGGGGTCAAGTTTGCCTGCCTGATTCTGGGCGCGATGGGCATCGCCAATATGTATCTGGCGATTTTCGCGGACGTAGGGGTCATGATCCTCGCGGTGCTCAACGCCATCCGCTGTTTGTTCGTCAAAAAGCTGTAGCAGGCTTTTGATGATGCGTCCCTGGCTCCTCCTTCGAAACGGTATAAAAAGAAAAAGAGCTTCATCGAGAAGATGAGGCTCTTTTTGCGGCTTATGTAAGGGATGTGTTTTACTGATTAACTAATTTTTTCTTTTTTGAAAAGGAAAATAGGTTGGTTTCTACCAGTAAAATTGCGCATAGCATAATGCTGCCGCCAACCACCAGCCGGATCGAGAAAGGATCATATCCGGCCAGAACGGAAAATACCGCGCCAAACAGGGATTCCGAGCTGAGAATCAGCGAAACACGGGTAGGAGGCAGACTTTTTTGAGCGACCATCTGGATCAGGTAGCAAAGGCCGGTGTTGAATACACCTAAAAAGATGACCGCTCCCAGCGCCGGCAGATTCTGCCCAACCACCGAAAAATCCGCGCCGCTCAGGGGCAGGGTGACCGTCGACCAAAGGGCGGTGACCAATAGCTGAACAAAGGTGAAGAGGGATGCGTCCAGTCCGCCGGAAACCTTAGCGACCGTGCAGGTGTAAAGGGAAAAGAAAACAGCGCTGAGCAGGGACAGACTGTCCCCTACCGTAAAGTGAAGGCCGCCTTTTAGCTGCAAAGAGAGGATAGCCACCCCTAAAAGGCAGAGAAAACAACCTGCGAATACCTTTTTTTCCGGCCGGATTTTCAGCATTACCCAGCTGATAAACGGCACCAGCATCACCGAGCTGGCGGAAAGAAACGCGCTGTTGGCCGGTGTGGTAGATTCTAGGCCAAGGGTGAGAATAAAAAAGCTGAAAAACAGCAAAGTACCGCATAAAAGGCTGCAAACCACCAGTCGAGTGGATATTTGCCGCAGCTTTTTGTTCAATAAAATGCCCAGACAGCAGGTGCCGACCCAAAAGCGAAAGAACATCTGTAGACCGGTTTCAAGGCCCCCGTCAATACAGATCTGCATAAAAATCACACCGGCTCCCCAGATCACCGAGGCTAAAAGCAAGGCGCCGGTCAAAGCCGCTTTACTTTTCGTCATGTCAAACCTCATAAAAATCCTTTCCTCAATCAATCATTTAAAATGGGCTGATCGCGTGGATTAACACAATGGACAAAACCACGCTGAACCCAGCACACAAAAGCATATAAGCACGTCTGGCCGCTTTGCCTCCCATATTTCCCGAAAGCATTCCAAAGAGCACGCAGGCGGTGACCAGCCCGATCAGTGTAAAGGAAACGCGAAATTGACTAAAGCTGATGGATGGGAAAAAACGATCAAGCCAACGGGAAAGCGGACCTGCCAGAATATATCCAAAAGGGACGAGTGCCAAGGGCAGGATGGAAATACCCTGGGCCAGCGTACCGCGCCGGATAATGATAACCGCCATTGCACAAATCAGAATGATAATAACCCAGCACTCGACTACCATAAAAACGTCCCCCTTGTTTTCGGTTATTTTAAAAGCGCATCGACCTTGTCAGAAACAGCGGAGGTATCGTCAGCCAGCACCAGCACCACCATCGTGCCCTTTGTAACCAATACAGGATTATTGATCTTGGTCATCTCGTCCGGCGCGTAGCTTTCGAATGCCAGCTTCAAATCCTCCAGCCGTGTGTCAATTGCCTTTTTAATATTTTCCACCGCCTGTTCGGAAGAAGCTTTAAACACAGCGATTTCCTCCGCGGTAGAGAAGGAGCCGCTGACATAGACCTTGGAATCGGAAAGATCCGCTTCATCTATGCGGTAATAATCCTTTAACATGTCCGTGTCAATCGCGTTAAGCGTATCCTGAAACGTTTGGGTGTTGTGAATTTCGTCGGCAATTTCCGCCGCAGATTTCTGCGTCTGTCCGTCGGAATTTCCACCGCAGGCGGTCAGCCCCAGCAGTAAAACACAGATGGATACAAAGGCCAAAATTTTCGTTTTCATAAAAATTCCTCCGTCATAATGAATTTTTTCAGCTGGATGTTCATCGTTTTATTATGTGTTTGGATTTGCCACGTGCTGTTTAAGATACTCAAACCAAACCTCGTAATATTTCGGTCCGAAATGCATGCCGTCGGTAGGACTGGCCTCTTCCGGCAGACATCCGTTCTCGTCGGCAAAGGCTTCTGCAATGTCCAGATAATAATATTTTTTCTCCTGCGCCAGCTCTAAAAGAGCGGCGTTGTATTCCCGGATTTTGCTGTTGGCATATTGGGAATCCTCCGCCTCCTTGCTGGCGGTTACCGGCAGGATGGACTGAATATAAATATCGGCGTCCGGATGGGTTTGGCGTATAGCGTCGAGAAAAACGCCGTAGTTTTCCACAAAGCTTTCCTTACCAATCCAGGCAATGCCGTTGGCGCCCAGCATAACATAAATTTTTTTCACATCCGTATACCGGCTGATGGCCTGGGGCATGGTTTCCAATTCTCCCGCGTCGTTGCGGATTACCTCGCGGGTCATAATTGTGTCGGTGTTGATCCCGGTGAAGGCAACGACCGAGGCATTTTTCATTAGCGCATAGGACTGAATGCCGGCGGTGATGGAGTCGCCCACAAAAAGCGCATCGTCAAAATAGGAAGAGGTCACCCGTTCACTTTCCGGAACCGGCTGGGAATAGTCGTATTCCGAGGGGGCTGGCACCCAGTCCCAAGAGGATATTTCCCCTTGAGATGTGCTGGCGGGTTCAGAAGAATATTGCTGTGTAATGGAAAGTGTGCTCGATCTGGACAAATCCTTTGCGGACGGTTCCACAAGATCATTGCTGTGATTTTGCCATAGAGAAGCCAATCCCAAAGAGAGTCCCACACAAAATAAAATGGTGAAAAAAGCGGTTAACAAAGGATACCGTTTCCTTTTTCGGTGCCGCCGGCGCCGGTTGATTTTTTTTTTTTTCTTTGCTT
>CAJUMG010000030.1:13144-13785 GCA_910587335.1 uncultured Oscillospiraceae bacterium
TATTATCCCTTCTCCTTATCTTTTTCTCTCCTTCCATCAAATCCTTTTCATTTTACTACAAAGCAGAAAAAATTGCACGTCTTTTTTCATCAAAAAGGGGATGGCCTTTTGCAGCCTTGCTAGTTTTCTGTAAAAGATTTTGCGGTTCGACTTGACGAAGCACAAAGGAGCATATATAATAGGTGGTGTTTCAAAATAAATCAGACCTTTTGCTCTGCAAAAGAGACGGTTTATTTTGGGACGATCTGTCCGTTTTTATGCTGTTTCCCCGCTGGATAAGACGGAAAGATTTTTCTATCCGTGCTAGTGTAGCACAGTCGGTAGTGCAGCTGATTCGTAATCAGCAGGTCGCGTGTTCAAGTCACGTCACTAGCTCCAAAAAAGCCCTGGAACCTTGATGTTTATGGTGATAAGGAAGTATAGAAACTAACTTATCCATAACGCTGACAGACAGGGTGCAAACAAAAGCAGAGAATATATCACTTTCATTAGTGGTCGGTTCTCTGCTTTTCTGTTACGCAATAGAACACCGTTTTTGAGGACAGACATATAAAACCCTTACCCCGTCATTTCAACGCCCGCAAATCCGTATAAATCAAGGACAAAACAACTCCTACTGCGTAACAAACCCCATAATAAAT
>CAJUMG010000031.1:0-8583 GCA_910587335.1 uncultured Oscillospiraceae bacterium
CCATCAGGTCAATCCGGATTTTCTCACCCTCGCCGTCCGCAAAGAGGACGTTATCAGGCAGCACCACAGCGGCGCGGGCTTTTCCGTCCGCTTTCAGGCTGCGGTAAATATGTTGCAAAAAATTGAGCTGCTTGTTGCTGGTGGGAAAGGTGAAGTCATCCCGGGTGGCGCGCTCGCCGCCTTTCTTGGTCCCAAAGGGCGGATTTGTGAGCACCACGTCGTAGCCCTTCATCCCTTTGCCAAGATTGGACAGGGTATCGCCCAGGGTGATTTCCCCCTCCATATCGTGGAGCATGGCGTTCATTAAAGCAAGGCGATGGGTATCATGCACCAGCTCTGTGCCGGTAAACGCTTCGGACCGCTCAAAGGCGGCGGTATCCGCGTCGAGGTCAAAAAACTCGTCGGTATCGGCGGCAACGTATTGACGGGCTGCGATCATAAAGCCGAATGTACCGCAGGCGGGGTCGTTGCAGCGTTCCCCCGGCTGCGGCTTTACCAAGCGGGTCATGACATCGATCAGCACGCGGGGGGTAAAATACTGCCCAGCGCCGGATTTTTTCTCATTGGCGTTCTTCTCCAAAAGTCCCTCGTACAGATTGCCAAGCCCCTCTTCCCGGGCGGAAAACCAATCCAATCCGTCAATGGTTGTAACAATTTTCTCCAGGTTCTTTGGTTCGTCGATGTTGGTAGATGCGCCCTGATAGATTTCCCGCACGCGGCCTGTGCAGTTTTCGCCTAGGTGGGTTAACAGCTCTTTATAGAATTTTTTCAGCTCGATACCGCTCTTGGTGATCAGTGCGTCCCAGCGGTAAGCCGCCGGGATCTGGCTTTCCGCACCTGTTTCCTTCGCCATTTTCAGGAATAGGATATAGGTGAGCTCTGTTACATACTGATGATAGGTGATTCCGTCGTCCCGCAGAACGTTGCACAGGTTCCAAAGCTTGGAGACAATTTCCTGGGTAGTCATCGCTGGCCCCCGTTCTGCTGTATAGTATGGGGATTCGGACAAGCAGGGCTATAGATGTCATACGGGTATCGGTTATCAATCATGCAATTTGTCCTCCGTCATCGTATAGATATTCGTTAAGTTCCAAGATGATCGTTTCCAGCTTGTTCCCAAACGCTTTGTTGATTTTCGCAAAGCCGCCCTGGGCCTTAAAGCGTCCATCCTCATCAAACACCGCCACATGCAGGACCGATTCCTCCATCAGATATTTTTCCATTCTGGCAATCCAGTTCAGCTCCTGTTTGGAGAATTGGTGCGCTTTTTTCAGCTTATCCACCGCTTGCCGGATTTTCGCCTCATGGGAAATCAGCGAAGCGCCAATGGCGTATCGGCGGATCAGGCTGATGATATCAGCGGTCATTTCCTCGTTGGTCATCTGGGAAACAGCGGTATTGAGCTGCTGGGTGGTAAAGCCTTCTCTGTCCAGCGCCAAGCACAGCGATTTTAGGCTTTCACGGGTCAGCTCCTTTGGTCTGGTACAGACAATATTTAATGCGGCAATCTCGTTTCGGTTGGTCTTAACATAGTCCGCAAATGCGTCCAGATAGTCTTCCGGCCTGCTGCCGCTGCCATAACCTCTGCTATGTTCCAAAAGCATATCTTCTTGGTTAGAGATTACAACCGGACGGCGTTCGGCATACCCAGGCTTTTCCAGCATTTCGAACAATGGTTTATGGGCAAGCAGAAGGCTTTTTGCGTCCGCTGGTTTTCGCTGCCAAAGGTCGGCAATAAACTGGGACGGGTCCTTTCCGCTTGTCATGTTGAGAAAATGCTCTATCGTCTTACTGTCCATGTGCCGTTTTTTTCGTTGCAGCCTTGCGATGATCTGGTCAATCTGGCGCCGCAGCTGTTTTTCATCCTCCAAGACATCCAAGCCTTCCAAAAGCTGTTTAAAGGTAGTATTTGGATTGACGGCGACAGGCTTCATGGTATTGACCGCTTCTAAAGAATCATAGACGCCGACAGGGTCATAAATCTCAAAATGGGTCTTATGGATTTCCGGGCAGAGGCGGGTTGCGCGGCCCATCATCTGTTCAAACAAAATGCGGGATTTGACCCGGCGCATGAATACCAGCGTTGTGATTTCAGGAACGTCAATGCCCGTGGTCAGCAGATCAACCGTAACAACCACGCTGGGAAAGCGTTCATTTTTAAAGCGGTTAATCGCCTCCTGCACCTTCTTTTTATTGCCGCCGCCCACAGAACCGGTGATTTTCATGATAGCGTCATTGTCCACCCCGATTTTTGCGTAAATCTCCTTTAAGATCTTTACAATCAAATCAGCGTGATCGTCATTGACGGCATAAATCAGCGTTTTGCCCTGTATATCGGGGCTTTCGGGGTCGATATCACGGGCAATCTCAGCCAAAACCGCTCGATTAAACGGTTCGGTTTTAACCTGACGGTTGAAAGCTTCCACATCAAAATCCAATTCGTCGTCCAACAGCTCAGAATTGGTGAGTTCACCCGTCACAGGGTCATATAACGTTATCGTGTCGCCCTTTTTGTAGTGGATTCCCTCGGTACTCAGCTTGGTAGAGAGCTTATGGGGTGCGTCGTGGTCCACCAGATACCCTTCAATCACTGCCTCGCGGTATGTATACTTGAAAACAGGCTGTCCGAAAATTTTTGTGGTCTGCAAAGCCGGTGTTGCGGTCAAGGCAATTTTCACCGCGTCAAAGTATTCAATAACGCTGCGGTATTTGCTCTGGTAATCCATCTGATCGCGGTAGAGGATTTCATCCTCGCCCATTTCCTTATCCAGGATATACCCTCTGTGCGCCTCGTCGATGATCACCAAGTCAAAGTCGGAGACTGCGGGCATAGTATCTCCATTATTATATAGAATCCGCTTTACCATACTCTGAACCGTAGCGATCTGGATACGGGTTTCACGATCGATGTCCTTATCTTCCAGACCCTTGATGTTATAAATATCATCCAAGGTCATCAAATCTTCCAGCCTGACTTCTCTAAACACGTCAGATGCCTGGCTCCCCAAGGCAGTTCTGTCCACAAGGAAAAGGATTCTGCGAAAACGCCCTGATTTCAGGAAACGATAAAGCATTCCGAGAATTGTGCGGGTTTTGCCCGTTCCGGTTGCCATGGCCAGCAGGATATTGCGCTGTCCGCCGAGAATGGCTTTTTCAGTGGCTTCGATCGCTTTGATCTGATATTCGCGGAGGTTTAGGCCGTCCTTATCCCGCAACAGGTCATACGGCATTTTTTGTAGCTGCTGATTCTTCGCAGAAGGATCCTTATCAAGCAGCTCCAGCATTCCCATTGGACTCATCCAGCCTTTTAGGGCTTTAGGCGCGTTATCGGGCTGCCTTAAATCCAAAAACCATACGCCGCTTTTGGTATCGTACTGCTCCAAATACGCTCTGCCATTGGTGGCAAAGGTAAACGGCACTTTATACTCGCCCCATCTGCCGATTTGATAGGCCCTATCGGCACTGCGGATGTTTTTGGAATAATCCTTACACTGGTAATCAATCACCGAGGGAATATCCTTATGAATTGCCTTTGCCTCGATTGTGGCTACCATCTTCGCATCAACAAACAGGGCATAATCGGCATAGCCCCGATTGCCGACAGAGGAATCTGTTGGCCACTCGGCAATGGCAATACTGCGCCCTTTTGCAGGGCGTGTTCCCTTGGAATAGCGAAGATGCTCTGTATCCGCTTCCCATCCAACCTTACGAAGCTGTTCGTCTATTAGGTAGCGCGTTTCCGCCTCGGACTTCACACGTTGGCTTACAGCCCTGCCGGATTGCTTCTTTCTGGCCTCGATTTCAACAGCAGGAGCCCTCAGCGCCGCCTTTTCCGCTTCCTTTATCAATTGTTCTTCCTGTGTCTTTTCGGCCCGTTTATCGGTGCTGACAAAAGCTTGTGCTTGAGATGGCAGGACAAAGGGTTCATTTTGATAGCTCCAATCGCCATAGGTTTGCATGAACCATTCACACAGGCTATGGGCCATCTGGAGCAGCGCTTTCCCATCTTCAACACAAGCATAGTTTTCATGTGCTGCTTTATTGCGAATTTTGCGCAGGGCATGCAGAATATCCACCAGGTCACGGGTAAGTATTCCCTCTCGAAATAAGCTGTTGATTCGGTTTACCGCTGTATTATCACGGGGCAGGGGAATTTTGTCATAGGTAAAGCAGAGATTGACAATCGTCTCCCCGATCATTCCAAGTTTCATTAAACAAGAGTTTGAATCGCTATACAGATACCTTTCCGCCAATTCTCCAAAATTTTCCAGAACAGGAAAATGACTGTTCAAAAATACAAAATTCGATTTCATGCTGTCCCTTCTCCCCTGCTGGTCATTGATAGAAAACTGTCCCCGCTCTTAGAAAATCTATAGAGCATCCAGGTTCTTTTCTATATTATACAGCACGGGCAGAAAGAAAAAAACACAAATTTTGTTTTTTCGACCGATTCTGTCTGCAAAAGGCACATTTTCTTTATTTTTCGGTTTCGTTTATGGCAATATTCTTTTTATTCTCCCTGCGACGGCGTTCCATCAATAAGCACCTGGGAGGAGGAGAACAACGCGGCCTTTCCGCCTAAAATCACCTTATCATCCGCCATTTTGCAATACAAAATGCCGCCGCGCTTAGAAGCCTGATACGCTGTCAACTTCTGTTTATTCATCTGTTTTGCCCAATAGGGAACAATATGGCAATGTCCCGAACCACAGACAGGGTCTTCGTCAATCATGCATTTAGGAGCAAATGTACGTGATACACAGTCAAAGGTCTTACCCGGCGCCGTTACATGAAGCAGCAATCCGTCTAGCTTTTTTACTTTTGCCAAATCGGGCTGCATCTCTCGGATTGTACTTTCTTCGTCAAACACGCACAGCAAATCTCGTCCGAGATACACCTCTTTCGGCTCGGCTCCAAGAGCCTCTATCATATCTTTTGCAATGGGGATTTTCTTTAATGCAAATGCGGGAAATTCCATTTCGTAAAAATCTTCGTTTTTTACAACCGTTAAATCCCCGCTTAGGGTATGAAATACAACAGAGCTTTCCTCTTTTTCATAAAAACGCAACAGGATATACGCGCAGGCAAGCGTTGCGTGGCCGCATAAGTCGATTTCTCCACCGGGAGTAAACCAGCGCAGATGATAGCCTTCCTTTTCCTTCACAGCAAAAGCGGTTTCGGATAAATTGTTTTCTATTGTTATGGACATCATCAGCGCATCTGGCAGCCATTCGTCCAATATGCAAATCGCTGCGGGATTTCCCGAAAAAACTCGATCCGTAAATGCATCTACAATATATTGCCTCATCGTTCTCATCCTTTCCATATGCCTGACCGCACACTTCACACACCTATAGACAAAGCAGGGCGTATTCATGCAAGGCTTTGATAACTTTAAGTATACTTTCTCTTAATTTTCACAAAAGTTTCTTGGCTAGAAACCCAGTTTTTGTAGCGGAGCAGCTCCAGCAGAAGCAATCACATCAAAGAAAGAGTTTATTTTCTTTCCGCTCACTGCAAGCCTTTTTCAGCGCCATGCCTACGGCCTTGACCATCAGAGGGCTGACAGTTTTTGCACCCTGTGGGCAAATTGCAACGCATCTCATACAGTTAATACAGATGTTTTTATCCGTCTTTTTCGGGTCGGCTGTATCAATAGCGCCTACCGGGCAATTTGCAGCACAAAGGCCACAGGACACACAGGCAGAAGATGTTTTTGGCGCCAACCCGGCTCCGGCTTTCTTATAGGGACGATTGCCGGGGAGCTTTGGCGCAGAGGGATCGGGAAGTTTTGCCGCAATTTGTTTGGCAAATCCTTTTAATTGTTCCGCGTCGCTTTGATCCGGTCTGCCGGCCGCGTATTGATGGGCAATGGAGTGCTCTGCAATAGCAGATATTCCCGCTATCACCTCAAAGCCACACTCCTTCGCAGCATCCGCCATTTCAATCAGCGTATCCTCCTGCTCTCGGTTTCCATAAACGGCAACAACGACCGCTTTTGTCCCCTCTGCCCGGATCATTTTCAAGCGGTCGATTGCAATTTGGGGTGCGCGACCTCCAAACGATGGCATGGCAATCACAGCAAGGCTGTCTTTTTCCAAAGAGCATCCTGCAAAGGACTGCTTTGACAAATCGATTGCCTTTTTCTCCGCGCCAAGCCCACTGGAAATCATTTCAGCAGCCTTTTCTGTTCCTCCTGTTGGACTAAACACAATTTGATAAACCTGCATAGCAGTCATCTCCATTCAATGATTTTCATTCTCTTCAGCGTACTTTTCAGAAATGTACGCTGTAATGTCCTTTAATGTGTAGTCCTTTAACGCGTTTTCCATTGCCCTTTGCGCATGAATAAGGGGTGGGTTCAACGCCGCTTTGATATTACACCCTACCGGGCATTCCGGATTGGGATTCGGGTGAAAATCAAACAGAGCGGATTCATTTGATTTTTTCACCGCCTGGTATACTTCGCATAAACTGATTTCTTCCTGTGGTTTTGCCAATTGTCCACCGGGCAGGCCGTTCTGCGTTATGATCAATCCCGCTTTTTTGAGAGAGGACATAACCTGACGAACAGCAACCGGATGGTTTCCAACGCTCATTGCCATCATTTCAGATGTGGCGGGATCAGCGTCATTCAGCGCGATCAGGGCAAGTATATGGACTGCGACTGTAAATCGCGTGTTAATTCTCATTGTCTCACCACCTGTAATAATTATAATTACAGATTATTCCTTTGTCAAGCAACGCAAAAAAAACGGCAGATTCGCCGCTTTCCTTGTAGGACACAAAGCCGTCACCGATAGAGAGCATAATGCTGTTATTGTGGTTTAAACGCTGCTTCAATTCCTCGTCCGTCATGGGCTCATACGTTTGCAGATAGACGCATTCTCGATTTTCTTTTTCGTCTTGGCCGGCAATTGTTCCCGCTCTTTTTCCTTCTTCTCCTGGGGAGCCTCTTCGCCTGTTGATTTTGGCAGATGCTTGCGAATTTCCATCACCCCGCTGTCTTGTAATAGATGGGGAAACCGCGCCTTCGCTCTCCTGTATCTGGTGGGTAATGCTGTTGCGCAGATTTCCTGTGTCCACCGGGCACAGCTTCTTTGTGTTGTAGAACACCATGGTCGATGTACCGTTTTTGTCCCACGGCATCTTGTAAAATACAGTTAATGAAAGTACAATAAAGCCGAGGTGAAGAAAATGTACACGATTCTTTCCAAAAAGACTCTGATTATCAGCATCTTGGATATTCTGAAAAAATACACGGATGAAAATCATCGTCTGAGCCAAAAGGACATTTTGGAGATTCTGAAAACGGAATACAATATGAACGTTGAAAGAAAAGCGATAAAGCGCAACCTGATGAATTTAATTGATTTTGGTTATGAAATTGAATACAGTGAATCGGTTCGCATGATTCCGAATAAATCAACGGGTGAACTGGAAGAAAGCTACATTTTATCTGATTTTTATCTTGTCCGTGACTTTATCGACAGTGAACTCCGGCTCCTGATTGACAGTCTGCTTTTTTCCAAACATATTCCATACAGTCAGTGCAAAGAGTTAATTGGTAAACTAGAGGGACTTTCCAGCCAGTATTTTAAAGCTCGGGTTAAGCATATCCGAACCATGCCGGATTTTTCTTTACATAGCCAACAGCTGTTTTATACAATTGAGATTTTAGACGAGGCAATCAGCAGGGGCAAAAAGGTATCGTTTACCTATAACGAGTACGGAACGGATAAAAAGCTGCATCCCAAAACGGACAATACCGGAAAGATTCGAGAATATCTCATCAATCCCTATCAGATAGCCGCAACGAACGGACGGTATTATTTAATCTGCAATTATGATAAGTATGACAATGTTGCCAATTACCGGTTGGACCGCATTAGTAATATTAAACTGTTGGACGAGCCTGTAAAGCCTTCAAAGCAGGTGAAGGGCCTGGAAAATGGTTTCGACTTGCCCAAGCATATGGCAGAACATCTGTATATGTTTGCAGGAGAAAGCGGGGCGGTTACATTTCGTGTAAAAAAATATCTTTTAAACGATGTGATTGATTGGTTTGGCGGCGAAATCACCTTTTTTGATGAAACCGAAGATGAAGTAAGTGTTCGCACAAGGGTTAATCTAACCTCTATGCGCTGTTGGGCGCGGCAATATGCACCTCATGCAAAAATACTTTCACCTGTGTCTCTGGTGGAGGAGGTAAAAGCAGATATCCAAAAAGCAATGCAGCTTTATCAAGGGGGATAAGCAAAAATGGGAACATTAGAGCTATGCAGCGGTAACATTTTGAACTTTTTGGAAGGAAAGGATGTAATCGTGAATTCTGCAAATAAGTATATGAAATTCGGAAGCGGGGCCTGCGGAGCTATTTACAAGGCAGCTGGGATGGATTTACTGGAGCAATATTGTGAAAGCCATTTTCAAGAGCTTATGAAGGTGAATGAAGTTAGAATCACTCCCGGATTTGCGTTAGGAATGGACATTTTGCATATCTTTTGCCCGAAACGATTCGAAAGCAAATCTCCCATAAAGGAACTACTTCATAGTTATGAAAAGCTGTTTGAACAGGCAGAT
>CAJUMG010000031.1:8593-13170 GCA_910587335.1 uncultured Oscillospiraceae bacterium
GAAAAAAATTATAAAACTATGGTTTCAGTAAGCCTGGGAACAGGGCACCACAGCTATAAACATATTGATGTTGCAGAACCAGTTATGCAAAAACTGACAGAGCTGACGGAAAAATATCATGTGAATTTTACTTTCGTGCTGCCCAATACAGAAATACTGGGCTTGTATGAATCCATGAGAAAATAGTGATAAAAAAGAAGAAAAATTTCCACCCCATCGTGTACAACTATAAGGGATAATCTGATATAATAAAACCAAGAAAAAATAGAAACACAACAAGGAGAAAGGATATAAAATGAAAAACAATTTATTTTATTACGCTACCAGTGAACTTTCGCAGGATGCTTTTCTTTGTTATTTGGCTTCATTTGCACTAACAGAGGTAAAGGATGACCCCGTTTTGCGTTCCTGTGCAAAATCACTTTTAACTGAAATGGTTCCTGAATTGTCCGGAAAAGACTTTACACTGACAAATGTTGAACGGCAAGTAAACCACATTGATGTTCTTTTCACTGTTACCTGCGGCGATAAAAAATACAAAATCATCGTTGAGGATAAAGTCAATGCTGGCGAGCATGATAATCAGCTTTTGCGGTATTTGAAAGAAGTAGAAGAAAAATTCCAAGACCACATTGTTCTGGGCGTGTACTATAAAACCGGTTTTCAAAGCGATCTATCTGCTGTTATAGACGCAAATTACAAAATCATCTCCCGCCGCCGTATGTTGGAGCTGTTAAAACCCTATGTGGAACAAACGGCCAATCAAATTGTGATTGACTATTTTGATTATTGGAATGACTTTGAGCAGTCAGCACAAAAATATCAAGAATTACCCCTCTCTCAATGGGATTGGCGATGTGTCAATGCCTTTTATGACGCATTACAAAACAGTGACTTTCCTGGCGAAAATCAAGTCGACGTCGGTTATCGCTATGTATCGAACCCAAATGGCGGCTTCGATGCAATGTGGCTTTGGCCATATCGCAGCAGCTTTATCGTTTTGGGTGTTCCCATTGAAATGTATGTGCAGGTCGAGCCATCCTGGCAAGATGGTCAAAATGGTAAAGATGGCAAATACAACTTCTCGATTTGTTTGAAAATTTCGTTACAAGAGGATGTCTCCGGTGAAATCGCACGAAATATACGCAATACAATCATCTATGACGAAAATTGGAACTACCGTTTGAACGACTATCATTTTCATAAACCGGGGCGTCTAGGCTCCGGAAAAGCGATGACAATTGGCATTTATGATGGTACATATGAAACAGCGGAACAACTGAAAAATGCACTTTCTGCGGCAATTGACGAATGCTTGAAATTAGCAAGCAGTCTTGAGGAACGACCATAAGATTCGCTCCCGGAATAGGATGGTTGCAAACAAGGTTATAGGCGATTCGTGTAATCTTGCTGGTTGTGGATGGATACAATTCTATGCCATCAAATGTCTGAAAGGCGGACGATAACGCGGAATCCAGCAACGCTTCATCCCGAATCCCGTCCGAGCCGCCAGTTGCATCCAACAGCTTCCAATACAGCCGCTTTATCTGTTCTTTGCCAAGCATGATCATTTTGCTAATTCCTCAAAAGCCTTTATGTGCTTCCCCAAAATGCGGGATGCTGCTGTATCCACAGCTACATCATCAGCAGCCATATCCTGACGGAACAGGCTGTAATCTGGCAGAACATACCTTGGAGCGTTGCTTTTTAAGATAATAAGGCATAAGCATACGAATAATTTCTGACACCCATATTATTAATTTTTGCTTGTAAGATATTATCTTCTAAATTTGAAAGTTCTTCGCCACAATAAACAATGTCTCCTTGTAGTTCTGGAATTTTTAAGCCATAAGTCTTCTCAATAATAATCCTAATGACGTTACCAACGTCATTGCAAGCTGAAGTAACAGCATTGCGAAATTCGATACTTGTCTTATAATTTCAGAATTATTAATCGCTTTTACAATACTATTACCTATACCATGCAACACTCCGCTTCCTGCATTCATAATTCCCGCCGCCACAGAGCCTTTTATAGCTGTGGATATAGTCCCTCCTATTGTCGTTCTGAATTCGCCACCAACCCAGTGGCGCCTCATAGTATTTCTATACTCTGTTTCTAAATTCAATTGGGCGGCTCTTTTGTCGATTGAATCCAGCCCTTGTTCAAAGTTAGATACTCGAGGAAGCAAAGACAAATCATTGCATAGAGCTAATAGTTCATTTGCATCGTAATAGTCAATGCCTAAAGACATCAATAGTTTTATGCCCCACTCAACATCATAGCAACACAATCTGCATATAAGGGAAATATGCCATCTACTAACTAATATATTATTCTCTTTTAATAAACATTTCATGACCATATATTTGCATTCGATTTTCTTGGAAATATTCGCAGATGCCAAAAATAACTGTTGAGCTTTCTTTGTATCCCCAATACAATAATAAACCAATCCGCGAAGATAATCGACAATGCTTGATTCGTCATCAGAATGAGGTTCAACTTTATCCAAGCACTGAATAATTTCATTATATTCAATGCATTTATTGAAGACTCTGAAAAACCATAAAAATTTATGATAGACTCTAAGTTACCTGCTAATGCTAGAGAGTGTCAAAGCATCGTGCATCTCTGTAATCGTAAAATACATCTTCTACACACGGAGTAACATTGATAGCATGATAGTTTACTGTCACCTTTGGTGTCCCATTTATTGTAAATACAATAAAACCTTGCCACTGCTGGAAAGCAGTGGCAAACTTTCCATCAGAACTTATATTTATCGTATCAAAACCTGGCATTGGATCAAACATCAATTCGCCATACTTGTTAATTACGGTAACGTAACAAACACCGTCCGCTCCTATAATTGCCATAGGAGCATAGCCGCTCTGAAATGGGCCACAAATATATGTATGATCTTTATACTCAGGAAAATCGATCATCATTTCTCCCTCCAGGTTATAGTAGGCCCCTTCGTTAAACGCCAAACCTTCATTAAACATCGCAGAATTAGGCAAGTCATTTTTAGTCCAATCGTTGCTAATAATGGGAGTCAATGTCCCATCTGTTCCAAGAGAACACACCATATCGCCTTCTTTTATATCATTATACAACACGGTGGCCATACCATCCTCAAAACCAGCGAAAAATCTTCCAATTGTTCCCTGTGAGTTAGTTTCATTAAAATTGTGGATAATTCTTTGATCTCTGATGTTGAGTAGAAGGCGAAATTCTTGATAGCCATCCAACATGTAAACATCGTTGCCAAGGTACTCGATTCTTACGCTACTATCATCAAATGAAATTTCGTTTGATTGATAGTTGCCATCTTCATATTCTTCATACTTAGCGAGTTCTTCTAGATATCTTTCATATGCATAAAGCTTATCTTGATATTCCATATATCCCCCATAATCGTAATCGGGATTTGGTACTTCTCCAGATGGAGCCTCAACAGGGTCTGGTTTCGATGGATTAAAATCCCTGTAGCTATATTTTTTAAATGGTACCACTATATCTCCGTTTTTATCTATAGCTCCAATCTGCCATTCGTCTGTGTCAAAGTTCGATATATGCTCTGCACACAGAAATAATCCGTCTCCATGACTGAGAATTTTGAAATCATCTGTATATTCTTTGGTAAAAGAAACCGTCCCTTCGGTATCCAAAATGTAATACATGCTTTGCTCATTACCTTCGAATATAAAATAGGCCAAACCGTCACGAAATTCACTTACCTCTATCAAGGGCCTTTTTTTCCACGTCGTTTCTGACTCCCATATAATTTTTCCTTTGTTGTCAATCAAGGCAGCTCTATGAATGGTACGCCAGTTTTCTATCGCACCATAGATGTCTTTATTCTCCATAGCTTCCAAAACGTCTTTCATGGCAGCCGATGTTCCACCTTTTTCTCTATGCACATCATTAAAGGTTACCAATGCCCGGCCTTCCGAAAAATCAGTCCTAGGTGCAATATCTATATTTTCTCCGATATATTCTGTGCGATTATATTCCGTGTCATCGTCCTGCCCAATGAAACGATTGACCTGTTCAGTAATTTCATATTTGACTTTTGTTATGCCAGAGCATCCGGATAAAATGACTAACAGCCCAAGAGTAATAAGAGTAATTAGAATTGTTTTTTTCATAATCCTATTCCTTTCATTTGTAATCCACATTTTTGTATTTAATTAAGAATGGTCAGACTTATAACCAAGATAAGGGCATTTTTAGTGGCTTTCATCCGCATCATAATGCTTTATCTCATCCATATAGATCAGCGAAGACATTTTGAAATCAAACACGCCCCGTATGCTGTTTTATCCTTGAGAATAAAAGCGTTCTTTACAAGGGTATAATGCAAAGCAAAAATTTTAGATTTTCCAGTGTATAACAAGTGTGGTGTTGGTAGCCTCGATTTTGGAAATCAGCGTATCTACAACACGCCGCTTGTCATCAAAACTAACCTCATCCCAATTTTCGAGATAGCCTGTTATGCTATCAATCTGCGAAGTCGAAACAGAATTAGCGGTGAGGTCGGCCACCAGCTTTAACTGCTTTTGCCGTTCCG
>CAJUMG010000032.1 GCA_910587335.1 uncultured Oscillospiraceae bacterium
TCTGTCCTTAAAAATGGCGTTCTATTGCGTAACGGAAAAGCAGAGAACCGACCACTAATAAAAGTGATATGTTCTCTGCTTTTGTTTGCACCCTGTCTGTCAGCGTTATTGATAAGTTGTTGTGTATACTTCCTTATCATCGTAAAACACAGGTTTTCAGACTTTTGCTTAATACTGTTTTACGGCCACCGCCCCTTTAGGGCAGTCTTTTTTTACCGAAAATTTGTGTCCGTTATGAAGACACAGACTAAGAACTGCTTCATATACTGGAAAAAGGAAAGGGAGTGGCAATTATGATGCGAGCAAAAAGAAGAAAGCTGCGAAAACGAATCCATCTGGTTATTTTGCTTTTGCTCGTGCCTTTCCTTATCATTTGGGGAATAGCTTCCTGGATCGGTCCGACGATTTCGGAAAGGCTGTCCTATCAGGCAAGGATTCTGGTGACTGCGGTGGTGAATCAGACCATTTCGGAGGAGTTGGATCGAATGGGGGTTACCTATCATCAGATGATCCGTTTAACGCGGGACGGAACGGGTAGAATCACTTCCTTACAGGCAGATACGGTGCTCATTAACAAGATAAAAAGCGCTGTTACCCAGCGGACGGGAGAACGGCTTCAGGAGCTTTCTTCCCAACCTCTTTCCATTCCCCTTGGCTCTTTAACCGGGTTGAAAATTCTGTCGGGAAGGGGACCGATGATTCATTTTCGCCTAGCTCCAGAAGGAGTGGCGATGACCAATCTATATCATGAATTTACACAAGCGGGCGTGAACCAGACGCTCCACCGAGTTTATCTACAGATTGATCTGGAAGTTTCTGCTATTATTCCGGGTTTTTCCATGAAAACACAGGTGACAACCAATATGGAGCTGGGGCAAACGGTCATTGTCGGAGAGGTTCCGGAGTATTTTGGAAGTATTGGTATTGGAGCGGTAGCAGGGACTTGACAATGGGGATAAAGGAGTTATAATAGATTTAGCTACAATTGTAGGAGAAATTGACTTTTGCAAATCGACAGGTGATGCAGATGGAGAAACGAAGAAAGCTATTTTGTGAATATGGCCCCGTGTGTTATGAAATTTCTCTTTGTAAAGAAAACCTGAAACGCACGGTCCTGGATAAGCTGCAGAAAAATCACTTTGCCAAAACCCGATCAAACGCGACTCTGCCTTATATCTGGAAAAGCCATATATCTACGATACTGCGGCCGCTTTTAGGGGTTGATATGCAGCTGCAGAGAAACAAAGCGCAAAATCTTCGTCTTGCGGCGGCTCGGATTGACGGCATCGTTCTATCTCCTGGAGAAACCTTTTCTTTTTGGGCGCTGGTTGGTCGCCCGACCAGACAAAAAGGCTATTTGGATGGGATGGTTATCGCAAGCGGCCGGCCGGGGAGAGGGGTGGCCGGTGGGGTATGCCAATTGGCTAACCTAATTCACTACATGGTTTTGCACACCCCGATGAAGGTGACAGAGCTGCATCACCACAGCGATGCGTTATTCCCGGATGCTGGACGGCGGGTTCCGTTTGGAACAGGCACCTCGATTGTATATAAAAATTGCGACTACCGTTTTCAGAATACAACGCCATATCCCGTACAGGTACGGGTCTGGATCAAAGATGGTATGCTGATGGGAGAAATTCGCTCGGTCGCGCCGTTGGCAAAGAAATACAGGCTGAAAGAGGAAGATCACCACTATACCAAAGAGAACGACGGCTATTATCGTAATAGTCGGGTGTATCAGATTGTATCGGATAAGGACGGTAAGGAAATACAAAAAAATCTGATTTTAGAAAATCATTCCAAGGTTATGTTTGATCCAAATCAGATCCCAAAAGAAGAGCTGAGAATATGATATTACTGGAAAAAATTTGGGAGAATTTACAGGAAAAAGGAACTGCGGTAGCCTATAGCTGCGAAACGAGGCAGATAAGCTATCAAGAATTAGGAAAATGGTCCGGCCGCCTTTGTGCTTATCTGAAAAGGCAATTTACCCAAGGCGAACCGGTTTTGATCTATGGACATAAACAGCCTGTGATGGCGGCAGCGTTTTTGGCATGTGCCTTCGGCGGCTTCCCCTATATTCCGGTAGACAGTTCCACCCCAAAAGAGCGTGTGCAGGCGATTTTGCATTCGGCCCGGCCACAGGTATTGCTGGCGGCAGAGCCGGTGCAGGCCGATGAAATTTCCATCATTGATAGAAAAACGTTGGAACAAATTTGTGAGGAGGGTGGGGAAATGCCGCTGCCTTATCCTGCAAGAAAACCGGACGAGATTTTTTATATTATCTATACTTCCGGCAGCACTGGGGTACCGAAAGGCGTGATGGTGACCTGTGAAAATCTGGATTCTTTTACCAGTTGGATGATGAAGCTATTCCCGAAAGCACCATCTGTTATTGTCAATCAGGCGTCCTTCTCTTTTGATTTGTCGGTGGCGGATTTCTGGCCGGCTCTTGCCTGGGGTGCGCAGGAATATACCCTTTGCCGCCAGGTGCAAAAGGACTATCCGGCGCTGTTTTCCCGTCTTGAAAAAAGCGGCGCTAAGATGATGGTATTAACACCGTCTTTTGCATCGCTTTTGCTGGCGGATCAAAGCTTTTGCGCAAAGCGTTTTCCGGGGCTGGACGTGTTGTTTTTCTGCGGCGAAACGTTGCTGCCCAAAACAGCGCGGGCACTCTTAGACCGCTTTCCGGGTCTGCGGATCATAAACGCCTATGGGCCGACAGAATGTACGGTTGCGGTAACGGCTGCCGAGATTGGGGAAAAAGAAGCAAGCCAGTCCATCTTGCCGGTGGGAATCGCAAATCCCGGTGTTGAGGTATATATAGAAAATGGCGGGAAGCTGGCTAAAGAAGGAGAAGAAGGGGAAATCATTCTTTGCGGCGACAGTGTCGCGGCAGGATATATCGGCCAGAAAAGCCATGCTTCTCCCTTTGGTATCAAAAATGGCAAAAGGTATTATCGGACCGGAGATCTGGGCTGGATCCAAAATGGGGTTTTGTATTGTAAGGGCCGGCTGGACAGTCAGGTGAAATTACGTGGATATCGGGTAGAGCTACAGGATGTGGAACAGAACCTATCCGCCTTGCCGGGAGTGGAGGAAGCAGTTGTGGTCAGCTGCGAAAATCGAGAAGGCCAGACAACACGGTTGGTGGCGTTTGTACAATTGTACGAAGGAGCGAAGCCAACCAAACAGCAGCTTCAGGCGCTTTTGGCGCAGCGGCTTCCAGTGTACATGTGCCCGATAATCCGATTGGTGAAAGCATTTCCATTAAACGAAAACGGAAAATGTGACCGAAAAAGGCTGAAGGAGGCTGCCAATGGAAGAGGAGATTTTGAAGCTGATCCGAGAGATTGGGAATGACGCGGAGGATATTGGTCCGGAACAGGAATTATGGGATGCGGGCATTCTGGATTCTTTGGCGTTTATTTCATTGCTGGAAGAGATTTCCTATCGCTGGCAGGTGGATATCCAGCCAACACAGGTGCCGCCAGAGCGGTGGAGCAACGTGCAGTCTATCGCGGAACTGGTCGAGGAGGTACTGGCTGAAAAAACCGGATCGAAAAAATGAAAGAGGAAAGGGGAATTTTCGTCCTCTTTCCTCTTTTTTGTAAAATGAAGGGGGGCAAAACCCTACTTGAGCGATACAAAATATTACATATATGCCTTGGAAATGAGGAAAAATGTGCTATAATATGTAGGGATCAAATGCGTTGGTATGGAAAAACAAAAATCCGTTAAAACTCCTTTTGGCGTTTTATAATGTCTGCTGTATGCGGAGGTTTTAGCATGAATGATAAACAGGCGAAAGAAAAAATCGACCGCCTGACAGATTTGGTTCTGTATCATAGTAAGCGTTACTATGACCAGGACGAGCCAGAAATTGAAGATTATGAATATGACCGCTTATTGCATGAGCTAATCTCCTTGGAGGAGGCGTATCCACAGTTTGCCCGTGGGGATTCCCCGACTAAGCGGATAGTGGGGCAGGTGAAGAATACCTTTGAGCCGGTGGAACATAAGGTGCAGATGGGAAGCTTGCAGGATGTTTTTTCCGATGAAGAGGTCTTTGCTTTTCATGAGCGGGTAAAGGAACAGATAGAAAATCCGGTTTATGTGGTAGAGCCGAAAATCGACGGTTTGTCTGTTTCGCTGGAATACAAAGATGGCGTTTTTGTGCGTGGATCGACCAGAGGGGACGGCTTTGTGGGCGAAGATGTGACCCTGAACCTGGGAACGATTCAAAGCATTCCCAAGAAACTGAAGGACCCGGTTCCCTTTTTAGAGGTGCGGGGCGAGGTTTATATGTCTGAGGAAAGCTTTCAAAAGCTTACAGAAGAGCAGGAAATTCGGGAGGAAAAGCCGTTTAAAAATCCCCGAAATGCTGCTGCGGGGTCTTTGCGGCAGAAGGATCCTGCCATAGCGGCCCAGCGGCATTTGGACATTTTTGTATTTAACATTCAGCAGATTGAAGGAAAGACCTTGTCAGGACACAAGGAATCGCTGGATTATCTTTGCCGGCAGGGCTTTGCGGTGTCCCCCTCTTACCAGTCATTTTCTTCTATCGAACAGGTTATGAAGGAAATACGCAGAATCGGAGAAAATCGGCAGCAGTATTCCTTCGGCATTGACGGTGCGGTTGTGAAGGTGGACAGCTTTGAGCAGAGAGAGAAGATGGGAAGTACCGCGAAATATCCCAAATGGGCGATTGCCTATAAATATCCGCCGGAAGAAAAGTCTACGGTGCTTTTGGATATCCAAATCAATGTGGGCCGTACCGGTGTGCTGACGCCGACAGCGGTATTTGAACCGATTACGTTGGCGGGGACAACGGTCAGCCGTGCTGTGCTTCATAATCAGGCGTTTATTGATGAAAAGCAAATTGCGATTGGCGATACAATTTTGGTTCGGAAGGCTGGGGACATTATTCCGGAGGTGATAGGTGTACAGGACCACGACTCACAAAGACCGGTGTACCAGATTCCGGATATCTGCCCGGCCTGCGGTTCTCCGGTTTTTTTCGAAGGGGATCAGGCCGCTAAGCGCTGTCAGAACAGCGATTGTCCGGCACAGCTTTTGCGCAATTTAGTCCATTTTGCCTCTCGAGACGCAATGGACATTGATGGTTTGGGTCCTTCCATCGTAGAAAATTTGGTGTCTGCGGGACTGGTCAAATCTCCTGCGGACCTATATGATTTAACATTGGAAGAGCTTTCCCCATTGGAACGGCTGGCGGAAAAAAGCGGATCCAACCTGCTGGCTGCGATTGAAAAATCAAAAGAGAACGATCTGTCCCGACTATTATTTGCACTAGGCATCCGCGGGATCGGCCAAAAAGCGGCAAAGCTTTTAGCCATTCGCTTTTTGGATATAGAAAAGCTGTTTATCGCGGCAGAAGAGGAAATCGCCGCCATTGACGGTTTTGGCGAGATTATGGCACAGGCGGTGGCGGAGTATTTTTCTTTGAACGCCACCCGAAGCTTGGTAGACCGGCTCAAGAAAGCTGGAGTCAATACCCTTTCTCTGTCGCTGCCGGCTGGGGACCGATTGGCGGGATATACTTTTGTTTTGACCGGTACGCTGCCGAACCTGACCCGTGCTCAGGCAGGCGCCATGATTGAAGAGCAGGGGGGAAAGGTTTCTTCCTCTGTTTCAAAGAAAACAAGTTACGTTGTCGCGGGAGAAGAAGCGGGAAGCAAGCTTACCAAGGCACAGAACCTGGGCCTTTCGATTTTAGACGAAAACGGACTGCTGGCGCTGTTAAATGGTGAAATGAATGTGGAATAAACGGAGTAAGACATAATAATAAAACATAAAGCAAAGGAGGCTTCATCCCATGCAAATTGATATACAGCATATCGCGAAACTATCCCGTCTTTCGATTGAGGAGGAAAAGACAGAAAAGTTCCAAAAAGAGATGGAGAGTATTGTGGCCATGTGTGAAAAGCTGCCGCCAATGGACAGCGAGTATACGGCGGTGGATCCGTCGAATCCCATGCAGCTGCGCCCGGATTTGGTCAAACCCTCTTTGGATCGTGAACAGCTATTGCAAAATGCGCCGCAGACGCAGGCGGGCTGTGTTGTTGTTCCAAAAGTAGTGGAATAGAAAGGATGTAGAAAATGGAATTATTTGAGATGACCGCTGCATCCCTTTCGGAGAAGCTGCGGAAAAAAGAATGCAGTGCGGTGGAAATTACCCGTTCTGTGTTGGGACAGATTTCTAAAAAAGAGGAGCAAATCGGCTCTTTTGTAACCGTTTGTGAAGAGCGGGCAATGAAACAGGCTGAAGAGGTTGACCAAAAAATTGCCGCGGGAGAATCCCTTTCTCCTTTGGCTGGAATCCCCGTCGGCGTAAAGGACAATATCTGCACAAAGGATGTGCTGACCACCTGTTCTTCCAAGATGCTTTACAACTTTGTGCCGCCTTATAATGCGACTGTTGTGGACAGGCTGGAGCGGGCGGACGCCATTATGATTGGCAAGTGCAATATGGACGAATTCGCCATGGGGTCCTCCTGTGAAACATCCTACTTTAAAAAGACCAAAAACCCTTGGGATCCGGATTGTGTCCCTGGCGGTTCCTCTGGAGGAAGCGCGGCCTGTGTCAGCGCGGGAGAGGCAGTGTTGTCCCTGGGATCGGATACAGGCGGTTCGATCCGTCTGCCGGCGGCGTACTGTGGCGTCGTGGGACTCAAACCGACCTACGGTTCTGTATCCCGGTACGGACTGGTGGCTTTCGCCTCCTCGTTAGACCAAATCGGTCCTCTGGGCCGTTCGGTTGAAGATGTGGCGAATCTTTATTCGGTCATCTGCGGCCGGGACCCCATGGACGCAACCAGTGCTGTTCGGGAATATGGGAATTTTGCCCAGGGGCTGAACCGCTCAGTTCAGGGAATGCGTATTGGAATCCCGAAAGAATATTTTGGCGAAGGGGTAGAACCAGAGGTCAAGGCTGCGGTTATGGAAAGCGTTGACATGCTGGTAAAGGAGGGCGCACAAACGGTCCCGATCAGTCTGCCCAGTACCGATTATGCCCTTTCGGCTTATTACATCATCTCTTCGGCGGAGGCTTCCTCTAACCTGGCGAGATTTGACGGAGTAAAATACGGCTATCGGGCCGAAGGTTACGCAAATCTTACGGAGCTATACGAAAAAACCCGCAGCGAAGGATTTGGCGATGAGGTGAAGCGCCGGATCATGCTGGGAACCTTTGTGCTTAGCTCTGGATTTTACGACGCTTACTATAAACGCGCCAAACAGATGCAACAGAAAATTGCTCAGGAATATACGGAGGCATTTTCCAAATGCGATGTGATCATAACCCCCACATCTCCGTCCCCTGCTTTTAAAATTGGGGAACGCGCGGACGATCCGCTTAAAATGTATGCGGCGGATATCTGTACGGTGACGGTTAACATCGCGGGTCTGCCTGCTATTTCGGTTCCATGCGGTACGGTTTCCGGCGGATTGCCCATTGGTTTGCAGATGATAGGACCCAAATTTTCTGAGCAGGTGCTTTTGAACGCGGCGGGCTGTTTTGAAAATTTGTGCGGCGGATTTGGCGTTGCACCAGCGATGAAAGGTTAAGGAGGCGGTTGGAATGAATTATGAAATGACCATTGGACTGGAGGTCCACGCGGAACTGAATACGGCCACCAAAATTTATTGCGGCTGCAAGAATTCTTTCGGCGCACAGGTGAACTCCAATTGTTGTCCAATCTGCACCGGAATGCCGGGGACGCTGCCCACCCTCAATGAAAAAGTGGTGGAATATGCGGTGAAGATGGGCCATGCGCTTAATTGCAAAATCAATCCGGTCAGCAAGCAGGACCGAAAGAACTATTTTTATCCTGATTTGCCGAAAGCTTACCAGATTTCTCAGTTTGACATTCCGCTGTGTGAAAATGGGCATCTGGATGTGATGATTGACGAAAAGGGAAATACCAAGCGCATTGGTGTTACTCGAATCCATATTGAAGAGGACGCCGGAAAGCTTTTGCACGATGAGAGCTTTGCGGGCAGTCTGGTAGACTTTAACCGCTGTGGCGTACCGCTGATTGAAATCGTCTCGGAACCGGATATGCACAGCTCTGCTGAGGCAAAGGCTTATTTGGAAACTATTAAGTCAATTTTGCAATATATTGATATTTCAGACTGCAAAATGCAGGAAGGGTCTATCCGTTGCGATATTAACGTATCGGTTGCAAGACCGGGCGAGCCGATGGGAACCCGCTGCGAGATGAAAAACGTGAACACCTTCAGCGGAGCGGTCCGGGCCATTGAGTATGAGGCAAAGCGCCAAATCGAGGTGTTGGAGGCTGGCGGTGAAATTCACCAGGAGACCCGCCGTTGGGATGATGCCAAAGGACAGAACTTCCTTTTAAGAAGCAAAGAGGATTCCCATGATTACCGCTACTTCCCCGAGCCGGACCTGCTAACCATTGTTGTTGATGAAGAAAAGATCCAAAAGCTTAAAGATGAGCTGCCGGAGCTGCCCAATAAAAAGTGCAAGCGCTACATGGATTCCTATGGACTGCCCCACTTTGACGCGAATTTGCTGACGGAGAATCCGGATAAGGCGGCCTTTTTTGAAAATTGTGTATCGCTAAAAAAATGCAAGACAAAAAGCATTTCTAACTGGCTGCTGGGGGATGTTTCCCGGATTTTGAACGAAAAAAATATCACCCTTTCCGACACATTGTTAACAGCGGAAAAGCTTACTGATATGATTTCTTTGATTGAAAAGGGAACGATTTCGGTTACGGCCGGAAAGACGGTATTGGATGAGATCATCCTTTCGGACAAGCTGCCTGGACAGGTGGTGGAGGAAAAGGGTCTTGCGCAGATTTCTGATACAGGCACCCTGGAAGCGATTGTACAATCTGTTATGGATGCAAATCCCAAATCGATCGCCGACTATAAAGGCGGAAAAACAAATGTCATTGGATTTTTGGTGGGCCAGTGCATGCGTCAGTCCAAAGGGCAGGGAAACCCTGCGCTGTTAAAAGAATTGATCGAAAAACGGATTCAAAAAGATTAAGAAGAAAAGCCTTTTCGGATCAAAACGGAAAGGCTTTCTTTTGTAAAAAAGGGAGATCATGATGGCAACAAGTAAAGAGTACTTGACATTTGTATTAGAACAGATGAAAGAAGTGGAGGGGGTTTCCCATCGGGCCATGATGGGAGAATATGTTTTGTATTATAAAGGCAAGGTCATAGGCGGGATTTATGATAATCGTTTTCTGGTAAAGCCGGTGGCGTCCGCTGTTTCTATGATGCCGGATGCGAGCTGGGAGATTCCCTATGATGGGGCGAAAAAGATGCTGCTTGTAGATGATTTGGAAAATAAAGATTTTTTGCGGGAATTGCTAGAGAAAATGTTCGACGAGCTTCCTTTCCCTAAGAAGAGGAAGTGAGAGAATGTCTTTGGGATTTTCTTATATGGGTCTTATCTACATGCTTATGCTCTTATTGCCCAATTTTTTGTGGGCAAAAAATAAGCCGAAGGATTACGAAAACTACGTCCAGAACGAAAACGGCGTATTGCGTGTTTTGGAAAGAGTGGGGGAGATCGCGGTTTCCTATTTCGTATTATTTTTCACGGATTTTAATTTGAAGCCATGGTCTGGTTGGTCCTGGTGGCTGGTCCTGTCCTTTTTGTTCATGGTGCTTTATGAGATTTATTGGGTCCGGTATTTTCGCAGCGAAAAGACGATGGCGGATTTTTACAGCAGCCTGTTCGGCGTGCCGGTAGCTGGCGCGACACTTCCGGTCGCGGGATTTTTCTTTCTCGCGATATATGGAAAAAGTATTTTTTTGCTGCTGTCCGTACTGGTTCTCGGCATCGGGCATATTGGCATCCATTTGGGGCACCGAAAAGAAAGTAAGTAATTGTGCCAGCTCTTGGATTGACAAATTTGATAGATGCTTGTGAGAAGAGTAAAAATATGCTAAAATCAAGATAATAAAAGGATGGGTGAAGGATTTCAAGCATAAGTAAATCAAACTGTTCAAAGGAGGTGCTTTGATGAAAATCCAAGAATCTGCGGAGGATTATTTGGAGTCAATTCTTGTTTTAAAGCAGAAAAAGGGAGTGGTGCGATCCATTGATATTGTACATTATCTGGAGTTTTCCAAACCCAGTGTAAGCCGCGCCATGAGTTTACTGCGGGAAAATGGTTATATCCAGATGTCAAAAGAAGGCTGGATTGAATTGACCGACGCAGGCCGGGAAATTGCGGAACGGATTTATGAAAGGCACAGACTGCTTTGTGAATGGCTGATTAAACTCGGGGTGCCGGAGGAAATTGCGGCAAAGGACGCCTGCCGGATTGAACATGATATGAGCAGTGAAACGTTTGAGAAACTAAAGGAGCATATTTTTGCAGAATCATAGGCGCGGTGAAAAAAGATAGGCGTGTGATTTGGCAGAAAAGGACAGTCGGTTTTAGTCAATCGTTTGTGTCGTATTTGTTTATCTGCTACGGAAAAAGACGGAAAAATCCGGGCTGAGATAGATTGGCAGCTTGATTTTTTCCGAAAATAAAAAAAGCCAGTGCAACCGCACTGGCTTTTTTTATAAGGCGTTTTTATTCGTAAATGAACTGGCGGACCCGGAGTGCGCGAGCTTCCGGATCATATTCTAAAAAAGAAGTTTGGGAAGATTCGTTAGGGCTAATAGAAAGAAATTTGCCGAGACAGCCTTCTGGCAATTCTTTTGTTTCGCCGGTACGGGAATCATAGACATAGTCGGCCGCTTCTCCGTTCTTCCAAACAGTATAGTACCAAAGCAAAGAGTCATCTATTTGCTGAGTAAAAAATAAATTGATTTGCAGGATGTCCGAAAGCTCATGAGTGAAAAGCTCGCCGGTTTCATAGTCATAGGAAAACAGGGTGCTATTTTCCTGGCCGTACTGATTACAAAAGGAAATGCGTCCATTGTCGACAAAGGAGATGGAAGGCTTTCCGCGCAAGACCTCTTTTAAGTCGAGCGTTTCGGTATCTGCGCAATACACCTGCTCGATATCCTCCGAATCCGTATGGGCCACGACGGTCAGTGTTTTATTTCCCACAAACAGATGATAAAATTCCATTCCGTCGAACAACTGGACTGCCCCGTTTTTATCGGCTTTCCAAATGGTACCGACTCGGTTGGCTTTTTCTTCATCTCGGTGGGCCAGATAATAAAAACTGCCGTCGATTACGCCGCATTGCATGCTATCAGCCCCATAATAAACGCCAAATTTTCCATGTTTGCCTACCAGATCGCTCATATCATCCAATATTTTTCCCGTGTCGGTCGAAAAGTTGTAGAGCACAACGCGGGAATGACAATTAAAAATAGCGGTTTCATCATCCAGCCAATAGATGGGACGTCCATCGTCCAACCGGGAAGAGCCGATTACCGCTGTATTTTCTGAAACAGGAAGGTAGTCGACATATTCACCGGCTTCGTTATAACCATAAACCTGCGTTTGGGGATACTGGCGAATCAGTTCGCCCTGACGGTTAAAAAGGGTCAGATTGGCCAGATGAACGCCACCGTCATCGGTAAAATAGACTACGCTGAAAGGGGTTTCTTCTGCCCAGCCAGTATTCAAGGCCAAAATCAGATTATTGTTCCAGACCAGAGAATATCCAATGTCTCGGGGTAAAGCTTCCTCTGGTAGCGTTACTGTTTCCAGTAACTTGTTTTCAGCGGAAAGAGTATGTAAGGCGTTTTTATTCTGGAAGGTAAGGGTGCCGTCCTGATTCCACTGATACAGGCTGTCCTCAGAGATGATCTCTGAATCAGGAATTGCCATAGCAGCAGGATAGAAATTGTCAATCGCTGCATGCTCTTCCGATGATGACGCAGAAGACCCTTTTATCCCGTCCTGTTCGCCAGAAGAAACAGAGTGGCTAGTGGAAAGAAAGCTTTCTGCCTCACTTTGTCCATTAGAAGAAGCAAGTCCGTGTCCATTTGTGGAGGGAAGAGAAGGACTACAGGCGGTTAAGCTCAATAAAAGAGTAAACAACAAAAAGAAGACAATCTGTTTTGGAAAACGACACATAAAAAGACACCTCTTTCTTACACGGTAAATTTTGCTATTTGTATAATAAACCATGTGTATGCAGGAACTATTACATAGGTCAGTTATCGGAAAGAAACACGCCCCAATATCTGTGTCCAAACCGGGGAAGCGTGTAAGGAAAAGCTAGCGGTACCGAGCCTCTAGATGAAGCAGGAACTGATGAGGTGGCCGGAACGACCTTTATACATTGAAAGCGCCATATTAAAAGATAGCGTACCTCTTGGGAGGAGAAAACGCCCACAGAGGAAAACTTGATTGCAAACCTCTGTGGGCCTGATAAAATGATCTTGAAAGGAGGGAGAACATGAAAATCACGCTGAATCAAGATCCGTCCTATCAAGAAACAGAGGTTATCGTCAACTGCCCCCAAGCGGACGAGGATATTCTGAGACTGATAGCAATGCTGCGGGTATACCAAAAAAAGCTGGTGGGCATTCTGGACGGCGAGCGGCACCTGTTGGATGTAAAGGATATCCTCTACATTGATACGGTAGACAAAAAAACATTTCTTTACACAGAAAAACAGATTTTCCAAAGTGCTCTACGGCTATATGAACTGGAAGACGCCTTGAAGGAGCTGGACTTCTTTCGAGCAGGGAGGTCCACTATCCTCAACTTCCGCCGGGTGCGGGCTATTCGCCCGGAATTGGGGCGGCGGTGGCTGGTGACCATGGATAATGGCGAGCAGATCTGGGTGTCCCGCCAGTACGC
>CAJUMG010000033.1 GCA_910587335.1 uncultured Oscillospiraceae bacterium
GGACAAAGAACACCGGGTCGTAGCCGAAGCCGCCCTCCCCCATGGGGGCGTAGGCGATGGTGCCGGGGCACTCCCCACGGGCGGAGAGCACGTCGCCGTTGGGGAAGCAGCAGGTGATCACACTGACGAATTTCGCCGCCCGGGTCATCTGCCCGCGCATGTTGTTCAGCAGGAGCTGATACCGCTGGACGTCGTCCAGGCCCTCGCCGCCGTACCGGGCGGAGTACACCCCCGGGGCCCCGTTGAGGCAGTCCACGCACAGGCCGGAGTCGTCGGCAATGGCGGGCAGGCCGCTGGCCTCCATGACGGCCCTGGCTTTCAGCAGGGAGTTCTCCTCAAAGGTGGTCCCCGTCTCCTCCACCTCAATATCCACCCCGGCCTCCACCTCGGAGCAGACCTCGATCCCCAGGTGGGACAGGATGTCGTTCATCTCCACCAGCTTTTTAGCGTTCTTACTGGCCAGCACCAGCTTCATACAGCTTTCCCCCTTATTCTACCATATTTTCTCTGTGTGTCTATTGATATTCTATTAATTTTTTTGCGTGGGGACGAATTGTCCGGTTATTTCGTCACCTATATTTTCAATACGCAGACTGGCTCCATCCGATAGCAGAAAATTCAGTCCCCGGAGGCCAAAACTGTCGGTAACCGGGATTATTTCCTCCACAACTCCACCGAAAGCCTGTTTCACCGGGGTATATTCCCTCCAACTCAAATCTTCGGACCACCAATCCATTTTTTCCGCTGCGCGCTGCCGCTCATCGAACCATACAGGCCGGTCAGTGTGCAGAATATCGTTCCAGCCCGCCGCCAGCTTATTTTCACAGCTCACATTGACCGACAGGGTCCCGCTGGACAACTGGACAAGCATGGGGGCGTCCCCAAACCAGCCTTCCGCAATCTCATCCCACACGGCCCACACCTGACACAGCCTGTCGCCCGCCAGCTTTCGCAGCAGCTCTCCCCACAGGGTCAGGAACTCCTCGGAAGCGGTAAAATACCGGTACGGATGATTGGATAACGACATCTCATTCCCTCAAATCAGCGCCTGGGCAAATTCCTGGGCGTCGAAGGGCCGCAAATCGTCGATGCCCTCGCCCACCCCGGCGTACTTCACGGGGACGCTCAGCTCTTTGGCAATGGCAATGGCGATGCCCCCCTTGGCGGTGCCGTCCAGCTTGGTGAGGACGATGCCGGTGATCCCCGCCGCCTCCTTGAACTGCTTGGCCTGGATGAGCCCGTTCTGGCCGGTGGTGGCATCCAGCACCAACAAAAATTCCGTCGCACAGTCCGGCGCCTCCCGGCTGATGACCCGGGTGATTTTCGAAAGCTCATCCATCAAATTCTTTTTGTTGTGTAAGCGCCCAGCCGTATCGCAGATGATCACATCCGCATTTCTCGCCTTTCCCGCGGTAATCGCGTCGAATACCACCGCAGCGGGATCTGCGCCTTCTGTGTGCTTTACCATATCCGCCCCGGCCCGGTCCGCCCAAATCTGAAGCTGGTCAATCGCCGCCGCTCGAAAGGTATCCGCTGCGCCCAACAAAACCTTTTTTCCCTTTTGGGTCAGGTCATACGCCATTTTGCCAATGGTCGTCGTCTTTCCTACGCCGTTCACGCCAATCACCAAAATAATCGAAGGCTTGGTAGACAGATTCAGCGCCTCATCCCCCCGAATCATATCGACTAAAATCTGCTTTAACAACGCCTTTGCCTCCGAAGTATCCCGGCAATTTTGTTCCTTCACGCTGGAGCGAAGCTCCGAAACAATTTTTTCACTGACTAATGCTCCAACGTCGCTCATAATCAAAATTTCTTCCAGCTCTTCATAAAATTCCTCTTCAATTTTATGACCGCCAAATAATCCGTCCAGATTTTTGAGCATCCCCTCTTTGGTTTTGCTCAAACCGGCCTTTAATTTTTGAAAAAAGCTCATATGCTTTCCCCCTTTATATGTTTTTCATGCCCAGCTTGCTTTCGATTTCTGACACCTCCAGCGCCAAAATTTTCGAAACGCCTTCCTCCTGCATGGTCACACCGTATAATACATCTGCGTGCTCCATGGTGCCCCGGCGGTGGGTGATGGAAATAAACTGTGTATGTAGATTCAGCCGCCGAAGGTACTCTGCGTATTTGTTGACGTTTACATCATCTAACGCAGCCTCAATTTCATCCAACAGACAGAAAGGCGCGGGACGGACCTTTAAAATCGCAAAATAGATCGCAATGGCCACAAAAGCCTGCTCTCCGCCGGAAAGGGCCGCAAGGTTTTTGATGATTTTGCCCGGCGGCTGAACATAAATTTCAATGCCCGACTCCAGCACATCCTCCCCTTCGGTCAGCTTCAGCTGTGCTTTGCCACCGCCGAACAGTTCCACAAAAATCTCGGAGAAATGCTGGTTGATCCGCCCAAAGCTTTCGGTAAACAGCTCCCGCATCTGGACGGTTAAATCCCGAATCAGCTGCTGTAGCTTGGCCTTCGACCGCTCCACGTCATCCATCTGCTCGGACAAAAACGTGTATCTCCCCGATACCTGCTCGTACTCCTCAATCGCCTCTACATTCACGGTGCCCAGTGCGCGAATTTTCCCTTTGATCTCTCCTAAAATCCGGTTGGAACGGTTCGTATCCTCTGCCGGCTGCGCAATTCCCTCCGCTTGGGAACGGGTGATTTCATATTCGTCCCACATCTTTGATATGATTAGATCGTATTCCTTTTGTATGGATACTTTTCTGTCCTCTAATCGAAGCAGCTCGCCGGCATATTTCTCCTTTTGCACCAAAATATCCTTTTCCCTTTGGCGCAAAGAGGTGGTCTGCTGCTCGATCTGCTGACGCAAATCCGTCTGCTCAGCGATTTTTTGCCGGCAACCGGTAATCCGATTTCGCTTTTCTTCCGTCTGCCTGTGAACAGATGCAATCTCCTCCCGAATCTGTCGGTTATGCTCTGATAAATTCTCCAACCGCTCTTTGACCGATTCCAGCTGCTTCTTTTGGTCAGACCGTCTGCTCTCCTGTTCAGCTACCGCCTGCTCCAGCAGCGCGATTTCCTGCCCTATTGCCATCTTTTCCATCTGTAAGGCGCTTTGGGCATTGATATTTTCTTCCCGCTCCTGCCGGGTCGACTGTACCTTTCCTTCTAATGCGGAAAGCTCCTCCCGGAAAAAAGATAGCGCCTTTTCCGATTCCGCCAGCTTCTGCTCTTCTTCCCGGCACTGCACCTCCAATGCGGCAATCTGGTCTGTCAGCCTGCTTTGTTGCTCCCGCGATCTATTTTGATCGGAGCTCAGTTCCTCCAGCATCCCGCTCAGGCGCTTTTCCTCCATGTCGTACCGAATTTGATCCTCCGACGCGGTTTTCCGCTCCGCCTCTATTCCAGCTAACTGCGCCTGTAGTAAAGTGATCTCCCGCCGCAGCGTTTCCAGTTCCCCGTCCAGCCCGCCGGACTGTTTCTGGTAGGACGCCGCCTGCTCCTTCAAAGCGGCTATCTCGCCCCGACGGCTTAATAAGCCGGTGCTTTTCCCGGCAGAACCGCCGGTCATGGACCCTCCCGAATGGATCAGCTGCCCGTCCAGCGTCACGATGCGGAAACGATAGCCATACTGTTTCGCCATTCGAACGCCCTCATCTAAATCGGTGACAACTACAACCCGTCCCAAAACCGATTCTACAATCCTGCGGTAGGTTTCATCATAATGGACCAGCTGGGAGCCAATGCCCACAAACCCTTCAAAATTCTCCAGTCCATTTTCCTGTAAACGTCTTCCTTTTATCGCCGTCAACGGTAAAAAGGTCGCGCGGCCGGACCCGCTTTTCTTCAGCGCTTCAATGGCGCGTTTCGCCGCCTGCTCATCCTCGGTTACGATGTTTTGCAAAGCGCCGCCAACCGCCATCTCCACTGCGGTAAGATACCGCGAATCCACCTGTAAAAGACTGGATAACGGACCGTGAATTCCCCGCAAAGCGCCGCTGCGGCTTTGGCTTAATACATATTTTACACTGTGGGCAAAGCCCTCCATGTTCCGCTCCAGTTCTTCCAGCAGAGCGGCACGCTGGTTTTGTTCCTTTATTTTCAGTTCTATCCGCTCTTTTTGCGCGGAAAGTACCTGTTCCTTTTCCTGACGGGAGGTAAGCTTCATCTGTACGCCCTTTGCCGAATTAGAAAGACTTTCCAGCGTCTCAGACAGCGTCTGCAAAAATTCCTTGGTTTGCTTCCATTCCTTTTGAAACCGGGAATACTTTTCCTTTTGTTCGTCCTTCCCTTCCTCTAACAAAGCCTTTCGCTCTTTTGCGTCTGCCAAAGCGTTTTGGCTTGTCACAAGCAGTACCTTTTGTTCGGATAGGGAAAAGCCAAGTCTAACCTCTTCCTCTTTTTTTAACGCCAGCTGCTTTGCCGCTTGCGAAAGCAGTTCCTGACTTTTCTCATCCTCTTTGTTCATACTCTCAATTTGGGACGTAATTTTCGCCTGCTTTTCCAAAAGAGCGCGCTTTTTCTCTTCCTGCTGCTGCATGTAGCGGATATGGGCGTCTTCTGAATCCGCTGCGGATTTTTGTTCCTCCTTTAGCAGCTGGGCGGACCGTTCATTGTGGGAAATGTCGTTTTGTAAAACAGCGATTTTGGAATCGGACGAGGCGATTTCCTCCTCCAGCCGTGCCATATCGCCCCGGATCTGTTCAATCTGAGCGCTGGCCTTTTGCATAGAGCCAAATAGCGTTTCCATCTGCTCGTTTAACTCTTCCAGCTTTTTCTCCACCTGCTCCTGTTCCAGCCGGCTAACCGTCTGCCGGTCGGCTAATTCCCGCAGCTGCGCTGTTATGCTGTCCAGCTGTGCAATCCACAAAGAAAGCTCGATCTCCTTTTTCTGTTCTGCCAGCTCTATAAAACGTTTTGCCTTTTCCGATTGTGCTTTTAACGGACCAATTCGGTCCTCCAGCTCGGTCATAATATCTTTTAACCGAAGCAGGTTTTCCTGTGTTTGGGACAGCTTTCGCTCCGCTTCGGTTTTGCGGTATCGGTATTTGGATATGCCCGCCGCCTCCTCAAAAATCTCCCGCCGCTGGGTGCTTTTGGCTCCAATGATCTCCGAAATCTTTCCCTGACCAATCATGGAATAACCGTCGCGTCCCAATCCCGTATCCATAAACAGCTCGTGAATATCTCTAAGGCGGACCGCGCTGTCGTTGATCCGGTATTCGCTCTCCCCGTTGCGATAAAGCTTACGGGAAACGGCAATTTCATCAGCTTCTACCGGGAGCTGGCGGTCCTCGTTGCCAATGGTCAGCGTCACCTGGGAAAAGCCCATGGGCCGACGCAGCTGGGTCCCACCAAAGATGACATCCTCCATTTTGTCTCCCCGTAGCGTTTTAGAGGACTGCTCGCCCAATACCCAGCGGACCGCGTCGGCAATATTGCTTTTTCCGCTTCCGTTGGGACCTACTACCGCTGTCAAACCTTTGCCGAATTCCAGCTTTACGCGGTCCGGAAAGGACTTAAAACCATTGATCTCCAAGTATTTTAAATACAATCTTTCACTTCCTTTATGAAAAAAGGCTCCTCCTTGGACATAGTGGCATCCGAAAGGATTTTCACCTGATACCCCGCCTCGGACAGCCGCCGAATATTCTCCCGCTTCTGCCCTATCGCCTGGGACAAAAGCGATGGGGAAACAAAAACCTCCAGCGCTTTTTGGGACAGACCATCCTTCTCTAATCGCTCTATCAGGCGATCAAGCCATACGCGGGAATAGCATAGCTCCCCAAACGCCGGATGGTAAGGACCCGCAATGCAGCTTTGCTCCAGCGTCTGCTCTGTGTGTAGACCGACACGGATTACCGAAATGCCCTTCTCTTCAAAAAAACGCAGCAGCCAGGCCGTTTTGCCAACTGCCTCTTCCACCGTCAGCGGTATGTATCTCCCTTCCCGATACCACCGGGCAAGATCGGTTCCCTCCACCACCAGCACCGGGTAGATTCGGACACCATCCGGACACAGCAGGGCGATTTTCTTTGCCGTTTCACGGTATCCCTCTGCCTTTTCACCCGGCAGACCGATCATCATCTGCAATCCCAAGGAAAAGCCCTCCCGCCGGATGAGATCTGACGCCTCGGCTACCTGCTGTGCCGTATGCCCTCTGGCGTTTTGAGAAAGCACCGCATCGTCCATGCTTTGCGCACCCAGTTCAACGGTCGTAACGCCGTAGTCCTTCAGGATCTTCAAAATCGCCGGATTGATCGCATCCGGCCGGGTAGAAACGCGGATGCCATCGAAAGCGGCATTTGCTACAAAAGGATAAGCCGCTTTTAGCAAGGACCGCATCAGGGCCGGATCAATCGCGGTGAAGCTGCCGCCAAAAAAAGCGATTTCAGCTGGAAAATCACGATTTTCCAGCTGCTCCGCGGCTTTTGTGCAGACCTTTTCCACCTGCGCTGGGCTTGGAGAAAAAGCGCTTCCGCTAATGCTTTTTTGGTTGCAGAAGCTGCATTGGTGCGGACATCCTAAATGGGGGACAAAAAACGCGATATTGGCGTGCCTCATTGTCCCATCAGTTCCAGCGCGATTTTTGCCGCCGCCTGCTCCGCACTCTTTTTCGAGCGCCCCTCTCCCCGGCCAATGACATTGCTGTTTAGATGTACCTCAACAACAAAATGCTTATTGTGATCCGGACCGGACTCCTCGGCCAGTTCATAGGTTACCCTCTCTTCCGGATTTTTCTGGATAATCTCCTGAAGAATCGTTTTGTAATCCTTGAACGCCGCTGTCGTGTGATTTTCCACCGCAGGCACCGTGTAATGCAAAACAAGCTTTTTGGCCGCTTCCATTCCACCGTCAAGGTAGACTGCGGCAATCACCGCTTCAAACGCGTCGGCCAAAATAGAGGGCCGCTGTCTTCCGCCGGTGGCTTCCTCGCCTTTACCTAACAAAAGAAAATCCCCCAAACCCAGCTGCAAAGCATATTGGCAAAGGGCTTTCTCGCAAACCAGAGCTGCCCGTAGCTTGGTCAGCTCTCCCTCCGGCAGATGCGAGTAGTGCCGAAAAAGATAGTCCGACACAATAATCGATAGCACAGCGTCGCCTAAAAATTCCTGACGCTCATTGCAGGGCTCTTCCTTTTTCCCCTCATTGGCATAGGACGAGTGGGTCAGAGCAATGACCAGATATTTCTCTTCCCGAAAAACATAGTCCAAATTTTTTTGAAATGCTTTTAAATCTGTTCGACCGTTCATTCCTTTTGGCTCCTTATTCCTTGGCTTTCATTTCCGCCAAATACTCTTCAATCGATCCAATCACGTCCTGCTTTGTAAATCGAATCGCCTGTCCAATGGCATTTTTAAAGGCTTTTGCGTCAGAGCTGCCATGGGCTTTAATCGTCGGCTTGGAAATGCCAAGCAGCGCAGCGCCGCCATATTCTTTGTAATCCATTTTCTTTTTAAAATCCGCCAAGCCGCCCTTTAATGTCAAAGCCGCCAGCTTGGTCGCCGTATTTTTCATCAGAATCCCTTTGATCTGCCCAATCAGCGCTTTGCTCAGCCCTTCGGTCAACTTTAGTACAATATTGCCGGTAAAGCCATCGCATACCGCCACATCGCAGCCCCCCTGGGGAAGGTGTCTGGCTTCAATATTGCCGACAAAATGGAGCGGTGAACTTGTCAGCTGACGGTACGCCTCCTGCTGCAATGGCGTCCCCTTGTGCTCTTCTGCGCCGTTGTTGATTAACGCCACCCGCGGATTTTGAACATCCATAATCTTGTTCATATAGGCAGATCCCATCACACCGAACTGCACCAGCATTTCCGGCCGGCATTCGGCGTTGGCGCCGCAGTCGATGAGCATATACCGTCCCTCTACCGTAGGAATCACCGGGGCCAGCGCCGCACGCTTAATCCCTTTAATCCGCTTGACAATCAGGCTTGCGCCAACCACAAAAGCGCCGGTGCTGCCTGCGCTGACAAAAGCGTCGCCCCTTCCCTCGGATAAAAGCTTTAAGCCTACGGCCATGGAGGAATCCTTATATTTTTTTAAAATCTCGGTGGGCTCCGCGTTCATGTCCATCACCTGCGGCGCGTGGACAATCTCCATCCGCTCCAGCGAAACGCTGTTTTCCGCGGCCACCCTGCGGATCGTCTCTTCCTCTCCTGTCAGAATGATTTCGACGCCGTATTCCGCGACCGCCATCGCGCACCCCTTTAAAATTTCTACCGGTGCGTTATCCCCACCAAATGCGTCTGCGATAATTTTCATAGCAAGCCCACCTTTCTGTTATTCCCTCTTCTTATCATCAAATGTATTTCTGCCGTTCCTGCAAAAGCGTGTCCCCTGTCTGGGATCGAAAATCCGCCAGACAACCTTCAAAGCTTTCCAGCGCCCTGTCCGCCACCGCCTGATAGCGCAGCGCCTTGTCCTTTATTCTCTCCGGATTCGGGGGCAACAGGCCCATATTGCTGCCCATCGGCTGAAAATCGGTTACGGTAGGGTCGCTGATATAAGCGGCTAAAGCGCCCATCATCGTGTCCTGCGGCAAAGTCAGCGCCGGCTTTCCCATCACCGCCATCGCCAGATTGATCCCTGCTAAAATCCCCGATGTCGCCGACTCGATATATCCTTCTACGCCGGTAATCTGCCCGGCAAAGTAGATGCGGCGATCCTTTCTTAGACAATAGGTCCTGTCCAGCAGCTTGGGACTGTTTAAAAAGGTGTTTCGATGCATCACACCATAACGGACAAAATCGGCGTTTTCCAGGCCTGGGATCATCGAAAAAACCCGTTTTTGCTCCGGAAAAAGCAGGTTTGTCTGAAATCCCACTAAATTATACAGCGTTTTCTGCGCGTTTTCCGCCCGCAGTTGCACCACCGCCCAAGGCCGATGTCCTGTGCGCGGATCCTTTAAACCCACCGGCTTTAGGGGGCCATATCGGATGGAATCGCTCCCTCGCTTTGCCAAAACTTCTACCGGCATACAGCCTTCATAGACCTTCATCCGGTCCCTTTCAAACTCTTTCAGCTCCACCTGTCGGGCAGAAACCAGCGCCGTATGAAACGCCTCGTATTCCTCCCGGTTCATTGGACAGTTGATGTAATCATCCTCGCCTTTCC
>CAJUMG010000034.1 GCA_910587335.1 uncultured Oscillospiraceae bacterium
TGTCAAAAGAATTTGACCGCACTTATTTGGACTAGGGGCGGTCATTTCTTTTTGCTCTGAAACAGAGACAAAATGCCAATGATTACAAGACAAAAGGCAAAAAAACAAGGAGAGTCAAAAGACTCTCCTTGTTTTTTTGCCTCTCACACCCGATTATTTGGCCGTAGAAGGCACGGAAGCATCCTCGTAAGGGTCCTGTCCGGTTAACGCCGCAAAAAGCTGAAATACGGCCAAATTCTCCTTTTTCAGCGAGACGGGGCGGCCCTGTCGGCTCAAAAAGCAATGGCGGGTCTCCCCTTCCGCCCGCAGGGTGCGGTCTTTGGCGTCCACCACCCGATAGGTCATCACCAGCCGGGTGCCGGTAAACTGTTCAATGCGGGCAAAGATCAGGACCCGGTCGTGAAAGCGGGTGCTAGAGCGGTAGGTACACCGAGCCTCGATCACCGGGCTGGAAACGCCGGATTCTTCCATCTGGTCATAGCCAAAGCCCGCCTGGTCCATAAAGGCGACCCGCGCCTCCTCGAACCAGCGGATATAGTTGGAATGGTGGACAACCCCCATCTGATCGGTTTCGTAATACTGCACCTGGTGGCAGTACGGTGTAAAAGCCATAAAACCCTCCTAAAATCCATGCTGTCAAAGCCGGGATACAATGATCATTCGCAGAGCAAGACCACCCCTTCGCCGGCGGTCAAAAGTCCGCCGTCCGCCCGGCCCAGCAGCGGCTGCTGTTTTTTCCCCGGCAGCAGGAGCTGACAGGGTCCGCCGCCCCGGTTTACGGCGATCAAAAGGGTGCGGCCATCTTTTTTGCGCAGAAAGCTAAATAGATCTTGGCTCCACTGCACCGGCAGATATGCCCCGTCGGCCAACAGATCGGAAAATTCCCGGCGCAGCGCGCCCAGCCGCCGGAACCAGTCCAGCAGCTCGCTGTCCTCCTGTCCCCAGGGATAGGGACAGCGGTTAAACGGGTCCCGGTAGCCGGAGAGTCCCGCCTCGTCCCCGTAGTACAGGCAGGGGACGCCCGGCAGAAAGTATTGCAGCAGCGAAGCCAGGCGGAGCCGGTGCTTGCCGGTTTGATAAACGTCCAGCGGGAGGAAGTGGCGGGCCGCCTGCCATTCCCGGTCCTGGCCGGTAAAGGGTTCCCCGGCTAGAACGGTGATTGCCCGGGGAATATCGTGGGTGGACAGGCTGTTCATCAGCACCGCCACCGTTTGGGGAGGATAGTTTTCCAAAACGCTCCAGACCGTTCGGGCCAGATTCTGGCCGCCGCCATCCCGCACAAAGGAGAGAATCGCCCCGCCGAAGGGATAGTTCATTACCCCGTCCAGCTGGTCGCCCAAAAGATAGCGACGGCGAATCCCATAAGCGATTTTGTTGGAGGCATCCTCCCACACCTCGCCGATCAAAAGCTTGGCGCCATGGAGCTTTAGCCGCCGGCGAACCGCGTCTAAAAAGCAGTCGGGCAGCTCATCCGCCACATCCAGCCGGAACCCGTCGGCCCCCAGATTCATCCAGTATTCCAGCACGCCGCCGTCTCCGCAGATGAACTCCAGGTAGGAAATTTCCTCCTCCCGCACGTTGGGCAGGGTATCGAATCCCCACCAGCTTTGATAATGGTAAGGGTACTGGTCGAACATATACCAGCAGCGGTAGGGGCTTTGGGGATCCCGATAGGCGCCGCCGTTTCCATAGCGGCCCTCCCGGTTAAAATAGACGCTGTCGCTGCCCGTGTGGGAGAATACCCCGTCCAGAATCACCGAGATGCCGGACTGATGGGCGGCAAGGCACAGATTTTGGAAGTCCTGGTTGGTGCCCAGCAACGGATCAATCTTCAGGTAATTGGCGGTGTTATAGCGATGGTTGGAGTGGGCCTCGAAAATCGGGTTGAGATAGATACAGGTCACCCCTAACCCGCTCAGATAGGGGATTTTTTCGGTGATCCCCTGTAAATCGCCGCCAAAATAGTCGTCGTTGAGAATTTTCCCGTCCCGGTTGGGCCGAAAGGCCGGCAGGCCCTGAAATTCCGAATGGTGGATCCGGTCATCCGGGACACCTTCCTTCGGCGCGCCGCTGCGGCAAAACCGGTCGGGGAAGATTTGGTAATACAGCCCGCCCTTGACAAAGTCCGGCGTTTGATAGGAAGGATCGTACACGGTCAGCTGCCACCGGCGGTCCCCATGCTCGGTGGCTCTGCCGTCCTCATCCCGGAAAATGTTTACGGTTTTTCCGTCCCGAACGCAGGAAAAATGATAGAACAGCAAAGCCGGCCAATCCGGGGTATAGACCGCGCCAAAGCGGTTGGCGTGGGGGAGCACCTCTTGTAATGTGAGGGGAATCCCTTCAGGATCATCCCATTGTCCGTCCAGGCAGACCATCAGCCGGGGCTGTTCATATCCGCTTTCCCGAGGCAGGTCGACCTGAAATCGGACCGGCATTTTGGCCGGCACCGCCCCGAAGGGAGATTTATAGATCGTGTCCTGCGCGTGAAAAATAAAATCCATCAACCTTTTCCTCCGTTCGGCAAATTTTTGGCGCAAGGCCCTGTAAAAGATTTATTTCACCCGGCGGTAATACAGTCCGCGGGTGATGGATTCCCGCCGTCCGCCGGTTTGGTATTCCTTTATAATGTCCGCCGTCTGGGCGGGCGATTCATCGGTAAAGGATAAAAGAAGAAAGTCCAGACCCCGGCATTCGTCCAGCCGGTCGGCCAGGTACAGGGGCAGATGGTTATAGACCTGCGCGCCGCCCAACCGTCCGCCGTCCCGCCGGGAGCCGCAGTCCACTACAAAGGGAGCGCGCCGCCGGTCGTACATCACCCGAAAGCCGGGACAGCCTTTACAGCCGCTTTCCGCAGCGGCAGGACAGCAGCGCACCGTCATCAGCGGAAGGCGGCCATAAGCGAAGATGCCCCGAGGGATCACCGGCGGCATGGCGGTACAGTCGCCCATTGCCATTTCAATGGATAAAACCGCCGCCGAAAGCCCCATTTCGCGGACCCGCAACAGGGACTGCCGGTTGGTGATGTTGAGTCCCAGATCGCCGATGACCTGCATCCCCGCCGCCTGCGCGGGCAGGATGCCACCCAGGTTCCCGGTCAGCACCGACCGGACGCCCTTTTCCCGGCACCGGGCCAGGTCCCGCTCCAGCCGGTCCTGGTCAAACAACAGCGGCGGAAGCTGGGCGGTCAGCCGTTCCTCCATCCCGGTAATAGGCATGGCCGCCAGCTGGTCTAAAGGCAGGATGATCCGCCGGGCGCGCTGCCAAAGCTTTTGGTCCAGCTGGCCGGGATGGTGCAGCCGCACCCAGAGATCGGGGACGCGGCCCGGGTCTGGCCGGGGGAAAGGGTCGGTGTCCGGCCGCTGGAAGGGGACTGGTCGGCAGGCGCTTCGCTTTTTGTCCATCTGCTGCACCGCTTCCCGCCGCAGTCGGTTCAGCTCCGACACCGGCACCGCCAGCCCCCGGTCCAGCGAGACTGCCAGCTCCCGCAGATGGTAGGGGGTGCCGCCCAGCTTGCCAAGGCTTTGCCGGACCAGCTCTTCGGTGGTTTCCTTGGCTCGGGCCGCTTCCGGAGATTGTCCGGCGACAAAAACCTCGTTTCCATCAGGGTCGGACAGGGTCAGCCCCATGGGACTGCCGGCATACGCCTCAAACCGGGCCGAAAGGCCGATTCGTCCGGTCTCCTTGGCGTACAGGCGGGACAGCTCCTTTAATAATGTAGGCGAGGCGGCGGTCACATCCTGCTTTTGGCGGGTACCGAACATCTGGGGCCCCATTTTGCCGGTAAAGTATCCGTCGGTAAAGCCGGAACGGGAAAAGACCGCCTGCAAAGCGCCAAGATCCGGCTTCTCGCCGGCCAACGCCGACCGGCCGGCGCTGACCGCCGCCGCCACATATTCCGGCCGCTTCATCCGCCCTTCGATCTTCAAAGAGCAGACGCCGGCTTCCCGCAGCCGGTCCATGTGGGAAAACAGGCTCATATCCTTTAAGGACAGACCGCAGCGCCCAGGGCTCTTTTGGTAAAAGGGCAGGCGGCAGGGTTGGGCGCACATCCCCCGGTTACCGGACCGCTCCCCCGCGACCGCGCTGAGATAGCACTGCCCGGACAGACACATACAAAGAGCGCCGTGGACAAAGACCTCGATCTCCAGTCCGGTTTGTTTGCAGACCGCTTCGATCTCGCCAGCCTGCATCTCCCGGGCCAGCACCGCTCGGGTATAGCCCCATTTTTCCAGCAGGCGGACCCCGCTAGCATTGTGTAAGCTCATCTGGGTAGAGGCGTGAAGCGGCATATCCGGCGCTGCCTGACCGATCAGCCGGGCCAGCCCCAGGTCCTGTACGATCAGTGCATCCACCCCGGCCCGGCAAGCAGCTTTTACCGTTTCCATAGCCTCCTCCAGCTCCCGGTCAAACACCAGGGTATTCACCGTGAGGTGGACAGCCGTGCCGTGCTGGTGGCAAAAAGCCACTGTATCGCCCAACTGATCCAGCGAAAAATTTTGGGCGCTACGACGGGCGTTAAAGTTCCCTACGCCAAAATATACTGCATCGGCCCCGCAAAGCACCGCCGCGGTCAGCTGCTCCGGTCCGCCGGCAGGGGCCAAAAGCTCTATCGCTTTAGGATTTTGCCTGTTTTGCATGGTTTAGCTCCTGCTTTAGTTTTTCCACTTCACGGCGCAGCGTTTCAATTTCCCGCTTGGCCTCATCCGCTTCAATGCGGTATTTGGCCGCATCCTCTAAATAGCCGGTTAGCTGGCTGCGCATATTATCTGTATTTTCCTCTACTTTGCGATAATTATCCATATAATTTAAAAGGCATAGAATCAGCGCGTCGGTCACCGAAAGGGAGCTGTTTTGGGAGAGCATGTCAGAAATCTGCGCATTCAGCTGGGTACCCAGCTCTTTGACATATTCTTCCGGTTCGCTGCTGGTGATGTTATACCGTGCGCCACAGACTTCGATTTTCACCCGGCTGGTTGGATTCATGAACGTTCCGCCTTTCTGCGGGTGCTCCCGCGGACTTCTTTGTTCTGCGTCCTGCCTTTTTGGGCCACTTTGGGCAGGCCGCAGCATATAGATGTTTTTATGATAAAACTATTGGTAATTTTAGATTATCTCTTTAGAAGTTCTTATATGTCGGTATAGCCCGTGTTTTCGGGCTTTCCCGGCATTTTAGATATGGGGAGAAGTTCTTATATACTCTCAAAACCTTTTAGTTTTTCCCTCTCAACGGTAGTAAAAGAAGTAGTAAATTCTGCTTGTGGCTATGCAATCAGCCTTTCCATTTCAGCCCTTGCGGAAGCGAATGTTGCGTGTGCGTAGTAGTTCAGCGTCATGGTGATATTGGAGTGTCCCATGATATACTGTAACGCTTTCGGGTTCATTCCGGCATTGGCTAAGTTGGTACAGAACGTATGGCGTAAGGTGTGCGGTGTCATTACTTTGGGTAAGGCTTCCTCATGGCA
>CAJUMG010000035.1 GCA_910587335.1 uncultured Oscillospiraceae bacterium
TCTTTTCCATTATACAGAATGTTTTTCTGTCCGGCAAATCGGGTATAGGGGCAAGCCGGTCTGTGAAAGGTGTGCAACAGAGCGCCAAGGGAATCAAAACTGCCCAGCATTCAGCAAAGACGGCGCAGCAGGCAGCGAAAGCGACTCAGAAAGCAGCGCAGGCTACCGCAAAAGCGGCAAGGGCAGCGGCCCAAGCAGCCAAAACAGTAGCGAAAGCGGCAGTAACAGGGGCGAAGGCAGCGGTGAAAGCGACCGCCACTGCCATCAAAGCAGCTGCGGCAGCGATAAAGGGATTGGTTGCCGCTATTGCAGCTGGGGGCTGGGTGGCTGTGGTCATTATCCTGTTGATTTGTTTAATCGCTCTGGTTGTCGGTTCCTGCTTCGGCCTGTTTTTTGGTTCGGATTCCACCGGAACCGGCACCAGCGTAACACAGGCGGTGTCTACCCTCAATGGGGAATATCTGTCTCACAGTCAGGAAATAGAGGATTCCAATCCCCATGACCGGCAGGAGATCACCTCCAACGACGGAGTGCTCTCCATCAACTGGGAAGATGTTCTTGCTGTATTTTCCGCAAAGGTTACCGGCGCGGAGGATGGGGCGCAGGTAGCCTCGCTGGATGACGCCCAAGTGCAGCAGCTGCGGGATATTATGTGGGAGATGAATGCGGTGTCTTCCAGCACCCGTACCGAAAGCCATGAGGTGGAAGTCACCGAAGTGGATGAGGATGGCAATGAAACCACCCATACCGAAACGGTAACGGAAACCATTCTGGAGATTACCATCACCCACAAAACCCCGGAGGAAATAGCCCGGCAGTAAGGAATAACGAAAACAGCAGCCTGTAAAAAAATAGGCTGCTGGATTTTCTACTGTAATTCCAAACTGTAGCCGACTTCACGAATACAGCGCAGATAAATCCCGGAATCCTTTTCCAAATTCATTTTGCGCCGGATTGACTGCACATGATGGCTGACCAGCTTCCGTGCTTCTCCGTAGTCGGGTTCTTTCCATATCCTTTCATAGATTTGGGTATATGTTAAGACACGGTTGGGGTTTTGGAGCAGATACAGGAAGATCTCATACTCGGTTTTGGTGAGAGGAATCTCCTGCTGATCCCGGAATATCTTCCGCTGGTTTAAGCGGACTTCAATATTCGGAAGGGATACCACCGGCTTTTGTCCCTGTTTGTACCACTCTATTTCCGGATGTTTCTGCAGGAAGGACAGGAAATCTTCAAAGATTCTATAATCCTCTTCCAGCAGCTCCAAAATGATCACTCGCCCGATGATACCACCTCCTTTGAAAAGTGCATCAATTCTTAAAGACTACTCTTAAATTTTTCTTCTCAGCCTATCGTCAAGATTGCGTGTTTATTTTTTCGCAAATTTTTTGTGTTTCAAATTTTAGGAAAAAACTTTTTGAAGCCAGCCCGATCAAACACACAAAAAAACCGCTTGGAATTAGCACCCAATAGGCGCTGCTGGTAAATTGATCGAACAGCGTTCCGTAAATAATCTGTCCCACCGGCTGTGCGCACATGGAAAGGGTGAATACATAAGACATTACCTTACCCATCAAATGATCCGGCGTCCGTCCTTGGATAATGGAAATAGCGTAGGTAGAGAAAAAGCTGCACCCAAGCTGACAAGCGCAGAACATCACAAGTAAAATTAGATAACGTGTAAAAACGCCTACTGGCAGCAAAAAAGCAATACCACACGGAATAAGGCAGATCCCAAAGGATACTAAAACAAAGGCAAGATGGTGCATCTGGACTTTTTTCGCTAATATCACAACGCACAGGCTGCCTAAAATGGACGCAACACCCATGGCGCTTTCTGCAATACCATAGTGGGTAGCCGATAGGCCCAATACGGTTCGCACCAAATAAGGAAACCCTACCACAGCAGTACCCGCTACAAACAGACTCACGGCTGCCGCCAGCAGAAGAAGTTTCATAATACCGGGCTGTTCCCGGCGTAAAAAGTGCATACTGACAGAGAAATCCTCTTTGACAATTGCGCCAATCCCCATTTTTTGTTCGGGCTTTTTGTAATCCAGCCGGATAAAACATTCCAGCAAAGCCGTTACAAAGAAGCATACGACTGTAGCATAGAATACCGGCTGAATCCCAAATGCGGTATAAAAAATGCTGCCCAAAAACGGGGTAATAAGCGAAGCTATTGAAGCTACTTGATTTACGACAGCGTTCCCTTTTACAACATTATCCCCTGATAACATTTGTGGGACACAGGCTTGCACAGTGGGCGATTCAAAAGCGCCCAATACTGACAAAATAATCAGCAGTGCGCTGATCACGAAAATATCCTGATCCAGCAGCATGGCAAAACTGGCAAGGAGCACAGATATCCCGGAAAGAGTGTCCAGTGCCACCATGATATTGCGGCGGTTTGCCCGGTCTGCAAGAATCCCTCCAAAGGGAGAAAGAAAAATCGTGGGAAGCAGCGCCAGCGCCAACATCCCTGCAAAAATAGAAGCGGATCCGGTCTGTTCCAGCACATACATGGATAGGGCGAATTTCAGCGTATAATTTCCAATTAGAGAGCTGACCTGCCCTAAAATCAAAAAGGTAAAATTACGGGTAAAAAGTTTTGGTTTCATCTTTTCCTCCTGAACACCAGTATCCTTAGTAACTCTGCTGTAAGACCGGCAACGCCTAAACCGGCGCACCACATAGCGGCTGTTCGGTGTCCTTTGTCTGCAAGATGTTGTGCGCCAATCAGGAGTCCAATTTCAGCGGTAATGGAAATGCCTCTTGTAGCAAAACGAAACAAGCCGCTTTCGTCGTATTTTTTCGTAATTCCTTTATCTAAGTGATCTGCGGCTGTTTCAATCCGGTGCTCAAACCGTGCAGCCATATCCTCCACTTTTTGGTCAAATTCTTTTTCTGTCATTGTCTACACCTCCATATTTTCTGCTTGATAACGGTCATCTCTGCGATGCTTGCTGCAACGCCCAACAGAATAAAAAACGCTGGCAGGAATCGGAAAGATTTTGGTGAACGAATTTGTAAAAATCGCCCCTCCTTTCAATACCATGCGACGGTATGTAAAAACCTAAAAATAATTCGGTATTGTATCAATACCGGTCGAATGAATGTATATCTCTAAAATAAAATTGCCCTTCGGCAACTTTATTTTTCTTCTGGCATTTTTTCAAAGAATGCTTCTACCAAAGCATAGACGGAATCGTCCATCAGCGGTACACCCATCTTTTCCAGCATATCTCCAAGAAAGCGGAATTTGTTCTTCATCCCCTCTTTATCGGCCGGAAACATAGAGGGCAGCAGCCACAGGCTGGTGAGCAATGGCATCAACTCGGCAATTTCCTTGACATACTCGGTATGCAAAGATCCGTCTTGATTCCCTTCTTCAAGCAGCTCTTGATAATATGGCGTTAGAACACGCCGGTTAGATTCGATCATCTCCACCAGAAGCCGTGGGTTCCGGGTAAGAGGAATTGACTGTATTGTCATGCTGGTTCGTGCTTCATCCGTTTGATTCAGCCGGATAGCTTCGCGCAGCTTTTGCAGACCGTTTAAATCCGAACGTTTCCGAACTTTCTCGAAGGGATTATTGACTGAAAACATCCGGTCGCCCACTGCGTCCATGATTTCTTCTTTTGACTTGAAATGATGATAGACTGCCCCTTTGGATAAACCACCCAACTCATTGACAATGTCTTGGATGGTTGTATTGTCATATCCTTTTTCCAAAAATAACCGTTGCGCCACATCAAGAATTTTTTCCACAGTTACTTCAGGATATTTGTTGCGAGCCACACAACCTCCTCCTTTCTTTAACATACATTCGGTATGTATTTATTATAGAGGTTTTTTCACCAATTGTCAAGATACATTCGGTTGGTATTTTACTGTCTTTTGAAAACAAAGAAAAGACGGACTGCTTCCGGTCCGCCTTCTTCTTATTTAGAAAATTCTTTCATAACCAGATTGATAATTTCCTGCTGGTCTTTTGATAAACCGCCGCCCTTTGGTCTCGTGCTTTGCTTTAGTTCCTTTATCAGCCGATGAACCAGTTCGCGCTGCTCATCGTTTAAATCGTTCAGCAGAACCTGATCCTTCTTATCGAAGCCTACCAGATAATCCAGCGAAACGCCATAAATATTCGCCATCGTAATAAGGACGTCAAGTGTGGGGACTTTGAGATTGTTTTCATAATTGCTGATTACTGATCCAACACGGCCCACTCGACGCCCAAGTTCATCTTGGGAAATGCCATGCTTCTCCCTCAGCATCCGCAAGTGATTCCCAAAATCAAACATCCCTATCACCTCACTCCGTTTTTGTATTTCGCGTATAGACATATTTTACCTTATTGATCTTCATTGATCTTCGCGTTCCGCTAAGTGTATAATAAAAGTATTTAGTGCTTTGCGAAGTTTATGCGTGCAGATTTTTTTGTTTTGCGAAGAAGGATAGGCGAAGATCCGATGATTACCTGCGTTTTTGCCGGACACCGGAAGATTTACGAACCGAATATCGGTGAAAAGGTCAAAAAGCACTGAAAAAACTCATAGAAACTGAAAGGCGGATAGTGTTCTTAAACGGCGGGATAGTCCGGTTTGATGAGGTGTGTGCCGAAGTTGTCCGAAAACTGAAGGAGCAGTACCCGGAGAAGGATATCCGTCTTTGTTTGGTAGCTGCGCATTTTCCAACCGGTTCAATACCGAAAAATCTTATTACCAAACTTTTTATGATGAAATCCTCGTGCCGGAAGAAGTAGAATATACTTATTACAAAGCCGCCATTACCAAACGAAATCGCTGGATGGTCGATCATGCGGACCTTATGCTTGCATATATCGACCATGACTATGGCGGCGCATACCAAACTTATCGATACGCACAGAAAAAATCCGTTCCCATCATCAATATTGCGGAAGGAGCAACAGTATGTCTAAAGTAACAGTTATCGAAAGCAGAGATCATGAAGCTGACTATTGGGTGAAACAAATCAAGAATGGTGCTGATGAGCAAGAACACCGGTCTTTTTCGAGACCAGGAAAGGTTTATGAGCTCGGAACTCTTCGGATCGATCAATCAAAAAAAGAAGTAACAATCAGTGGGAATCCGGTTGAATTAGAACCCAAGGAATTTGAAATTCTTGGCTTGTTCGTTTCCCATCCGAATGAAGCACTGCTGCCCCTATACCCGATTTGCCGGACAGAAAAACATTCTGTATAATAGAAAAGAAAGGGGCAATAAACATGACAGCAAAAGCACGAAAACACACAGCACCGC
>CAJUMG010000036.1 GCA_910587335.1 uncultured Oscillospiraceae bacterium
AATTCGATTCTTTTCCTCTAAAATACATACGCCGTACCTCGTCGGTGGTAATGGCGTCCACCCCGCAGCCGAAGGAAACCAGCTGCACCAGGTTGATACCCGGGTCCGCCCACTCCCCCACCAGACGGGCGGCGGCATACAGCCTGGAATGGTAGGTCCACTGGTTAAGCACCTTGGTGGAGAATTTTGCCGCCAGATGGCTTATGGCGTCCTCTGAAATCACCACCGCGCCCAAATCACAGATCAGGGTATCAATGCCGTGGTTGACCTCAGGGTCCAGATGGTAAGGACGGCCCGCCAGCAGAATCACCGGCATGTTTTTCTCCTTGGCAATTGCCAGATATTCCTCCCCTTTTGCCCGGACCTTTCCAAGATACGCCTCATATTCCTGATAGGCGGCCTTTGCCGCTTCCTTTACCTGGGGCAGGGTGATATCCACAAAATACCGGCACAAAATCTTATGCATATAAACCGGAAAATCCTTTTTGCGGTGCAGGCCCACATAATCACTAATATACCGGACATTCTCTCCAAACGGCAGATTCGCGCCGATTACCTCTGGATAATAGGCTACTACCGGGCAGTTGTAATGGTTATCGCCTTTCCCTTCGTCCAGATTGTAGGACATACAGGGATAGAAAATGGTATCGATCCCCGCATCCAACAATGCCTGTATATGTCCGTGAATCAGCTTGGCCGGGAAACAGACCGTATCCGACGGAATGGTCGCCTGACCTTTTAAATACAGCTTTCGGTTGGAGGGAGGGGACACAACCACCTGAAAGCCCAGCCGGGTAAAGAAGGTATGCCAGAAGGGCAACAGCTCAAACAGGTTCAGTCCCATGGGAATGCCGATTTTTCCGCGGAAGCCCTCCTGTGGCTGATACTGCTCCAACAGCTCCCGCTTGTAGTCGTACAGGCTGTAACGTTCTGACTCCGTAAAGCCGGCCAACGGCTTTTCGCAGCGGTTTCCGCCGATAAAGCGCCGCCCGTCGTTAAAGGTGTTGATGGTCAGACGGCAGTTGTTGGAGCATCCCCGACAGGTTACCGCCTGCACCTTATGGGTAAAGCTTTGCAGCTGTTGGGCATTCAACAGGCTGCTTTTTTCCTTAGCGTGTTTTTTCGCGAACAGCGCCGCGCCATACGCGCCCATCAGTCCGGCGATGTTCGGGCGGATGACCTCGCGGCCAATCTCCTGCTCAAAGGCCCGGAGCACCGCGTCGTTTAAAAAGGTGCCGCCCTGCACAACGATATGCTCGCCCAAATCATCGGCGCTGGCGGCCCGGACCACTTTATACAGCGCGTTTTTCACCACGCTGATAGAAAGGCCCGCCGAAATATTCTCGATTGTGGCGCCATCCTTTTGGGCCTGCTTGACCGAGGAGTTCATAAACACCGTGCAGCGGGACCCGAGATCCACCGGACGGTCAGCAAAAATGCCCTTTTGGGCAAAATCCGCTATGGAATCGCCCAGCGCTCCGGCAAAGGTCTGTAAAAAAGAACCGCATCCGGAGGAGCAAGCCTCGTTCAAAAAGATGTTGTCAATTACGTGATTGCGGATTTTAAAACACTTGATGTCCTGACCGCCGATATCGATGATAAAATCCACATCGGGACAGAACTTTTCCGCCGCTGTATAATGGGCGATGGTTTCTACCAAGCCAAAGTCAGCGCCAAACGCGTTTTTGACGATCTCCTCTCCATATCCGGTGGAGGCGCAGGCGCGCACCTGGGCTTTGGGGAAATCCCGATAAAAATCCAGCAGAAAATCCCGCACCAGCGGCACCGGATTGCCCGCATTTGGCAGGTAGCGGGAACAGATGATCCGCTCGTCCCTATCGATGGCCACCGCCTTCACCGTAGTAGAGCCGGCGTCGATTCCAATATAGACCTCGCCTTCGGTAAAATCCGCCGCCTGGGGGACGGTATCCTTTTGGCGCCTGGGGACATTGCCGCGCCCAGCGCCACATAATACAACGAGTTTTCCGGGCAGATTCCACAAAGGTTCAAGGTCCGGTCAAAGGCGGCGCGCAGCTGTGACAAAAAGGTCAAGGGTCCGCCCAGATAGACCACCTTTCCTTCGATTGCTCTGCCCTGGGCCAGACCCGCGATGGTTTGGTTGACCACCGCTGCAAAAATGCTGGCGGACACATCGTTTTTGCGCGCACCCTGATTGAGCAGCGGCTGAATGTCCGACTTGGCGAACACCCCGCAGCGGGAGGCGATGGTGTAGATCTTTTCATAGTCCTTTGCCAGCTCGTTCATCTGGTCCGGCGCGATCCCCAACAGCGTTGCCATCTGGTCGATAAAAGCGCCGGTACCGCCTGCGCAGGACCCGTTCATCCGCACCTCCAGCCCGCCTTCTAAAAAGAGGATCTTGGCATCCTCGCCGCCCAGCTCAATGACCACATCGGTACCGGGCAACAGGCGGTTCACCGCCACACGGGTGGCGTAAACCTCCTGCACAAAGGTCAGTCCCAGATTTTGGGCCAGCCCCATTCCCGCGGAGCCGGAAACCGCAATCTGCATTCGAGGGTCCTTCGGAAACCGCTGTGCAATGCGGAAAAGCATTCCGGTCGCTTTTTCCGTAATTCTGGAAAAATGACGTTCATACTCCTGATAGGCAATCGTCTCATCTTCGTCCAGAACCACACATTTAAGTGTTGTCGAACCAACATCCAACCCGATTTTCAATCTCTTCACCCTCTCAAAAAACTGCCGCAGCTTGCCCGGCAAAGACCTTTTTTATACCTATTAACCATTTTTCTTTCAGCATTGTATACCGTTTTATTTTTTTCGTCAAATACTTTTTCCGCCAGATCAAAAAGCAAGACGCCTTGGCCGGTCCCCTCATCCTATTTTTCCAAGGCGGAAAACCCTCGAATTTTGGCGAGTACTTTAAAAGTATAGTGTTGTTTTGTGAACCTATCGTGAACGAAAAAGCAATAAATTACGCCTGTGATGGCGGAAAATTTCCCCGAAAAAATCAGGTTTTCCCGACAATTCCCATCAGGCGAAAAAATTCCTCGGTCAAAAGAATCTTCCTTTTTTCGGTATGGATTAAGCCCTCTTCCTTCATCTGCCGCAGCTGACGCATCATCGCGCTGCGGTCGACACAGATAAAGTCCCCCAAGGCGCTGTAGGAAAAAGGCAGGCTAACCTCCCGTCCGCCGGACTTCATCGCAAGCAGCAGGAAAAAAGCACACAGCTTCTCCCGGATTGTCCGGCGGCTGAGCACTTCTACCCGCTCGCTGAGCGCCAGGGCTTTTTGGCGCATCATTCCAAAAAGATTTTCGACCAGGCGGCTGTGGTGCAGACAGGCTTTTTCGCACCGCTTGGTAATCTGATCATACGGGATAAAAACAGCCTCACAATCCTCATCGCATTGGAGCCAGACGCTGTCCGCTCCCGCGCAGGGGAACGCCAGCAGCGGCCCAAACACCCCGTCCGGTCCCAACCGCTCCAAGACGGCGCGCCCGCCTTCCCGGTCCACCCGTATCAGGCTTGCTTTTCCCTTTTGCATAATACCGACCCAATCGCTGGGGCCGCCATATTCAAAGATCGTTTGACCGGCGCGAAACCGGTGCAGGGAGATGCGAAAGCAATCCATCATCGCCTGACAATCCTTCTCCTCAATTCCCTCAAAAAGAAAAATATCCGAAAAATTCATAAAATCACCTATGCAATGTTGCATATGCAACATCTATGTGTTTGTTTTTATGGTATACTAAAAGCAGTTATTTTGCAACTGTTTTTTATGTCCATGTATCTGGTAAATACAGGTGGACGATGCAAAACAAGGGCTTGTTTATAAGGAGGTTTTTTGAAATGATTCCCGTACAAGTAAGGGGCGGCGAGCTTTCCGCCAAAGAGAAGGAAGCTTATATCTGCCGTGCTAAGGAAAAATACCCGGACCGAACGCTTTGCGGCCTTGACATTGCGGTGGACGGCGATTTTGTCGACCTGCATTATCACTTTGAGCCGCTCCCCTTCGAGCGTATCCGCCGAATTACCGGTTATTTGGTCGGCACTATGGATCGGTGGAACAACGCAAAAAAATCGGAAGAAGCGGATCGGGTAAAGCATGATATGGCTTGTTCGGTGGAACAATAATCATAAATAAAAAAGGAGAAATGAAGTATGAAAAAATTTATCTGTACAGTATGCGGCTACATTTATGACGAGGCGCAGGGTGATCCGGACAACGGGATTGCACCCGGTACAAAATGGGAAGACGTCCCGGAGGATTTTCTCTGTCCGCTGTGTGGCGTAGGCAAAGACCAGTTTGACGAAGAGGCGTAAATACACTTTTAGCTGCGGGCATTTTTGTCCGCAGCTCCTTTTTGGGTTCCGCGGGATCCAAAGCGTTGGACTTTACCACTTTCGCGTTTGTCCGACGGGATCTCGTCCTTTTATTTTTCTTCGGTAAACTGACAAAATAAGGCTGCCGAAGTCTCTTTGTTCCCGATAAAAGATTTGTCCAAACGATAAAAAAGCCCTGGAATCACAAGGCTTGCGGTGACAAGGAAGTAATTTCAGATTAGGCGGTATAGCCCCGATTACAAGGGCTGTACCGTCTT
>CAJUMG010000037.1 GCA_910587335.1 uncultured Oscillospiraceae bacterium
TTTATGAGGATAATGTAAACGGACGAATCACTGATGAACGCTTTGCCACCATGTCGGTAAGCTATGAAGCAGAACAGAAATCGCTCAAAGAAGCGGTTGCTATGCTGCGTAATGAAATCGAAGCACAGGACGATAAAACTGCAAATGTGCTTGCGTTTGTGGAAAAGGTCAAGCGATACACGGAAATCAAGGAGCTTACTCCTGCTATAGTCAATGAATTTATCGACTACATTATGGTTTCAAAAAAGCAGGTCATAGACGGCAAAACCGTATATCCGATTGACATTTACTACAACGGAGTTGGTATCATAACAGCCCCGTCCGCTGAAGAATATGAAGAAATGTTTCAAGAACGCTTAAAACAGAAGCGTGCAAAGGAACAAAAAACGGCATAGCCACGAATGGCTATACCGTAATTTATCAGAGCCACCCTCGTCCCCTCCACTTCCTTATGTGAAGGGGACGAAAGCGGCTATTTTTCTTTATTTTTGCCGTTCAATGGAAATCGCGGATAAAATCTCATTTTCATCCGGGGTGAACTGAATCACAACGCGGTCTCCCACATTCAGGATGACTGCCGTTTCATTGGCAGAAGCGGCAACTGCATAGAAGGTCCTGCTGTTTTCCAACCGGATATAGAATACGGTGTTGCCGGCAATGACTGCGCTGCGGATCTCCGCAATGGTGCCGGTAACCTCGTCCGCCAGCGGATTTCCCGATTCTTCCCCAAGATTGTTCTGGGTCAGCAGCTTGGAGTAATTGGCCGAACACTCGGAAACCGAAGTGCCGGTGGCGACAATCTGATATTGCTGTACGTTGACCATGGCATACATCTTAACGAGACCGGCGTTGTCCTTTAACGCGATAAAATAGGTCGGCTCCGAATGGATGTTAAGCAACAGTGGGAAGGTCGCCTTGTAGTTTAGGTGCTGAACAACACCCTCCGCAGAGCTCATGGCCGAATACTCGGTGGCGCCGGCACAGGGATAGTAACGGGTCTCCTTGGTCCGCTGATTGGTGAGAATAAAGCCCACGTTGGACTGATCACCGCCCACAGAGGTAACGCCGGTATAAACGTATACGTCATCATTCATGGCAATGTAGTTGTAACCGGAGGTGGTGACCGTAACGCCCTTTTGACCAAAAATCGAATTGATAAATCCATTTTGGTACTGGCCGTGATAATCATATTGCTGCATAATCAGCTCAGCGGAATACAGCCGGTCTACCCAGGTGGGAACCTCTTCATAGTATTGGCTTTCACCGGTGACAGCGTTGACCAGCACGGCGCCGTTAATGTCCGTCCCGCCAAAAAGCCCGATGGTCTTTTCCAGCTTGGGACAGATCCAATAGGGCTCTCCCTGGTCGTTGATCTCGAACATGGGGGTGTCAAACATAAAGGTGGGGTAGTTAAAACGCAGATGGCGCATTAAAAGCCGGCCAAAATGTTCCGAATTGGAATACTTGATTCCAGACCCTTCCGGTAGGCGGACCACATCAACGTTTTGGGTCACCATGTCAATGATCAGGTAAGCGGGGATACCGTTTTTCCGGTTGGTAAACCATTTGATTAAATCGCCGTATTCCAGCATCGTCACCCGTACAGGATGGCCGTTGTAGTTGATCTGGTTGTATTGATCGGATACCTCAAATTGGCTGACCATGTCGGATAGCTCTCCCAGCTTGCGGTCCCCCAGCTTAGAGGCAGAGTCCTTGTCCAGCATGGGAATCTGGTCGAAGGAAATTTCCTCTACATCGTTTACAAAGTCGCCGTTTTCCACCGTCAGCAGCTTGGTATAAGAGCCCGCGCGAAGAATGACGCTGGAAAAAAGCGACCCGCCCAGATAAAGCACAAGCAGCGCGAGCAAAAGGAAAAAGGGAATCAGACAGTGGCGCTTCATCATAGCGAAAAACTCCCGTACGCCAATGGATTGTAGCGGCATTCGGTCCTCTACTTCCATGCCGATGCGGGCGGTGAAAACAGCGGTCACACAGTAAACTGCGCACAGAACGAAAACAAAGGTGTAAAATGCAGGGGAATGAATGTTGATGGCGGGCAGTTCAAGATAAAAGTAGATGAGTCCGACAATTAGGGTAACCGCCAGACAGATCAGTGTTTGCTTTATGCGCCCCATCCGTTTTGGTGTTGCTTCTCTCATTTTTTCGTCTCCTTTTGAAATGCGTTTAGAAAATATAATTTTATGAAAAGCGTTGTTCTTATTGCCGCCGAAAATAAAAAGGAGCTGTGCAGCCAAGCAGCTGAATCAAAAGGATCAGCGGTATGCCCCAACGAAAATACCACCGGCGGGTTTTGTGCCGGAACAGATGCATCCCCACAAGACAGCCGGGTGTGCCTCCCAAAAAAGCCACGCCAAACAGGACCTTTTCCGGTATCCGCCACCGTCCCTTTCTGGCGCGGGCCTTATCGGCGCCGAAAAGGGCAAATCCAACCAAGCTGACGCAGATAAGATAAACGGTCAGCCATGGCCAATATGCCTGTAGTCCCGTATGCATTTTACGCCTCCGTAAAAAAATATGCCCATTTGGTGGACCTGCCAGACAAAAGATTTCTCCCCGCGCCAACTTTTTGGCCCTCTGTACAAAATGACAGCGGAAAAAGTATCTGCGCAGATGGCCGGCCAGCTCCGCCTATTAGGACGTCAAGGCCGATAAAAAGCAGCTATCCGCCAAGTCTACAAGCATTATACCATAATTTGGGCGGGAAAATATGTTTTTTTAGTGAATATTCCGCAAGATGGCCTGGCTTTGTGAAGTTCCGCTTCTTTTTATACTTTTGACGAAAAACGCGGGATTTATTTATTTGCCCTTGCAGGGTGATTTTTTCTTATGTATAATAAGAAATAGAATTTATGGGTTGGCGGTATCGCCTTCCGAGAGGAGAAATAGAAAATGAGCAATCAGGTATTGGTAGAAACTTCCGCCCGGCATGTCCATGTGACCCAGGAGGATTTGGAGACGCTGTTTGGCAAAGGCGCGGCGCTGACGCCGAAAAAGGACCTGTCCCAGCCCGGACAGTTTGCCTGCACCGAGCGGGTAGACGTTGTCGGCCCGAAGAAAACCATTCCCGGCGTAACGATTTTGGGTCCGGTCCGCCCCGCAACTCAGATAGAGGTATCCTTGACCGACGCCAGAACCCTGGGCGTTGCCGCTCCGGTGCGGGAATCCGGCGATATCGCGGGCAGCGCGCCCTGTAAGCTGGTTGGACCCTGCGGCGAGGTCGAATTGACCGAAGGGGTAATCGCCGCCAAACGCCATATCCATGCAACCCCAGAGGATGCGGAGAAATTGGGCGTTTCCGATAAGGAAATTGTAAAGGTCAAGATCTCCACAAACGGCCGGTCTTTGATCTTCGACGATGTAGTTGTTCGGGTCAGCCCCAAATTTGCGCTGGCCATGCACATTGATACCGACGAATCCAATGCTGCGGGCTGCGCTGGCGAGGTTTACGGCGAAATTGTAAAATAAGCTGCCAAAAAAACATAGCAAAAAGCGTGCTTTTCCTTATGTTTTCAGTTAGAGGGAAGTAATTTCAGATTAGGCGGTATAGCCCCGATTACA
>CAJUMG010000038.1:0-890 GCA_910587335.1 uncultured Oscillospiraceae bacterium
CTATAATAAAAATAGAAAAGGGCGCTGTCAGCAGACGGTTAGCCCCTGAAGAAATAACGGTAACCGCTAATCCTTGCTACGGGGGGCGGTTACCATACTTTTACAGAGCATATGTATACTATGATGAGGGAAAATACAATCAATCGAAGAATTCTGCTCCACATAAGCGTCACCCCTTTTCAGGGGCGGGATTTAACCGCCTGCCGAATGCGACAGCGCCACTGATAATATACCATAAATAGACGAGGTTGTCTATAAAAAAACCGCTTCCGGGGTTTCCCCGGAAGCGGTTTTTTTAGTTTTTAATCATGGTTAGCGATTACAGCAGCCATAACAGCAAATACAATCGCAATAGCAGTTGCAGCAGCCGTCATACAAATCGCTGTAATTGCGCGCCAGCGGCTAAAGCCGCTATAAAGCCGCATTATTGATTCAAATTGGCTTCCAGCTTGGCCAGCTGATCCTTCAGGGCAACAGGCAGACGGTCACCAAATTTCGCATAGAATTCTTTAATACCGGCAACTTCTTCTTTCCAAAGCTCTTTGTCCACATTCAGCAAACCACGGACAGTATCCGTTGTAATACCATCCAGATCTGCTACGTCAATATCTTCTGGTTTCGGTTCAAAACCGATAGGTGTTTCAACAGCATCAGCTTTGCCTTCGCAGCGGTCAATGATCCAGTTCAGGACACGCATGTTATCGCCAAAGCCCGGCCAAATGAAATGACCTTCATCGTCGGTGCGGAACCAGTTGACGTTAAAGATTTTCGGAGCTTTATCGCCTAATTTTTCGCCCATTTCCAGCCAATGTGTCCAGTAATCGCCCATATGGTAGCCGCAGAAGGGCAGCATAGCCATAGGATCACGGCGGACAACACCTACTGCACCG
>CAJUMG010000038.1:900-2805 GCA_910587335.1 uncultured Oscillospiraceae bacterium
CAAAAACGCCATGGGTCCAGTCGCGGGACTGGTAAACTAATGGAGCAGTTTTTGCGCGGCGGCCGCCGAAGATAATAGCAGAAACAGGAACACCCTGAGGATTATCAAATTCTTTGGAAATGCAGGGGCAGTTGACTGCGGGAGCAGTAAAGCGGGAATTGGGATGGGCGCCTTTGGAGCCGTCGGTGCAGTCCCAAGGTTCCCCTTTCCAGTTGACAGCATGTTTCGGGGGATTTTTGTCCAAGCCTTCCCACCAAACGGTATTATTATCCAAATCATGGACGACATTTGTAAAGATGGTATTTTTACGGGTAGATTCCAAAGCGTTGGGATTGGATTTCACATTGGTTCCAGGTGCAACGCCAAAGAAACCGGCTTCCGGATTGATCGCCCACAGACGGCCGTCAGGACCAATCCGGAGCCAGGCAATATCATCCCCTACGGTCCAGACCTTATAGCCCATATCGCGGTATTTTTTCGGCGGGATCAGCATAGCCAGGTTGGTTTTGCCGCAGGCGGATGGGAAAGCAGCACAAACATATTTAATTTCACCTTTGGGATTTTCCAAGCCCAAAATGAGCATATGCTCTGCCATCCAGCCTTCCATTTTAGCCTGGTAAGAAGCAATACGCAAAGCAAAGCATTTTTTACCTAACAGAACATTGCCGCCATAACCGGAGTTAATGGACCAAATGGTATTATCTTCCGGGAAATGGACAATATAACGGTTTTCTTCTTCTAATTTTGCTTTAGAATGGAGGCCCCGGACAAAATCATTGGATTCGTCGCCCAGTTGATCCAAAGCTTTCTGGCCCATGCGGGTCATAATGTCCATATTTAAAACCACGTAAGTGGAATCAGTCAGTTCAACGCCTACTTTAGAGAATGGAGAACCGATTGGACCCATGCAGTAAGGAATGACATACATAGTGCGGCCCTTCATGCAGCCGTCAAAAAGCTTGCCCAGTTTATCATACATAACCTTGGGATCTTCCCAGTTGTTGGTGGGGCCGGCATCTTCTTTTTTACGGGTGCAGATATAAGTGCGGCCTTCCACACGGGCAACATCATTAACAGCCGTCCGGTGCAGCAGGCATCCAGGCAGCTTTTCCTCGTTTAAAGGTTCCATTTCGCCGATCGAAATAGATAATTTACGCAATTCTTGGATTTGTTCATCGCTGCCATCAATCCAGACCACTTTATCTGGTTTTACCAATGCTTTGCATTCCTCAATCCATTTGAGGACATTCTGGTTCTTTGTCATTGCAATGCTCCTTCCAAAATTGTATTATTACAAAATTAAGGGAAATTTGGTACCGTAATAATACCAGAGAACTTTAAATTTTTCCTTTTTCATTATAAAACAGTACCGGTAAAATTGCAAGAGAGAAAAGCTTGTTTTTTGTTAAAGAAAAGACAAACTTTTTTATTTTTCCCGCCGGAGAAAAAGATTATTCTGACCATGGTTGACTTTACCAAATAAAGATATATAATAAAACTAATGAACCGCAAAGGGTATCCTTTGCGGTTTCTTCCGACAAATTCAGTCGGAAGAAACCTATCTTATAAGGGACAAAACGATTGGAGCTGCATTAGTAAGAGATCGTTATAAATTTTAAGGCTGAAGAGGAGGATTTTTTAGGTGAGGAAATTTTTAAAGGTATCGGCAGTAGCCATCTGGTCAGCGGCTATCCTGTTTTCTGGTATGACAGCTTTCACATCGAATGAGAACGGCAGCGATGAAAGCATCTCCAGTCAGTACGAATCCGACCCGGACGCGCCCCCTGATACGGACGCTCCCGGAGAAGACCCCCCCAGTGAGGAAAGTACCCCCAGCGAGCCAAGCAGCTCCAGCGAGCCAAGCAGCTCCAGCGAGCCAAGCAGCTCCAGCGAGCCAAGCAGCTC
>CAJUMG010000039.1:0-974 GCA_910587335.1 uncultured Oscillospiraceae bacterium
CCTACATCGGTATGTCTCGGCAAATCTGCTACCATTTGCCGCTTCCCCTGCCGTTCCTGCTGGCCACCGGCTTTCTGAAAGGGACTTCTTCAACGGAGGACTCGCTGACCGGAGAACCCATTGTTACATTTTTGGAGCGTTCCCCCCAGGAAGCGCTGACTTTGCTCGGTCTGTCCGCCGCGAGCTGCTCCCTCATGATATGGTGGGTGCTGCGACAAAACACCAACTGCTGGCAATCAGAAAGAAAACTTATCAAACGGCACAGCGTTGCTGCGTTAAGCCTGTTGCTTTTGTTTTCGCTGTCCGGCTGCTCCGTCGCAAAATCTGCAACCGGGATCTTCAATTCAGCTTCGCATAGTGTATCGGAAAATTACAGCGTGATTTTCAATGACCAGACGCAGACGTACTCTCTGGCAAACCGGGCAACCGGCGTTTTGACGGATCTGCCGCTCTCCCCGCTGTTTGGGATTTTTTCAGATGAAGAATATGTCAAGGCCGTTTATATGGACGCCACATACATTTATTACATGGTTTCACGCACAGAAAGGCATGTTGACCGTGTCGGCAGCTACAACAGCACAGCTACCCAGGTGTCCATTGTCCGGCTTAATACAGAAACTTTTGATGAACAGGTTATTTTTGAGAAAATAACGGACAGCGAACAATCCTTACTGGGAATTGATTATACTGTGGGGGATACTTGGAGGTTTCTGCAATACTGCTATGGCTTTTTCCTAAACGAGAATAGTTTCTTTTTCATTACGAATGATGGGATTACGGAAGTTAACAGGACAACCCAGCGAACGCAAATGCTGGACATCCCCACGAAAGGAAATATCGCTTTTGATGGAATGACGATATATTTCATCAACGAAAATTCTTTGCTGACAGCGTATGACACCAAAACCCACAAAGCAAGACCATTGCAAAATATTGTTGCTTACGACTTCTGCCTGACCGATCAGGGGCTGTAC
>CAJUMG010000039.1:984-2468 GCA_910587335.1 uncultured Oscillospiraceae bacterium
TGTGTTTATCTATGCGGCCAAGATGGCGCCCATAGTTCGAAAATTTCAAATGACCCGGCCCTGTCTGTTGGTTATGACGGTGAGAAAGTTACATTGATTCTAAAATCGGACGGGAAAGAGATAATATTTGAACCGTTATTTGATAAAATGACAGCTATATCAGGTGAGCAGGTGATTGACTTAGCATTGCAAAATCAGTTAAATGATTTGCAGGCAGATTTAAACAATGCAAAATCTGAAAATACCAAAGCTAATAAAGAATATGAAGCCTTAAAATCTGAGCTATTAAAAGCAATTCAAGGCAAAAGTGAACTACCTAAAGATGTGTTATCTGAAATGCCGGAAGAAGTTCGCAATAAGGTTTTGGAAAGCAGTAAGCGATTAACTGACCTAACCTTGCAATTAGAACAAAAAAAATGGTATAATAGCAGATATGAAAGCCGAATATGACCGCATAGCCTCTTGGTCGGAAATATTTGACCAGAGCGATATGGCAGTCAAAAAAATGATATGCAGCTATATCATTGAGAAAGTTGTGGTGCATAAAGGCTATGAGCTTGAGGTCAAGTTCAACATTAGCGTTGAACAGTTCTTGAATGGCATAGATTCGGTAACCGACAAATTGCCGATAGCCCAGTAAGAGCAAAAAAACTCTTTCAGCAGAGTTATATGATGTTAATGGTGAGAATTAGGGGTGCACAGGCGGTTGCTTGGGAGAGCGCTTGAATGGCATTCAAGCGGTCAGCGGTTCGATCCCTCTTATCTCCACCAGATAAAGCTCTTACAGTCTAAACTGTAAGAGCTTTTACTATATGCAAGATGAGGACAGACTTCCACCTACTTCAGTGAAAAAACTGATATGATAAGCGCTAAAGTTATGATTTGGGGTGAATATAAATATGAAATACATAACGGCAACAATTAAAATGGTCGATGTCATCTACAACATTTTACAAACAACAATTAAAACAGTGTATCCTCGATATTATCCTAAAGAAGTAGTAGACTTCTTTTGCAATCACCATAACAAAGAGCATATCCTTGATGGCATAACCTCAGGTAATATGGGTGTTTTGAAAACGGCAAATTTAATTATTGGAACTGGCTGTTATAATCAAAATCACATTACAGGGCTATATGTATTACCAGATTATCAAAAACAAGGCTATGGTTCATACATTATGAAGTGTTTAGAAACAGAAATTATGAAAAAATATGGTACTGCTGTTTTAGATGCCTCGCTTCCCGGTGTTTGTATCTATGAACATAAAGGTTATCGAACAACTGGCCACGAAATCATTGAATTGGAAAATAATGTTAAATTGGTATATGAAATTATGGAGAAATCACTAAAAGGCAGATGACATCCTAAAAGATTGTTTGCCACTTATGTAAATGCTCAATATTTGGCAATGCTACAAAACTAAATAATGTCCATAAGCAGGAATGTGATTTCGAAATTGCATTCCTGCTTTTCGTTTAAA
>CAJUMG010000040.1 GCA_910587335.1 uncultured Oscillospiraceae bacterium
CCCCGGTATTGGAGAACAGGATCAAGTCCACCGGGATCTTCCGGTGGTACAATCCAATCAGCATGGCGGTCGAATTTGTTCCCCCGCCATATCCAACGATGTTCATGGAGGTTCCTCCTTTGGTTATTATGATTTTTTAGCCGATTGCAAAACCGGCAAAGTGCTTGCAAATCAAGCGTTTTCTGGTTCACGTTATATCTGACTTTCCTCCAGTTTGGTGGTATAATTGAGGTGAAGGGCAACAATAGACTAGCCAAAACAGGAGGAAAAGTCATGCGAAATAAAAGTGAGCAGATGTCGCTGTTCGACACCTACAAGGGCGTAGCCGCCAGCATGGAGGAGGATAAACCGAAGTTGTTCCGCCTGCTGGACGAACACATTGACTGGGATACGCTCGTGCCAGCCAGGTTCTACATGGCGTTTTACCAGAACACCGGCCGTCCGCGAAAGTATCCTCTGGTGGCGTTTCTGAAAAGTTTGGTGCTGCAGAAGATATTTTGCTATGTGAATGACAGCGTTTTGCTGGTCACCCTGCGGCACAGCCGGGAAATGCGGAAGTTCTGCGGATTCTCCAAGGTGCCTGACGCGGCAAAGCTTACCAGATTCAAGCAGGATTTCCTGCCATATATCATGGAGGTTTTTGAGCGGCTGGTGGAGCTGACGGAACCGATCTGCCGGGAGATGGACGCTGAGCTTGCCGGCAGCCTGATCTATGACACCACCGGGATCGAAAGCTATGTTGCGGAGAATAATCCAAAATTCTTTTCTTCAAAGCTGCGGCAAGCGAAGCTCATGGCAAAAACAAATCCGAATACCGACCCATACCGGGCAGTTTACGGTCTGCTCCCCGACTGCGCCGCCGCCAGTCCGGCGGTGAAACAGCAGTACATTAACGGCCATTTTTGCTATGCGCAAAAGGCAGGGCTGCTGACCAACGGCCTGGGGATCGTGCGCCATATCGCTTTTTTCGATGATGCGTTCAAGAAATCTCACCCCGAAATCCCTATTGACAAGTGCACGGATAATCCAGACGCAGACAAGGAACTCGGCGATTCCCGCACGCTGCTCCCGGTCCTCCGGGATTTCAAACTCCGTCATCCTGGTCTGCATTACAAAACATTTTTGGGCGACGCAGCCTTTGACAGCTATGATACTTACAGCGCCCTGCTGCGGGAGTTTCAATTTGAGAGAGCTGTTATTCCGATGAGCCGCCGCAATACCGCCGGCAAGCTCGTGGCTCATCTGGATGAGAACGGTATTCCGCTTTGCCCCAACGATGGGAGCCAGTTGAAATTTCACAGCGTATGCGGCGGGAAAAACCGCTCCATGCGCCTCAAATTTATATGTCCTGAAACCGAACGTGTGAAATCTCCCAATGGTACGACTTGGCGCTGCCGCTGTGACCAACCTTGTTCTGCTTCTGCTTATGGGCGATGCGTTTACATCTATCCCGATGCCGATCTGCGTCTTTATCCAGGCATACTGCGTGGCTCCGACCAGTGGGCTGCGTTGTATGCCAAACGCACTGCTGTTGAACGCTCCATTGGCTCGTTCAAGCACGTTCTCGGCCTGGAGCAGAGAAAGACTTCTAATTCCCTGACCACCAATGCGGATCTATACCTTGCAGGAATTGTCCAGCTGCTCTGTGTTGTCTTGGCTGACGCGCTGCACGAACGGCATCTTTTCCGCCGTGTCCGCCGTCTTGCTGCCTAAATAGTCTTTCATACCTCGGATGCCCCCTCGTTGCTCTTTGCCGGTGAGGGGATGGTTTTTGTTTCCTCTTTCCTTAACCTCTCCCTGCGATTGATGAACCGCTCTTTTCCCTCGTTATCTCTGCGGACTTTCGCAATCGCCTATTATTATGATTTTGGCTTGTTTGGTTTGGTCTGGGTATGCTATGATAAGGGTAAGAAAATCCTGGGGAAGGAGGACTGCGCTGTGGGTGAGCGAACCTATCTCGCTATTGATCTCAAAAGTTTCTACGCATCGGTCGAATGCATCGAGCGCGGCCTCGATCCCCTGACCACTAATCTTGTGGTAGCGGACCTGAGCCGCACCGAGAAGACCATCTGTCTGGCGGTCACCCCCAGCCTGAAAGCCTGGGGCATCTCCGGCAGGGCGCGGCTGTTTGAGGTAATACAGAGGGTCAAG
>CAJUMG010000041.1:0-429 GCA_910587335.1 uncultured Oscillospiraceae bacterium
CTTTCTGCAATCTTGATGGGGCTTTCCAGTCTTTCCAATATGGTACGAGGTGATGAACTGGTAAACGCGCTTGCAAAAGTCAGGAGTTTCATCCCTGCCGATAAAGCGAATGACATTGAAATAAAGATAAATCAAATCTGTGTAGATTTAAGCCCATGGTCAGGCAACAAAAATATACAACCATACTTGCAAATGATTAAAGCAGCTTTAGAATATCACAAACTGCTTTCCTTTGAGTACATAGCTCACCATGGAAATAAAACTGTGAGAACGGTTGAGCCATACCAGCTTGTATTAAAAAGCGGCCACTGGTATTTTTATGGGTATTGTTATAACAGGAGCGACTACCGCCTGTTCAGACTATCCCGTATGTCAGACTTGCAGATAAAGCAGGAAACCTTTGCCGCGCGGCATTATCAAAAACCGATT
>CAJUMG010000041.1:442-1419 GCA_910587335.1 uncultured Oscillospiraceae bacterium
GAAACGATGCAAACAGAAATTAAAATTCGTATCCACAAATCTGCGCTGGATAGGGTTCTTGAATTTTGCGCCTATGATCACTTTTTGCCGGATGGTGACGAATATTACATTGTAAATTTTCCGTTCATTGAAAACGAATATTACTATGATATTCTTCTTAGCTTCGGAGATAAATGCGAGTGCCTTGAACCTTCTCATATCCGTGCAGGAATGAAGAAGAAAACACATGACTTAGCTATGATATATTGTGATTAACATTCCCATCAGGCTGGCGGAAACAATCTCAAATTGCCCAAAGCAAAGGCCGGCGCAGCTTAACGCTGTGCCGGCCCTCACTTAAAAAATTTTCTTACGCTACCGTCTCATTTCGCGGTGAATTTTCTCCATGCCGCCAGCATGATACAGATGCAGGGATTTCTTTACCCCAGCCTCTCGAAAATGATCTGCTTACGCAGATAGAGGTTCGCAACCGCCAGGGTAACGTCCTCCCGGCTTTCCGCCTGCATCATCTCCCAGCGGATGTTGTCACAGGTGGTAAAGTCATCGTTGTAGAGTGCCGCCATGACCTTTTGGTCGGTGGACAGGCCGCTGACGTCGGCCTCGGCGCATTTGACCAATTCGGCGGTGGACAGGAGCGCCTGCTTGGACAGGGCCAGGATCTGCGCCTCCCGCTGATTAGAGCGATCCCGCCGGAACAGCAGCTTGGCCTTTGCCCGGGAGATCCATGCCCCTACATGATTGGGTTCAGTGTGGTAGAGCCGGGCAATATCCGCCCCGCTGCAGCCCTTGATTTTCAGTTCAAGGGCCTCAATGCCCAGTTGCGCCACTCCGCTGTATTCCTTCTTGCAGCGAGCCAGCAGGGCGGCTGTGTCGATCCGGTCGATCAGGCTGTCCGCCTTATCCTCCACAGAGGGCTCCGGGATAGAGGGAGGATGTTCGTCATCCGCAAAGCCGGATGACCTGCTCACACCGCCATT
>CAJUMG010000042.1 GCA_910587335.1 uncultured Oscillospiraceae bacterium
ATAACACGACTAATCCCTAAACGCAAGATTTCCTCCTGCGATTGCAGGAGGAAATTCTGTTATCTATTGAATTTCTTATTTTAATCTGTTATAATAAATCTGAAAGTCGTTATGGCTCTTTGCAAAGGAGAGATAGATGCATGATTTTTGTGAGTGGTGTTCATGGTGTAGGAAAATCATATTTTTGCAACCTTGTGAAAGATTCTGTGGGCATCGAAACCTATTCGGCCAGCGCCCTGATTGCAACAAAAAAGCGTTCAGAATTTGCAAAGAATAAGCTCATTCCTGACATAGATGAAAATCAGCAGTTCCTTCTTTGGGCCGTGGACGAGCTCAGAACGTTGTGCCAGAATTTTATTTTGGATGGACACTTCTGCCTGCTGAATGCATCGGGCGAAGTGCAACGTATTCCTTATGGCACTTTTGCTATGCTCAAACCGGATGCTATTGTGTTGCTAACCGAAAATCCAGAAATCATAGCGTCCCGGCGAAGAAAGCGCGATGGAATTGAGGTTGCTGTAAAGAGCATTGAATACTTTCAGCGGGAAGAACGGCTATACGCAGATGAAGTTGCCAGAGACATTAATGCGAAGCTTTTTGTTTCCGAGGGCGCTAAAGACCTTATGCGGGCAATTGACTTCATAAAATCACTTTGAGGAGGGGCCGATTATGGCGGGTAAATTTGAACGCAAGCGATTTTCCGAGATCAATCTCAATGATCCCTTTTTCGATTCCTTGAAAGCAGATTACCCCGGCACTTCATCAAGCACTGGTTTTGTGCAATGGTTCGCGGCAAAAGCCGCTGATGGGAAACGGGCGCTGATATTTGAAGATGACCAGGGTGTAGGAGCTTTTGTAAACCTAAAGCCGAATGAAGTTGAGGAGATCAATTTGGCAAACGGTAGCGTTTTGCCGAAGACTGCTCGTCTTAAAATCACAACAATCAAAATTGATGAGCGTTATCGGAATCAAAGGATTGGTGAGGGAGCTCTTGGTCTAACTTTGTGGCAATGGAGAGATTTGGGCATCAATGAAATTTATGTGACTGTTTTTGATAAACACATCAGTTTGATACTTCTTCTGGAGAAGTACGGCTTTATCCATGTCGGAAACAACCTGAATGGTGAGCGGGTATATATCAAAGATCGAAGGAATCTTGATTTCAGTGACCCCTGTAAATCATTCCCTTTTCTTAGCGATCAGGTCCAACACGCTGGATGCCTTGCCATTGATATGGAATATCACGACACCATGTTCGCTTCTTCTG